>NZ_CADFEM010000018.1:0-141799 GCF_902833245.1 Burkholderia sp. BCC0398
CACTACAACGAAAACTGCAAACCCTTCGTCTGGACCGCGTCAGCCGATTCGATCCTCGAAAAGCTGCATCGACTTTGCTCGCGAATCAGCGGAACAGGACACTAGCGCATCACTCACGATACCCACACGGCCAGCGTCAGCATCAACAGCAGGATCATCCACAGGATCACCGCGCGCCACACGAGGCCAACCGCCGACTGCAGCGTGCGCGGCGTGCAATCGTCACCGACCGTCAACGGACCGCTGTCGCCGACCGCCAGCGCATCGAGGCTCGACGGCTCCGCGAGCGGCCCCGCGAGACGCGCGCCGAGCGCGCCGCTGCCCGCGGCCAGCAATACGCCGTCGTTCGGGTCGGGCCACTGGCGCGTATGGTTGCGCCACGCATAGATCGCATCCTCGAAGTTACCGACGATCGCGAAGCCGAGCGCCGTCAGGCGCGACGGAATCCAGTCGATCACGAAGAATGCGCGCTGCGCGAACGTCGAGAACGCGGCCGTGCGGTCGTCGCCCGGCGTCGACCAGCTGCGCGCGAGGTATTCGGAAATCCGGTACAGCACGGCGCCGGCCGGGCCGATCGGCAGCACGTACCAGAAGAACACGCCGAACACGTGCCGATGCGACGCGACGACCGCGTGGATCAGCGTATGGCGGACGATTTCGCCGACCGGCATGTCGACCGTGTCGATGCCCGTCCACTCGTGCAGGATTTCGCGCGCACGCGGCACGTCGTCGTTGTTGAGCGCGAGATGGATATCGGTGAAGTAGTGGCTGAACTGGCGGAAGCCGAGCGTGAAATACACGACGGCGACGTTCCACAGGAACGCGAGCACGAAGCTCACCTTGTACAGCAGGAAATAGATCAGCGCGACGATCAGCACCCACGGCAGCACGACCGCGAGCCAGGCGAGGAGCCCATGCTTCTGCTTGCCGGCGTCGAGGCCATGCGCGACGGTTTCCGCATGAAACTGGAACAGTGCGAACACCGGATTGCTCGGCGACAACGCGCGGACCTGTTCGATGATGAGAGCGAGGAGAACCGAAAAGAAAGTCATGCGTGGCGCCGTCTTCGGAGTTATGTCATTTTTTGCATAACGATAGCACAGCGTCAGCCGCGCATGGCTGCCGGCGCGGTCGCCGGGCAGCCGCTCGCGCGCGCCGGCCGGCGCGCCCGCCTAACCGGCCGCCAAGAAGCGATACAGATTGCGAAACATGGCGGCAGTTGCGCCCCAGATGAAGTAATGCCCGTCCGGTTCGTCGTTCGGGTAAGGCATGGCAAAAAAACGACGCTCGCCGCCTTCCCACCGGAACACGCGGATCTGATGGTTCGCGGGATTCATCACGAACGCGAGCGGCACTTCAAAAATCTCGGCGACTTCGAACGTGTCGGCCTGCACGGTGAACGGCGGATGCACGAGGCCGACGACCGGCGTCACGCAGAAACCCGTGCCGGTCAGGTAGTCGGGCAGCGCGCCGAGAATCTCGACGCGTTCGGCGGCCAGCCCGATCTCTTCTTTCGCCTCGCGCAACGCGGTGGCGGTCGCGTCGTGGTCGAACGGCTCGCGACGGCCGCCGGGAAAGCTGATCTGTCCGGCGTGGTCGTTCAGGTGATCGGCGCGTTGCGTCAGCAGCACGGTGAGGCCCGACTCGCGGACGATGAGCGGCACGAGGACGGCCGCGCTACGCGGATCGACGCCTTCCTGCAGCCTCGCTTCGCCGGGTTCGACGCTCCACTCGAGCGTGCGCGCGAAGCGTTCTCGCAGGCCGGACGGCGTCATTAGCCTGGAATCGATGACTGGCAGGCCGGCGCCGGTGCCTTCGACCGGCAATACTTCGGGATCGATGATGGGGCGGCGATTCAATGGGGCTCTCGGGTTCGTGTCGTATCGAGCATATTGTCGCGCCAGAATGAAAAAAGCACCCGGTTGGGTGCTTTTTCCTTACAGCTCTTACTCTTGGGAAGCTGCTGCGGCGCGATCCTTCGACACCAGCTTTTCCTTGATACGAGCCGACTTGCCCGAACGCTCGCGCAGGTAGTACAGCTTCGCACGACGCACATCACCGCGACGCTTCACGACGATGCTTGCCAGCAGCGGCGAGTACGTCTGGAACGTACGCTCGACGCCTTCGCCCGACGAGATCTTGCGGACGATGAAGTTCGAGTTCAGACCACGATTGCGAATCGCGATCACGACGCCTTCGTAAGCCTGAACGCGCTTGCGGTTACCTTCAACCACGTTCACGTTCACGATCACCGTGTCGCCCGGGGCGAAATCGGGGATGGTCTTGCCGGCGAGCGCGCGCTCGATCTCTTCCTGCTCAAGTTTTGCGATCAGATTCATTACTGACTCCTTATGCCATCGTGTCGGCGTTCACACCCGCCTGCTTCCAGGCCTGGCCCCGATAGAGGATGGATTCACATCAGGCGCCGCACACGCATGTACGGCACCGCCAATTCCCGCTCGCGCAGCCGCCTCAGGAGGCGTCCTTCGCTTCGCGTGCGAGGTTCGCGAGCCACGCCTCGTCGGCCCGGCTCAGCAACTTCTCGCGGCGCGCCCGGACGATCAGGTCCGGCCGCTTCCGCAACGTATTCCTCAATGCTTCCTGGCGCCGCCACTTCTCGATCTCGGCATGATGCCCGCCGAGCAGCACGTCCGGCACGCGCACGCCGTCGTATTCCTCGGGGCGCGTGTAGTGCGGACAATCGAGCAGGCCGTCCGCGAAGCTGTCCTGCACGGCCGACAGCGAATCGTTCAGCACGCCGGGCAGCAACCGCACGACCGCATCCATCATCGCCATCGCCGGCAATTCGCCGCCCGACAGCACGAAATCGCCGAGGCTGATTTCCTCGTCGACGCAACGGTCGAGCAGGCGCTGGTCGATCGCCTCATAGCGACCGCACAGCACGACGACGCCGGGTTCCTGCGCCATCCGCACCGCCCGATCGTGCGTGAGCGGCGCGCCTTGCGGCGACATCATCACGACGCGCGTGCTCGCGATGCCCTGCTCCGCCTGCGCCGCTTTCGCGGCGTCGATCGCGGCTTCGAGCGGCCTGGCCAGCATCACCATGCCCGGACCGCCGCCGTACGGACGATCGTCGACCGTGCGGTAGTTGTCCGTCGTGAAATCACGCGGGTTCCAGGTGCGCAGCCCGAAGCGCCCCTGCTTCACGGCCCGGCTGGTGATTCCCCAGTCGGTCAGTGCACGGAACATCTCGGGAAAGAGCGTGACGACGTCGAACTGCACCGCGCTCTCGGTAACCTGGTTCATTTCAGTAATCGGCTTCCCAGTCGACGACGATGCGACGCGCCGCCTGATCCACCGTTTTGACGTAGACGCCGACGAACGGAATCAATCGCTCGTCGGTGGTCGGCTGACCGTCTTTACCGGTTGCCGGATACTCGACACGCATGATCGAATGCACGCCGTTGTCGATCATCCCGCTCACCTTCCCGAGCGCCACCGATTGCTCGTTGACGACCTCGAGACCGATCAGGTCGACCCAATAGAATTCGTCCGCGGCCAGTGCCGGGAAATCTTCCCGGCGCACGAACACGCGAAAGCCCCGCATGGACAGCGCGGCATCGCGGTCGCTGACGCCCGCGGGTTGCGCAACGACAGTATCGCTGTGCGTCTTCGACTGCATGATGCGGACGGAAAGCCGCTCCGCACCGCGTTCCAGCCACCAGCGACGCGCGTTGAGCAGCGCGTCGCCGCCGCGACCGGCATCGGCATGCGTCGCCACCTTGACCCAGCCCTTCAGGCCGTAGGCGTCGACCACCGCCCCGACCTCGACGGCATCGTCGGGCCAGGCTTGCGTCGCGTCGGGACTGCCTGGTTCGGCAGCCTGACCGGCGTTCGCGACCGCGTCGCGCTCGACCGGCTTGCGGACGAATGCGCCGAATGACGCACGCCCGCGCCTTGCATTACCGGAATCGTGACCCGCCATCAATGCACCTCACAGCCGGCACGACCGGCACACCGTGCCATTAGGCAGCCGGTTGCGCCTTTTGCGCTTCCTTCACCAGACGCTGGACGGTCGGCGACAGTTGCGCGCCAACGCCTTGCCAGTACGTCAGGCGATCCTGAGCGATACGCAGCGATTCGCCCTTCGTGGCGACCGGGTTGTAGAAGCCGACGCGTTCGATGAAGCGGCCGTCACGACGGTTGCGCGAATCGGTAGCAACGATGTTGTAGAACGGGCGCTTCTTCGAGCCGCCACGAGCCAGACGGATGATAACCATATGATGTCCTTCGGGAAAACCGGGTTCGAAACTACTGAAACACGCGATTATAGCCGGAAACCAGAGGTACAACAAACACTTACGCGTAAAAATCCGCGGACGGCCCGTCCGCCGGGCATACAATCGTCGTGTCCAGGATGCTACCGACCGTCATGCCGCCTCTTCGCGCCGCCCCGATGCGCCGCGCGCAGCACCTGTTCGCGGCGCTGCTTGCCGGCCTCGCCTGCCTCGCGTCGGCCCCGGCGTTTGCCGCGCCGCTGCCGGTGAACGAACTCGTCGTGCCGCCCGGCTTCCATGTGGACGTGCTGACCGACGCCGTCCCGGCCGCACGGGAAATGGCGTGGTCGCCGCGCGGCATCCTGTATGTCGGCACGCGGGACGGCCGCGTCCACGCACTGGTGATGCACGAGGGCCGGATCAGCGCACGCTACGTGATCGCGTCCGGGCTCGACATGCCCGTCGGGGTGGCCTACCTCGACGGCGCCCTTTATATATCCGCCGTGTCGCGCATCCTGCGCGTCGATCATATCGACGACCGGCTCGCGAAACCGCCCGCGCCCGTCGTCGTGACCGACGCACTGCCGACCGATCACCATCACGGCTGGAAATTCATCGCGTTCGGCCCCGACGGCAAGCTGTACGTGCCGATCGGCGCACCGTGCAACGTCTGCCTCGCCGATCGCAGCCGCTACGCGATCATCGCGCGGATGAACGCCGACGGCAGCGGGCGTGAAGTGGTCGCGCGCGGCATACGCAACACGGTCGGCTTTGCATGGCACCCGGATTCGGGCGAGCTCTGGTTCACCGACAACGGGCGCGACCTGATGGGCGACGACGTACCGGACGACAAGCTGAACCGCGCGCCGCGCGCCGGCCTCGACTTCGGTTTTCCATACTGCCACGGCGGCGATACGCCCGACCCCGAATTCGGCAGCGCCGACGCGTGCCGACGTTATGTGCCGCCGGTCCTGAAACTCGGTGCGCACGTCGCGGCGCTCGGGATGCGCTTCTACACCGGGCCGATGTTTCCGGCGTCGTATCGCAATAACGTCTTCATTGCCGAACACGGCTCGTGGAACCGCCGCACGAAGGTCGGCTACCGCGTGATGCGCGTGGTCGTCTCGGCGGACGGCAGCCATGCTCGTCAAACGCCGTTCGTCACGGGCTGGCTGCGGCCCGACGGCACGGCATGGGGACGCCCGGCCGATGTATTGCCGCTGCCGGACGGTTCGCTGCTCGTCAGCGACGATTACGCGGGCGCGATCTACCGCGTGACGTATGCGGCACCCTGACGCACGCGAGGGGTGACCGGCCCCGACCGGGCATCGTAGAATGCGTGCCGGGCCGCGCGCCCGCGCCGGCCCGCCGGCCCCGCCCATGCCAACGACACTACGCCGCCATCCATGTCCAGCAGCACCGCATCGCCCCGCCGCTTCCGCTCCAAGACGCTCACCGCCGCCCTCGCGTTCCTGCTCGGGTCGATCGGCGCGCATCGCTTCTATCTGTACGGCTTTCGCGACGTATACGGCTGGGCCCACCTGCTCGCGACGATCGTCGGCATCCCGGGCTTCCTGCTGCTTGCCGCAACCCAGCGCAGCGCCGGCCTCGGCTGGTGGCTCGCGGTGCCCGGTGCAATCTCGCTGCTGGCGGCGTTCCTCGCCGCACTCGTCTACGGGCTGCGCCCCGATGAAAAATGGGATGCGCAATTCAACGCCGACACCGGCAAGCAGAGCCAGTCGGGCTGGACCGTGATCTTCGTCGTGATCTTCTCGCTGCTGATCGGCGCGTTCCTGTTGATGACCGCACTCGCGCTGTCGTTCCAGACGTACTTCGAATCGCAGGTTGAAGCGGCCAAGCAGATTTCGCAGTAAGCACGACCAATACGGTCGATACGGCCCACCGGCGACTGCGTTGCTCGCCGGTCAGAACAGGTTCAACTGCATGTCGTCGCGCGATTTCGCGCCAGCTGCACGAACCGCGACGCGCGGCGCCGGCACCCCGGCGGCAGGCGCACCGCGGAACCGCGACAGATCGAGGATGCCGTTCGTGCGTTCGTTCAACCCGAGCCGCTTGACGGCCTGACGGAAGCGCTGCCGCAGCAGGTCGGCCCAGATCCCCTCGCCCTTCATCCGTTTCGAGAAATCCGAGTCGTAATCCTTGCCGCCGCGCATGTCGCGCACGCGATTCATCACGCGCTCCGCGCGATCGGGAAAATGCGCGGCAAGCCACTGCTTGAACAGCGGCGCGACCTCCCACGGCAACCTCAGGACGATGTAGCTCGCATGCGTCGCACCGGCTTCCGCGCAGGCCTCCAGCACGTGCTCCATGTCGGGCTCGGTCACGAACGGAATCACCGGTGCAATGCTCACGCCGACCGGCACGCCCGCATCGCGCAGCGCACGGATCGTGCGCAACCGCCGCGCCGGCGTGGCCGCGCGCGGCTCGAGCGTGCGCGCCAGTTCGGCATCGAGCGTCGTGATCGTGACCGCCGCCATCACCTGCCCGCGTTCGGCCATCGGCGCGAGCAGGTCGAGATCGCGCTCGATCAGCGACGACTTCGTGATCGCCGCGAACGGCAGCCCGCGGTCGTGCATCACCTGGATCACGCTGCGCGTGATGCGCAGGTCGCGCTCGACCGGCTGGTACGCGTCGGTGTTGACGCCGAGCGCGATCGGCTCCGGCACGTAGCGCTTGCGCGAAATCTCGCGCTCGAGCAGTTCGGCTGCATTGACCTTCGCGTAGATGCGGCTTTCGAAATCGAGCCCCGGCGACAGCCCGAGGTAGCTGTGCGTCGGCCGCGCGAAGCAATAGATACAGCCGTGCTCGCAGCCGCGATACGGATTGAGCGACACGCTGAACGGAATATCGGGCGACTGGTTGCGCGTCAGGATGCTCTTCGCCCGCTCCTCGAAGACCTGCGTGCGCAGCGGCGCGGGGAAATCGGCATCGTCGGACGCGTGCGTCCAGCCGTCGTCCACCGCTTCGCGCTGCGCGATTTCATACCGCCCCTGCAGGTTGTCGACCGCGCCGCGCCCCTTGCGGGGCACGGGCGGCGCTACCGGAAATTCGTTGTCGGACCGATCGTCCATGTGCCCACCCATTCGCCTGCGCCCAATACTGTACATTTATACAGTATTGGGCGCAGCATGCCAAGGGTGGGATAAAGGGCCCGACGACGGGCCGCCCAGCGTCACTCGCCGACCGCAATCGTCAGCGTTTCCTTGATTTCCTCCATCACGACATAGCTCTTCGACTGCACGGCGCCGGGCAACTGCAGCAGGATGTCGCCGAGCAGTTTCCGGTAGTCGGCCATCTCGCCGATCCGCGCCTTGATCAGGTAGTCGAAATCGCCGGAGACGAGATGGCATTCGAGCACCTCGTCGATCTTCATCACTTCCCGGCGGAACTGCTCGAACATGTTGCCGCCCTTGTGGCCGAGCGTGATCTCGACGAACACCAGCAGCGCGGCATCCAGCTGATGCGGGTCGACCCGCGCGTGATAGCCGGTGATCACGCCGTCGCGCTCCATGCGCCGCACGCGCTCGATGCACGGCGTGACGGTCAGTCCGACCTGTTCCGCGAGGTCCTTCATCGCCATCCGGCCGTCGTCCTGGAGCAGTTTCAGGATGCGCCGGTCGAGCTTGTCGAGCGTACGTACGGGCTGACGTTGCGTTCTCATTTGTTTATGCTGAAAACCAGAAAAATACAATAACAAAAACTGCACATTCGACAATACCATAGCTCAAAAAACTAGATCAGCTAGAGGTTACACGGAGCCGCAGGTGCGCCCGGCCTCGACCTGGTTCCTTCCATCTGGAGCAGCTATGCGAGTCGTCATTCTGGGCAGCGGTGTAGTGGGCGTGGCAAGCGCGTATTACCTTGCGCGCGCCGGTCATGAAGTCACGGTGATCGACCGGGAAGCCGGCCCGGCGCTGGAGACGAGCTTCGCGAACGCAGGCCAGATCTCTCCCGGCTATGCGGCACCGTGGGCCGCGCCCGGCGTGCCGCTGAAGGCCGTCAAGTGGATGTTCGAAAAGCATGCGCCGCTCGCGATCCGTCTCGACGGCACGCGCTTCCAGCTCCAGTGGATGGTTCAGATGCTGCGCAACTGCACGGCCGAGCGCTATGCAGTCAACAAGGGCCGCATGGTCCGTCTCGCCGAATACAGCCGCGACTGCCTGCAGGCGCTGCGCGCCGATACCGGCATCGAATACGAAGGCCGCACGGGTGGCACGCTGCAACTGTTCCGCACGCAGCAGCAACTCGACGGCGCGGCGAAGGACATCGCCGTGCTGCAGGAAGCGAACGTGCCGTTCGAACTGCTGTCGCCGGCCGAACTGAAGCATGCCGAACCGGCGCTCGCCGCCGTCTCGCACAAGCTGACGGGCGGCCTGCGCCTGCCGGGCGACGAAACCGGCGATTGCCAGCTGTTCACGACGCGCCTCGCCGCGCTCGCCGAATCGCTCGGCGTCAAGTTCCGCTACAACACGCCGATCGATGCGCTCGCGATCGCGGGCGGCAAGATCGCCGGCGTGCAGTGCGGCAGCGAGACGGTGCGTGCCGACGCGTACGTCGTCGCGCTCGGCTCGTACTCGACCCGCTTCATCTCCCACCTGATGAAGATTCCCGTCTATCCGCTCAAGGGCTATTCGATCACCGCGCCGATCGTCAACGAAGCCGCGGCGCCGGTGTCGACCGTGCTCGACGAGACCTACAAGATCGCGATCACGCGCTTCGACCAGCGCATCCGCGTCGGCGGCATGGCGGAAATCGTCGGCTTCGACAAGACGCTGCGCGCGGCGCGCCGCGAAACGCTCGAGATGTGCGTGAACGACCTGTTCCCGGGCGGCGGCGACACGTCGAAGGCCACGTTCTGGACGGGCCTGCGCCCGATGACGCCGGACGGCACGCCGATCGTCGGCCGCACGCCGGTGTCGAACCTGTTCCTGAACACCGGCCACGGCACGCTCGGCTGGACGATGTCGTGCGGCTCGGGCCAACTGCTCGCGGACCTGATCTCGGGCAAGATGCCCGCGATCCAGGCCGACGACCTGTCGGTGCATCGTTACCTGAAGGACGTGCCCGGCCAGACGCGCCCGGCCTACGCGTAAACCGGAACGGCCCGCTGCGATGCGGGCCGATTGCATCAACGAGAAAGGCGCCCGAGGGCGCTTTTCTCGTTTTGGCGACTGCGACTCGACTGCGAGTGGCCACTCGGCACGACGCTTCAGTCGACGCGCGCATGCACGCGTCGTCCGTTGAACGAATCGACGTTACCCGCCGTGCCTGCGCGACGATATGTTCGGCGCGGCACGGTACGAGCGCGAATCGTCCGGACGAGCGATATCCGCTCCTCATTCAACGACCACACAACGAAAAAAGGGGCGCTCGTCGCGCCCCTCTTCTTGTGTGCTTACCGCTGAAGCGTCACGCCGCGTCAGCCGAGCTCGCTCACGAGCTCCGGCACGAGCGAGAACAGATCGCCGACAAGGCCGTAGTCGGCCACGCTGAAGATCGGTGCTTCGGGATCCTTGTTGATCGCGACGATCACCTTCGAATCCTTCATGCCGGCCAGGTGCTGGATCGCACCCGAGATGCCGACCGCGATGTACAACTGCGGCGCGACGATCTTGCCGGTCTGGCCGACCTGGTAGTCGTTCGGCACGTAGCCGGCGTCGACTGCCGCGCGCGATGCGCCGAGCGCTGCGGACAGCTTGTCGGCCAGCGGCTCCAGCACCTTCGTGTAGTTCTCGCCGCTGCCCAGACCGCGGCCGCCCGACACGATGATGCTCGCCGACGTCAGTTCCGGACGGTCCAGCTTCGTCACTTCACGGCTCACGAACTGCGACTTGCCGGCGTCGGCTGCCGCTTCGATCTTGTCGACCGATGCGCTGCCGCCTTCCGCCGCCACCGGATCGAAACCCGTCGCACGCACCGTGATCACCTTGATCGGATCGCTCGACTGCACCGTCGCGATCGCGTTGCCCGCGTAGATCGGACGCTCGAACGTATCGGCCGAATCGACCGCCGTGATGTCCGAGATCTGTGCGACGTCCAGCTTCGCGGCGATGCGCGGCGCGATGTTCTTGCCGTAGGCCGTCGCCGGCGCGAGGATGTGCGAGTAGTCCTTCGCGATGTTCAGCGCGGTCGCTTCAACGTTTTCCGCCAGGCCTTCGGCCAGTTGCGGCGCGTCGGCCAGCAGCACCTTCGAAACGCCCGCGATTTTCGCTGCCGCATCGGCCGCCGCTTGCGCGTTGTGGCCCGCGACCAGCACGTGGATGTCGCCGCCGACGAATTTGCCAACTTCGGCCGCCGCCGCCACCGTGTTCAGCGTCGCGGCCTTGATCGACGCGTTGTCGTGTTCTGCAATCACCAGAATCGTCATTTCTTTGCGCTCCCTCTTACAGCACCTTGGCTTCGGTCTTCAGCTTCTCGACCAGCGTCTTCACGTCCGGCACCTTCACGCCGGCCGCGCGCTTCGGCGGCTCGACCACCTTCAGCGTCTTCAGACGCGGCGCGACGTCCACACCGAGGTCTTCCGGCTTCACGGTTTCCAGCGGCTTCTTCTTCGCCTTCATGATGTTCGGCAGCGTCACGTAGCGCGGCTCGTTCAGGCGCAGGTCGGTCGTGACCACCGCCGGCAGCGTCAGCGACAGCGTTTCCGCGCCGCCGTCGACTTCCCGCGCAACGGTTGCCTTGCCGTCGGCGATCGTCACCTTCGACGCGAACGTCGCTTGCGGCAGACCTGCCAGCGCGGCCAGCATCTGCCCCGTCTGGTTCGAATCGTCGTCGATCGCCTGCTTGCCGAGGATCACCAGCTGCGGCTGCTCCTTGTCGACCAGCGCCTTCAGGATCTTCGCGACGGCCAGCGGCTCGACGCTGTCGTTCGATTCGACGAGGATCGCGCGATCCGCGCCGATCGCCAGCGCCGTGCGCAGCGTTTCCTGCGCTTGCGTGACACCCACCGACACCGCGATCACTTCGGTCGCGACGCCCGCTTCCTTGAGGCGCACCGCTTCTTCCACCGCGATTTCGTCGAACGGGTTCATCGACATCTTCACGTTCGCGATGTCGACGCCCGTGTTGTCCGACTTCACGCGGACCTTCACGTTGTAATCGACCACTCTTTTCACTGGCACCAGGATTTTCATGCACACGCTCCAAAGTTACGAATACGACCAGAGGCCATTTTATAGCGCGGCCTCATGACTGCGCGGCCAGGCGGACCCAACCATGATGGTTGTCGAGGATACCGCTTCTTGGCGACGTGCCAATGATAGCGAACGGTCGTTCTATTTTAAAAGAGAAAAAACCCGGACGCAAAGCCCGGGTTTTCGATCATCGACTCTAATCCCGCCGGGCGTCCGTGCGCTGCCGGTTACCAGGCGGCAATGACCGCGCCGCCGAACTTGCCTTCGATGAACTGCTTCACGTCGGCCGAGTGATACGCGGCGATCAGCTTCGCGACCCACGGCTTGTTCCGGTCCGCCTCGCGGATCGCGAGGATGTTCGCGTACGGGCCGTTCGGGCCCTCGATCGCGATCGCGTCCTGTTTCGGTTTCAACCCCGCTTCCATCGCGTAGTTGGTATTGATCGCGGCCGCATCGACGTCGCCGAGCGAACGCGGAATCTGCGCGGCATCGAGTTCGACGATCTTCAGCTTGCGCGGATTGTCGACGATATCGAGCGGCGTCGCCTTCAGCCCCGCATCCGCGCGCAGCTTCAGCAGCCCCTGCTTCTGCAGCAACAGCAGCGCGCGGCCGCCGTTGGTCGGATCGTTCGGCACCGCGACGCGCGCGCCCGGCTTCAGTTCGGCCAGCGACTTCACGCGCTTCGAATAGATGCCCATCGGGAACGTGACGGTGTCCGCGACCTTGAGCAGCTTGTAGCCGCGATCCTTCACCTGCGCCTGCAGATACGGATCGTGCTGGTAGCTGTTCGCGTCGAGGTCGCCCGACGCGAGCGCGGCGTTCGGCTGCACGTAATCGGAGAATTCGACGATGCGGATCTCCAGGCCGTCCTTCGCCGCGACCTTCTTCACCACTTCCATGATCTGCGCGTGCGGGCCGCCCGTCACGCCGACCTTGATGGTTTCGGCCTGCGCATGCGCGCCCGCGAACAGTGCGGCCGCGCCCAGCGCCGCCGCGAACTTGAGCATGAAGCGTCGTTGCATCGTTTCTCCCCTATCGGATCGGTTTGGTTTTATTTGTGGCTGAGCCGGCGCACCAGCCAGTCGCCGAACGATTGCACGATCTGCACGAACACGATCAGGATTGCGACGACCGTCCACATCACTTCGGGCAGATAGCGCTGGTAACCGTAGCGGATCCCGAGATCGCCGAGCCCGCCGCCGCCGATCGCGCCCGCCATCGCCGAATAGCCGACCAGCGACACGAACGTGATCGTCAGGCCCGCGACGATGCCCGGCAGCGATTCGGGCAGCAGCACCTTGAAGACGATCTGCGACGTGGTCGCGCCCATCGATTGCGCGGCCTCGATCAGCCCGCGGTCGACTTCGCGCAGCGCCGTTTCGACGAGACGCGCGATGAACGGCGCGGACGCGAGCGTCAGCGGCACGACCGCCGCGGCCGTGCCGATCGACGAACCCGTGACGAGCCGCGTGAACGGAATCACCGCGACCAGCAGGATGATGAACGGCGTCGAGCGGACCGCGTTCACGATGCCGCCGAGCACGCGATTCACCGCGAGGTTCTGCAGCACGCCCTGGCGGTCGGTCAGGTAGAGCAGCACGCCGAGCGGCAGGCCGACGAGCGCGCCGACCGCCCCGGAGATGCCGACCATGATCAGCGTCTCCCAGAACGACTGCACGAACATATCGAACATCTCACTCAACATACGAAAGCTCCTCTACCACCACACCTTGCTCGCGCAGGAACGCGAGCGCCTGCCCGACCTTGCCCGGCTCGCCGCCCGCGAGCACCGCGAGCGAACCGAATGCCTGCCCCTGGATCTCGTCGATCTGGCCGTGCAGGATGTTGAAATCGAGTTCGTACCGGCGGATCGTCTCCGACAGGATCGGCTGGTCGACCCCCGAGCCCGTGAACGCGAGCCGCAGCAGATGGCCGCGGCCCGTCTTCAGCCGCTCGGCCACGCGCGCCTTCAGCGCGGGCGGCAGTTCCTGCGCGATCACGTCGCCGATCAGCGCGCGCGTCACTTCGTGGTGCGGCTGCAGAAACACGTCGATCACGCGGCCTTCCTCGACCACGCGACCCGCATCGAGCACCGCGACGCGATCGCAGACCTGCTTGATCACTTCCATCTGGTGCGTGATCAGCACGATGGTCAGGCCGAGCTCGCGGTTGATGCGCTTCAGCAGATCGAGGATCGAGCGTGTGGTTTCGGGGTCGAGCGCGGACGTCGCTTCGTCCGACAGCAGCACCTTCGGCTGGCTCGCCAGCGCGCGGGCGATACCGACGCGCTGCTTCTGCCCGCCGCTGATCTGCGCCGGATAGCGATCCTTCTGCGCGGACAGCCCGACCAGGTCGAGCAGCGGCAGCACGGCGGCCTCGATGTCGGCACGACTCGCGCCGGCCAGCTCGAGCGGCAGCGCGACGTTGTCGAACACCGTGCGCGACGACAGCAGGTTGAAGTGCTGGAAGATCATGCCGATCTCGCGGCGCGCTTCGCGCAGCGCGCCAGCCGACAGCAGCGTGAGATCGCGCCCGCCGACGACGACATTGCCTTCGGTCGGCCGCGTCAGCAGGTTGATGGTGCGCACGAGCGTGCTCTTGCCGGCGCCGCTTCGGCCGATGATGCCGAACACCTCGCCTTGCGGGATCGTCAGGTTGACGTTGTGCAACGCTTCGACCCAGCCGCCCGGGCCGGGGAAACGCTGCGAAAGATTGCGTAATTCGATCATGTAAACAAAATGGCGGCCGGCCGGCGAGTTGGCCCGCCAGTCGGCCGCCGATGCATCTGGAATAGCCGGCGATTTTACCGCAAACCCCTCATTCCACTTAATAATCGATTTCGATCTTTTCATAACCAGACGAAATTAGAGGGGCGCTGCTGGGCCCGCGCCGGAGTGCCGCGACTATGATCGCGAAACGCACATGCCAACGACCAGGAGACACGCCCGATGAGCACCACCACCCCGCGGGCCGCCGCGCCCGCCACCGCCGGGTCGGTACCTTCGGCGCCCGCGCCGCGCATGGGCCGCCTGCGTACCGCGGACGGGCTCGAACTGGCGTCGTACCGCTGGCCGGCCGGCGACGGCGCCGCGCCGCCGCACGCGACGATCGCGCTGGTGCACGGCCTCGCCGAACACGCGGGCCGCTATGCCGCGCTCGCCGGCCGACTGAACGCAGCGGGCATCGACGTGCTGGCGATCGATCTGCGCGGGCATGGCCAGTCGCCCGGCACGCGCGTGTGGGTCGACCGTTTCGACGGCTACCTGAACGACGCGGATGCGCTGGTCGCCGAAGCCGCGCGCGGCGATGCGCCGCTGTTCCTGATGGGGCACAGCATGGGCGGCGCGGTCGCGGCGCTCTACGCGATCGAACGCGCACCCGCCCGCTGCCACGCGCTGGCGGGCCTCGTGCTGTCGAGCCCGGCGCTTGCGCCAGGGCGCGACGTGCCGCGCTGGATGCTCGCGGTCAGCCGCGTCATCAGCCGTGTGTGGCCCACCTTCCCCGCGATCAGGATCGACGCGGCCCTGCTGTCGCGCGATCCGGCCATCGTCGCGGCCAATCGCGCCGATCCGCTCGTGCATCACGGCGCAGTGCCCGCCCGCACCGGCGCGGAGATTCTCGACGCGATGGCGCGCATCGAAGCCGGCCGCGGCGCGCTGCGCGTCCCGGTGCTCGTCTATCACGGCACCGAGGACAAGCTGACCGAACCCGACGGCAGCCGTTCGTTCGGCGCACGCGTCGGCTCGCCCGATCGTACGCTGACGCTGTACGAGGGCGGCTTCCACGAAACGATGAACGATCTCGAACGCGACCGCGTGATCGACGCGCTGATCGCGTGGATTCACGCGCGCGTGCCGGCGCGCTGAGCGCGCCCTGACCGGCCGGTCGAGCGGGAATCAGATCCCGGCGAGCACGCGCAGGTGCGCGACGACGCTGCGGCCGAGCGCGGACAGGTTGTAACCGCCCTCGAGGCAGCTGACGATACGGCCCTGCGCATGCCGGCGCGCGACGTCGACGATCCGCGCGGTCAGCCATTCGAAGTCGGCCTCGACGAGACCGAGATTGCCGATGTCGTCCTCGCGATGCGCATCGAACCCGGCCGACACGAACAGCATCTGCGGCTTGAATGCGTCGAGGCGCGGCAGCCACAGCATGTCGACGGCTTCGCGGATCGCCATCCCGTTGCTGCGTGCGGGCATCGGCAGGTTGACCATGTTCGGCGCCTGGTGATCGACGCCCGAGAACGGATACAGCGGATGCTGGAAGAAACTGCACATCAGCACGCGCTCGTCGTTCGCGAACGCCGCCTCGGTGCCGTTGCCGTGGTGCACGTCGAAATCGATGATGGCGACACGCTCGATGCCGTGTACGTCGAGCGCGTGCCGCGCGGCGATCGCGACGTTGTTGAAGAAGCAGAAGCCCATCGCGCGCGCCGGCTCCGCATGATGACCGGGCGGCCGGACGCCGCAGAACGCATTCGCGTAGCGGCCTTCGATCACCGCATCGGTCGCCGCGACCGCGGCGCCGGCCGCGCGCAGTGCCGCGCGCCACGTGTCGCGATTCATCAGCGTATCGGGATCGATCTCGACGTAACCGTCGACCGGCGTCATGCTGCGGATGTAGTCGATGTGCGCCTGCGTATGCACGCGGCCGAGCGCGACCTCGCTCGCGAACGGCGCGGTTTCGTGCACGATCAGGTCGTCGATGCGGCTCGCGATCAGTTGATCCTGGATCGCCGACAGGCGGGCCGGACATTCCGGATGCCATTCCCCCATCTCGTGCAGCATGCAGTCGGGGTGCGTATAGAAAGCGGTTGCCATAAGCTGTCGTCCGCGGCGCGCGGTGCGTCGCAGGTCTCCGTCAATGATGTCCATCGTCTGCCGCGAATTCGCCGCTAACTTACCACAACGGCGGCCGGCTTCGGCCCGGCGCGCCGGATGCGTCGGGTATACTGCGCCGAACACAATCGCCCTGTCCGCCCGCTTCGACATGAATTCCAGCAAGCCCGCCGCCCTTCTCTCCGCGCTGTTCCGTGTTCGCGCTCCGCTCGTCGTCGCTGCCGTCGCGGCGGCCCTCGGCACCGCGCCCGCCGTCGCGCAGACGCAGCCGGCGAAGCCCGCCGGCACGCTCGTCGCCCAGGCCCAGCCACAGCAGCCGACGCCGCAAGGCCAGACGTTCGAAGAGGAAATCGTTCCGCAGCGTTACGCGAGCAACGCGAAGGTCGACGCGTTCATCGACGAGATGGTGAGCCGCAACGGCTTCGATTCGGCGAGCCTGCATGCGCTGTTCTCGCGCGTCAGCTACTCGGCCACGGCCGTCAAGCTCGTGAGGCCCGCACCGACGCCTTCGGTGAAGAACTGGCGCGTCTATCGTTCGCGCTTCATCGAGCCGATCCGCATCAATGCGGGCGTGAAGTTCTGGAAGGCGAACCAGGCGACGCTGCAGCGCGCGTCCGAGCAGTTCGGCGTGCCGCCCGAGGTGATCGTCGGCATCATCGGCGTCGAGACGATCTATGGCCGCTACATGGGCAATTTCCGCGTGCTCGACGCGCTGACCACACTGACGTTCGACTACCCGGACACGCCGAATCGCGACAGCCGCCAGGCCACGTTCCGCAAGAACCTCGAAGACTTCCTGGTCTGGACCCGCGACAACCAGCTCGACCCCACCACCGTGCTCGGCTCGTACACCGGCGCGATCGGGATTCCGCAGTTCCTGCCGAGCAGCATCCGCGAATATGCAGTCGACTTCGACGGCACGGGCCACGTCGATCTGCGCAGCAGTCCTGTCGATGCGATCGGCAGCGTCGCGAACTACCTGAAACAGCACGGCTGGGAAACCGACCGCCCGGTGGTCTGGCAAATCACGCCCGATACGGGCAGCCTGGGCATCGCACAGGCCGCCGCCGACGGCCAGCCCGAACCGCACTGGGCGCTGTCGCAACTGCTGCGCGCAGGCATGACGCTGAACGAGCCGACGGTCAACATCACGACCGAAGCCGGCACGCCGGTGACCGTGGTCGACCTGCCGACGCCGGGGCGCGCGACCGAATACATGCTCGGCCTGAAGAACTTCTACGTGCTGACGCGCTACAACCGCAGTTTCTTCTACGCACTCACCGTGTACCAGCTCGGCGAAGCCGTGAAAGCGCAGATGCAAGCGAGCGGCGCGCTCCCGTTGCCTGCGGCGGACACGGAAGCACCTGCACAATAAGCACGCCCGCACAAAACAAAAACGCCGCATATGCGGCGTTTTTTTTGCGTGTGGCGGCAGTGCGTGCCGCCCGGGCTCACGCTGGAAACACGCCCGTGGACAGGTAGCGGTCGCCACGATCGCAGATGATGAACACGATCGTCGCGTTCTCGACCTGACGCGCGATGCGCATCGCGACTTCGCATGCGCCGCCCGACGAAATGCCCGCGAAGATGCCTTCGACCGCCGCCAGCCGGCGCGTCATCGTTTCCGACGCAGCCTGGCTCACGCTCTCGACGCGGTCGACGCGGCTGCGATCGAAGATGGTCGGCATGTACGCTTCCGGCCATTTGCGGATGCCCGGAATACGCGAGCCGTCTTCCGGCTGCGCACCGACGATCTCGATCGCCGGATTCTGTTCCTTCAGATAGCGCGACGTGCCCATGATCGTGCCCGTCGTGCCCATCGCGGACACGAAGTGCGTGATGCGCCCTTCGGTATCGCGCCAGATCTCCGGCCCCGTGCCTTCGTAGTGCGCGACGGGATTGTCGGGGTTGCCGAACTGGTCGAGGATCACGCCCTTGCCCTCGCGCTGCATCTGCTCCGCGAGGTCGCGCGCCAGCTCCATCCCGCCCTTCACCGGCGTCAGGATGATTTCGGCGCCGTAGGCCGCCATGCTCTGGCGGCGCTCGACCGACAGATCCTCCGGCATGATCAGCACCATCTTGTAGCCGCGGATCGCCGCGGCCATCGCGAGCGCGATGCCCGTGTTGCCGCTCGTCGCCTCGATCAGCGTATCGCCCGGCTTGATGCGACCGCGCGCCTCGGCCTTGCTGATCATCGACAGCGCCGGGCGATCCTTCACGGAACCGGCCGGATTGTTGCCCTCGAGCTTCGCGAGCAGCACGTTGTTGCGCGCGCGAATCTCGTCGTCCGGCAGGCGGACCAGTTGCACGAGCGGCGTATTGCCGATCGTGTCTTCGATAGTTTTGTAAGCCATGGATATACCGTGAGTGCGAGGCCGATCAATCGATCGATTGTAAACCAGCACCGGCACGCGCGCCGGCAACCCCTTTGCGACGATGGAATACGCGTACCGCGCGGTTCGCGTTTCGCCGCGCGCGCGGCCCCACGCAAAAAACCCGCGGCATGCCGCGGGAAGCCGTCGCAACGACGGCGACTGAAGGAGCCCGGTGTCGGGTACGCGCGACCCGTTATTTCTGCGCGGTGCGGGCCGGCACGGCGGCGGGCTTCGCTGCCGCCGGCTTGCCCGCGGCCGCCGGCGTCGTGCCCGCGCCCGCCGCCGTACCGACCGTCAACCCTTCCTGCTGAAGCCGCTCGACGGTATGCCCGCCCATGCCCTTCACGCGTGCGGCGAGATCGTCCGCATTCCTGAACGGACCGCGTGCACCGCGCTCGTCGAGAATCGCCTTCGCCCGCGCCGGGCCGATGCCCTTGATGCCGACGAGCGCATCCTCGTTCGCGGTGTTGACGTCGACGGCCGCCCAGGCCGACGCCACTGCGCCGAGCATGACCGCTGCGGCAAACCATTTCCTGATCATGTGCTGGATCTCCGAAGAAAAACGGCCGGCGGCTGCCGACCGTGAGACCCAGTCTATCGATGCAACGCGCCGGTTTAAACCTGGCCGGATAGCCAACGCACGTAGCGGTCGACGCCTTCCTGCACGGTCAGGAACGGTGCGTCGTAGCCGGCCGCGCGCAGTTTCGTCTGGTCGGCCTGCGTGAAGCACTGGTACTTGCCGCGCAGCGCATCGGGGAACGGCACGTATTCGATCAATCCCTGCTCGACCTGCTGCGCGAGCGTCAGCGGCGGCTGGTTGTCGAGCGCGCGCAGCGTATTGACGACCGTCGACGCGATATCGTTGAACGGCTGCGCGCGCCCCGTGCCGAGGTTGAAGATGCCCGACTTCTCCGGATGATCGAAGAAGAACAGGTTCACCTTGGTCACGTCCTCGACCGACACGAAATCGCGCGTCTGCTCGCCCGGCGCATAACCGTTGTACTCGCCGAACAGCTTCACCTTGCCTTCCGCGCGGAACTGGTTGAAGTTGTGGAACGCGACCGACGCCATGCGGCCCTTGTGCGTCTCGCGCGGGCCGTACACGTTGAAATAGCGGAAGCCCGCGATCTGGCTCTTCGCGCTCGGCAGCACGCGACGGATCACCTGGTCGAACAGGAACTTCGAATAGCCGTACACGTTCAGCGGCGCCTCGACGTCGCGCGCCTCGACGAAGCGCGTCGAGCCGCCGTAGATCGCGGCCGACGATGCATACAGGAACTGCGTGCCCTGCGCGAGGCAGGTATCGAGCACCGCGCGGCTGTAGCGGAAATTGTTGTCCATCATGTAGCGGCCGTCGGTTTCCATCGTGTCCGAACAGGCGCCTTCATGAAATACCGCGCGTACCTTGCCGAAATCGCCGCGCGCGAAGCGTTCGACGAATTCGGTCTTGTCGAGATAGTCGTCGATCTCGCAGTCGACGAGATTGCGGAACTTGTCCGCGCGCGTCAGGTTGTCGACCGCGATGATGCGCGTCTCGCCGCGCGCGTTGAGCGCGTTGACGATGTTCGCGCCGATAAAACCGGCTGCGCCGGTGACGATGAGGGTCATGATCGTCCTGCCTGAAAAGTGCGAGCCACTCGTGCGGCGCGCTCGTCGCGCCGCCGAATGCGCTCAGTGAAACAGTTCGTTGTAGTCCACGGTGGCCGTGCCGAGCTTGCCGACCACGATGCCTGCCGCGCGATTCGCGAGCACCACAGCATCGACGAGCGGCACACCGGCGCCGAGCATCGTCGCGACCGTCGCGATCACGGTGTCGCCCGCGCCCGACACGTCGAACACTTCGCGTGCGAGCGCCGGCGCATGCAGTTCGCCGCCCGCGGAAAAGAGCGTCATGCCCTCTTCCGAACGCGTGAGCAGCAGCGCGTCGATGCCGAGCTCCGCACGCAGGGTCGCGACGCGCGCGCGCAGGTCGTCTTCCGATTTCCACTGCCCGACCACCTCGCGCAGTTCCGCGCGATTCGGCGTGATCAGCGATGCGCCGCGATAGCGTGCCCAGTCGTCGCCCTTCGGGTCGACCAGCACCGCCTTGCCGGCCGCACGCGCCTTCTCGATCATCGTCGTGACGTGCGTGAGGCCGCCTTTCGCGTAATCCGACATCAGCACGACGTCGTGCTGCGGCAGCAGCGCATCGAAGCGCGCGAGCCCCGCGAGCAGCACCTCGTGCGTCGGCATCGCCTCGAAGTCGACGCGCAGCAGTTGCTGCTGGCGCGCGAGCACGCGCAGCTTGATCGTGGTCGGCAACGCCGGATCGCGCTCGAGATGCGGCGTCACGCCGCTGCTGCCGAGCAGCTCGACGATCCGCTCGCCGGGTTCGTCGCAACCGACGACGCACAGCAGCCCGGCCTGGCCGCCGAGCGTCACCGCATTGCGCGCCACGTTGGCCGCGCCGCCGAGCCGCTCTTCCTGACGCTGCACGTGCACGACCGGCACCGGCGCTTCAGGCGAAATGCGATCGACGTTGCCGAACCAGTAGCGGTCGAGCATCACGTCGCCGACGACGAGCACACGCGAACGCGCGAGTTGCTCGCGCGGCACCGGAACGACTTCACGAAGAGTATTCATCGTACGTTCAGCCACGGGAAAACGACTGGGGATCGACGTACGGCCGACCGATCGCGTAGTAGTCGATGCCGAGTTCGGCCATCGCATCCGGCTCGTACAGGTTGCGCCCATCGAAGATCACCGGCGCTTTCAGCTCGGCCTTCAGGCGCGTGAAATCGGGGCTGCGGAATTCCTTCCACTCGGTCACGATCACGAGTGCGTCCGCGCCCGTGACCGCGGCGTCCTGCGTGTCGACGAGGTGCAATCGCGCCAGCACGTCGGCATCGTCGCCGAAATCCAGCGCGAACACGCGCCGCGCTTCGTCGACGGCAACCGGATCGTAGGCGCGCACGGTCGCGCCGCGCTCGAGCAGCGCGGCGATCAGGCGGCGGCTTGGCGCCTCACGCATGTCGTCGGTGTTCGGCTTGAACGCCAGGCCCCAGACTGCGAACTCGCGGCCCGTCAGGTCGGCGCCGAAACGCTGCTCGATCTTGCCGATCAGCACGTCCTTCTGCGCATGGTTGGCGGCCTCGACGGCCTCCAGGATACGCAGCGGCTGGCCGTTCTCACCCGCGGTGCGGATCAGCGCCTGCACGTCCTTCGGGAAGCACGAGCCGCCGTAGCCGACGCCGGCGTACAGGAAGTGATAGCCGATGCGCGGATCGGAGCCGATCCCGCGGCGCACGGCCTCGATGTCGGCGCCGACCTTGTCGGCGAGATTCGACATCTCGTTCATGAACGAGATGCGCGTCGCGAGCATCGCGTTCGCCGCGTACTTCGCGAATTCGGCCGAACGCACGTCCATGTAGATCGTGCGCTCGTGATTGCGGTTGAACGGCGCGTAGAGCTTCTTCATCTTCTCGCGTGCGATCGTGCCGGTTTCGTCGTCGTCGACGCCGATGATGATCCGGTCCGGGCGCATGAAGTCCTCGACCGCGGCGCCTTCCTTCAGGAATTCCGGGTTCGACACGACCGAGAAGCGATGCGCGACGCTGCCCGCGAGCCCGCGTGCGGCCAGCGCCTCGTCGACCACGCCGTGCACGCGCCGCGCGGTGCCGACCGGCACCGTCGACTTGTCGACGATCACCTTGAAGCCCGTCATGTGGCGGCCGATGTTGCGCGCGGCCTCGAGCACGTATTGCAGGTCGGCCGAGCCGTCCTCGTCGGGCGGCGTGCCGACCGCGATGAACTGGATCTCGCCGTGCGCGACGCTCGCCTCGATGTCGGTCGAGAAGCGCAGGCGCCCCGCCGTGCGGTTGCGCGCGATGATGTCCAGCAGCCCCGGTTCGTGAATCGGCATCCCGCCGTTGTTCAGGATGTCGATCTTGCGCGGATCGACGTCGAGACAGAAGACGTCGTGACCGATCTCCGCGAGGCACGCGCCCGTGACGAGGCCGACATAGCCGGTGCCGATGATGGTGATTTTCATAGATGTTCCGGTACTTCCCGGTAATAGACTAACTTGGCCGCAGCGCGTTGGCTCCGCGTGCCGGGATCAGCCCGGCATCGCGGGTTCGACGCGGCGCGGCGCATAGGTTTCCCAGCCGCTGCATCCGGGGCACTGCCAGTAGAAGAGCCGTGCCCGGAAACCGCAATTCTGGCACGTATACCGCGGCAGATTTTTCGTACGCTGCTTGATCAGCGCACGCATCATTTCAAGTTCCTTACGACGCGGTTCGTCGGCCGCCGCGATCTGCGCATCGAGCAGGTGCAGCATCCCCGACAGGTTCGGCGACTTTTCCATCTGCGTGCGCGCGAGCGTGTGCGCCTCATCCTGGCCGCGCAACCCGGCGATATGCTGATAGGCGATGTCGAGCAGGTCGTTCGACGGATAGCGATCGACGTACCCCATCAGCAGCTCGGCGCCTTCGACGTTCTTGCCGAGCGCGACGTACGCCTTCATCAGCTTGTCGGCGACGAGCGGCAGATACGCCGGGTTCTGCGCTTCGACGCGCTTCCAGTGCTCGATCGCGGCCGCGTGGTCGCCCGCCGCTTGCGCCGCGTCGCCGGACAGGATCGTCGCACGGACGTTCTGCGGATTCACGGTCAGCGCACGGCGCAACTGTTCGGCCGCCACGTCGGCCTGCTTGCGCTGCAGCGCGTCCTGCGCGAGTTCGCAGTGAAACTGCGCAATTTCGATGCCGAGCGGCTTGTCGCTCATCGATTCGATACGTTTCGCCGTATCGATCGACTTGTTCCAGTCCTTCTCGATCTCGTAGATCGTCAGCAGCGCCCGCTGTGCGCCGAGCGCGTAGTCGCCGTCCGCGAGCTTGTGGAACGCCTCTTCGGCGCGATCCAGCAGGCCGGCCTTCAGGAAATCCTGACCCAGTTCGTACAGCGCGTGGTCGCGCTCGTTGACCGGCAGGTCGGTGCGGCTCAGCAGGTTCTGGTGCACGCGGATCGCGCGGTCGGTCTCGCCGCGACGGCGAAACAGGTTGCCGAGCGCGAAGTGCAACTCGACCGTTTCGGGGTCGAGCTTGGCCACCTCGATGAACGCATCGATCGCCTTGTCGGGTTGTTCGTTCAACAGAAAATTCAGGCCGCGAAAATACGAGCGCGGCAGGTTGGCGCTCTCCGACAGGAGATTCTTCAGGTCATAGCGTGACGCCGCCCAACCGAGCGCGAACGCGACCGGAATCGCGAGCAACCACCAGAAATCCAGATCCATGCGAAATATCGAAGCAGAGACGAAAACCGCGCGATGATCGCGCGGCGTCCGGGGTTAAATGACGGGCGGCATCGGCGGCTGGTCGATGACGGCAGGCGTTTCGCGCGCCGCACGCAGATCGCGCTTCAAACGCCCGTTCTCGAGACGCAAACGAAAGATCGAAGGCAGCGCGGACAGCAGGCCGGCCAGCAGCCCCACGGCGAAGAATGCCAGGCCGATCAGGATCAGCGGCGCTTGCCATGCGTAGCCGGCAACGAAATTCAGCGTCGCGGTTTGTGTATTGGCCAGCGCAAGCACCAGCAGCAGGACGAACACCAATACCCGGATCAGCCAGACGATAAACTTCATGAAGCCCTCTCTTTGTTGAGGTTTGCCGCGGCGCGCGACTCCCCTTCGTCGCACCGAATCGACCCGTATTGTAAAGGAAGCGTTTCCGCGGCTGCGCAGATCCTGTGCGCAGCGTTGCGGGTCGGTTGCCGGACATGCCGCCGGAAATGAAAAAAGCGCCCACAAGGGGCGCTTTTCTTTTCAGCCTTCGCCGGACAGGTTCCGGGCTCACCGAACGACGCTCAACGCTCGTCGTCCGGATCGTCAGCCTTCAGCGGTTCACCGGCGCGGCCGTCGACGCGTTCACGCAATTCCTTGCCAGGTTTGAAGTGCGGCACGAACTTCTCGGGCACCTGCACTTTCTCCCCCGACTTCGGGTTGCGTCCGACGCGCGCCGGGCGACGATTGAGGCCGAAGCTGCCGAAACCCCGAATTTCAATGCGATGCCCTTTCGCCAGGGCGTCGGACATCGCATCGAGCATCGTTTTCACCGCGAAATCCGCATCCTTGAGGACAAGTTGCGGAAATCGCGATGCCAGCTGCGCGACCAACTCGGATTTGGTCATACTTCAGCAGACCTCGTAAGGCTTACTGGTTCTGGCCGTCGAGCTTCGCCTTCAGCAGCGCGCCGAGGTTGGTCGTACCGGTCGCAGCAGCGCTGGAGTCCGACTGCAGGCCGCGGATCGCTTCCTGTTGTTCAGCCGAATCCTTCGCCTTGATCGACAGGTTGATGCCGCGCGACTTGCGATCGATGTTGATCACCATCGCGTTGACCTTGTCGCCTTCCTTCAGCACGTTGCGTGCATCTTCGACGCGATCCTGCGAGATTTCCGACGCACGCAGGTAGCCTTCGATGTCGCCCGTCAGCGTGACGACCGCACCCTTCGCATCGACCGTCTTCACGACGCCGTCGACGATCGAGCCCTTGTCGTTCATTGCAACGTAGTTGCTGAACGGGTCGCCTTCGAGCTGCTTGATGCCGAGCGAAATGCGCTCCTTCTCGACGTCGATACCGAGCACGATTGCTTCGACTTCGTCGCCCTTCTTGTACTTGCGAACGGCTTCTTCGCCGGCTTCGCTCCACGACAGGTCCGACAGGTGGACCAGGCCGTCGATGCCGCCCGGCAGACCGATGAACACGCCGAAGTCGGTGATCGACTTGATTGCGCCCGTGATCTTGTCGCCCTTCTTGAAGTTGCGGCTGAAGTCATCCCACGGATTCGGCTTGCACTGCTTCATGCCGAGGCTGATACGACGACGGTCTTCGTCGATCTCGAGGACCATGACTTCGACTTCGTCGCCCAGCTGGACAACCTTCGACGGCGCGACGTTCTTGTTGGTCCAGTCCATTTCCGACACGTGGACGAGGCCTTCGATGCCCGATTCCACTTCGACGAATGCGCCGTAGTCGGTGATGTTCGTGACCTTGCCGAACAGGCGCGTGCCCGACGGGTAACGGCGCGAGATGCCTTCCCACGGATCGTCGCCCAGTTGCTTGATGCCCAGCGAGACGCGGTTCTTCTCTTGGTCGAACTTGAGGATCTTCGCGGTGACTTCCTGGCCAACCGACAGGACTTCGCTCGGGTGACGCACGCGACGCCATGCGATGTCGGTGATGTGCAGCAGGCCGTCGATGCCGCCGAGGTCGACGAATGCGCCGTAGTCGGTGATGTTCTTGACCACGCCGTTGACGATCGCGCCTTCCTTCAGCGTCTCGAGCAGCTTCGCGCGCTCTTCGCCTTGGGTTGCTTCGATCACTGCACGACGCGACAGCACGACGTTGTTACGCTTGCGATCGAGCTTGATCACGCGGAACTCGAGCGTCTTGCCTTCGTACGGGGTCGTGTCCTTGACCGGACGCGTGTCGACCAGCGAACCCGGCAGGAACGCGCGGATGCCGTTGACCATCACGGTCATGCCGCCCTTCACCTTGCCGGTGATCGTGCCGGTGACGAGTTCGTTGTTGTCGAGGGCCTTTTCCAGCGACAGCCACGATGCAAGGCGCTTCGCCTTGTCGCGCGACAGGATCGTGTCGCCGTAGCCGTTTTCGAGTGCGTCGATCGCGACGGACACGAAATCGCCCGACTGCACCTCAACCTCGCCCTGATCGTTCAGGAATTCCTCGATCGGAATGTAAGCCTCGGACTTCAGGCCTGCATTGACGACCACGAAGTTGTGGTCGACGCGCACGACTTCGGCGGAAATCACTTCGCCGGCGCGCATGTCTTGGCGGGTCAGCGACTCTTCGAACAGAGCCGCAAAGGATTCGGTATTCGGGGTGGAGGTTTGCAGGTCGGACATAAAAATCTGATTGTGCATGGCTCGCTGTGCCACGCCGGCCGGAATGGCAGGCTGAAAGGGCCAGATCGAGGACCACACGGGGTTAAGGGTTCGAAACACGCTCCGCGCTTGCGACGCGAAGCACCTACCGCTGCCCGCCTTCTCAGGCGGGCTGGCCGAGCGCCCGGTACCACTGCAGCACCTGATCGACCGCTTCATCGACCGAAAGCGCCGACGTATCGAGCAGCTTGGCATCTGCCGCAGGCTTCAGCGGCGCGGCTGCGCGATTGCTGTCGCGCGCGTCACGTTCACGAAGATCCCGGAGCAAGTCATCTATATTAGCAGAAAAACCTTTTTGCATCAATTGCTTATGCCGTCTGGTCGCGCGCGCCTCGGCGCTGGCCGTCAGGAACACCTTCAGCACGGCGTCCGGGAAGATCACCGTGCCCATGTCGCGCCCGTCCGCCACGAGGCCCGGCGTCTTGCGGAACGCGCGCTGGCGCGCGACGAGCGCGGTGCGCACGGGGCCGTGCACGGCAATGGCCGACGCGCGGTTGCCGACCGCTTCGGCACGAATGTCGTTCGACACGTCGACGCCGTCGAGCTGCGCGCACCCTTCACGGAACGTGATGTGCAGATCGTCGATCAGCTTCACCAGCGCGTCGATGTCCTCCGCGGCGATCCCGTAGCGCACGCTCGCGAGCGCGGCGAGCCGGTACAGCGCGCCGCTGTCGAGCAGGTGGAAGCCGAGGTGCGCGGCGACGAGCGCCGCGACGGTGCCCTTGCCGGAAGCGGTCGGGCCGTCGATCGTGATGACGGGAGTCGGGTGAAAGGGTCGGGTCGATTTCATCGGAACAGTGGGTCAGGCCTTGGCGAGCGCGGCGAAGCGGTCGAAATAGTCGGGGAACGTCTTGCCGACGCACTTCGGATCGTTGATCCGCACGGGCACGCCGCCCAGGCTGACGAGCGAGAAGCACATCGCCATCCGGTGATCGTCGTACGTATCGATCGCCGCGTTCGGCGTGAGCTTTTCCGGCGGCGTGACGACGAGATAGTCGGGGCCTTCCTCGACGATCGCGCCGACCTTGCGCAGCTCGGTCGCCATCGCGGCAATGCGGTCCGTCTCCTTCACGCGCCAGCTCGCGATGTTGCGCAGCGTGCTCGTGCCGCTCGCGAACAGCGCCGCAACCGCGATGGTCATCGCCGCGTCGGGAATCAGGTTGAAGTCCATGTCGATCGGCTCGAGCTTGCCGTGATCGTGGCCGATGCCGCGCACGTCGATCCAGTCGTCGCCCATCGTCACGTTCGCGCCCATCTGCATCAGCGCGTTCGCGAAACCGACGTCGCCCTGGATGCTCGCGCGCCCCACGCCCTCGACCCGCAGCGGGCCGCCGCCCAGTGCACCGGCCGCGAGGAAGTACGACGCGGACGACGCATCGCCCTCGACCATGATCCGTCCCGGCGACTTGTAGCGAACGCCGGCCGGCACGACGAAGCGCTGCCAGCCGTCGCGCTCGACGGTCACGCCGAAGCGCGCCATCAGCCGGATCGTGATGTCGATGTACGGCTTCGAGATCAGTTCGCCGTCGACTTCGACGACGGTCGTGCCGTCCTTCGTCTTCACGAGCGGCAGCGTCATCAGCAGCGCGGTGAGGAACTGGCTCGACACGTCGCCGCGCACGCGGATCGGCGCATCGACCGCAATCGTCGCGGGCTTGATCCGCAGCGGCGGGTAGCCTTCGTTCAGCTCGTAGTCGATCTGCGCGCCGATCTGGCGCAAGCCGTCGACGAGATCGCCGATCGGCCGTTCGTGCATGCGCGGCACGCCGTGCACGCGATAGTCGCCGCCGTTTACCGCGAGCGCGGCGGTCAGCGGCCGGACGGCCGTGCCCGCGTTGCCGAGGAACAGGTCGGCCGTCTTCGCGGTGAACGCGCCGCGCGTGCCGGTGACCACGCAGGTGTCGCCGTCGCGCGCGAGCTTCACGCCGAGCTTGCCGAGTGCGTCGAGCATCACGCGCGTGTCGTCGGAGTCGAGCAGGTTGGTGATCGTCGTTTCGCCTTCGGCGAGCGCCGCGAGCAGCAGCACGCGGTTCGAAATGCTCTTCGAGCCGGGCAGGCGCACGGTACCCGAAGCGCTGGAGTACGGGCCGAGATCGAGGTAGTCCATGGGAATCGTCCTGTTATTTCTTGACCGGTTCGGCAGCGGGCGCGCCGCCGCGCTCCTGCCATGCCTTGCGTGCGGCGCGCGAGCGCGTGAATACGGCTTCGAGCGCCGCGCCGTCGCCGGCGTCGATCGCCGCACGCAACCGCGTGAGCACGCGCGTGTAGCCGTCGAGTTCGTCGAGCAGTGCCGCGCGGTTCGCGACGCACACGTCGCGCCACATTTCCGGGTTCGACGCCGCGATACGCGTGAAATCGCGGAAACCACCGGCCGCGTACGAGAATTTCAGTTCCGCGTCAGCCTCGCCGAGAATCTGCTCGACGAGCGCGAACGACAGCACGTGCGGCAGATGGCTGATCGACGCGAACACGCGATCGTGCTGCTCGGTGCTCATCATGCGCACGTCGGCGCCGGTCGCGCGCCACATCGCGTCGATCCGGGCCACCGCGTCGGGCGCGTTCTCCGGCAGCGGGCAAAGCACGACGTTGCGGCCGACGTAGAGGTCCGGCAACGCCGCCTCGACGCCGCTCGATTCGCGCCCCGCGATCGGATGACCGGGCACGAACTGCGCGATCCGCGCGCCGAGTACGTCGCGCGCAGCCGCGACGACGTCGGACTTGGTGCTGCCGGCATCGGTGACGATCGTCGCGCCGTCGAGCCACGGCGCGATGCGCGCGAGCAACGGGCCCGTCTGCGCGACGGGCGCGGCCAGCAGGACGAGATCGGCGCCGGCAAGCGCGTCGCGCAATTGCGCGTCGTCGTCGAGCGCCGCCGCGCGGTCGATCACGCCGAGCGAGCACGCACGTTCGACCGACGCGCGCGAACGGCCGACGCCGACGATCTCGCCCGCGCCGCCCGGCGCGCGCTCGCGCAGCGCGCGGGCCAGCGATCCGCCGATCAGGCCGACGCCGAAGATGACCAGTTTGTTGAATGCAAAGCCTGACACGACAAGAGCCAAGTTACGCGCGCGAAACGACGCCCCGCACGCGGAATTCCAGATTCCGGGCAACGGGCCCGCACCCGGCGCCACCTGCGCCGGATACCGCCCGAACCCGCCTTCGGCAGCGGACCGGCCTGCCCTGCCCGCCCCGCCTGCGCCAAGCACGCGACGGCCGCCGCGCGTCAGCGTGCGCGCGGATACGAACCGAGTATCTTCAGGAACGCGGCCTTCTGGCCGAGTTCCGCGAGCGCGGCCGCCACCGCCGCATCGTCACGGTGCCCTTCGATGTCGATATAGAAGTAGTACTCCCACGTGCCGACGCGCGCCGGACGCGACTCGAAGCGCGTCATCGACACGCCGTGCCGTGCGAGCGGCTCGAGCAACTTGAACACGGCGCCCGGCTCGTTCTTCACGGACACGATCAGCGACGTCTGGTCGTGACCGCTCTGCCCGGCCGGCTGCTTGCCGACGATCACGAAGCGCGTGCGGTTGTGCGGATCGTCCTGGATCAGCGAGAACGCGATCTGCAATCCATAGTGTGCGGCCGCGCGGTCGCCGGCAATCGCCGCGACGGTCGGATCGGCCGCCGCGAGGCGCGCGGCCTCCGCGTTGCTCGCCACGGCCTGCCGCTCGAGCTGCGGCGCATTCGCCGCGAGCCACTGCTGGCATTGCGCGAGCGCCTGCGCATGCGCGCAGACGCGCGTCACGCCGTCGAGCGTGCCGCTCTGCGTGAGCAGGTTGTGATGGATCGGCAGCGCGAGTTCGCCGCTGATCACGAGCTGGGTCTGCAGCAGCAGGTCGAGCGTGCGCGATACCGCGCCTTCGGTCGAATTCTCGACCGGCGCGATGCCGAACGCGGACGCACCGGCCTCGACCGAGCGGAACACCTCGTCGATCGACGGGCACGGCAGCCCTTCGATCGACTGGCCGAAATACTCGAGCATCGCCTGCTCGCTATACGTGCCGACCGGCCCGAGGAACGCGACGTGGATCGTCTGCTCGAGCGCACGACTCGCCGCCATGATCTCGCGCCAGATCGCGCTGATGTGCTCGCTCGCGAGCGGCCCGGCGCTCATGTCCTGCAGCCGCGCGATCACCTGCAGCTCGCGCTCGGGCCGGAACACCGGCGCGTTGAAATGCTTCTTGACCTCGCCCACCTCGAGCGCCACCGCGGCGCGCTGGTTCAGGAGCGCGATCAGCTGCGCGTCGATCGCGTCGATGCGGTCGCGCAGCGGTTTCAGGCGGGAATTCAGTTCGTCGTCCATGCGTTTTGCCGTGCTGTTTGAGCAGCGCCGCCGTCAGGCGCCGCGCTGCTCGAAGTCCTTCATGTACTCGACGAGCGCCTTCACGCCCTCGAGCGGCACCGCGTTGTAGATCGACGCCCGCATGCCGCCGACGGACTTGTGGCCCTTCAGCTGCAGCAGCCCGCGCGCCTTTGCGCCGGCAAGGAAGTCTTCGTTGCGCGTTTCGTCGGCCAGGAAAAACGGCACGTTCATCCGCGAACGTGCTGCCGGCTCGACCTTGTTCAGATAGAAGCTGCTCGCGTCGATCGTGTCGTAGAGCAGCTTCGATTTTTCGATATTGCGGGCCTCGATCGCTTCGAGGCCGCCCTGCCGCTTCAGCCACTGGAACACGAGGCCCGCGATGTAGATCGCGTAGGTGGGCGGCGTGTTGTACAGCGAGTTGTTCGCGGCGATGGTCTTCCATTCGAACGCGGACGGGCAGATCGACAGCGCGCGATCGAGCAGATCCTCGCGCACGATCACGACCGTCACGCCGGCCATCCCGATGTTCTTCTGCGCGCCGCCAAACAGCACGCCGTACTTCGCGACGTCCATCGGACGCGACAGGATGTGCGACGAGACATCCGCGACCAGCGGCACGTCGCCGAGATCGGGGATCTCGAACGTCTCGACGCCGTCGATCGTCTCGTTGGTGCACAGATGCACGTAGGCCGGATCGTCCGATAGTTGCCATTCCGCGCGCACGGGCGCACGCGTGAAGCCGTCTTCCGTCTTGCCGCTCGCGGCCAGATGCGGCGTGCAGAACTTGTTCGCCTCGCCGAACGATTTCTGCGACCACGAACCCGTCACGACGAAGTCGGCCGTCTTGCGCGCGCCCAGCAGGTTCATCGGCACGATCGCGTTTTCCGCGATGCCGCCGCCCTGCAGAAACAGGATCCGGTGGCTCGCCGGCACGCCTAGCAGGTCGCGCAGGTCGGTCAGCGCGGCCTCGTGGATCGACATGAATTCCTTGCCGCGATGGCTCATCTCCATCACGCTCATGCCGCTGCCGTGCCAGTCGAGCATTTCGTCGGCGGCCTGCCGCAGCACTTCCTCGGGCATCGCCGCAGGGCCGGCGGAGAAATTAAAGACGCGCATCGTGAAAACCTCGGGAGGGACGCGACCGGCTTGTCGCCGGCAAAACGCGCCAGAAAAGAAATGGCCGCTTGCGCTCGCGCGCAAACGGCCATTATCGCACTGTCGTCAGGCTCCCGCCAAACCCGGCCGAACGGCCGGGGGGGCGCGCCCGGACAGCTTACTTGCCCGGCTTGACTGCTGCGACTTCCTTGTCAGCCTGCGTACGCGTTGCCTGGATCGCTTGCGGCATGTACTTCTGCATCAGGCCGTTGACCACGTCGCGACCGACCTGATCCTGAACCTGGATGAACTTGCGGCCCGTCGGGCTCTTGTAGAACGTCGTCAGATCCTTGATCTCCGACGTGCTGTAGTACTTCGCGTACGCGTCGTACTGAGCCGACATCGCGTCGCTCTGGAACTGTTGCGTGCCGAACACCTTGCCAGCACCGTCGACCAGCTTCGGCACCGCGTTCTTCTGCAGCGTCGGAACGGCAGCCTGCTTCTGCTTGTCGTTCAGCGTCTTGTTTTCCGACAGCGCGTCCGACAGGATGGCCGGCACGAGCTGCTTGGCCTGCATTTCGGCGCTGTTGCCGATTGCCGACACGAGCTTCGGCGCGTCGATCGCGTCGAGCAGATCCTTGATCGCTGCCTTCTTGTCGGCATCGATCGGCGCAGCTGCCGCCGGAGCAGCCGGTGCGGAATTCGACAGCGCCTGCGCCATCGCGAAAGTCGGCACCAGTGCAGCCAGCAGAACCAGTTGCTTGAATTGCTTTTGCATCATCACTCCCTTTTGGAAATATGAATGGTTGCTCGCCGGCCGCGGCGCTTTTCGCCCGCGGCGGCCAGAGTCTCATCCGTTCTTCAGGCTTCGCCGTCCGACGCCTCGTCGGCTTCGCCCTCTCCCTCTTCGGCCTCGGCGATCTGCTGGAGGCCAGAGAGCTTCGTACCCTCATCGAGACTGATGAGTGTAACACCTTGCGTGGCGCGCCCCATCTCGCGAATCTCGGATACGCGGGTGCGAATCAACACGCCGGCCGTCGTGATCAGCATGATCTGATCCTCGGCGTCGACGAGCGTGGCAGCCACGACCTTGCCGTTGCGCTCGGACGTCTGGATCGCGATCATACCCTTCGTCCCGCGGCCATGGCGCGTGTACTCGGTGATCGGCGTGCGCTTGCCGTAGCCGTTTTCGGTCGCGGTGAGCACGGTCTGCTCCTCGCTGCCCGCGACGAGCATCGCGATGACCTGCTGCCCGTCCTCGAGCTGCATGCCGCGCACGCCGCGCGCCTCGCGCCCCATTGGACGCACGTCGTTCTCGTCGAAACGCACGGCCTTGCCGGAGTCCGAGAACAGCATCACGTCGTGCGCGCCGTCGGTGATCGACGCACCGATCAGGTAGTCGCCGTCGTCGAGGCCGACTGCGATGATGCCCTTCTTCATCGGGCGGCTGAACGCTTCGAGCGGCGTCTTCTTCACGGTGCCGAGCGACGTCGCCATGAAGATGAACTTGTCGGCCGAGAATTCCTTGACCGGCAGCACGACGTTGATCTTCTCGCCTTCCTGCAGCGGGAACATGTTGACGATCGGACGGCCGCGCGAATTGCGCGAGCCCTGCGGCACTTCATAGACCTTGACCCAGTACACGCGGCCGCGGTTCGAGAAGCACAGGATGTAGTCGTGCGTGTTCGCGATGAAAAGCGTCTCGATCCAGTCGTCTTCCTTCATCTGCGTCGCCTGCTTGCCGCGACCGCCGCGCTTCTGCGCGCGGTACTCGGACAACGGCTGCGACTTCACGTAGCCCGCGTGCGACATCGTGACGACCATGTCCTGCGGCGTGATCAGATCCTCGGTGTTCAGCTCGGTCGCGTTCAGCTCGATCTTCGAGCGGCGCGCGTCGCCGAATTCGGCCTTCACCGAGGTCAGTTCCTCGCCGATCATCGTCGTGATCCGCTCGGGGCGCGCGAGGATGTCCAGCAGGTCTGCGATCTGCGCCATCACGTCGCGGTACTCGCCGATGATCTTGTCCTGCTCGAGGCCGGTCAGGCGCTGCAGACGCATCTGCAGGATTTCCTGCGCCTGCGTGTCGGACAGGCGGTACAGCCCGTCGGTCTGCATCCCGAACGCCGGGTTCAGGCCTTCCGGACGGTACGCGGAACGGCCGCCGGCCGCCGCGTTCTCGCTCTCGGCGCGCGTCAGCATCTCGCGCACGAGCGACGAATCCCACGGCTTCGCCATCAGTTCCTGCTTCGCGATCGGCGGCGTCGGCGCGGCCTTGATGATCGCGATGAACTCGTCGATGTTCGCGAGCGCGACCGCGAGACCTTCGAGCACGTGGCCGCGTTCGCGAGCCTTGCGCAGTTCGTAGATCGTGCGGCGCGTCAGCACTTCGCGTCGGTGCGACAGGAAGCACTGCAGGATTTCCTTCAGGTTCAGCAGCTTCGGCTGGCCATCGACGAGCGCGACCATGTTCATGCCGAACGTGTCCTGCAGCTGCGTCGCCTTGTACAGGTTGTTCAGCACCACTTCCGGCACTTCGCCGCGCTTGAGCTCGATCACGACGCGCATGCCGCTCTTGTCGGACTCGTCGCGGATGTCGGAAATGCCTTCGAGCTTCTTCTCGTTGACGAGCTCGGCGATCCGCTCGAGCAGCGAGCGCTTGTTCACCTGATACGGCAGCTCGTCGACGATGATCGCCATCCGCTGGCCGCGGTCGATCTCCTCGAAGTGCGTGGCCGCACGCATCACGACGCGCCCGCGCCCGGTGCGGTAGCCGTCGCGCACGCCGGCGACGCCGTAGATGATGCCGGCCGTCGGGAAGTCCGGCGCCGGGATGATCTCGATCAGCTCGTCGATCGTCGCTTCCGGGTTGCCGAGCAGGTGCTGGCACGCGTCGACGACTTCGTTCAGGTTGTGCGGCGGGATGTTGGTCGCCATGCCGACCGCGATGCCCGACGAGCCGTTGATCAGCAGGTTCGGAATGCGCGACGGCAGGACCGACGGCTGCATTTCGTTGCCGTCGTAGTTCGGCTCGAAATCGACGGTTTCCTTGTCGATGTCGGCGAGCAGCTCGTGGCCGATCTTCGCCATGCGAATTTCGGTGTAACGCATCGCCGCGGCATTGTCGCCGTCGATCGAGCCGAAGTTGCCCTGCCCGTCGATCAGCATGTAGCGCAGCGAGAAATCCTGCGCCATCCGCACGATCGTGTCGTAGACCGCGGTATCGCCGTGAGGGTGGTATTTACCGATCACGTCACCGACGATACGCGCCGACTTCTTGTACGCGCGGTTCCAGTCGTTGTTCAGTTCGTGCATCGCGAACAACACGCGCCGGTGCACGGGCTTGAGGCCATCGCGGACATCCGGGAGGGCACGTCCGACGATCACGCTCATCGCGTAATCGAGATACGAACGGCGCATTTCCTCCTCTAGGGAGGTGGGCAGGGTCTCTTTGGCGAATTGATCCATGTATCCGTATCGTTTCGGAGCGAAGACGGCGAACGCCTTTCGCGTGGGCGCTGCATGCGCAACGCAACGCGAGATTCTAACATGCGCCCATCGGCCGCCAATCCGCCTCCCCCACTATATGTAAACAGCAAAAATCGCGGCCGCGGCGAATCGGCCGAAATCCTCGGTCGAAATCGGGCCGACGAAAGGGTACGCGGGTACGCGACGCGACGCGACGTCGCAGGCGATCGCATCCGCCGCGTTTCCTGCGCGCGAGTAAACAACCGCATGCAATCGCGCAATTTCGCCGCCCCGCTCTTGACAATCTCTAAAAGTTACGGCAGGCGGGTGTTGCGCATGCACCACAAAGTTGAAGCGATCTTGGGGTGGGGAGGATTTTTTTTCGTAGGAAGGGAACGATATGGCAAAATGCCAACGCACTGAAAGTTAGACGCTGCTCGAAGTCTACACAGAGCGGTGCCGCGTTTTTTGTGCCGCACCAATGTTATACTTCGAGCAATGTATGACTTGTCACCGTCAACAGGCTCGCAGTAAACCTGCGGTAATCTCAATTTCGAGAGGAGAAATATGAATAAACTTTCAAAGCTCGCGTTCATTGCAGCTACCGCAGTTATGGCTGCATCCGCTTCGGCACAGTCGGTGCCGGCGTCGCGTCAAGCCGTCAATGACAACTGGGTGAACGGCACGGGCGAATGGGTGTGGATGAACGGCACGAACGAGCTCTGCTGGCGCGATGCGTTCTGGACGCCGGCCACCGCCAACGCGAAGTGCGATGGCGCACTGGTCGCCCAGGCACCGCAGCCGCCGGTCGCTCCGGTCGCTCCGGCCATCACGAGCCAGAAGATCACGTATCAAGCTGACGCACTGTTCGACTTCGACAAGGCAACGCTCAAGCCGCTGGGCAAGCAAAAGCTGGACGAACTGTCGTCGAAGATCCAGGGCATGAACACGGAAGTGGTCGTCGCAACGGGCTACACGGACCGCATCGGTTCGGACAAGTACAACGACCGTCTGTCGCTGCGCCGCGCGCAAGCCGTGAAGTCGTACCTGGTCAGCAAGGGTGTGCCGGCCAACAAGATCTACACGGAAGGCAAGGGCAAGCGCAACCCGGTTACGACCGGCTGCAACCAGAAGAACCGCAAGCAACTCATCGCCTGCCTCGCACCGGACCGCCGCGTGGAAGTCGAAGTGGTCGGTACGCAAGAAGTCCAGAAGACGACCGTTCCGGCAAACTAAGCCGCGGTTTTCGACTGCTTCAAAGCCCCGCTCCGGCGGGGCTTTTTCATTGACGCCCGTCCAGGCGCTCGCTGGCCTCGCCGTCCGCCCGCTTATATACTCGGGGCTGACGCACCGACGCACCGCCCTCCTCTCGTAGCCCGTTTGCCGACATGACCAACGCCGATCCGCACGAACTCCAGAAATTCAGCGACCTCGCCCATCGGTGGTGGGACCCGAATGCCGAATTCAAACCGCTGCACGACCTGAACCCGGTACGGCTCGGCTGGATCGACGCGCATGCGCACCTGGCCGGCAAGCGCGTGCTCGACATCGGCTGCGGCGGCGGCATCCTGTCCGAATCGATGGCCGGACTCGGCGCACAGGTGAAAGGCATCGACCTGTCGACCGAAGCGCTTGGCGTGGCCGATCTGCACAGTCTCGAAAGCGGCATTTCGGTCGATTACGAGGCGATCGCCGCCGAAGCGATCGCCGCGCGCGAACCGAGCAGCTACGACGTCGTCACGTGCATGGAGATGCTCGAGCACGTGCCGTCGCCCGCCGATATCGTGGCCGCGTGCGCGACGCTCGTGAAGCCGGGCGGCTGGGTATTCTTCTCGACGCTGAACCGCAACCTGAAGTCCTACCTGTTCGCGGTGATCGGCGCGGAATACATCGCACAAATGCTGCCGAAGGGCACGCACGATTACGCGCGCTTCATCCGCCCGTCGGAACTGGCCGGCTTCGTGCGCGCGACGGATCTGCACATCGCCGAGATCAAGGGCATCACGTATCACCCGATCGGCAAGCGCTTCGCGCTGTCGAACGACACCGACATCAACTACCTCGTCGCATGCCGACGCGGCGCATGACCTTTTGACCGGCATGACGACTCCCCTTTCGACCGCGCGGATCGCAGACGAACCGCGCCTGCTGCACTGCGATGCGGTCCTGTTCGATCTGGACGGCACGCTCGCCGACACGGCGCCCGATCTCGCGGCAGCCGTCAACAAGATGCAGCGCGCGCGCAGCCTGCCCGAAACGTCGCTCGACGTGCTGCGGCCGCTGGCCTCGGCCGGCGCACGCGGCCTGCTCGGCGGCGCGTTCGGCATCGATCCGCACACGGCCGGCTACGAAGCGATGCGCGACGAGTTCCTGGCCAACTACGCAGCCGACCTCTGCGTGCATACGACGCTGTTCCCCGGCATCGGCGACGTGCTCGACGAACTCGATGCGCGCGGCGTACGCTGGGGCATCGTCACGAACAAGGCGATGCGGCTCACCGCGCCGCTCGTCGAGCTGCTCGGCCTCGCGCCGCGCGCCGCCTGCATCGTCGGGGGCGACACTACGCCGCATCCGAAACCGCATCCGGCCCCGCTGCTGCATGCGGCCGACCAGTTGACGCTCGCGCCCGAGCGTATCGTCTACGTCGGCGACGACCTGCGCGACATTCAGGCCGGCAGCGCCGCCGGCATGGCCACCGTCGCAGCCGCATACGGCTATTGCGGCGACGGCGTCGCGCCGGCCGACTGGCAGGCCCAGCACCTCGTCGATACGACGCAGGAACTGCGGGACCTGCTGCGCGATGTTGGGCTATAATGATCGATCTTATCCGCGGGGGCGACCTGGTTTCGACAGGGGTTGTGAAGCGGCTAGGGCATGTCGAGGACCCGTCACCTCGTTAATCAATGGGAAAATCGTAACTGCAAACGACGATACGTTCGCACTGGCAGCCTAAGGGCCGCCGTCCTCTGCCTAGTTCACTGACGGGCTAGTGTCGCAAGACCGGTAGCAATACCGCCAGAGGTCATTTACGTCAGTTAAGCCCTGTCGGCGTCGCGACGCCAGGGTCGAAAATCTAGCGAATCGCCGTAGTGCAGCGTGTTCGTCCGCGTCGCTGCGGTTAAATCAAAAGACTGGACTAAACATGTAGAACTAGTCGTGGAGCGCTTCTGGACGCGGGTTCGATTCCCGCCGCCTCCACCAAATTCCGCGCTCGTCGCACGAACCCCGCATGACGCCAGTCTGCGGGGTTTTTTGTTGCCGGCGTAACGCGTACGCCCCACGCCTTCCCTTCCCTTCCGAAAAAGCGCCCAGCCACGGACGGGCCGGGCGGAATGCCGCCGGTGTTCGGCGGCCGGAGGTGACGGATGTTTCTCCCGCGCCCGCGCCATCGTCGATTGCGCCGGGTGGCGGCCGGCCCGGTGGTCAGGCTTCGGGCAGCGCGCGACGCATCGCCGCGCCGGGGCCCGCGCCGCCCATACCGGGCGAGGTGCCGCTTAGCTGCCGCGATACAGCGACTTCATTTCCTCCGCGCTGGCCGGGCGCACACCCATTGCGCGCGAACCCGACGCCGATGCGCCCTGCGCCTGCGCACCGTAGCCGCCGGCGTCGGCGCCTCGAGCCTGTGCGAGCGCACTGCGCTGCTGCTCCGCGACACGCGCCGTTGCGGCCTGGATCGCTTCCGGATAATGCGGGTCCTCGCCGCGGGCGGTGTTGTAACCGGCCTGCTGGAGTTGAACCAGTTCGGCACGGACCTGCGCACGGGTGATCGTCGAACCCGACTGGGCGAACGACACGACCGGAGCAACGAGAGCAGCGGCAACGACAACGGCTTGAACGAGCGACTTCATGATGACCTACCTCCAGATTTGTCTGATTCGGCGGTGAACACCTTGATCAGCGCCGACAAACCGAAGTTTATGTAGGTGGATGCTTAAGAATAAGGCAGGTTTGAGGAAGACATCCTTCCTGATTTACGGGTTAACCCTTAATCACTGTCGGCGCGGCCCATGCGGGCGAACGGCCGCTTCGTCCATCCCGCATTACATGAACGCTCGCCAGAAAGCATGAGCCCCGCGAAGCGACGGGCTTCGCGGGGCTCGAATCAAGCGAGATCGGGGTGGAACGTACGCAGCTCCGTCAGTGGATCACGCTGCGGCGCAGAAGAGGCGCCCCCCGCTCGGGCGCCGACACGCTGCCTGCCCGTTACCGGGTATCCATCGGGCACTTCAGGTTGCAGCCGTTCGGGTCGCCCAGGTCACCCTTGCGGCGCAATGCCGACTTCTTGCCGCTCTGATATTTCTCCGACGGCGCCGACGCCGCGAACGGCATCTGCGGATGTTCGTTCAGGCGGAACTGTTCGCTCAGGATGCCGCCGGGCACACCCGGGGAATTCTGCGCGAACGCAAACGGCGAAGCGACGACCAGCAGCCCCGCGGTCAACGCTGCCGCGGCAAGGGGAACGGAAAATTTCATGTCGGGATGACGCCTGAACGGCGTGCTTGTTGGAACGTTGATCGAGCGGCAAGCGTAGCGCAAATCCCCCGCTGCTGCAGCGCGATTCGATCGCCGCCGCGTTACCGGGAATTGCCGTCCGGCGCGCGCGCGCCGTCGCCGCCGGCCAGCCCGGTCGCGATGTGTTCCAGCGCGCCGCACGCGGCCGGATCGTAGCCGTCGAGATGCGCGACGCGCTCGACGAAGCGTGCGTCGCGCAGCAGCGCCAGCACATCGGCCAGCGGCCGCACATCGAGCCGCGCGCGTTCGCAGGCGAAGTAATAATCCTCGTCGACGACCGGGATGAAGTCGAGCCCGAAATGACGGGCGGCCGGCTCGACGCCGAAACCGAGATCGGCCATGCCGCTCGCGACGAACGCCGCGATCGCCGAATGCGTGAGTTCGGCCGACGCATAGCCGTCGATGCGCTCCGGATCGATGCCGATCGCGCGCAACGCGAGATCGAGCAGCATGCGCGTGCCAGACCCCGGCTGCCGGTTGACGAAGCGGATGTCGTTGCGTGCCAGATCCGCGAGCCCGCGGACCTGCTTCGGGTTGCCGCGGGGAACGAACAATCCCTGCTGGCGGCGCGTCAGGTGAATCAGCACGTGGCGCGTGTCGTCGAGCCACGGCCGGTAGATTTGCGCGCACTGCGCGCGAAACGCGCCGCGCGGCAAATGGAAGCCGGCGAGGTCGCATTCGCCGCGCGCGAGCGCCTGCACGGCCTCGACGCTCTCGCGGTATTTGATGTCGACGGCCGCCTGCGCATCGACGAGCGCGGAGACGAGCGTCGCCACCGCGTACCCGTGCGACGCATGAATGCGCACGGCCCCGTCGCGCTGCGCGAGCCGGCGGTTCAGTTCGCTGGCCACCTCGGCCGCCAGCGTGCGCAGGTTCCCGTCGAGGCGGCTGCGCGCGAGGCGCTGCGCATCGACGACCGCCTGCCCGAGCGCCGACAGCGTCGACCCCTTGCCGCGCGCGGTCTCGATCAGCGCGCCGCCGACGCACAACTCCAGCGCGCGCAGCATGCCCCACGCGTGCCGGTACGACAGCCCCTTGGCTTGCGCAGCCTGAGCGATGCTGCCCGTCCCGGCCACGAGTTCCAGCAGCGGCGCGACGTCGGACAGGCTGGCCGACCGGCCTTCGGTGTCGCGCACGGTCAGATACGCGTCGCATTCGATTCGAATCAATTATGCACTCCGATTTCCTATTGCGACCGCGAAATCTTCCGCTTATCGTTGGTGAAAATCAATCAGAACGAAGTCACGCTGCGCACTATATGAATTCCGAGCGCATATGAGACTTTGGAGGAGCATAACCGATGTCCCCGAATTCCCCTGCGCCCGACGCGCTCGTCGAGCGCCACGCGCGCGCCGGCCGGTCGCTCGTCGCGATCCTGCACGCGATCCAGGACGACGCGGGCTACGTGCCTTCGGGCTGCGTCGCGCCGCTCGCCAAAGCGCTGAACCTGTCGCGCGCGGAAGTGCACGGCGTCCTGACCTACTACCACCATTTCCGCACCGCGCCGCCCGCGCGCGTGACGATCCAGATGTGCCGCGCCGAAGCGTGCCGCAGCATGGGCTGCGAAACGCTCGCCGCCCACGCGGAAGCCCGCACGGGCTGCCGGTTCGACGCCGCGCACGGCGACGGGGCCGCGGGCCACACGCCGGACGACGTCGCGCTCGAATCGGTCTACTGCCTCGGACTGTGCGCGCAATCGCCGTCGATGACGGTCAATGGCGTGCTCCACGCCAAGGTCACGCCGGAGAAGTTCGACGCGCTGCTGGCCGACGCGGTCGCCCACACGCCGGAGGCCGCATGACGACCCGCATCTATGTTCCGCGCGATTCGTCCGCGCTGGCGCTCGGCGCCGACGCGCTCGCCGCCGCGATCGCGGCCGAAGCCGAACGGCGCGGCGTCGCGATCGAACTGGTCCGCAACGGCTCGCGCGGGCTGCTGTGGCTCGAGCCGCTCGTCGAGGTCGGGACGGCCGCGGGCCGCGTCGGCTATGCGAACCTGTCGGCCGCCGACGTGCCGGCCCTGTTCGACGCCGACTGGCTCGATGGCGGCGCGCATCCGAGCGGTGTCGGCCTCGTCGACGCGCTGCCGTATCTCGCCCGCCAGCAACGACTCACGTTTGCGCGGATCGGCCTGACCGATCCGCTGTCGATCGACGACTACCTGAAACACGAAGGCCTCGCCGGCCTGAAGAACGCACTGGCGCTCGACGGCGACGCCGCATGCGAAACGCTGATCGAGTCGGGGCTGCGCGGCCGCGGCGGCGCGGCGTTCCCGGCCGGCATCAAGTGGCGTACCGTGCGGCAAGCCCGCGCCGCGCAAAAATACATCGTCTGCAACGCGGACGAAGGCGACTCGGGCACGTTCTCCGACCGCCTGCTGATGGAATGCGATCCGTACTGCCTGATCGAAGGGATGATCATCGCGGGCGTCGCCACCGGCGCGACGGTCGGCTACATCTACGTGCGCAGCGAATACCCGCACGCGATCGCGACGCTCGAAGCCGCGATCGTCCGCGCACGCGAAGCCGGCTGGCTCGGCGAGCACGTGCTGGGCTCCGCGCATGCGTTCGAGCTGCACGTCGCGAAAGGCGCGGGCTCGTACGTGTGCGGCGAGGAAACGGCGCTGCTCGAATCGCTCGAGGGCAAGCGCGGCGTCGTGCGCGCGAAGCCGCCGCTGCCCGCGCTCGCGGGCCTGTTCGGCCAGCCGACCGTGATCAACAACGTGATCACGCTCGCGACGGCGCCCGTGATCTTCGCGCGCGGCGCCGCGTTCTATCGCGACTACGGGATGGGCCGCTCGCGCGGCACGCTGCCGTTCCAGCTGGCGGGCAACATCCGTCACGGCGGCCTCGTCGAGCTCGCGTTCGGCGTCACGCTGCGCGAGCTGCTGTTCGACTTCGGCGGCGGCACGGCCAGCGGCCGGCCGGCCCGCGCCGCGCAGGTCGGCGGCCCGCTCGGCACCTACCTGCCCGATCACCAGTGGGACGTGCCGCTCGACTACGAGGCGTACACGGCGATCGGCGCGGTGGTCGGCCACGGCGGCATCGTGCTGCACGACGACACGTCGAATCTCGCCGAGCTGGCCGAATACGCGATGAAGTTCTGCGCGATCGAATCGTGCGGCAAGTGCACGCCGTGCCGGATCGGTTCGACGCGCGGCGTCGAGACGATCGCGCGGATCCGCGACGGCGACACGTCGGAGCGGCAAATCACGCTGTTGCGCGACCTGTGCGACACGATGCTCGCCGGTTCGCTGTGCGCGATGGGCGGCATGACGCCGTACCCGGTGCTGTCCGCACTCGACCATTTCCCCGAAGATTTCGGGCTCGCTGCCGGCAAGGATGCCGCGTCGGGCCCGGTCAAGGCTGCGGCCTGACCCAGAAGGAGCCCTGCATGTCCCTCGACACGAACAACGTCCGCCAAGGCGGCTGCGGCTCGGGCCAATGCGCGTGCAAGAGCGCCGCCCAGGCGCACGCACGCGATCCGCACGACGAGACCGACTACGGCACGCCGCAACGGTACGCCGATACCGACGTCACGCTCGAAATCGACGGCCAGCCGGTCACGGTGCCGGCCGGCACATCGGTGATGCGCGCGGCGATCGAAGCCGGCGTCAACGTCCCGAAGCTGTGCGCGACCGATTCGCTCGAGCCGTTCGGCTCGTGCCGGCTGTGCCTCGTCGAGATCGAAGGCCGGCGCGGCTATCCGGCGTCGTGCACGACGCCGGCCGAAGCCGGCATGAAGGTGCGCACGCAGTCGGACCGGCTGCAGTCCCTGCGCCGCAACGTGATGGAGCTGTACATCTCCGATCACCCGCTCGACTGCCTCACCTGCCCGGCCAACGGCGACTGCGAGCTGCAGGACATGGCCGGCGTGGTCGGGCTGCGCGAAGTGCGCTACGGCTTCGATGGCGCCAATCACCTGAAGGACACGAAGGACGAATCGAATCCGTACTTCACGTACGATCCGTCGAAGTGCATCGTCTGCAACCGCTGCGTACGCGCGTGCGAGGAAACGCAGGGCACGTTCGCGCTGACGATCGCCGCGCGCGGCTTCGAATCGCGCGTCGCCGCCGGCGAAAGCGAATCGTTCATGGCGTCGGAATGCGTGTCGTGCGGCGCGTGCGTCGCCGCCTGCCCGACGGCCACGCTGCAGGAAAAATCCGTCGTGCAGCTCGGGCAGGCCGAGCACTCGGTCGTCACGACCTGCGCGTATTGCGGCGTCGGCTGCTCGTTCAAGGCCGAGATGAAGGGCACGCAGGTCGTGCGCATGACGCCGCACAAGAACGGTCTCGCGAACGAAGGCCACGCGTGCGTGAAGGGACGCTTCGCGTGGGGCTATGCGACGCACAAGGACCGCATCACGAAGCCGATGATCCGCGAGAAGATCACCGACCCGTGGCGCGAAGTGAGCTGGGACGAAGCCCTCACCTACGCGGCGACGCAATTCCGCAAGCTGCAGCAGAAGTACGGCCGCGATTCGATCGGCGGGATCACGTCGTCGCGCTGCACGAACGAGGAAACCTATCTCGTGCAGAAGCTCGTGCGTGCGGCGTTCGGCAACAACAACGTCGATACCTGCGCCCGCGTGTGCCACTCGCCGACCGGCTATGGCCTCAAGACGACGCTCGGAGAATCGGCCGGCACGCAGACGTTCGCATCGGTCGGCCAGGCCGACGTGATCGTCGTGATGGGCGCGAACCCGACCGACGGCCATCCGGTGTTCGGCTCGCGGCTGAAGCGGCGCGTGCGCGAAGGCGCGAAGCTGATCGTGATCGACCCGCGCCGCATCGACGTCGTCGACGGCCCGCACGTGAAGGCCACGCATCATCTGCAGCTGCGCCCCGGCACCAACGTCGCGATCGTCAACGCACTGGCGCACGTGATCGTCACCGAAGGGCTGGTGGCCGACGCCTTCGTCGCCGAGCGCTGCGACACGCGCGCGTTCGAGCAATGGCGCGACTTCGTCGCGCAGGCGGACAATTCGCCCGAGGCGACCGCGGACGTGACGGGCGTGCCGGCCGAGCTGGTGCGCGAGGCCGCACGCCTGTACGCGACGGGCGGCAACGCCGCGATCTATTACGGCCTGGGCGTGACCGAACACGCGCAGGGATCGACGACGGTGATGGGCATCGCGAACCTCGCGATGGCGACCGGCAACGTCGGCCGCGAAGGCGTCGGCGTCAATCCGCTGCGCGGCCAGAACAACGTGCAGGGTTCGTGCGACATGGGCTCGTTCCCGCACGAACTGCCCGGCTACCGGCACATCAGCGACGAGGTCGTGCGCACGCAGTTCGAACAGGCGTGGTCGGCCACGCTGCAGCCGGAGCCGGGGCTGCGCATCCCGAACATGTTCGACGCGGCACTCGACGGCAGCTTCAAGGGGCTTTACTGCCAGGGCGAGGACATCGTCCAGTCGGACCCGAACACGCAGCACGTCGCGGCCGCGCTGTCGGCGATGGAATGCATCGTCGTGCAGGACATCTTCCTGAACGAAACCGCGAAATACGCGCACGTGCTGCTGCCGGGCTCGACGTTCCTCGAAAAGGACGGCACGTTCACGAACGCGGAGCGCCGGATCTCGCGCGTGCGCAAGGTGATGCCGCCGCTCGCGGGCTACGCGGACTGGGAAGTCACGCTGCTGCTGTCGCAGGCGCTCGGCTACGACATGCACTACACGCATCCGTCGGAAATCATGGACGAGATCGCGCGGCTCACGCCGACCTTCTCGGGCGTGTCGTACGAGAAGCTCGACGCGCTCGGCAGCATCCAGTGGCCGTGCAACGAACACGCGCCGGAAGGCACGCCGACCATGCACATCGACACGTTCGTGCGCGGCAAGGGGCGGTTCGTGATCACCAAGTTCATTCCGACGCCGGAGAAGGTCACACAGCGCTATCCGCTGATCCTGACGACGGGCCGCATCCTGTCGCAATACAACGTCGGCGCGCAGACGCGCCGGACCGAAAACGTCCGGTGGCACGAAGAGGATCGCCTCGAGATCCATCCGCACGACGCGGAGGACCGCGGGATCCGCACCGGCGACTGGGTCGGCATCGAATCGCGCGCGGGGCAGACGGTGCTGCGCGCGCTGGTGTCCGAGCGCATGCAGCCGGGCGTCGTGTACACGACGTTCCACTTCCCCGAATCGGGGGCGAACGTGATCACGACGGACAGCTCCGACTGGGCGACGAACTGCCCGGAATACAAGGTGACGGCCGTGCAGGTGCTGCCGGTGGCGCAACCGTCCGACTGGCAACAAGCGTATGCGCGCTTCAACTCGGAGCAGCTCGATTTGCTCGAGCGCCGCGCCGCCGAGCCGGCCGCCGCGACGACGGGCAAGTGAGGCAACCATGGACCACGACCACCTGATCGACATGGCCAACCAGATCGGCGCGTTCTTCGAATCGATGCCCGATCGCGACGAAGCGCTGGCCGGCATCGCCGAGCATATCCGGCGCTTCTGGGAGCCGCGGATGCGTCGCGCGTTGCTCGCCGCGCTCGACGATCCGTCGAGTGAAGCCGGACAGCGCGCGGCGCCGATCGTGCGCGATGCGATCGCCGCGCATCGCGCGTCGCTCGTCCCTGCCGCGGCGCCCGCCTGAGCGCGCGGCTACGCGGATACCGACATGCCCGCGAACCAGCTTTCGCAGTGGCGCAGCAGCGCGTTCGCGTCGGTCGCCGTGCGCCCGCGCGCGGCGACATAGCCGTCCGGCCGCAGCAGATAGAACGACGGCCGCGAGCGGCCGTATTCCTGCGCGAGCCCCGCGGCGCCGTCGCCTTCGGCATCGGCGACGCGCCACACGCGCACCGCTTCCGGCATGATCCGTTCGAGCCCCTGCACGAGCGCCTGCGCATCGGCCGGGATCGGCGGCACCTCGCCGGCGTCGGTATTCGCCGGCTCTTCCAGCAGCAACAGCGTGAAACTCGCCGGATCGTGAAGATCGTATAGCCGCGCCGTGCCGGGCGCGCGACCGAGCGGCCCGTCGAGCACGTGCACGAGCGCGTCGGGTGCGCGCTCGCCCGCGCGCGGACCGCCGTCGAGCACGCGCTCGAGCGTGAGCGGACTCTTCCGGTACTGCACGCCGAGCTCGCTGACCGTGCGCCTGAGCGCGTCGCGCATCGGCCCGAACGATGCCAGCAGCGGCACGACGTGATCGCGCAGCAGCTTCATCGCGCCGCGCTCGGCTTCGACCACCTGCGTGACGAAACCGGTCTGCCGCAACACGTCGCGCTCGATCGGATGGCGCTCCGCGTGATACGTGTCGAGCAACCGCTCGGGCGCACCGGCGCGCAGCACGCGCGCGAGCTTCCAGCCGAGGTTGAACGCCTCCTGGATGCCGGTGTTCATGCCCTGCGCGCCGGCCGGGCTGTGAACGTGCGCGGCGTCGCCCGCGAAAAACACGCGGCCGTGACGCAGCCGGTCGACCATCCGGCTGTGGAGATGGAAATACGACGACCACGCGAGATCGCTTGGCGAGATCGATGCGCCGACGCGCGCGCGGATGATCGCGTCGCATTCGTCGAGCGACGGCGTCGAGTCGGGCGACGCGCCGCTGCCGGGCGGCCGGTCCGCGACGAGCCGGTAACGGCCGCCGCCCATCGGAAACAGGCCCGCGATGCCCGCGGGCGTCGTGAACAGGTGGATCTCCTCGTCGGACCAGTCGGGTATCGCCGCGAAATCGGCCAGCAGGAAAGTCTGTTCGAACGCATGTCCGGTAAAGCCCAGGCCGAGCAGGTGCCTGACCGTGCTGTGCGCGCCGTCGGCGGCGATCAGGTACGACGGCGCGAACGACTCGTCGCGGCCGTCGGCGCGGCGCAGCGTCACGTCGAGCGACGTAGCGCCCGTGTCGCACGCGGTCAGCGCCGTACCGCGTTCGACGGTCACCCCCATTCCGGCCAGGTGCTCGGCGAGCAGCCGCTCGGTGACGCTCTGGTCGAGAAACATCAGATACGGATAGCGCGTTTGCAGCGGATCGAAATCGAGTCGCGCGATCACGCGGCCGTCGGCATGCAGCTCGGCCGCATGCGCGCGATGGCCGAGCGCGAGAAACGGTTCGACCGCGCGATGCTGCTCCAGCAGTTCGAGCGTGCGCGCCTGGATGCCGATCGCACGCGAAAACGGCGCCGGTGCGGCGAGACGATCGATGATGCGCACCGGCACGCGAGTCCGCGCGAGGCTCATCGCCGCGGCAAGGCCGGTCGGCCCCGCGCCGACGATCAGCACGGGCGGGATATCGGATAGTGTGTCAGCCATGGAGACCTCGATGACACGCGACCCTGCCAGTCTACGCCGCTCCGCGTGACGGGGCCATATGCCGACCGGCCGATGCGCGGCCTCGCCGCGCGGTGTGGGAAAATACGCGCTTTCCGCCCCTTTTCGCGTCATGGATTCCGCATTCGACCGGGCGTACGCCGCACATCGCGCGGGCCGCCTCGCCGAGGCCGAGCACGGCTATCGCCACGCACTCGCCTCCAACCCTGCCAACGCCGACGCGCTGCACCTGTTCGGCGTGCTGCGGCACCAGCAGGGCCAGCATGCCGAGGCAGCCGACCTCGTCGGCCGCGCCGTCGCGCTGCGTCCGGACGATGCCGCGCTGCAGCTCAATCTCGGCAACGCGCTGAAAGCGCTGGGCCGGCTCGACGAAGCGATCGACCGCTTCCGCAACGCGCTGACGCTCGCGCCCGAATTCCCGCTCGCGCACTACAACCTCGGCAACGCGTATGCGGCGCTGCAGCGTCACGACGATGCGATCGACGCGTTCGGCCGTGCGCTGCGGCTCACGCCCGACGACGCATCGATCCACAACAATCTCGGCAACGCGCTGAACGCGCTCGGCCGCCACGACGACGCGCTCGCCGCGTTCGGTCGCGCGCTCGAGCTGCGGCCCGGCCATGCGGGCGCGCACAACAACCTCGCGATGGCGCTGAGCGCGATGGGTCGCGCCGACGATGCGATCGCGCACTTCCAGGCTGCGATCGCCGCGCAGCCGCGGTTCGTCGCCGCGCATTTCAATCTCGGCAACACGTTCGATGCGGTCGGCCGGCATGCCGAGGCGGCCGCGGCGTTCGAAGCCGCGCTCGCACTGCACCCGCCGTTTCCGCTCGCGCTGTTCGGGCTCGCGAACGCACTCTGCGCGCAGGCGCGCCACCGCGACGCGCTGCCCTACTACGAGCGCGCCGTCGGGCTCGATCCGTCGTTCGGGCTCGCGTGGCTGAATCTCGGCAACGCACATCACGCGCTCGGCGCGCACGAGATGGCGCTGCGCGCATTCGACCAGGCGCTGCGCGTCGCGCCCGATCTCACGCTCGCGCGGCTGCATCGCGCGGTCACGCTGCTGACGCTGCGCGACTTCACGCGCGGCCTGCCCGCGTACGAAGCGCGTCACGAGACGCCCGGCGCGACGCCGCTCGGCGCGCTGCCGCGCTGGCAAGGCGAGCCGATTACGTCGCGCACGCTGCTGATCCGCGCGGAACAGGGGTTCGGCGACACGCTGCAGTTCGTCCGCTTCGTGCCGCAGGTGCGCGCACGCTGCGCGCGCGTCGTGCTCGAAGTCCAGCCGGAACTCGTCGCGCTGCTGACGCCGGCCGCCGCGCGCTGGCGCGTGACGCTCGTCCCGCAAGGCGCCGCGAAGCCGCCGGCCGCGGACGTCGCCTGCACGCTGATGAGCCTGCCGTTCCTGCTCGGGCTTCGGCCGGAGGACATTGTCGGCTCGCGCTACCTCGATGCACCCGACGGCGCCCGGCGGCGCTTTCGCGGCTCGCTCGGCGGGCAGTCGAAGCGCAAGTTCGGCCTCGCGTGGTCGGGGCGCCGACAGGCGCAGGAAAACCGCTCGATGCCGTTCGATGCGCTCGCGCCGCTGCTCGCGCTGCCGGACATCGACTGGATCGTGCTGCAGCCCGCGCTCGACGACGACGAACGCGCGCGCGTCGATGCGCATCCGCGCGTGCATCGTCTCGACGGCCGGCTGAACGACTTTGCCGATACGGCCGCGCTGGTCGAGCGCCTCGACGGCGTCGTCACGATCGACACGGCGGTCGCGCACCTCGCGGGCGCGCTCGGCAAGCCGCTGTGGGTCATGCTGCCGTTCGCTCCCGACTGGCGCTGGTTCACCGGCGACGACTGCCCGTGGTATGCGCGCGCCAGCATCGCGCGCCAGCCTGCGCCGGGCGCGTGGCCCGACGTGGCGGCCACGGTGGCCGACATGCTGCGCGAAGCATGACCGCAAACGAACAAGGGAGCGCATTGCGCTCCCTTGTTCAAGGTGATCCGCGGCCGACGTCGCGCACTATGCCGGCCGCCGTCAGGCCGACTTGTACTGGTTGCGCGCGTCGGACGTGCGGTACAGCACGAGCGTCGCGATCAAGCCGCAGATCGCGGCCACACTCAGCCACAGCCCCGGCGCCGCCTTGTTGCCGGTCTGGTGGATCAGCAGCGTCGAGATCGCCGGCGTGAAGCCGCCGATCGTCGTGGCCAGGCTGTACGCGAGCGAGAAACCGGCCGTCCGCACGTCGGCCGGCATCACTTCGGTGAGCGCGACGACCATCGCCCCGTTGTACGACGCGTACAGGAACGACAGCCACAGCTCGACCGCGAGCAGCCGCAGGAACGACGGATCGCCGACGAGCCAGCGCACGGCCGGGTAAGCCGACAGCAGCGTCAGCACGGTGAACGCGATCAGCACCGGGCGGCGGCCGATACGGTCGGACAGCGCACCGGACAGCGGCAGCCACACGAGATTCGAGATCCCGACGCAGACGGTCACGACGAGTGCATCGAGCGACGACAGATGCAGCACTTCCTTGCCGAACGTCGGCGTGTACGCGGTAATCATGTAGAACGACACCGTCGTCATGATCACCATCCCCATGCCGGCCACCACGACACCCCAGTTGTCGAGCATCGAGCGCATGATCTCGCCCATCGTCGGGCGGTGGCGCTTCGCGAGGAATTCGTCGGTCTCCTTCAGCGAACGGCGGATCAGGAACAGGAACGGCACGATCAGGCAGCCGATCAGGAACGGAATGCGCCAGCCCCACGCGGTCATTTCCTCGACCGGCAGCGCGCGGTTCAGCACGACGCCGACGAACGCGGCGAACACGACGGCCACCTGCTGGCTGCCCGACTGCCACGACGTATAGAACCCCTTGTGGCCCTTCGTCGCGATCTCCGACAGGTAGACCGACACGCCGCCGAGTTCGACGCCCGCCGAGAAGCCCTGCAACAACCGGCCGAGCAGCACGAGCACCGGCGCGAGCACACCGATCGTCGCATAGCCCGGTATCGCGGCCACCGCGAGCGTGCCGATCGCCATCAGCCCGAGCGTCAGGATCAGCCCCTTGCGGCGGCCGTGATGGTCGATATACGCGCCGAGCACGATCGCGCCGACCGGTCGCATCAGGAAGCCCGCGCCGAATACCGACAGCGACAGCATCAGCGACGCGAACGCGTTGCCGCTCGGAAAGTACGTTTTCGCGATGGCCGACGCGTAATACCCGTAGACCATGAAGTCGTACATTTCCAGGAAGTTGCCGCTGACGACCCGGAAGACGGTGCGGACTTTCGATTCCTGCGCGATCGCAGGCGACGCTGTGGACATGGTTTCTCGCTCAGCTCGGATGGCGCGAATACCGCGCCGCATGGATCCGGCGACGCGCGCCGCGCCGGGTCGGGCCGACGCGCACGGGCATCGCTGCCCGCCGGCGGCACGGCGCGTAACGGCGCGCCGCCGGCATGATCCGCGAATCATGCCACGGCAACCCGACATTTGCCTTGTAGCGCCCCTGTCACCGACGTCGCGATGTCCGCCTCGTACAAGTCGCCCCGAAGCGGACACAAGAATCAGATCGATCTGATCGACCGACCTTCGCCGGCTGACCACAATGTCACGATTTGCGACGACATTTTCACGCCGCGCCGGCACGGATGCTCGTGTCGCACGACGCCCCTGCCATGATCCCATCGCCCCTCGTCCCGGTCGAAGGCGCGCTCGCCCGCCCTCGCGCCACCCCGCTCGACCACGTCCCGCCGTTCGGCCGCGAATGGCGATTTCGCGGCGCACCCGGCGCAGCGCCTGGCAGGAACTGCCTCGCGACGCTGACGACGTCCTGCATCGATGTCGACCGACCGCACCGCGAGTGCCGATGGCAGCCGCTATCCGTGGCGGCGTCGCTGCCGGCTTCGGCCGGGCTGCCTGTCCCGTCGACAGTTGTCCCGGGCCGGCGCTTGCGCCATTCCGCGCGCCACGCTCGCGACCGGCGCGCGATGTACGTCGTCTGCTGGAGCATCGGCGCGCTCGGCATCATCGGCTGGCTGATCGGCACGTACGACCGGCCCGCGGGTTCCGGTCCCGCGTACGCGATCCAGGCGGCCGGCAGTACGCCCGATCACGCCGCGACATCGACCGGTACGATACGTATCGCGGCGGCGCAACCGGATACGTCGACGCATGCGATGCCGCAGCACAAGGTGGCGACGCCTGTCGCGAACACGGTCGAATCGCCGCCAGCCAAGCATCGCGTCGCGCTTCGACCCGCAACGCTTCACCCGCAAGCGACGGCCGACGTGCGGCATGCCGCCCCTGCTTCGCCACGTCGGGCAACCGGCCAGCGCACGGCAAACGCCCCGACCCGTACGCCGGTCGTGCCGCGGCTCGCCGCACATCAGCCGCTCCAGCGTGCGCCGCTCCAGCGCGACGCGGCCAACACCGGCACACGCGATCGACTCGCTCGGCCGCTGCGCACGGCAGATACGCGCGATACACGCGACTCGTTCGACGATCCGGCCACGTTGATCGCAATGGCGAACACGCTGCGCGCCGCGCAGCCGGCCCGGCCGGCGTCGACTGGACGTCGCACCTGTCGCACCGCCGCGTGACCGACGTGCCGGACGCGTTCGCGCATTGACGCCCGCGCAATAAAAAACCCGGCGAAGATCGCTTCGCCGGGTTTTCGCTCGTCTCGTTTCGTCCGCTCGACGACACGTTACTTGTGCACGGGCAGCCCCGTCTCGGTCTGCTTCTCGAGTTGCCGCACCTGCTCCTGCAAATCGCGCAACTGCAACTGCGCCGCCCGCTTCTCGACCTGCAGCGCCTGCGCCTGCTCCTGCGCCGATTTCTGCCGCTGCGCGACTTCGGCCTGCTGGCTGCGCGCGACGCTCAGATCGGCCTGCAACTGCTGCGCACGATTCGCCTGCAGCGCGATCACGCGTTCGAAAAATGCCTTCTGCGCCTGCAGCTCGGTCCGGCGGATCTCGATCTCGGCGAGCTGCGCCGTCTGCTGGACGAAATTCGCGTACACCATCTCCGCGCGCGTCTTTTCCTGCGAACGAATCACGCGCCACAGGTTCTTGTCCTGGAACAGCGCGACGTAATACGTCATCTCGCGCGGATCGAACATCAGGCTCGCACCGTAGCTGCCGTTGTACGTCGTGCGCATCTCGACGATCCGGCCGTCGTGCAGCATCTGCGTCAGCTCGGCGACGTTGCCTTGCACGGCGGCCTCCGTCGCGGCCGACGCCGCCGGCGCCGGCGCCGCGCCGCCGCTCAGGCTCGTGACCGCCGGACGCGTACCGGCGACGGGTGCGGTCGCGTCGGTAGACCAGGCCGTGCCCGCTTGCGCGCAGGCAGCCAGCGCAACGATCCACGTTGCGCATCGTGCAGGGGAGAAATTTCGGAAAGCCAACGTCAGACTCCGGCGAACGAATCGGAACTGGCGATTATCGTGCAAAACGAAACGGCCGCATCTCGAATTAATCGGGATGCGGCCGGCCTTCGTTCAGCACGGAAAATACGGCGTGCTACAGACGCGTTTCGCGCGCCGCGCGCAGAAACGCGTCGAGCAGCGGCGTGCAGTCGAGCAGTTCGGAACCGCCCGCGCGATGGAACTCCGGATGCCACTGCACGCCGACGACGAACGGCGAACGGCGATGGCGAATGCCTTCGATGATCCCGTCGCCGGCCGACACGGCCTCGATGTTCAGATCGCGGCCGAGATCGCGGATCGCCTGGTGGTGAATCGAGTTGACGATCGCTTCGCTGCGCCCCGGGAACATGCTCGCGAGCGTCGACGAATCGGGAAAGCGGATCGCGTGACGATGCTGGTCGTAATGCTCGCTCACGTGCGCGTGCGCGGTCGGCACGTCGGTCGCGATGTCCTGGTACAGCGAGCCGCCGAACGCGACGTTGATCAGCTGGCAGCCGCGACATACGCCGAGCACGGGTTTGCCGGACTCGACGAATTCGTGCAGCAGTTCGAGCTCGTACATGTCGCGCACGCGATCGCCCGGCCATTCGGGACGCGCATCCGACGCCGCATAGGTTTGCGGCGACACGTCGGCGCCGCCTTGCAGCAGCAGGCCGTCGAGATGCTTCGCGTAATCGCGCAGGCGGATGTTGCTCGGATGGATCATGCCTTGATGGCCGACGGTCGGAATCATGAACACGAGCACGTCGCGCGACATCACCCAGTGGGCGATCGATTCCTCGAGATACTGCAGCGTCTTGCCGCGCAGCCCCTTCGCGCCCGGCTCCGGATGGAAGATCCGCGCCGACACGCCGATGCGCAGCGTGCGCTGCGTGATGCGCTGGCCGGCGCGGTCGAACAGCCGCCGCGCACGCGCCGCGACGATCCGGCCGAACACCGACCACGGCGTGTCGCTCTGCTTCAGATAGGCGGGCGGCGCATTCTGCGCGCTCGCGGGCGGCGGCCGCGGCGTGTCGAAATCGGGCGGCGCGCCGAATCCGGGCGGCGGTGCGCCTGGCTTCAGCGGCGCGGGCGCGGCCGCGCCATCGCCGACGGCGCCTGCCGCACCGGGCGCACCGGGTTCGGATGCAGCCGTGACGGGCGACGCGCCGTCATCGGCGACATGCTCCGCGGCGGCCTGCGTGGCCGGCGCATCGGGCGTTTTCGCCGGATCGGGACGGGGGGAATCGGAAGAAGCGGAAGAGGTGCCGGGCAGACCGGCCGGGGAAGGCGTGTTTTCGCTCATGACGATAGTCTGATGCGTCGCTCGCGCGTAGGGATAGACGAGGATTCATTATGCTTCAGTGCACGATCGCGCGGCAAACCTGCAACATCCTGTCGATATTGTTGCAAGTCGGCGGCCACGCACGCCGCAGAACGACGCCGCTCGCGCGTCGGCACCGATTGCCCGGCCTCGCTGGCGCTGGACACTACTGATATATCACAATAATATCCAGCGATCGTCCACGCTTTCCGAGCCTCCGCGCCATGATCGCGCCCCTCCCGGCCGCCGCGCCGCCACCGGCATGAGTACCGTGACCGACCTCACCCGCGACCGGGCCGCCGCGTCGCCAGCCAGCCTCGCCGACCGCGCGTACGCGCTGATCCAGCGCGACATCATCACGATGCGCCTGAAGCCGGGCGCCGCGCTGAACGAAGCCGACCTCGTCGCACGCACGGGCATCGGCCGCACGCCGGTGCATCAGGCCGTGCATCGGCTCGTGCTCGAAGGGCTGCTGTCCGTGATGCCGCGCAAGGGCCTGATGGTGCAGCCGCTGTCGCTCGACGACATCGTCGCGGTGATCGACGTGCGGCGCGTCAACGAAGCGCACTGCGCCGAACTCGCCGCGCGCCATGCGACCCCCGACGATCTCGCGCGCCTGGCCACGCTGCTCGACGACGGGCAGGCCTGCGTCGACATGCACGACGTCGAGGGCATGATGGAGCTCGACCGCGCGTTTCATCAGACGATCGCCGCGGCCGCGCGCAATGCGGTCCTCGCCGACATCCTGCGCGCGCTGCACGAGCGCTCGCTGCGCTTCTGGTTCGTCACGCTGTCCGAACCGCACCATCTCGCCGACGTCCAGCACGAGCACCGCGCGCTGTTCGACCGGCTGTCCGCGCGCGACGCCGCCGGTGCGCGCGCGGCCGTCGAAAACCATATCGATTCGTTCCGCTCCACGCTTCTTCAACATCTTCGCCCCTGAGCCGCCATGACCACTTTCACGCCCTTCCCCCCGCTCGCCCAGCTCGCCGCCGACCTCGCCGCCGGCCGGACCACGAGCCGCGTGCTCGTCGACACCGCGCTCGACCGGATCGCCGATCCGTCGGGCCAGGGCGCCGTCGTCTTCACCGAAGTCGATGCCGACAACGCCCGCGCGGCCGCCGACGCGCACGACCGGCTGCGCGCCGCGGGCACGGTGCTGTCGCCGCTCGCGGGCATTCCGGTGTCGGTCAAGGACCTGTTCGACGTCGCGGGCCAGGTCACGCGCGCGGGTTCGCGGGTGCTCGACGGCGCGCCGGCCGCGCACACCGATGCGGTCGCCGTCGCGCGGCTCAAGCGCGCGGGCGCGGTGCTGGTCGGCCGCACCAACATGAGCGAGTTCGCGTTTTCCGGGCTCGGGCTGAATCCACACTTCGGCCACCCGCGCTCGCCGTATCACCGCGACGTGCCGGGCGATGCGCGGATTTCGGGCGGCTCGTCGTCGGGGGCGGCCGCGTCGGTCGCCGACGGGATGGCCGCCGTCGCGCTCGGCACCGACACCGGCGGCTCGATCCGCATTCCGGCCGCACTATGCGGGCTGACGGGCTTCAAGCCGACCGCGAGCCGGATCCCGACGCAAGGCGGCGTGCCGCTGTCGACGACGCTCGACTCGTTCGGCCCGATCGGCCTGACGGTCGCGTGCTGCGCGCTGGTCGACCGGATGCTCGCGGGGCTCGAGCCGCACGTACCGGCCGCGCGGCCGCTCGAAGGCGTGCGGCTCGGCGTGCTGACGAACTACGTGACGGACGGCGTCGATGCCGACGTCGCGGCCGCGCTCGACACCGCGCTCAAGCATCTCGAAGCGGCCGGAGCGATCGTCACCGACGTGCGCTTCCCCGCGCTCGACCGGCTGCCGGAGATCAACCGTTTCGGCTTCTCGCCGATCGAGGCGTACGCGTGGCACCGTCCGCTGCTCGCGAAGCATCGCGACCAGTACGACCCGCGCGTGCTGACGCGGATCCTGAAGGGCGAACCCGCGAGCGCGGCCGACTATCTCGACCTGCTGGCCGCGCGCGCCGCGATGCTCGACGAAGCCGCGCACACGGTCTGGTCGCGCTTCGATGCGCTCGTCGCGCCGACGGTGCCGGTCGTGCCGCCGCGCATCGCCGAACTCGAAACCGACGACGACACGTTCACGCGCACCAACGCGCTGATCCTGCGCAACCCGAGCGCGTTCAACTTCCTCGACGCGTGCGGGCTGTCGCTGCCGTGCCATCCGCGCGACGCGGCGCCGGTCGGTCTGATGCTCGCGGCGGCGCCGCATCGCGACGACGCGCTGCTTGCGATCGGTCAATCGGTCGAGGCCGTACTGAACACGATCCGCTGACCGCGCCGGCCGATCGCAAGCCGATGGCGAGCCGATCGCCGGCGGCCCGCGCGCGGTGCGGCAGGTTGCCGCACGCGCGCTGTCAGTTTCGTGCCAGATCATTCGCGCTAAAATCGCGCGATTGTTTTCCGGACCGACCGACGAGGAATCCCGCCGACATGAACGACTACACGCTTGCCCTCCGCCGCGAACGCCGCCTGCTGATGCTGCTCGGATGGGTGTGCATCGCCCTGCTGGCCGGCGCGCTGTACCTGCAGTACGTGAAGAACGAAGACCCGTGCCCGCTGTGCATCATCCAGCGCTACTTCTTCTGCGCGATCGGGATCTTCGCGTTCCTGGCTGCCGGGATCCGCAACTGGCGCGGCGTCTGGGTGCTCGAACTGCTGATCGCGATCGCCGCGGCCGGCGGTGTCGGCACGGCCGCGCGGCACCTGTCGATCCAGATGAATCCGGGCTTCAGCTGCGGCTTCGACACGCTGCAGCCGATCGTCGACAGCCTGCCGCCCGCGCAGTGGTTCCCCGGCATGTTCAAGGTCGCCGGGCTGTGCGAGACCGTCTACCCGCCGATCCTGGGCATCCTGCTGCCCGGCTGGGCGCTGATCGGCTTCGCCGCGATCCTGATTGCGGTCGTCGCGAGCCTCTGGCGCCATCGCCGCAAGCTCGCGGGTTGACCCACCGGCCGCGGTGCCGGCCCATCGCATGCGCGGCCCGACCGAATGGGCCGCGCGCCGCCGGCGAGTCGTCACCCGGCTGCGGCCTGCGCCGGCCTTGCCCGGTCGCCGCGTATAAACACCTATCCCGCCGCCGCCCGGCGTTCCGGGCTGGCGCGCGTCGCGCGATCGCCGCGCCCCCGCCCCGCCCCACATGCGTTTCGGCCCGATGTACATGCATCGGTCCCCCGATTCCGCGCGGCGGGCCTATGATCGACATGATCGCCGCCTGATAGCCCGGATCACCGCCCGGCCATGTTCCCGCCGCGTGGCGGTGCTATCTTCGGGGCTGGATGGCGATCTACGTGCGCGAGGCCAGGCGGTCTCACCGCTGCCTGCGTAACGCGCGCCCGATCCGCAATGTCGACTGGATTCATCATGACAACGCAAACCATCCGCATCCGTCACCCTCATGGCGTCCGCGCGTCCGGCGGCGCCGGTCGCGCACGCCGTCGGTCCGCGGCCGCCGCACGGCATCGGCCGTGCAGCCGGCCAGCCCCGCTCCTGTCCGCCCTCGTTGCCGCCGCGCCCGCCAGAGCGCGCCGCGCGTCGTGCGGCGTCGTCCCGAACGGAGCGTGCTGATGGAAGCCTGGCTCGGCGATCTGCAGCAACTGCTCGCGCACGGCGAAGCGGCCGTGCTCGTGACGGTCGCGCATACCGACGGCTCCGCGCCGCGCGAGGCCGGCACCAAGATGCTCGTCACGCGCGACACGGCCCGCCATACGATCGGCGGCGGTCATCTGGAATGGAAGGCGATCGAGATCGCGCGGCACCTGCTGAAGGACGGCGCGCACGTGCCGCACGCGCGCCGGCTCGAGCGGCTCGCGCTCGGCCCGAGCCTCGGCCAGTGCTGCGGCGGCGCCGTGGTGCTCGCGTTCGAGCGGCTCGACGTCGGCGACCTCGGCTGGATCATGTCGCTCGCGAAGCGCGTCGCGGCCGGCGCCGCGACCGTGCGTAGCGTATCATTCGGCCCCTCGCCGGGCGCGCCGCTGTTGAGCGAGCCCGAATCGGAAGCCGCGCGCGCCGACTGCCTGCTGTGGGAAACCGGCGGCGTATCGCTGATGACCGAAACGATCGCGCCGTATGCGTTCCCCGTCATGCTGTTCGGCGCGGGGCACATCGGCACCGCGCTCGTGAAGGTGCTGGCGACGCTGCCGTGCCACGTGCGCTGGATCGACCGGCCCGACGCGGCGTTCCCGCCGGCCGACGCGCTCGCCGGCATCGGCAATCTCGCGATCGACGCGGCCGCTTCCCCGGCGGACGCGGTCGACGCGGCGCCGCCGCAGTCCTACTTCGTCGTGATGACGCATGACCACGCACTCGATTTCGTGCTGGCCGAGCGCATCCTGCGACGCGGCGACTATGCGTACTTCGGGATGACCGGCTCGCATACGAAACGCGCGCAGTTCGATCACCGCCTCGCCGCGATCGGCATCGACCCGGCCCAGGTCGCGCGGATGCGCTGCCCGATCGGCGTCGAAGGCATCATCGACAAGGCGCCCGAAGTAATCGCGATCTCGGTGGCCGCGCAGTTGCTGCAGGCCGTCGAGGCGAATGCGTCCGCACAGGCTTCCCCTACCTACTGACCGACCAAAAACGACGCCATGACCCCGACATTCAAGAACAAGATCGCCCGCGCGCCGAAAGCGGAGCTGCACATTCATATCGAAGGCTCGCTCGAGCCCGAACTGATTTTCGCGCTCGCGCAGCGCAACGGCGTGAAGCTCGCGTACGACTCGATCGACGCGCTGCGCGCCGCGTACGCGTTCACCGACCTGCAGTCGTTCCTCGACATCTACTACGCCGGCGCGAGCGTGCTGCTCACCGAGCAGGATTTCTACGACATGACGGCCGCGTACTGCGAGCGCGCGCTCGCCGACAACGTCGTCCACACCGAACTGTTCTTCGACCCGCAGACGCACACCGAGCGCGGCGTGCCGATCGAGACGGTCGTCGCGGGCATCGAGCGCGCGCTCGCCGATGCCGAGCCCCGCGGGCTGTCGAGCAAATTGATCCTGTGCTTCCTGCGCCATCTGTCCGAAGAGGACGCGCTCGCGACGTTCGAATCCGCGTTGCCGCTGTTCGAGCGCTATCGCCACCGGCTGATCGGCGTGGGCCTCGATTCGTCCGAGCTCGGCCATCCGCCGACGAAGTTCGCCCGGGTGTTCGAGAAGGCACGCGCGCTCGGGCTGAAGCTCGTCGCGCACGCGGGCGAGGAAGGCCCGCCCGCCTACATCTACGAAGCGCTCGACGTGCTGAAGGTCGACCGGATCGACCACGGCGTGCGCAGCATCGAGGATGCGGCGCTCGTCGAGCGGCTCGCGAAAACGCGCACGGCGCTCACCGTGTGCCCGCTGTCGAACCTGAAGCTGTGCGTGTTCGACGACATGGCGAAGCACACGCTGAAGGCGCTGCTCGACCGCGGCGTGGCGGTGACGATCAACTCCGACGATCCGGCCTATTTCGGCGGCTACGTCAACGAAAACTACTTCGCGACGGCCGAAGGGCTGCAACTCACGGATGCCGAAGTCCATGCGGTGATCCGCAACGGCTTCGAGGCGTCGTTCATCGAACCGGCGCAGCGCGACGCACTGTACGCGCGCCTCGACGCGCACTGGCAGGCCGCGTGACGGCCCGCATCGAGGCACGCTAGACAGATGAAACACGGCAACGGCATCCGCTTCGCGATTCCCTGTTCGGCCTTGCGCCGGGCTGGTGGCGTGCGTGCAAGCCGGGCGACGGCGCGGTGCATCGCCGCCCGGCCGCACCGGCCGTCGCGGCTTGCCGTGCCGGTCGCCGTCGTAACGGATGCGGGCGTAACGGATGTGCGCGCAACGGCCGCGAGGTGCGCCCGCAACCACTCGCGGGCGGCTTCGGCCGCCACGTTCGCCCGCGCCATCGCGTGCGGCCGTGCCGCACATCACGGGCGGCCGCCGCTCGCGAAGCACCGTGCCGCCCCGTGCGGCGCCGATCGTTTTCTTCTGTTCGCCTTACCTTGATGCAGGACCCTTCGTCATGACGCAAACCGCTTTCCGTTCCCAACTGCTGACCTTCAACGGCGACCCCGCGCAATCGAGCCAGGCCGCGAACTACGAGACCGACGGGCTCCTGATCGTCGACGACGGCAAGGTCGTCACGGCCGGCCCGTATGCGTCGCTCGCCGCGACGCTCGCGCGCGATGCAGTGGTCCACGATCTGCGCGACAAGCTGATCGTGCCCGGCTTCATCGACACGCACATCCACTATCCGCAGACGGACATGATCGCGTCGCCGGCGCCCGGCCTGCTGCCGTGGCTGGACAAGTACACGTTCCCGACCGAGCGCCAGTTCGGCGACCCCGAGCATGCGCGCGAAGTCGCCGACTTCTTCGTCGACGAACTGCTCGCGTGCGGCACGACGAGCGCGCTCGTCTACTGCACGGTGCACAAGCAATCGGCCGATGCGCTGTTCGCGGCGAGCGACGCGCGCGACCTGCGGATGATCGCGGGCAAGGTGCTGATGGACCGCAACTGCCCCGAATTCCTGCGCGACACCGCGCAGTCGGGCTATGACGACAGCGCCGAGCTGATCGGCCGCTGGCACGGCAACGGCCGCCAGATGTACGCGCTCACGCCGCGCTTCGCGCCGACGTCGACCGAGGCGCAGCTCGAGGCATGCGGCGAACTCGCGCGCCGCCATCCGGACGTGTTCGTGCAAAGCCACGTCGCGGAAAACGTCGACGAGGTGAAATGGGTGGCGGAGCTGTTCCCGGGCCACCGCAGCTATCTCGACATCTACGACCGCTACGGGCTGCTGCGGCCGCGCGCGGTGTACGGCCACTGCATTCATCTCGACGACGAGGATCGCCGCCGGATGGCCGAGACGCGCACCGTCGTCGCGCACTGCCCGACGTCGAACTTCTTCCTCGGCAGCGGGCTGTTCGATTTCGACAAGGCCGGCGAATACGACGTGCCGGTCACGCTCGCGACCGACGTCGGCGGCGGCACGTCGTTCTCGATGCTGCAGACGATGAATGAGGCGCACAAGGTCGCGCGGCTGTCGGGCCATCACCTGACCGCCACGCGGATGTTCTGGCTCGCGACGGCCGGCGCCGCGCAGGCGCTCGACCTCGCCGACACGGTCGGCACGCTCAAGCCGCGCACCGAGGCCGACTTCGTCGTGCTCGATCCGCGGGCGACGCCGCTGCTCGCGCGCCGCACGCAGCACGCGGATTCGCTCGAGGAACTGCTGTTCGCGTTCGCGCTGCTCGGCGACGACCGCGCGGTGTACCGTACCTATGCGGCCGGCGCACTCGTGCACCAACGCGGCGCCGCGCGCCCCCCGGCCGCCGCGTAACGCCCCGCGAGGCCCCGTTCCGGCATGCGCGGCAGCTTCGCCGTCGTGCATGCGCCGGACATCGAAGCCGCTCCAGCGCGCCGCACGGCGGCCCCGGCCGCTTTCCCGCGCGCGATGCACCGTGCTAGAATTCGCCGCTCATTGGGGAGTAGCCGCTCCGCTCGATGTCCCGCGCTCCCGGCGCGCATCGTGACGGAGGCGTCCGTCAACAGACTTGGCCGTTCGGCCATGGCGGACGCAGCCACGTTGGCCTGGCGAGACCGATGGTTCATTGCGCGCTGCATCAGGGCCCGGCGCGCGGTGGATCGTCGCTCGCACGCACAACAATGGCCCGTGGAACCCCATTCGTGTCTCAAGCCTTCCTGATCTCCACCGGCGCCGTCGCCCTCGCTGAAATCGGCGACAAGACCCAACTGCTTTCCCTCGTTCTGGCCGCGCGCTATCGCAAGCCGGTGCCGATCATTCTCGGCGTGCTCGTCGCGACGCTCGTCAACCACGGTTTTGCCGGCGCGCTCGGCGAATGGCTGGGCGTGCTCGTCACGCCGTCGATCATGCGCTGGGCGCTCGCGTTCTCGTTCATCGCGATGGGGCTGTGGATTCTGGTGCCGGACAAGCTCGACGAGAACGAAGCCAATACGACGCGCTCGCGGCTCGGCGTGTTCGGCACGACGCTCGTCGCGTTCTTCCTCGCGGAGATGGGCGACAAGACGCAAATCGCGACCGTCGCGCTGGCCGCCCGCTTCCAGGATTACATCGGCGTCGTGGCCGGCACGACGTTCGGGATGATGCTCGCGAACGTGCCGGCGATCTTGCTCGGCGACCGCTTCGCACACCGTCTGCCGACGAAGCTCGTGCACGGGATCGCGGCCGTGCTGTTCGTCGTGCTCGGCGCGCTGGCGCTGCTGGGTGTCGGAGTCTGACGGAAAGGAAACTGACGGCGCGGCCGGGCGGCCGCGCCAGGGTGGAATGCCGCGTTACTTCGCGACGGCAGCGCCCGACGCGGGCGCCGCCGGCACCGCGCGCTCGTTGGCGGCCGGCGCCGCCGGCCCGCCGCGCTTGTCGACCGGCAGCCGGACCGTGCGGACCGCCCCGTTCGACAACGGGAAATCGGCGAGCGCGCTGCGCGCGAGGAACGGCATCGCGTACAGCAGCGTACCGTTGTCGCCGGTCGTGCGCGCGGACACGTTGTAGACCTCCTTGCCCGTCGCGCGCTCGGTGATGCGGATGCCGAGCATGTAGTCGAACATCTGGTACGTCTGCGCGACATAGCCGGCCGGCATCGGCCCCCAGGGACCCCACGGGCCCCAGGGACTCCACGGCCCGCCTCGCCAGTACGGCCCCGGCCCCATGAACCACGGATCATAGTAGACCGGTTGCGGCACCGTCACGAGATCGCTGCCGACCGAATAGGTCAGCCCGACCAGATAGCGGGCCTGCGACTGCGGCACCTGCCGGAACGCATACGCGGACAGCTCGTTCGCGACGATCGGCTCGTAGGTCGACTGCTCGATGCTGTTCTTCTGCGCGTCCGTGCGCGTGAACGCATAGGTGCGGGTCGCGTCGCTGCCGCTCCAGTCGGAGAAGGCCGTGACCCGGGTGGTCACGTAGCTGGTGCAGCCCGTCAGCAGCGCGACGCACAGCGCCGCCGCCCAGCCCGCACCGCGAAAAATCCATTCGCGTTTCATGTTGATCCTCGTCGATCCGTCACCCGTTCGTCGCACCGCGCGAAGCACAACGGGATGCCGATAATACGCGGACTCCCGGAAGCGGTAAAAAGTTCGCCCGGCACACCGCCGCAAGCCTTTGTACAATGGCCCGGTTCGCCTGGCCCGCGCGACGGGCCCGTCCCCCACTCCACCCGATCTCGACGACCATGTCCGACAACGCCTCCTCCACCGTGATCCGCCGCGCCGACTACACGCCGCCGGCCTTCCTCATCGACTCCGTCGCACTCGAATTCGATCTCGCGCCGGCCCGCACGATCGTCAGGAACACGATGCGCGTGCGCCGCAATCCGGATGCCGCGCCCACCCCGCACCTGGAGCTGATGGGCGAGGCGCTCGACTTCCTCGGCGCGCGGCTGGATGGCGCGCCGCACGGCGCGGTGCGCGCGCACGAACACGGCCTGACGGTCGAGAACGTGCCCGACGCGTTCGAGCTGACGCTCGAAAGCGCGTGCGCGCCCGACCAGAATACGACGCTGTCGGGCCTCTACGTGTCGAGCGGCAACTTCTTCACGCAGTGCGAGGCCGAGGGCTTTCGCCGCATCACCTACTTCCTCGACCGCCCCGACGTAATGGCGTCGTACACGGTCACGCTGCGCGCCGACAAGGCCGCGTACCCGGTGCTGCTGTCGAACGGCAACCTCGTCGATTCGGGCGACCTGCCCGACGGCCGCCACTTCGCGAAGTGGGAAGACCCGTTCCGCAAGCCGAGCTACCTGTTCGCGCTGGTCGCGGGCAAGCTCGTCGCGATCGAGGAAACGATCACGACCGGCTCCGGCAAGGAAAAGCTGCTGCAGGTATGGGTCGAACCGGCCGATCTCGACAAGACGCGTCACGCGATGGATTCGCTGATCCATTCGATCCGCTGGGACGAAAAACGCTTCGGCCTCGAGCTCGATCTCGACCGCTTCATGATCGTCGCGGTCGGCGACTTCAATATGGGCGCGATGGAGAACAAGGGACTCAACATCTTCAACACGAAGTACGTGCTGGCGAACCCCGAGACCGCGACCGACACCGATTTCGCGAACATCGAGTCGGTGGTCGGCCACGAGTACTTCCACAACTGGACCGGCAACCGCGTGACCTGCCGCGACTGGTTCCAGCTGAGCCTGAAGGAAGGGCTGACGGTATTCCGCGACCAGGAATTCTCGGCCGACATGGCCGCAGGCAACGACGTCGAATCGGCGGCCCGCGCGGTCAAGCGCATCGAGGACGTGCGCGTGCTGCGCCAGTTGCAGTTCGCCGAGGACGCCGGCCCGATGGCGCACCCGGTACGCCCGGAAAGCTACGTCGAGATCAACAACTTCTACACGATGACCGTCTACGAGAAAGGCTCGGAAGTCGTGCGGATGTACCAGACGCTGTTCGGCCGCGACGGCTTCCGCAAGGGGATGGACCTCTACTTCAAGCGCCACGACGGCCACGCGGTGACCTGCGACGACTTCCGTCACGCGATGGCCGACGCTAACGGGCGCGACCTCGCGCAGTTCGAGCGCTGGTACAGCCAGGCCGGTACGCCGCGCGTGTCGGTGCGCACCGCGTACGACGCAGCCGCGCGCCGCTATACGGTCACCCTCGCGCAAGGCTACGGCGACGCGTCGCCGGCCGCGCGCGAAACGCAGCAAGGGCCGCTGCTGATCCCGTTCGCGATCGGCCTGATCGGCCGCGACGGCCGCGACCTGCCGCTGCGTCTGGACGGCGAAGCCGCCGCATCGGGCACGACGCGCGTGCTCGTGTTCACCGACACCGAGCAGACCTTCACGTTCGTCGACGTGCCGGAAGCGCCGCTGCCGTCGCTGCTGCGCAACTTCTCGTCGCCGGTGATCGTCGAGTACGACTACAGCGACGACGATCTCGCGTTCCTGCTCGCGCACGACAGCGATCCGTTCAACCGCTGGGAAGCCGGCCAGCGCCTCGCGACGCGCGCGCTGCTGACGCTCGCCGCCCGTGCCGCCGCCGACGCGCCGCTCGCGCTCGGCGAGAACTTCGTCGCCGCGTTCCGCCGCGTGCTGACCGACGAAAACCTGTCGCCGGCGTTCCGCGAACTCGCGCTGACGCTGCCGTCGGAAACCTACCTCGCCGATCAGATGGCCGAGGCCGACCCGGCCGCCGTGCATCGCGCGCGCCAGTTCGTGCGCCGCCAGCTCGCGACCGCGCTGCGCGCCGAGTGGCTCGCCGCGTACGAGCAGCACCAGACGCCCGGCGCCTACGAGCCGACGCCGGAAGCGTCGGGCCGCCGCGCGCTGAAGAACCTCGCGCTCGCGTATCTCGCCGAACTCGACGATCCGGCCGATGCCGTACGCATCGCCACGGCCCAGTACGACGCGGCGAACAACATGACCGATCGCGCGGCGGCGCTCGGCGCGCTGCTGTCCGCGGCCGCCGCAGGCGCGAACGGGCCGGCCGAGCATGCGCTCGACGACTTCTACCGTCGCTTCGAGAAGGAAGCGCTCGTGATCGACAAGTGGTTCGCGATGCAGGCTGCGCAACGCGGTACGCCCGCGCAGCCGACGCTCGCGAAGGTGCGCAAGCTGCTCGCGCACCCCGCGTTCAACCTGAAGAACCCGAACCGCGCGCGCTCGCTGATCTTCAGCTTCTGCGCGGCGAACCCCGCGCAATTCCACGCGGCAGACGGTTCGGGCTACGCGTTCTGGGCCGAACAGGTGCTCGCGCTCGACACGATCAACCCGCAGGTCGCGGCGCGCCTCGCGCGCTCGCTCGAACTGTGGCGCCGCTTCACGCCGGCGCTGCGCGACCGGATGCGCGAAGCGCTCGAACAGGTCGCCGCCGGCGCGAAATCGCGCGACGTGCGCGAGATCGTCGAGAAGGCGCTCGCGTAAGTCGCGCGATCGTCCCGTCGCGTCCGCGCGATCGAGCCGGCGCCGCCTCACGCGGCGCCGGCTTTTTTATTGCACGCGCGCGGCCGAAACCGCGCGCACGGGGTCGGACCGCTCGGCCTGTCTCCGCGGTGATGCATGCCCCGCCCCGTCATCGCCGCCCGATACCGGGCCGATTCGGCGCCCCGCCCATGTAACCGGACGAAAAAAGCCGGCGGCAGCGGAGGCGCGACGGGTAAAATTGCGGCCATTCAAGGATTCTTTGGCCTTTCGGAGTCTGTCATGTCCATTGCCCGCCGCACCACGCTGTCGAAGTTCCTGATCGAACAGCAACGTGAGACCAACAACCTCCCCGCCGACCTGCGCCTGTTGATCGAAGTCGTCGCTCGCGCGTGCAAGGCGATCAGCTACAACGTGTCGAAGGGCGCGCTCGGCGAAGCGCTCGGCACCGCCGGCAGCGAGAACGTCCAGGGTGAAGTGCAGAAGAAGCTCGACATCCTGTCGAACGAAATCCTGCTCGACGCGAACGAATGGGGCGGCAACCTCGCCGCGATGGCGTCGGAAGAAATGGAGACGTTCTTCCCGATCCCGGCGAACTACCCGCGCGGCGAATACCTGCTCGTGTTCGATCCGCTCGACGGCTCGTCGAACATCGACGTCAACGTGTCGATCGGCACGATCTTCTCGGTGCTGCGCTGCCCGGACGGCAAGCAGGCGACCGAGGAATCGTTCCTGCAGCCCGGCACCGAGCAGGTCGCGGCCGGCTATGCGGTGTACGGCCCGCAGACGGTGTTCGTGCTGACGACCGGCAACGGCGTGAACTGCTTCACGCTCGACCGCGAAGTCGGCTCGTGGGTGCTCACGCAGAGCAACATGGAGATCCCGGCCGACACGCGCGAATACGCGATCAACGCATCGAACGCACGCCACTGGTACGACCCGGTCAAGCGCTACGTCGATGAGCTGAACGCCGGCAAGGACGGCCCGCGCGGCGACAACTTCAACATGCGCTGGATCGCGTCGATGGTCGCCGACGTGCACCGGATCCTGAACCGCGGCGGCATCTTCATGTACCCGGCCGACAAGCGCACGCCCGATCGTCCGGGCAAGCTGCGCCTGATGTACGAAGCGAACCCGATGTCGTTCATCGTCGAACAGGCAGGCGGCGCCGCCACGACCGGCACGCAGCGGATCATGGAAGTGCAGCCGACCGGCCTGCACCAGCGCGTGCCCGTGTTCCTCGGTTCGAAGAACGAAGTCGAGCGCGTGACCGGCTATCACGACGAAGCAAAATAATTGCACTGCAGCACTGGACGGAGGTGCGAGACCTCAGTACAATCGCGCCTTCGCGATATGGCCCCAACGGGTCGCGTCGCGGTGAAGTGAAAGCGGAAAGTCCGCCGGATCGCGGGTTTCGCGAAGCAGCCGCAGCAAGCTGAAAAAAATTTCGCAAAACCTATTGCCAAGATCGCGGATTTCACCATATAATTTCATTTCTCTGCTGCCGGTGTAGCTCAGTTGGTAGAGCAGCGCATTCGTAATGCGAAGGTCGTAGGTTCGACTCCTATCTCCGGCACCAAGACATAAAGGTCTGACAAGCATCGCTTGTCAGACCTTTTCTCTTTTCCGGCGTCGAAATCCTGAAGTCGTTCGCCGGCGCGCACGACCGATCACGCCGTGTACGATCTTCGCGTACGGATTCGGCAATCGCCCGCGCAAGCTGTCCGGCGCCAATCATCGCGGCGGCGGTTATCTGCGCAACATCCGCTCGACATTTCCACGCACTCAACGGCCGCCGGCCGATCGTATCGACCATCCCTTGCCGTGCGTAGCCGCACGGCCTGCGGCGGCCATGACGACGACGACCGACTTGCCCGACCTCGACAGCCCACGCAACGGCACCGCCTTTGTCGTGCGTCCCGACCGGCACGTGCCCAGCCGCCGGCACGACGCGCGCGCCGACGACATGGATGCCACGCTCGATCTCCCGCTCCATCCACACGCATCGTCCGAAGCCAATCCATCAGGATACCGAATGAGGGTGGACGTCGGATACGTCACGCGCTACCCCAATCGGTGCCATACGATGCCCCGCATCAGCGACGCGATGCGCCGCGCTTCCCGCCGGTTCGTACGGCTGTCGATCGACGCGATTCGCGATGCCGTGACCATCTGAACGCCTGATCGCCGATGCAGTAGACGGCCTGCCCCGAGGCCACGTTGCCAGCGACAACGCTTGAGCGATGACGTGCCCGGCGGACGACTTCAGCGATAGCCAATCCTTACAGACTCATTTCGCCATGCGTCCAGCGCGCACGGAACATGCGCTGAGCAGACGAATCCCCTGGAAAATCTGCTTAAGGGTGCATAACATTACTTAACGATCCTGACCCGTCTATCGCGTTACATTGCGTGGGCGGCGCGACGGCCGCATGTCGCTACCCACCAGCTTGCGGCGTGCAACGGCCGGTGCCCGGTCATTTCGACTCAACCCAAGGAGAGGACCACCATGACTCATGGCTTGATTATGTGGCTCATCATCGGCGCGATCGCCGGCTGGCTCGCCGGCTTGCTCGTGAAGGGCGGCGGCTTCGGGCTGATCGTCGACATCATCGTCGGGATCGTCGGCGCGGTGATCGGCGGCTGGCTTGCCGGGCTGCTCGGCATCAGCATCGGCAGCGGCTTCATCGGCTCGGTGATCGTCGCGGTCATCGGCGCGGTGATCCTGTTGTTCGTGATCCGGCTGTTCAGACGCGCGGCCTGACGTTTCTCTCCACGCGCCTTCGGGCGCGTTTTAGCATCGGGCCGGCGCGCGGCTCGTTCGCCGCGCGCGGCCGATCCCGTCAACCCTTCGCGTGCCGCAACCCGCCGTCGAGCACGTCGGCCGTCAGCAATCCACTGCGCGCTTCACGCACTCCATTTCGCCCGATCCGCACGGCCCGTGCCGTTCGGCACGCCGGACGCCTCGTGCCCGCCGGCCGCCGACGGCGCCGCAAGCCACCGCGCGTAGCCTGCCGCGTGCGATTTCACAGCGACCATTTCAGTTCTCCATAGAAAGTACGCCCCGGATACGGGTGGAACACGTAATAGCGGCGGTCCGTCAGGTTGTCGATGCCGGCCGACGCGGTCCAGTGACGATCGAAGCGGTAGCGCGCCTTCAGATCGACGACCGTGAACGAACTCGTGCCGCCGTAGACGTCCGGATTCACGTCGCTGTTGTCGAGCGTGTTGAACTGGCGGCCCGAGTAGCGCACGCCGACGCTCGCGAGCCAGTGCTCGTCGAAGCGATATGACGCGAGCAGGTTCGCGCGCATGCGCGCAATGCGCGGGAAACGCGAACCGACATAGGCCGGATTCGCGGCATCGGCGAGGATCTGCGCGTTGCTCGCCGATACGTTCGCGTCGACGTTGAGCCCGCGCAGCCCGACGTTTTCGCCGCTGAACGCCAGTTCGACGCCGCGCACCCGCACGCGATCGACGTTCGAGATGTTGGTGACGGTGGTCGCGCCCGACACCGTCGTCTGGCTGTAGATCGAATCGCGCAGGTCGCTCTGGAACACGCTCGCGCGCATGACACCGACGCCCACGTCGCGTTCGGCCGTGAAGTCCCAGTCGATCGCCTTTTCCGGGCGCAGGTTCGCGTTGTTGTTGACGATCGCGTTGTTCGAGATCGTGCCCTGGAACAGTTCGCCGACCGTCGGGAACCGCGTGCCGGTCGCGAACGACAGCCGGAAGCGCCAGACCTGCGTCGCATCCCACTGCAGCGCGACTTTCGGCGACAGCGCATTCGCGCCGCGGTCCGCGTAGCCGAGCGTGCCGTTCGCATTGCCGAGCGCGCCGCCGTACGCGTCCCAGCGCTCGTAGCGCAGCCCGAGCGTCGCAAGCCAGCCCGGCGCGAAGCGCCACGCATCCTGCCCGAACAGCGCCTGCGTGCGCGTGTCGCCGCGATAGACGCTCGCGAGCGAAGTGGTCGGCCCGGCCAGCCAGTCGGCCGTGTTGTACGTGACGTTGCGCAGGAAGTAGTTGTCGTAGTGATAGCCGAACGTGAACGTATGGCCCTTCACTGCCGGCGCCTCGGCCTTCAGGTCGAGCGTGCGCCAGCCGGTGCCGTCGCCCTGGAACAGCGTGCCCGCCCCGCCCTGCACGGTCGAGGCCGCGCGCAGCACGTCGCGCGACACGTCGTACGCGGACACCACGCCCGACAGCCGCCAGCCGGATTCGAGCCGGCCGTTCAGTCCGAGCGCATACAGCCAGTTCTCCTGGTCGCCGCGCTGCGGCGCGAATGCGCTCGGCGCGACCGTCATGTTCTGGCCGCCGATCGACACGTTGCCGCCGTAGACCGGAGCGCCGGCCGCCGGATTGCCCGTCGCATCGCGCAGGAAGGTCTCGCCGTGCTGCCGGTAATGGTTCTCCCAATGCCCGAGCGTCAGCGTCGCATCGACACGATCCGTGAACGCATAGCCGATCCGGACCGTCTCGTTGAGCTGCTCGGTCCGCTCGATCGTCTGTGCGCCGACGATCGTCCGCGGCTTGCCGTTGGGTCCGATGTCGGTCGCTGCGCCCGTCACGGGAACGGCGGCGCCCAGTTTCGGGTTGTAGGCCGAATTGGGGCTCGCGTACTGCATCGGCTGGCCGTCGTTCTCCAGCCGGTCGAGCGACAGCGCGAGCCAGAACCGGCCGACGCGGTTCGCGATCCGCGCGGTCTGGTGATTGCCGCCGAAGCTGTCCGCGAACCCGTAGCCGTCGCGGTAGCGCTGCGTGAAGAACTGCGTCGACAGCGACGCCTCGAGCTGTTCGGGGCGCCGCGTGGTGAGCAGCACGGTCGAGCCGATCGAATTGCCCGGATACAGTGCGGAAAAGGGGCCATAGAGCACGTCGACGCGCGCGATGTCGTCGGGCGGAATCAGCGACCAGCGCGGCGGGTACGCATAACTCGACCCGAGCAGGTTCGACAGCAGCACGCCGTCGGCATAGACGAGCCCGCGCGCGCTCTGTAGTTCGTTGAAGTCGCGGCCCGCGAATACGCTGTTGCGGTCGCCGATGTAGCGCTTGCGGACCATCAGGTTCGGCGCGTACTTCAGCGCGTCCTCCGTGGTGACGTTGGTGTGCGCATCGATCTGCTCGCGCGTGATCGACGCGACGACGGCCGGCGTATCCGGGTCGACCGGTTGCCGCTGCGCAGTCACGCTGACGGCGGTCAACGTATCGCCGACCGCCACGGCCGCTGCAGCGACACCGACGGCCGCCGGCGCCGCGGCGGCGGCGGGACGATCGATGCCACCGCCATGGGCCGCGTCGGCGCGGGCATCGTCGGTCGAAGCCGCGTGGGCGGCCGGCCATGCGAAAGCGGCCGCGCATGCGAGCGCGAGCCGCGCACGCACGCACGGCGCGACGCGCGGGCCGAGGCCGCAGGCGGCTCACGCGCCACCGGGGCGCGCGAAGGACATCAATCAGACCGGAACGTTTTCAGGCGGGGCGCACGGCTGCGCAAGACGGATGCCCCTGCGGGGCACATCGGGAACGATCGGGGCGACCATCCGATACGCGAACGTGCGTACGAAGCCCGGCATCGCAGGCAGGCTCGTGCCCAGCGCGACGTTCGCGGCGAAGCCGGGACAGTACACGCAATGCGGGACGCCGGCGTGGTCGAACGACGACCTGTCGCGGTCGTCGCCCGCTTGCGCGAGCACGACCCGACGCGCGCCCGCTGCACTGCACAACTCGAGCGTGAGCGCGCCGGAACCGCTCGACGCAACACGCGCGTAGCCGACGACGGGCGACAGTACGTTCAGTACCAGCGCCAGCCATACGAGGCCGATCCATCGCGTCGTTCGTCTCATCGCGGTCCAGGAAAAAGTGCGCGCAAGTATAGCAAGCGGCCCGATTGTCGCCGTCGCGCGGCGCGCGATAGCGGGCATCACACTTCGCGCCGGAGCGCATGTGCCGTTAATACAACAGAGACAAAATCTAACGATTCGCCGCTGGCACAAATCCGAGCGCGAGGTTGATAATCATTGAACCTGCTGGAGAAACGATCATGGACGAAAGACCGACTCGCATGCCACCGCCCGAGCAAGTGATGAGCCCGGATCCGGAACCCGTCGGCGTGGAATTCCTCGCCGAATTGCCCGAGCACGTTCGGGCATTCTTCGACGAGCAGCACAAGCTGTACTCGCCGAAGTGAACGCCGGTCCGGTTCTGTAACCGCCACGTGTCGACCCTCGCTATCGTGCGGTTCATCCTAGCGCTTCGCGCGCAATTCGCTTCGCACCCGGGCTGCAACAGCCTGACGGTGCCGGGTCAGCTCGCCTGCTGATTCTCCTGTCGCGACGCTACGCCGCGCGACTGTCTTCGTCTATCCTTCTGGTTTTCCACGTCCGGCCCGCCCGGCTCTCCTGATCGTTCCGATGAAGCAAGCCATTCGTGCCAGCGTCGCTGTCGCCGCACTCGGCGTCGCCCTCCTTTCGTCGCCTGCCGTCCGCGCAGACGGCGACGACACCGCCCTCACCAACGTCGTTGCGCTCGCGTCGCAGCGCCTCGCGCTCGCCGAACCGGTCGCGCGATGGAAATGGGCGAATCACAAGGCCATCGAAGACCAGCCGCGCGAAGCGGCCCTGCTCACTGCCGTCGAAAAGCGCGCGACCGAGGCCGGCGTCGATCCCGCCTTCGCCCGCACATTCTTCGAGGATCAGATCACCGCAAGCAAGGACGTGCAGAACGCACTGTTCGCGACCTGGCGCGCGACGCGGCCGCCGGAAGGCACGCCGCCCGATCTCGCGACCAGCACGCGGCCGGCACTCGATCGGCTGACGCAGAAAATGCTCGCCGGTCTCGCACAGGTCGCCCCGCTGCGCGACGCGCCCGATTGCCAGGCGCGGCTCGCGCGCAGCATCGCGAACTGGAAGACGCTCACGCGCTACGATTCCACGCAGACGCGGGCACTCGATACCGCGCTGTCGCATGTCTGCTCCGCCGGCGGGGCCAGCGCGATCGGCTGACGCGGCGGGCACGGATCGCCCGGCGGCGCTCAGTCCGCGGCGGTCAGCGCCGCGAGCGGAATCACCTGCAGGCCGCGCGCGAGATGCGTCTGCAGCAGGCGATGGGTGAAGGGTTCGAACACGCCGCCCGCCGCGTCGGCCGCGAGCCGCGCAGCCGCATCGAGCGAGTCCGCCGAACCGAGATAGCACCAGCCATCGATCACATGAAACAGGCGGCGCTCGCCGTCCGCCTCGAAGGCGACCGCGCCTTCGAACGGCCAGGGCGCACTGCCCGCGCGGACGGCGTCGGCCGTGGGGCGCCGATTGTACGACGGGCGCAACCGGGCGATCCATTGCGCTTCGGCCAACATCGCCCCCAGCTCGTTGCCGGTCTCGCGCCATTCGACGCGCCGCACCTGCTGCGCGAGCCGCATTTCCTTCGACGAGCGGCGCTCGCCGGTCAGCAGCGCGCGCAGCCGCTGCCGCACGCGCACGCTACGACCCACATACAGCGCTTCGTCACGCTCCCCGAACAGCGCATACGCGCCGCACCCTGCCGGCGCGGTATCCAGCCAGGCCTCGGTCAGATCGCCGCCCAGACGGAAGTGGCGCGTCGTGCGCGCGATCTGGTCGCGCAGCCGCTCGAGCGGCACGATGTCGTGCAACTGGCGCCAGAACTGCCAGATCAGGTCGGCATCGGCCAGCGCCCGGTGACGCGCGGCCGGAACGAGCCCATGCCGTTCGATCAACGCATCGAGCCCGTGCCGCGATTCGCGCGGAAACAACGCGCGCGACAGCCGCACCGTACAGAGCACGTCGGGATTGAACGCCAGGCCGGCGCGCTCGAATTCGGCGCGCAGGAAGCCGCGGTCGAAGCTCGCGTTGTGCGCGACGAACAGCTTCCCGTCGAGCCGCTCGAACAGCGCCGGCGCGAGCGATGCGAACGTCGGCGCATCGCGCACCATCGCGTCCGAGATGCCCGTCAGTTGCTGGATGAACGGCGGAATCGCCTGCCCCGGATTGACGAGGCTCGTCCACGTCGACACGCCGAGCGGTCCGATTTCGACCACGCCGATTTCGGTAATGCGGTGGTCGGCGGACGAGCCGCCGGTGGTTTCAAGGTCGACGAAGACGAGCGGCTGCTCGCTGGCGGGATCGGACGGAACGGAATCGGACATGAAAAGACAGGGAAACGATGCTTCCGTGAGTATGCACCGGCATGCGTACTCGGGCCAGCCCGGACCGGCTCGCTCCGTCCCCCCGAAAACAAAAAGCCCCCGCGATGCGGGGGCCGGACGTGATCGGCAATGCGTGGCGCGTCAGACCGCCTGGATATTCGCTGCCTGCTTGCCTTTCGGTCCGACTTTGACCTCGAACGAAACACGCTGGTTTTCTTTCAACGTCTTGAAGCCGTCCATCCGGATTTCGGAAAAGTGCGCAAACAAATCTTCACCGCCATTGTCCGACGTAATAAAGCCAAAACCTTTAGCATCGTTAAACCATTTCACGATACCGGTATCCATGTCTTCTTTCCCCACTCGATAAGATCAAAAAAGCTATTTTTATAGCCGTTTCCCGAAATCCCGAAACATTGCGCCAGCACCCACACCAGCACGCCGCCCGAGGACGGAGTGCTCACTTTATAAATTGGACAATCCGGGTGCGTCAAGAAAATTTTTAGCCACTGCTTTCTTGAAAAGACGCTAATACCACTGGAATCGGTACACCGTCACCGATGATTAATTGATTCGCATCAAAAACCTGTCAACATTACCGGGATCGGATCGCTAATAATCGCCGGAAGCGAAATTTCTACCGGGGACAAATCGACCCGGTAAAATCCTCGGGTTTTTTCGGGTTGCAGAAATCGGGCGACGTTGCGATCCTGAATCAATGCTGAAAGGAAGGAGAGGGTCATGTGGCTGGACGGAATCAAGCGCTTCGCGAGCCGGCTCGGACGCGTACGTCGCAAGTCCCGCGCCCTGGCCGAGTCCGCGCGCGAAGCGCCGTGCGATACCGAGTTCGATATGACATGGCACGGCGATCACTGGCAGAACCTGCTCGCATCGCCTCTGGATGCCCGTCACTACGTGATGGAAGACTGGACCAACACGCCGCCGCCGATCGAAGCAGAGGATGCCGCGCCTGCGGGCAAGCGCCAGCGCAAGCGCCGCTCGTACACGTCGTAGCGCGCTGAGCGGCCGGGCAAAAAAAAGCGCGACTGGGAAGTCGCGCCGACAAAGGTTTGGAGATCTTTTCCGTCAACGAAAAAGTCTGCTTCGGAAAGCAGAGATCGCAGTATAGCGAGAGAACCACCTTTCATTATCCATGCTCCACACAAACCTCTATTGCCGATGTGTCAATAATCGGGCTATAGCCGCTCCCGCCGGCCGCTGACCGTCCGTCGCAAACGCGCAACGCCCTCTACGCAGTCCTGATCGTTATTTCCATTTGCTGCGCCGCAGCGAACCCTTGCGTGGCAATCGGTTGCGCGACTTTCCCGATTTTTGCGGATTTCAAAACACACTGTTTCTTAAAGCGTGAACCGCCCTCGCTCCGCACACTTCGTACACTGCAAATGGATTTCTGATACGCGCACCGCCGTTCTGCGGCGCCGGCGACAGCATCAAACAAAGCACGGCCGTCCGCCCCAGGTTCGATCGACATCATCGTGTTTGGAGACAGATCCATGAACAAGACCCTGATCGTCGCCGCGTTGTCGGGTGTATTCGTTAGTGCCGCCCATGCACAAAGCAGCGTGACGCTGTACGGCCTGATCGACGCAGGCATCACTTACACGAACAATCAGGGCGGCCACAGCGCCTGGCAGGAAACGAGCGGTTCGATCAACGGCAGCCGCTGGGGCTTGCGCGGCACCGAAGATCTCGGCGACGGCCTGAAAGCCATCTTCACGCTGGAAAACGGTTTCGGCATCAACAACGGCGCGCTGAAGCAGAACGGTCGCGAATTCGGCCGGCAAGCGTTCGTCGGGATTGCGCACACCACCTACGGTTCGCTGACGCTGGGCCGGCAGTACGACAGCGTCGTCGACTATCTCGGGCCGCTGTCGCTGACCGGTACCCAGTATGGCGGCACCCAGTTTGCCCACCCGTTCGACAACGACAACCTCAACAACTCGTTCCGGATCAACAACTCGGTCAAGTATCAGAGCGCGAACTACGGCGGCCTCAAGTTCGGTGCGTTGTACGGGTTCTCCAACTCGTCGGCGTTCGCGAACAACCGCGCGTACAGCGGCGGCGTGTCGTACAGCTACCTCGGCTTCAACCTTGCCGCGGCCTACTTGCAGTTGAACAGCGACGTGAACGCGCTCGCGCAGGCCGCGTCCGATCCGGGCGCGGTCACCGGCGACTGGACCTTCGCGTCGCGCGTGCAGCGCACCTGGGGCGCCGGCCTCAATTACGGGTTCGGCCCCGCCACGGTCGGCTTCGTGTTCACCCAGACGCGCCTGACCGGCCTTCGCGCGATCAGCGCCGGCCAATCGGGCGTGGCGGGCGGCATCACGGGCCTCGGCGATACCGGGCGCTTCAGCAACTATGAGGTCAACGGCCGCTACGCGCTGACGCCGGCCCTGTCGTTCGCCGGCTCCTACACGTACACCCAGGGCCGCCTGTCCGGCGACAAGCCGACCTGGCACCAGTTCAACCTGCAAGCCGACTACGCGCTGTCGAAGCGCACCGACGTGTACCTGCAGGGCGAGTTCCAGAAGGTCAACAGCGACGGACTGGACCTCGGCGCCAACATCAACGGGCTGGGCGCCGCGTCATCGACCAACAAGCAGATCGCGGTCACGGCCGGCCTGCGTCACCGCTTCTGAGCGACCGGCCCGTTCGCCATACGCCGAAAGACGAAGCGCCCCATCGGGGCGCTTTTTCTTTCTCGCGGCGCGGGCCGCCAGTCAGGCGTCGCCCCGCGCCGGATACCGGACGTCGAGTATGTCGATCGGCTGCGGGCCGGCCGGCGTCATCAGCGTGACGGTGTCGCCGATCTTCGCCTTGATCAGCGCACGCGCGACCGGCGAGATCCAGCTGACGCAGCCGCGGTCGAGATCGACCTCGTCGATCCCGACGATCGTCACCGTGTGATCCTCGCCGTCCGGCGTCTCGTAATCGACCGTCGCGCCGAAGAACACCTGGTCGACGTTCTCCTGCCGGCTCGCGTCGACGACTTCCGCAAGGTCGAGCCGCTTCGTCAGGAAGCGGATGCGGCGATCGATCTCGCGAAGCCGCCGCTTGCCGTAGATATAGTCGCCGTTTTCCGACCGGTCGCCGTTCGAGGCCGCCCACGACACGAGCCGCACGACCTCGGGACGTTCGACGTCGATCAGGTTCAGCAACTCGTCCCTCAGCCGCTTGTGGCCGGCCGGCGTGATGTAGTTCTTCGCGCCCGCCGGAATCGCGGGTTGAGCCTGGTCGAGATCGTCGTCGTCACCGTCCGACTCTTTGACAAACGCCTTGTTCATGATGCAGATTCAACGTGGATGACTGATCCCTCAAGGGTACACGATGGGCGGCCGGCCACGGCCATGGCACCAAATTCGCGAATAAGGCTTCCCTTTTTATACGACTCTGCTATACTTCCGCTTCTGCGTGCGGCTGTAGCTCAGTTGGATAGAGTACTTGGCTACGAACCAAGGGGTCGTGGGTTCGAATCCTGCCAGCCGCGCCACTTTTTCGAGGGCCTTCCGAACCGAAGGCCCTTTCAGTTCGAAGCAGTAGAAGTTTGTTGTTGCGTGCGGCTGTAGCTCAGTTGGATAGAGTACTTGGCTACGAACCAAGGGGTCGTGGGTTCGAATCCTGCCAGCCGCGCCACTTTTTTGGGGGCCTTCCCATCGCAGAAGGTTCCGACAGTTGAAGCAGTACCGTTTTGCGTGCGGCTGTAGCTCAGTTGGATAGAGTACTTGGCTACGAACCAAGGGGTCGTGGGTTCGAATCCTGCCAGCCGCGCCACCTTAAAAGGGCTTTCCTCCGGGAAAGCCCTTTTTCTTTTTGCGCCCGCCTCCCTCGTTCGCACCCTCACCCCGCACACGCTCGGCAAAGCGCCGGCATCATCGCACGCGCTTTCGACAGCCCCAATGAAAACGGCGGCCATAAGCCGCCGTCCGTCGATCATCGAATCCGCCCGCGCCCACCGCCGCGCGCGTCAACGTCAGTAATCCTGCCGCTCGCGCTCGATACGCATGCCGCCGTCATGGCGTGCATGCGCGCCGTCGTCGGTCGAACGCTCGCGCATGATCCGCATCACGTCCGGATTGGTTCTCACGCGCCGCATCACGTTCGCGAGATGCACGCGGTCGCTGACCTGGATCACGAAGCGCAGCACCGTCGACTCGTGCGTCAGATCCTCGTCCATCGCGATATGAACGATGTTCGCGTCGGCCGACGTGATGTCCGCCGCGACGCGCGCGAAGATGCCCTTCGTGTTCTTCACGAGCGCCTTCACCGCGACATCGAACAGGCGGCCCGGCTGCGGCGCCCATTCGACGTCGATCCAGCGGCCCGGATCGCGGCGATGGATGCGCTGCGCGACACGGCAATCCGTCGTATGAATCGCCATGCCCAGACCGATGCCGATGTAACCCATGATCGCATCGCCCGGGATCGGGCGGCAGCATGCGGACAACTGCACGGACATCCCTTCGGTGCCGGTAATCACGACCGGCGGCGCATGATGCGCGGGATGCCGCTCGGACTTCGGCAGATCGTCGTCCGCGTCGCGGCCGCTCATCAACACTTCGATGCGCTTCGCCATCACCGCGGCGACGCGACGACCGAGGCCGATATCCGCGAAAATTTCCTGACGACTCTTGTTGCCCGTCCACTGCACGAGCTTCTCCCACACCTCCGGCTCGACGTCGGCCAGCGCGAGACCGTAGCCCTTCAGGCTCTGGTCGACGAGCCGCTCGCCCAGTTGCACGGACTCGTTCAGGCGCATCGTCTTCAGGTAGTGGCGGATCGCCGAGCGCGCCTTGCCGGTACGCACGAAGCCGAGCCATGCGGGGTTCGGCTTCGAATACGGCGCGGTGATCACCTCGACGATGTCGCCGCTTTTCAGCTCGGTGCGCAGCGGCAGCAGCTCGTTGTTGATCTTCACGGCCACGCACTGGTTGCCGAGATCGCTGTGGATCGAATACGCGAAATCGAGCGCCGTCGCGCCGCGCGGCAGCGCCATGATCTTCGACTTCGGCGTGAACACGTAGACCGCATCCGGGAACAGGTCGATTTTCACGTGCTCGAGGAATTCGCTCGAATCGCCCGCTTCGCTCTGGATGTCGAGCAGCGACTTCAGCCACTGGTGCGCGCGCTTCTGCACGTCGCTGAGATCGGCGCTGCCGTTCTTGTACAGCCAGTGCGCGGCGACCCCTGCCTCGGCGATCTCGTGCATCTTGCGCGTGCGTACCTGGAACTCGATCGGCGCGCCGAACGGGCCGACGAGCGTCGTGTGCAGCGACTGATAGCCGTTGATCTTCGGGATCGCGATGTAATCCTTGAACTTGCCGGGTACGGGCTTGTACAGCGCGTGCAGCGCGCCGATGCACGTGTAGCAGTCGAGCGGGCCGTCGACGACGACCCGAAAACCGTACACGTCGAGCACCTGCGAGAACGACAGTTGCTTGTCGCGCATCTTGCGGTAGACGCTGTAGATGGTCTTCTCGCGGCCGGTGATCTCGGCGTCGATCTTCGCGTCGGCCATCGCGCGCTGCGCGGCCTCGAGGATCTTGCTGATCACTTCGCGGCGGTTGCCGCGCGCGGCCTTCACGGCCTTCTCGAGCGTCGCGTAGCGATGCGGGTTGAAGTTCGCGAAGCTCATGTCCTGCAGCTCGCGATACGTGTTGTTCAACCCGAGCCGGTGCGCGATCGGCGCGTAGATGTCGAGCGTTTCGCGCGCGACGCGGCGGCGCTTTTCCATCGGCACCGCGCCGAGCGTGCGCATGTTGTGCAGGCGGTCGGCGAGCTTGACGAGAATCACGCGCACGTCGCGCGCCATCGCGAGCAGCATCTTGCGGAAGTTTTCCGCCTGCGCTTCCTCGCGGCTGCGGAATTCCATCTTGTCGAGCTTCGACAGGCCGTCGACCAGTTCGGCGACCTTCGGGCCGAACCGCTCGGCCAGCTCGTTCTTGGTCACGCCCTGGTCTTCCATCACGTCGTGCAGCAACGCGGCCATCACGGCCTGCGCGTCGAGCTTCCAGCCGGCGCAGATTTCCGCGACGGCGACGGGATGGGTGATGTAGGGTTCGCCGCTCTGGCGATATTGACCGAGGTGGGCTTCGTCGCTGAAGTGGAACGCCGCCTTGACCTCTTTGATTTCGTCCGGAGCGAGATACTCGGCAAGCGCGGCCGTCAGTTTCGCGATCGAAACGACGCCGTGCTTGCGCGGTTGCTCCGGCGTGGCGGTCGGCCCGAACAGATGCCGGAAGGACTGTTCGAGGACCGCGTCGATGTACTGGCGCGCAGGCGACTGGGCCGTGGCTTCGGTGGTCGAATCCGCGGAGGCGGACGATGGGGTGGTGCTCATATTCGCCTCCAGGTCGAGTCGTTGCGCGCGTGGACTACATGGCTGGAACGGGCCGGATGCGCGTTACACCGGCACCTTCTTCAGCATCTCGACGCCGACCTGGCCGGCGGCGATTTCGCGCAGCGCGACGACGGTCGGCTTGTCGCGGCTTTCGATCTTCGGCGTATGGCCTTGCGCGAGCTGCCGCGCGCGATAGGTGGCGGCGAGCGCCAGTTCGAAGCGATTCGGGATTTGCTTCAGGCAGTCTTCGACGGTAATGCGAGCCATGTTGGTAATTCCTTCTGAATATAGTCCTTATTCTACCTTATGTCCCTCGTGCCCCGCGTCATTCCGCGTGGGGCAGATGGATGCCGAGCTCGATGAACAGCTCCGCGTGTCGCGCGTACTGCGAAGCAAAACGCAGGCGCGTCGCCGCGACGATGCATTCGAGTTCCGCGAGCGCGCGTTCGAAATTCTCGTTGATCACCACGTATTCCGCTTCCGACGCGTGTGCGATCTCGCTGCCGGCGGCCAGCAGGCGTCGCGTGATCACGTTCGGCTCGTCCTGGCCGCGCTTCTTCAGGCGTTCCTCGAGCGCGTCGAGCGACGGCGGCAGGATGAAGATGCCGACCGCGTTACGGAACTGCTTCTTCACCTGCAACGCACCCTGCCAGTCGATTTCGAGCAGCACGTCGTGGCCGTTCTTCATCTGCTCTTCGATCCAGACGCGCGACGTGCCGTAGTAGTTGCCGTGCACTTCCGCGCTCTCGAGAAATTCGTGCGCCGCGTGACGCGCGCGGAAATCGTCGACGGTCGTGAAGTGGTAGTGCTGGCCGTCCTGCTCGCCCGGGCGCGGCTTGCGCGTCGTGTACGAGATCGACAGGCAGATGTCGCTGTCCTTCGACAGCAGCGCATTCACGAGCGTCGACTTGCCGGCGCCCGACGGCGCGACGACCATGAACAGGTTACCGGGATAGACGCCGCCGTGCAGCGAATGCGACGCGTGGCCGTCGCGGGTGGATTCGGTCATGACAGCCTCCGCCGGGCCTGGCCACATCCGCATGAATCGGCTTTCGAAGGATGGGGGGGCTGCGCCCCCCCAAGCGAACGTAGTGAGCGTGGGGGTCGTTTCATCTCTTTACTCCAGGTTTTGCACTTGCTCGCGCATCTGCTCGATCAGCAGCTTCAGCGCCATCGACGCGTCGGCCAATTCCTTCGCCGCCGCCTTCGAGCCGAGCGTGTTCGCTTCGCGATTCAGTTCCTGCATCATGAAATCGAGACGCTTGCCGACGCGGCCGCCCTTCTCGATCACGTGACGCGTTTCGTTCAGGTGCGCGGTGAGCCGCGACAGTTCTTCCGCGATGTCGATCCGGATCCCGTACATCGTCACTTCCTGACGGATGCGCTCCGCGGCTTCCTCGCGCGTGACGACCGTCGAGCCGCCTTCGGGCGCCGCGAGGCCGAGCGCTTCCTGCAGCCGCTCGACGATCTTCTGCTGGTGCTTCGCGATCAGCTCCGGTACGAGCGGCGTGATGCGCGCGACGATCGCCTCCATCTCGGTGACGTTCGACAGCAGCATCGTCGCCAGTTGCGCGCCTTCGCGCGAACGCACGACGACGAGCTCGCCGATCGCTTCCTTGCCGCAGGCGAGCACGGCGTCGCGGATCGCGTCGGCCGACACGCCGGCCTCGGCGAGCACGCCGGGCCAGCGCAGGATTTCACCCGCGCGCAGACGGCCGACGCCCGGGAACGAATCGAGCACCGCGCGTTCGAGATCGGCAAGCTGGCCGAGCACCGACTGGTTCAGCGCGCCCGCGCCGATGCTTTGCTCGCCGCGCTGCAGGTTGATGCGCACGTCGACCTTGCCGCGCGACAGTTTGTTCATCAGCATTTCGCGCAGCGCGGGTTCGCACGCGCGCACGTCGTCCGGCATCCGGAAATTGAGATCGAGGAAGCGCGAGTTCACGGTGCGCAGTTCGACCGACACGCTGGTGCCGCCGTTGCCGGCGGCCGTCGTGAGTTCGCGCGTCGCGCTCGCGTAGCCCGTCATGCTGTAGATCATGGTTCGTCTCGCCGTCTGGTGCCCTCGCGGGCGGGAATACATCGAGGCGCCCGGCGCATCGGAAAGCGCGGGGCGGGAAGCGCGCATTATCCCATTTTTGCGGACCACCCCGCCGGGGACGCCCGCCGTTCGGCGCTAGAATCGGGGTTTCCTCTCCTTCCGCGATTTCCCCATGACGTCTTCCGTTTCCCGCCCGAGCGGCCGCCGCGCCGACGAACTGCGCAAGGTCGCCCTCACGCGCCACTACACGAAACACGCCGAAGGCTCCGTGCTGGTCGAATTCGGCGACACCAAGGTGCTGTGCACCGCCAGCGTCGCCGAGCGCGTGCCCGAGTTCCTGCGCGAGCGCGGGCAAGGCTGGCTGACCGCCGAATACGGGATGCTGCCGCGCGCGACCCACACGCGCAGCGACCGTGAAGCGGCGCGCGGCAAGCAGACGGGCCGCACGCAGGAAATTCAGCGCCTGATCGGCCGCGCGCTGCGCGCGGTGTTCGATCTCGAGGCGCTCGGCCCGCGCACGATCCACATCGACTGCGACGTGATCCAGGCCGACGGCGGCACGCGCACGGCCAGCATCACCGGCGCGTTCGTCGCCGCGCACGACGCCGTGTCGAAGCTGATCGCGGCCGGCAAGCTCACGCGCTCGCCGATCACCGACCACGTCGCCGCGATCTCGGTCGGCGTGTACGAAGGCGCCCCCGTGCTCGACCTCGACTACGCGGAAGATTCGCGCTGCGACACCGACATGAACGTCGTGATGACCGGCGCGGGCGGCTTCGTCGAAGTCCAGGGCACGGCCGAAGGCGTGCCGTTCTCGCGCGCCGAGATGAACGCGCTGCTCGACCTCGCGCAGGGCGGGATCGCCGAGCTCGTGCGGTTGCAGAAAGAGGTCCTGGGTGCGAGCCATGCCTGACGACCGCACCGTCGCGCCGCTGTCGCGCATCGTTCTCGCGTCGAACAACGCGGGCAAGCTGCGCGAATTCACCGCGCTGTTCTCGACGGTCGGCATCGAGATCGTCCCGCAGGGCGACCTCGCGGTGCCGGAGGCGGAAGAGCCGTTCGGTACGTTCATCGAGAACGCGCTGACCAAGGCGCGCCATGCGTCGCGGCTCACCGGACTGCCGGCGATCGCCGACGATTCCGGCCTGTGCGTGCGCGTGTTGCGCGGCGCGCCGGGCGTCTATTCGGCGCGCTATGCGCAGCGCGCGGGCCGCGACAAGGGCGACGCGGCGAACAACGGGTATCTCGTCGAGCAGCTGCGCGGCGTCGCCGACCGGCGTGCGTACTACTGCTGCGTGCTCGCGCTCGTTCGCCATGCGGACGATCCGGAACCGCTATTCGCCGAAGGGCGCTGGGCCGGCGAGATCGTCGATACGCCGCGCGGCGAACACGGATTCGGCTACGACCCGTATTTCTACCTGCCGTCGCTCGGCGCGACGGCCGCCGAACTCGAGCCTGCAGTGAAGAACACGCACAGCCATCGCGCGCTGGCGCTGAAGGCGTTGCTCGCGCGGCTCGCGGAGGAAGCATGAGCCAGGCTTCGGACACCGGTGCGCGCGTCGTCGCGACCTTCACGTCGCCCGGCCAGGTGCGCCTCACGTCGCTGCCGCCGCTCGCGCTGTACGTGCATTTCCCGTGGTGCGTGCGCAAGTGCCCGTACTGCGATTTCAACTCGCATGAATGGAAAGGCGAACGGTTTCCGGAAGCCGACTATCTCGACGCGTTGCGCGCCGACCTCGAGCAGGCGCTGCCGCTCGTGTGGGGTCGGCAGGTGCATACCGTGTTCATCGGCGGCGGCACGCCGAGCCTGCTGTCGGCGGCCGGCCTCGACCGGATGCTGTCCGACGTGCGCGCGCTGCTGCCGCTCGACGCCGATGCCGAGATCACGCTCGAGGCGAACCCGGGGACCTTCGAAGCCGCGAAGTTCGCGCAGTTCCGCGCAAGCGGCGTGAACCGCCTGTCGGTCGGCATCCAGAGCTTCAACGAAGCGCACCTGAAGGCGCTCGGCCGGATTCACGACACCGCGCAGGCCCGCGCGGCCGTCGAGATCGCCGCGAAGAACTTCGACAACTTCAACCTCGACCTGATGTTCGCGCTGCCGAACCAGACGCTCGACGAATGCCGCACCGACATCGAGACCGCGCTGTCGTTCGCGCCGCCGCACCTGTCGCTGTATCACCTGACGCTCGAGCCGAATACGCTGTTCGCGAAGTTTCCGCCGGTCGTCCCCGACGACGACGCGTCGGCCGACATGCAGGAATGGATCCACGCGCGCACGGCCGACGCCGGCTACGGGCGCTACGAAGTATCCGCGTACGCGAAGCCGAATCATCAGTGCAAGCACAACCTGAACTACTGGCGCTTCGGCGACTATCTCGGGATCGGCGCGGGCGCGCACACGAAGCTGTCGTTCCCGAACCGGGTCCTGCGGCAAGCGCGCTACAAGCATCCGGCAACCTTCATCGAACAGGCGAAGGCCGGCACGGCCGTGCAGGAAGAGCGTGAAGTCGGCGCGCGCGACCTGCCGTTCGAATTCATGCTGAATATGCTGCGGCTCGTCGAGGGCTTTCCCGTGCACAGCTTCGTCGAACGGACGGGCCTGCCGATGAGCACGATCGAGCCGGCGTTGAAGGAAGCGGAACGGCGTGGGCTGATCACGCGCGATTTCACGCAAATCGCGCCGACGCCGCTCGGCCAGCGTTTTCTCAACGACCTGCAGGAATTGTTCCTGCGCGACGACTGAACGGATGAACGCGGCGGCATTTCGGTTACAATGCCGCCTCGTGTGGAAGCGTGGCCGAGCGGTTTAAGGCACTGGTCTTGAAAACCAGCGACGGGAAACTGTCCGTGAGTTCGAATCTCACCGCTTCCGCCAGGAAGTTCGCCGAACCCCGTCCATTCGCAGAATGACGGGGTTTTTGTTTGTCCGCACGCGTGCGCCCCGCACGTTCCGACGCATCGCGCCGGATGCCGTTACAATCCCGCGCTCCGATTCGCGAAACGGGAAATCCACGTCATGAAGCCCTTCCTCGTCTCGTCGCTCGTCGCCGTGCTGGCCGCCGTCAGCGCGCATGCGGCGGCCGACACCGCCTCCGGCAGCGACGCACAGGCGTCGTGCGCGATCGCGTACGTGACCGGCGTCGGCGGTTCGCCGCGCGGCCTGAGCGAGTATCTCGCGAGCCCGTCGCCATACAACTACCTGAAGGACAACGAGCTTCAGTGCAAGGTGGGCGACGACGGACGCACGTCGAACTGCACCGGCGTGACCTACCTGCGCAACGAACAGGTCAGCGTGTACGACGATTCCGACCCGGCGACGCTGACCGTCGTCGCGCGTGTGGAACTCGATCATGGCCAGAAGTATCCGGTGATCGTCGTCGTGCAGCGCAAGGACGCGCGCTGCAAGCAATGATGCGAAAAATACGATGATCCCCGTTTCCGTCGCCCGCTGATGGAATCGGCGCCGGATCGTCGACGCGTCGAAGCGACAGGGTGCGAGCGTCCCGGACGCCTGCCGCCGCACACCGCCTGACGCCTCCCGGCCCGCCCCGTCATCGCCTAGAATTCGTTCAACACGGCGACACGAACGCCGCCGCGTATTCGATGCCGCACGCGCCACCCCTGCGCGCGGCACACGGAGATCGCCATGACCGACCTGTCGACCGCGACGGACCACGTCGATTACGAAGGCTTCGAGATCCATGTCGTGCCGGCCGCGATGCCCGGCAGCGACACGCGCTATACCTACACCGGCTACGTGTGCCATCCGGGCGTGAATCCCGCGCTGCCCGGCCACGCGGTGCCGTTCCACGCGGATGGCGAAGAAAGCTTCGCGAGCGTCGACGAGGCGACCCACGAAGCCGTGCACATCGGCAAGAGCATCATCGACGGCACGCACCCCGACCTGTCGGTCCTGTCGCTCGTGACGCACGGCTTCTGACGCGGCCGGAACGCATCGCCGACGATTCCCCGGAAGGCTGCCGAGGTGGCCGCATCGGCTGACCGCGCCGCGCGGCCGGACGATCGCAGCGTGCCGCGGCTTTCAACCTTCCAGCACGCGTCCGCTGCGGACGCCGCCACATGTCGCGTCACATCGCGGTGCACGACGCGCGTGGCTCGACGCGGCGTCCGGCCGGCATCATCTGCGAGCGCAACGACCGGTCCCGCGCGCTATGCGTTTCCCCCCATATCGCCTCGCGTCGGTACGCCTATCATTTTTTTATCGTCCCTCCAGGCCATCACGTCATGCGCCCCCTTCCCCGTCCGTGCGTCGCCCGGCTGCGTGTTGCCGCGCTGGCCGTCGTCGCCCTGCTCGCCGCGTGCACGATCACGCCGCCTTCGTCGTTACGCTCGGTCGTGACGATTCCGTCGGTCATACGCAGCGGCAATCTCGACCAGTATCGCGTCGAGGTCGCGCACCGCGTCGCCGAACGCAATCCGTCCGGCATGCTGCACGGCACACCGCAGGCCATGCTGCGTTCGCTCGTCGTCGTGGCCTTCACCGTCGATGGCAACGGCCGCGTGATCAACGCATCCGTCTATCGCAGCAACGGCGACAGCGAGGCGGAAGCGCTCGCGCTCGCGTCGCTGCGCCGCTCGGCGCCGCTGCCGGCGCCGCCGTCGCGGCTGCTCGACGGCAACGGTCGGCTCGAACTGATGGAAGGCTGGCTCTTCAACGACGACGGCCACTTCCAGCTGCAAAGCACCGCGTCCGCGCAGGCGCAATCGATCGACTGACGCGCCGCCGCGGCCCGATTGCCGGGGGGCGGCAGCGCTGGCTATAATTTTCCGCACTCGCGCGGCCATCACGCCGCGCGCGCGTTCGCGCGCCCCACCCGGCAAGCGAGCCGACCACGCCGGCACCGGGCGGCGGCGACGTATCCGTCTCCATCGTCGACCGGCGGGTGACGTCCGCGCCACGGCGCGCGTCCACGCCGCCACCGCGTCATCCGCATCAATCATTTGCCCGGCGCGCCCGGCAGGCAGTCGCCTCCCCAGCGCACGCCCAGCCGGCTGCCCCAACGACAAAACGGAGACATCCATGTCCGCATCCCCCGCAACCGTTGCACACGCAACCGGTTCGGCCGGCGCCGTCAGCCACCGGCGCATCGTGTTCGCGAGCTTCATCGGCACCGCGATCGAGTTCTACGATTTCTACGTGTACGCGACGGCCGCCGCGCTCGTCATCGGCCCCGTATTCTTCCCGCACGGCTCCGCGACGGCGCAAGCGCTGTCCGCGTTCGTCACGTTCGGGATCGCGTTCATCGCGCGTCCGATCGGCTCGTTCCTGTTCGGGCACTTCGGCGACCGCATCGGCCGCAAGTCGACACTCGTCGCATCGCTGCTCGTGATGGGCGTGTCCACTACCGCGATCGGCTTCGTGCCCGGCTACGACGCGATCGGCGCGCTCGCGCCGGTGCTGCTGTGCGTGCTGCGCTTCGGCCAGGGAATCGGCCTCGGCGGCGAATGGGGCGGCGCTGCGCTGCTCGCGACCGAGCACGCGCCGCAAGGCAAGCGCGGCTGGTTCGGGATGTTCCCGCAACTGGGACCGTCGGTCGGCTTCCTGATGTCGAACGGGCTGTTCTTCGCGCTCGCGCTGTCGCTGTCCGACGCGCAGTTCCGCAGTTGGGGCTGGCGCATCCCGTTCCTCGTCAGCGCGGTGCTCGTCGCGCTCGGCCTGTACGTGCGGCTCAAGATCACCGAAACGCCCGCGTTCCAGGCAGCGCTCGACCGCAACGAGCGCGTGCGCGTGCCGGTCGCGACGCTCGTCACGCAGCACTGCCGGCCGACGCTGCTCGGCGCGCTCGCGATGGTCGTCTGCTACACGCTGTTCTACATCTCGACGGTGTTCTCGCTGTCGTACGGCGTGTCGGCGCTGCATATTCCGCGCCAGAGCTTCCTCGGCCTGCTGTGTTTCGCGGTGGTCTTCATGGGCCTCGCGACGCCGCTGTCCGCATGGGCGTCGGACCGCTTCGGCCGCAAGCCGGTGCTGGTCGTCGGCGCGATCGCCGCGCTGCTGTCGGGGTTCGCGATGGAACCGCTGCTCGGCAGCGGCTCGATGCCGCTCGTCGCGCTGTTCCTGACGATCGAGCTGTTCCTGATGGGCGTGACGTTCGCACCGATGGGCGCGCTGCTGCCCGAATTGTTCCCGACCAACGTCCGCTACACGGGCGCGGGCGTCGCGTACAACCTCGGCGGAATCCTCGGCGCGTCGATCGCGCCGTATATCGCGCAACTGCTGGTTGCGCGCGGCGGGCTATCGTGGGTCGGCGGCTATGTGTCGGTGGCGGCGGCGATCAGCCTGATCGGCGTGCTGCTGATGCGCGAGACGCGCGACGCGTCGCTCGTCTGAGCCTTCGGGGCGACCCGGGTTGTACGACGGCGGGCGCTGCCTATACTCGATCCTGGGCGCGTCGTTGCGCGCCCGGAGATCCCGCCCCGACAGGAGCCGCCGCCATGAATATCCGCCTTGCCAATGCCGATCTCGTGCTGATCCTTGCGCTCGCGCTCGGTGGCGCGCTGCTGCTCGCGCTGCGGTTTCGGCCGAAAACCTGGCGCGGCCTCGTGTTCGAGGCGCTGCTGGCGAATCTGGCGGCCATCGCCGCCGTCGTCACGGTCGAAGCGCTGCTCGCCTGACCGCGGCCGCCGCGCCGCGTCAGGCGGACAGCCGCGCGCGCACCGTGCCGTAGGCGGGGCAGACCGTATCGATCGCCTCCAGCGCCTCGTCGACGGTCGGCATCGCGCCCGGCTCGCCGATCGACAGCGCATTCGGCACGCCGCCGATCCCGCAATGGTGGCGCGACGTCGCGACGAAAATCATCACGGTGGGCCGCTGCAGTGCGTGCGCCATGTGCACGAACCCGGTATCGACGCCCACCACGAGCGCGGCCCGACCCAGCGCCGCGCCGAGCTCACGCACCGTCATCGCCGGTAACACGATCGCGCCCGGCGCCCGCGCGGCGATATCCCGTGCATCGTCGTGCTCGGCCGCCGATCCCCACGGCACCAGCACGCGCAAGCCGCGCGCCATCATCTGCGTCGCAAGGGCGGCCCAGTGTCCGGGCGGCCACTTCTTGTCGGGATTGGACGTCGCATGGAACAGCAGCATGAACGGCCCGCCGTCGGTCACGGCGGCGGGCAGGCTCGCATCCTGCGGCGCGACGATGCCGTGCGTGGCAGGCCCTTCCGGCACGTAGCCCAGCGCTTCGCCGGCACTCACCCGCATCCCGTGCCATGCGTCGCAGTCCGGCCGCGGACCGAAACGGTGCGAATACGCGAAGCGCGCGCCCGTTTCGCCGAGATCCTGCGTCTGGTAGCCGAAGCGACGCGCGCCACGCGCCAGCGACGAAATGATCGCGCTCTTGTACACGCCGTGCAGATCGATGATCGCGTCGTAGCGGTGCGCACGCAGCGCGCCGATCGATGCCGAGATCGCCTTCAGGTCGCCTGCATTGCGCATTTTTTTGAAGCGGCGCAGCGGCGCGCACAGAACGGCGCTCACGCCCGGATGCCAGCGTACGACCTCCGCGCACGATTCGTCGACGGCCCAGTCGACCGTCACGCCGGGGAACGCGCGATGCAGGTCGGCGACGACAGGCAGCGTCTGGACGACGTCGCCGAGCGACGTCACTTTCACGATAAGGATACGTTTCACGATTTGCGGGAATTCTCGACTGGCCATCTTGGCATGCTAACGACGGTTGCTATGTCCAGACATTACGCGAACATTACATTTGCAACAAATTGCATCTCTTTTGTGAATTTTTGTCGTCCTGCGCGGCGCGTCGTCGTCCCCGCTGGCATCGGTTCCTTTTTATAATCCTCTCTTTGCCCTCCGGCCGAGCCCATGCCGCGCCCCGCCCTTCCCGCGCTGTTTCCCGCCCTTACCCGCCGCTCGCTGCGAATCTGGCGCCAGTATGGTGTTTTCTGGCTCGGCGCGATCGTCGTCGGCCTCGCGGCCGTCCTGTATGCCCGATTGATCGACTGGGGCTACGAGACTTTCCGCGCGATGCGCGATCACGCCGTCTGGCTGCCGCTGCTGCTGACGCCGGCGATCGCCGCGTTGTCGGCATGGATCACGCGCCGCTTTTTCCGCGGCGCCGAGGGCAGCGGCATCCCGCAGGTGATCGCGACGCTGCATGCGCGCCCGAGCGCATTCGGCGCCCGGCTGCTGACGCTGCGCATCCTGTTCGGCAAGGTGCTGATCTCGTTCCTCGGCATCCTCGGCGGCTTCACGATCGGCCGCGAAGGGCCGACCGTGCAAGTCGGTGCGGCGCTGATGTTCAACCTGCGGCGCTTCTACCCGCGCTCGAACGCGCAGATCGAACGCCAGCTCGTGCTGGCCGGCGCGGCGGCCGGGCTGTCGGCCGCATTCAATACGCCGCTCGCGGGCATCGTGTTCGCGATCGAGGAACTGACCCGCAGCTTCTCCGCGCGCGCCAGCGGCGTACTGATTACCGCGATCATCCTCGCCGGCGTCGTCGCGCTCGGGCTGAACGGCAACTACACGTATTTCGGCACGATCAACGCCGGGCTCCATTTCCCGAAGCTGCTGGCGGTCGCGGTGCTGGTCACCGCGATCGTGACGGGCATCGCGGGCGGCCTGTTCTGCTGGTTGCTGCTGAACACGGGGCGCTGGCTGCCCGCGCGACTGCTGGGCCTGTATCGCGAGCGGCCGGTCGCGTTCGCCGCGCTGTGCGGCTTCACGATCGCCGTCGTCGGGCTCGTGTCCGGCGGCACGACGTTCGGCAGCGGCTATGCGGAGGCGCGCGGCCTGCTCGATGGCAGTCAGCAGCTGTCGGTGTTCTATCCGCTCCTGAAGATGGTGTCGATGGTCGCGTCGTACCTGCCGGGCATCCCGGGCGGGATCTTCGCGCCGTCGCTGTCGATCGGCGCCGGCTTCGGCAACGTGCTGCATGCCGTGTTCAGCAACATGAGCCTGCCGATGCTGATCGCGCTCGCAATGGTCGGCTACCTGGCCGCCGTCACGCAGTCGCCGATCACGTCGTTCGTGATCGTGATGGAAATGATCAACGGTCATGCGCTCGTGATTTCACTGATGGCGACTGCACTGGTATCGAGCCGGGTATCGCGCTTTTTTGCGCCGCCGCTGTACGAAACGCTCGCGCAGCGCTATCTCGCGCCGCCCGTCGCGGCCGCCGCGCCGGCCGCGGCAACCACTGCGGCCGCGGCCGGCAACATGACCGACGTGACCGAACCGCGGGATGCAACCGCGGCCCCCGCCGATCCGCTCGACACGCTGCGCGACGAAGGCGGCGACGAGCCGGCCGCTGCGGCGCCGGGCGACAGCGCCGCGGACACGGCGGCGCCGCACGATGCCGGGCCGGCTGTAACCGATGCAAACGGCCCGACGCAACAGCACGGCCCGCGCGACGCTCAGTAGATCACGACGGGCGCCGGCCGGTAGTAGACCGGCCGCGCCGGCACGACGATGCACCCGGCCAGCGTGATCGCGACGAGCGCGATGGCGATTGCGGTTCTTTTCATCGCGCCTGCCTCAAGCCCAGTGGCCGCGCGTCCAGAACCAGTTCGGACCGCGCTGGTCCCAATGCCCGGGCACCCACTGCATGCCGACGCGCTCGGCCTCCCAGTGGCCGCCGATCCACACGTAGCGGCCATGGTCCCAGTGCCAGTGCCCGCGGTCCCACACGTAGCCGACGCGCGTGGCCGGTACGACCTCGTAGCGCACGGGCGGCGGCGCATTCGGCGCGACGACGACGATTTCCTCAGTGCGCACGGCGACCGGCTCCGCGATGACCATGCGCCCCTGCGGCGCGATCACGGGCGTGCCGACGAGAATCTCGTCCGCGTGCACGGCGAACGGTGCGACGACGGCTGACAGGCCCGCGGCGAACAGCGCGAGCGAAACGATACGACGTGAAACGGTAGAGACAGCCATCACAACCTCCTGGTTGAACAACACACGTGAGCGTATTCGTTCAATGCGGGAGGGGCGATGACGGCCGACAGGCGTCGTGTTACGGCGTGCCCGAAAGTGCAACAGGGCGTAAGACGCGCACGGCGGCGGGCGCCGCCGTGCGGAAGGACACACGCTGAGCGTCAGGCTTGCGGGATCTCGATCTTCACTTCGAGGACTTCGAGGTCGTCCTGGCGCTCGAGGCTCACGCGGATGTCATCGTCCGAAATATGGACGTACTTCGAGATGACCGCGACGAGCTCTTTCTGCAGCGCCGGCAGGTAATCGGCCGGCGGCCGGCCGCCGACCCGCTCGTGCGCGATGATGAGCTGCAGGCGCTCCTTCGCGACCGATGCGGACTTCTTCTTCTCGCCGAGGAGAAACGAAAGGATGGACATGGGCGGCCTCCGTTACTTGCTGCCGAAGAGGCGCTGCAGCAGGCCCGGCTTCTGGTAATCGGTGAAGCGCAGCGGCTTGTCCTCGCCGAGAAAGCGGGCGACGACGTCCTTGTACGCTTCCGCGACGTCGGTGCCGTCGATATGCACGGCCGGCAGACCCTGGTTCGACGCATGCAGCACGGCTTCCGATTCGGGCACCACGCCGATCAGCTTGATGCGCAGGATCTCGCTGATGTCCTCGAGCGACAGCATCTCGCCTTCGCTCACGCGCTTCGGGCTGTAACGCGTGATCAGCAGGTGTTCCTTGATCGGCTCCTTGCCTTCGGTCGCGCGCTTCGTCTTCGACGACAGAATGCCGAGAATGCGGTCCGAGTCGCGCACCGACGACACTTCCGGGTTCGTGACGATCAGCGCTTCATCCGCGAAGTACATCGCGTGCAGCGCACCGGCCTCGATACCGGCCGGCGAATCGCAGACGATGTATTCGAAGTCCATCGCGACGAGGTCGTTCAGCACCTTCTCGACGCCGTCGCGCGTCAGCGCATCCTTGTCGCGCGTCTGCGACGCCGGCAGGATGAACAGGTTCTCGCACTTCTTGTCCTTGATCAGCGCCTGGTTCAGGTTCGCTTCGCCCTGGATCACGTTCACGAGGTCATACACGACGCGACGCTCGCAGCCCATGATGAGATCGAGGTTGCGCAGGCCGACGTCGAAGTCGATCACGGCCGTCTTGTGGCCGCGCAGCGCGAGACCCGACGCGAAGCTCGCGCTCGTCGTCGTCTTGCCCACGCCGCCCTTGCCCGAGGTCACCACGATGATTTTTGCCATTTACCCAATACCCTGTGTTCGTCAATGAGAGCCGATCGATCCGGAGCGCACCGCGTGAATCACGTCAGGCGCAGCGGTTCGATCATCAGTTTTTCCTCTTCGAGCCGGATCTGTACCGATTTGCCCAGTACGTCGGCGGGCAGCGGGTTCTCGGTCGTTCGATAGATACCCGCGATCGAAATCAGTTCCGGTTCGAGACACGTGCAGAAAATGCGCGCGTCGTGATTGCCGTGCACGCCCGCGAGCGCGCGGCCGCGCAACGGCGCGTAGATGTGGATATTGCCTTCCGCGATGATTTCCGCGCCGTGACTGACCGGCGCGAGCACCACGAGGTCTCCTTTCGCGTAAATCTGCTGCCCCGAACGCAACGGCCGGTCGATCACCAGCGTCTGGCCGCCGGCCTGCACGAGTGTCGGCGCGGGTTCCGACGGCTGTTCGGGCGCCGCTGCGGCTGCCGCAGCGGCGGCGGGCTCGACGGCTGGCACGGCCGCCGGTTCCGCTTCGTCGGCCGGTTTCGCGGCCGGCGCGCGGCGATCGCGCGCCTCCAGCAACGGCAGGCCGGCTTCCCCCGCCCAGCCCTGCGTTGCCAGTGCGACGACGCCCACCGGACGCATCCGCACGTCGTTCAGCATCTGGCGGATGTCCGCGAGCGCGACGCGCTCGCCGTCAGCCAGGCGGCGGACGTCGATCGCGACGACATCGTCGGCGAAAAACTCGGGAGTCGCTTCGAAGCGCTTGACCAGTTCGGTACGCAACGCGTCGAGATCGGTCGTCTTCACGGTGAACAGCAACGTATCGACCGATCCGCTGCGCAGCTCGAAGAATGGCGATTTTTTAAGCGACATGGACACTCTGCAAAAATTTTTTGCGTATTTTACAGGCGTCCACGCGAGCGGCCATTATTTTTGGGACTCGGGATTGCGGCGGCCCGGGCGGACGCGCAATCGGCAGGCGGGCAGGCCAGCGGGCGATCGGGCTTTCGTCGCGCCGCGCGGCGGGCTATTTCGAGGTCGGGTCAGTGCTTCACCTGCGACACGAACAGCGATTTCATCGCGCCGGGCATCCGCGCGATCGGCGCATGTTCACCGGTGTTGCCGAAACCGGCACGCTCGTAGAAGCGGATCGCGTTGCGGTTCGCATCGGCGATCCACGCGTAGACGTCGGTGGCGCCGCGCTCGGCGAGCCATGCGGTGGCCGTCTCCAGCAGCAGCACGCCGCCGCGCAGATGACGCACCGCATGCGCGACCCACAGTTCGCTGACGAACGCGCGCCGATCGGGCGTGTTGTCGAAATACGCGCCGATCATGCCCGCCGGGTGGCCTTCGGTGTACAGCAGGAAAGTCGTCGACTCGTCGGACACGGCGCGCTGCGCGGCGATCGCCGACGCCGCGTCCGTTTCGACGGTCAGCAATTCGGCCTCCGGCGCTTCGCCGGGCGCATAGGGCTCACGCAGCGATGCGGCGCGGAGTTCGCGATACACGCCGCCCTGATCGGCAGCGATACGACGAACGGTCAAGATCGAACTCATGCAGGCACAGCCCCCTTCGGACAGCAAGCTAGTAGCTTCAACCGAAAGCGGGGCATGAGTCAAATCGTAATTTTCAAATGGCAGCGCGGATCGAAAGGCGGCAGATGTCATCAGCGACGACTCGCGGCGCCCGGTGTGCAGGTGCAGCATCGGGGCATCGACGCGCGCGACGACGGGACGGTGGGCGCGATCGCGTGATCCGGCGCTTTGCGTCGTTCTCCTTGCGATGCGCGGCCGACCGGTTTGGCACTGTGTTGGAACGTGTCGCCATGGTCGTAATGCTACGTAATATAAGCCAAAGAAAAGCGCGCGGCGCCCCTGCTTCGGCGGCCTCGTTATTGCGATGCAACATTCGTTGCAGCCCCGTCACACCGGCCTGTGCGCGCCGCACGCCGAGCCAATCGTCTGACGAAGGCGCCGCCGCGCGGATCGAGGCGCCGTCGTCAGCACGTTTCAATCGGCGCGTAGCGGCCCCTCCCGCCCTCCGGCCCGCGCACCTCGTCGTTTGGAGCGCCACGCCTAGCGCGGGGGTTTGGCAAGTGCGCGCACCAGTCGTATAACAGGCAGAACCGGGCAACGATCCGGCGCTGCCGCGCGCGTCGCGGACCACGAGGATTCGAACAATCTTGCATGCGGTCGCCTGCGGGCCGGCCGACTGGAGGGAGACAATGACAATGACCGACGGATCGGCCTCGGGCTGGTCGGATGGCAAGCGTTACCTGTGGCTGCTCGGCGCGCTGACGATCACGCTGCCGATCCTCGCCGCGCAGCTCGCGCTGGCGACGGGCCTTCACGTGTTCTGGTGGTTCGGCCCGCTGTTCGCGTTCGGCGTGATCCCGATCCTCGACACGCTGATCGGCGACGATCGCGACAATCCGCCCGAAGCGGTCGTGCCGCACCTCGAACGCGAGCGCTATTACCGATACATCGTCTATCTCGCGACGTTCGTCGAATACGTTGCGTTCTTCATGTGCGTGTGGATCGTCGGCACGCACGCGCTCGCGTGGTACGACTACGTCGGCTTCGCGCTGTCGCTCGGCGCCGCAACGGGCATCTCGATCAACACCGCGCACGAGCTCGGGCACAAGACCGACCGCTTCGAACGCTGGCTCGCGAAGATCACGCTCGCGCCGGTCGCGTACGGCCACTTCTACGTCGAGCACAATCGCGGCCATCACGTGCGCGTCGCGACGGCCGAGGATCCGGCGAGCGCGCGCTACGGCGAGTCGTTCTGGGCGTTCCTGCCGCGTACGGTGACCGGCAGCATCCGCTCGGCGTGGCGGCTCGAACAGGCTCGCCTCGAACGGCTCGGGCATTCGCCGTGGACCTGGCGCAACGAAGTACTGCATGCATGGGCGATGACCGCCGTCGTGTGGGGCATCGCGATCGCGATGGCCGGCAAGGTCGTGATCCCGTTCCTCGTGATCCAGGCCGTCTACGGCGCGTCGCTGCTCGAAGTGGTGAACTACGTCGAGCACTACGGGCTCGGCCGCCGCAAGCTGCCGAACGGGCGCTACGAACGCTGCACGCCGCAGCATTCGTGGAACAGCAATCACGTCGTCACGAATCTGTTCCTGTACCAGTTGCAGCGGCACGCCGACCATCACGCGAATCCGACGCGCTCGTACCAGGCGCTGCGCCACTTCGACGATGCGCCGCAATTGCCGGCCGGCTACGCGACGATGATCCTGTTCGCGTACGTGCCGCCGCTCTGGTATCGCGTGATGAACCCGCGGGTCGTCGCGCACTATCGCGGCGACATGGCGCAATCGAATATCAAGCCGGCGATCCGCGACAGGGTGCTGGCGCAGTATCCGGCGGCGGGCTGATGGGTCGGCAGCACTGTGTAGAAGCCGGCGAGCGCTGCTTGAGACGGTCGGCGCGCCGGCATCCGGTTTCGCAGGCGCACGGTGCGGCAGCGACGCCGTCACCCGATTTCCGGCAACGCGAACATGGCCCGGTGACGACGGCAATCGGCCATGCACAACCTTCAGGACTTCCGACAGTCAGTGCGGCACGGGGCGGCCGTATTCGTCATGCAGCGAGCCCGCATTGAAGAGGCGGCACGATCGCGCCGCTATCGTCCGGCACGACGCGATGCGCCCGTAGCCGCCTGTCGTCACCGCATCCGCAATCGACGCACTGCACCGACGACCCAAAACGAAAAACCCCTTGATCCTTTCGGATCAAGGGGCTTCGTATTTTGGCGGAGAGGGTGGGATTCGAACCCACGGTACGGGGAAACCGTACGCCTGATTTCGAGTCAGGTACATTCGACCACTCTGCCACCTCTCCTTCCTTACTGCATTTCGCGGCTGGTCGTTTCCGCGAGAAAAAGATTATAAGACGATCGATTCGCGGCTGACAAGCCCTTTCTGCAAATTTTTTGCGAGGGCGCGAAAGACCGGCGTTACGACGCCTGCACCGGCGCGTCGATCCGCTCCATGCCGCCCATGTACGGACGCAGCACTTCCGGCACCGTGACCGAGCCGTCCGCGTTCTGGTAGTTCTCCAGCACCGCGACGAGCGTGCGGCCGACCGCCAGGCCCGAACCGTTCAGCGTATGCACGAGCTCCGGCTTGCCCTGCGCGTTGCGGAACCGCGCCTGCATCCGGCGCGCCTGGAACGCCTCGGTGTTCGAGCAGCTCGAGATCTCGCGATAGGTGTTCTGCGCGGGCAGCCATACCTCGAGGTCGAACGTCTTCGCGGCCGAGAAGCCCATGTCACCCGTGCACAGCGTGATCACGCGGTACGGCAGGCCGAGCTTCTGCAGGATCGCTTCCGCGTGGCCGACCATCTCGTCGAGCGCCGCGTACGACGTTTCCGGCGCGACGACCTGCACCATCTCGACCTTGTCGAACTGGTGCTGACGGATCATCCCGCGCGTGTCGCGGCCGTACGAACCGGCTTCCGAGCGGAAGCACGGCGAATGCGCGGTGAGCTTGATCGGCAGCGCCGACGCGTCGACGATCGACTCGCGCACGGTGTTCGTCAGCGAAATCTCGGACGTGGAGATCAGGTATTGCGTGACCGTGTTTTCCGCACCGCCCTTCTCGACGCGGAACATGTCGTCCGCGAATTTCGGCAACTGGCCCGTGCCGTACAGGATCTCCGGGTTCACGATGTACGGCGTATACGTTTCGGTATAGCCGTGCTGCTGCGTGTGCGTGTCGATCATGAACTGCGCGAGCGCGCGGTGCAGGCGCGCGATCGGGCCGCGCAGCATCGTGAAGCGCGCCCCGGCGAGCTTCGCGCCCGTCTCGAAATCGAGGCCGAGCGGGGTGCCGACGTCGACGTGATCCTTCACCGCGAAGTCGAACTGCCGCGGCGTGCCCCAGCGGCGCGCCTCGACGTTGTCGGCTTCGTCCTTGCCGACCGGCACGCTGTCGTGCGCGACGTTCGGCATGCCCAGCATCAGGTCGGACAGGCGCGCCTGGATCTCGCCGAGCTTGGCTTCCGACGCCTTCATGTCGTCGCCGATCCCGCTGACCTCGGCCATCACGGCCGACGTGTCCTCGCCCTTGCCCTTCATCGCGCCGATCTGCTTCGACAGGCTGTTGCGGCGCGCCTGGAGCTCTTCGGTGTGGGTCTGGATCGCGCGGCGTTCCGCTTCGAGTGCGGAGAACGCGGCGACGTCGAGGGTGTAGCCGCGATCGGCGAGGCGCTTGGCGACGCCGTCGAGGTCTTTGCGCAGCAACTGGATGTCGAGCATGGGAGGACTTGGAAAATCGTTGTGTAAGACGGGAATTCTAACGCACCGCGCGGCCGCCACGGCGTCGGCCGGATGGACAATGCCGCAAATGGGCAGCCATGGCAGTATCGCATTCGCGGCCCGCCGCCTCGGCGGCCGGCGAATTGCCGCGCGCGTGGCCATGACGGATCGCACCACGCCCGCGCCGGCCGGCGGCAACCGAATCGGGCGGAGCGCCGGCTCCGCGTCACAGCTCCCAAGGAATCCGATGACCATCGAACTCGACAAGGATGTCCGCGACCGCGCGATCGCGTCGCTGCAACGTTATTTCACAGAAAACATGGACGAGCCGATCGGCAACATCCAGGCCGGCGCGCTGCTGCATTTCTTCATTCAGGAAGTCGCACCGGCGATCTACAACCTCGCGATCGCCGACGCGCAGGAACGCCTGCATGCGCGGGTCGCCGAACTCGACATCGAATGCCACGAAGAGCCGTTCGAATACTGGAAGAAACAGCAGCCGGCCCGCAAGCGCTGACGCCTGCGCGGCGGCGCGGATCGAACCGGCGCGCGCGGCGCCGTCAATCCTTCTTGCCGGCCTCGCGATCAAGCTCGCGCAGCCAGGCGAGCTTCTCGGCGATCTTCGACTCGAGCCCGCGCGGCACCGGCTGATACCAGCGCGGCTCGCGCATCCCGTCCGGCAGGTACGTCTCGCCGGCCGCGTACGCGTTCGGCTCGTCGTGCGCGTAACGATAAGCGTGGCCGTAGCCGAGCTCCTTCATCAGCCTGGTCGGCGCGTTGCGCAGGTGCACGGGCACCTCGCGCGACTTGTCCTGCTTCACGAACGCCATCGCCTGGTTGAACGCGTTGTAGCCGGCGTTGCTCTTCGCCGCGCACGCGAGATAGATCACCGCCTGCCCGAGCGCGAGTTCGCCTTCCGGCGAGCCGAGCCGCTCGTAGGTTTCGGCCGCGTCGTTCGCCACCTGCAACGCGCGCGGGTCGGCCAGGCCGATGTCTTCCCACGCCATCCGCACGATGCGCCGCGCGAGATACTTCGGATCCGCGCCGCCGTCGATCATCCGGCAGAACCAGTACAGCGCGCCGTCCGGGCTCGACCCGCGCACCGACTTGTGCAGCGCCGAAATCTGGTCGTAGAAATTGTCGCCGCCCTTGTCGAAGCGCCGCGCGTTCAGCGTCATCGCGTTGCTGACGAAATCGGCATCGATCGTCGCGACCCCGGCCGACGTCGCCGCCGTCTGCGCCTGTTCGAGCAGGTTCAGGAAGCGGCGCGCGTCGCCGTCCGCGTAGCCGACCAGCGTATCGATCGCCTTGTCGTCGAACGCGAGGCCGTCGAGCGCGATTTCCTGCGCACGCTTCAGCAACTGGCGCATCTCGTCATCGTTCAGCGACTTCAGCACGTACACCTGCGCCCGCGACAGCAATGCCGAATTGACCTCGAAACTCGGGTTTTCGGTCGTCGCGCCGATGAAGGTCACGAGGCCCGATTCGACGAACGGCAGCAGCGCATCCTGCTGCCCCTTGTTGAAACGGTGGATCTCGTCGACGAACAGGATCGTGTGGCGGCCGGTACGGTTCAGCGTGTCCTTCGCCTGCTCCATCGACTCGCGGATGTCCTTCACGCCGCCGAGCACGGCGGACAGCGCGATGAACTCGCAGTCGAACGCGAGCGCGGTGAGCCGCGCGAGCGTCGTCTTGCCAACGCCGGGCGGCCCCCACAGGATCATCGAATGCGGCTTGCCCGATTCGAACGCGAGCCGCAGCGGCTTGCCTTCGCCCAGCAAATGCGTCTGGCCGATCACCTCGGCGAGCGTCTTCGGCCTCAGCGCCTCGGCGAGCGGGCGGCGCGGCTCGACTTGAAACAGGTCGGACATGAACCCTCGCTCCACATCAAACGGTCGCGGCCGAACCGGCCGCCGGACCTGACATTATGACAGCCGCGCGAGCGCGCCGCCGGGCCTGGTACCCGCGTCCGTTACACGCGTCCGTTACACGCGTCCGTTACACGCGTCCGTTACACGCGTCCCCAAACAACACGGGCCTGCCGTCGCCGGCAGGCCCGTGTCGGGAAAACGGCGCAGCGAAGGTCAGCCGTTGATCACGTCCGCGCCCTTCGGCACGACGAACTTGAACGTATCGCCCTTCAGCGACGGGTTCGTCTGGATGTTCGTGAAGGTCAGCAGCGTCACGTTGCCGAACACGTCGTGCAGCTCCATCGCAGCAAGCGTGCCGTTGCGGAAACCGATGCCGATCCGCTGGAACTGCGTGTCCTGCGCCTTCGGCAGCATCTCGAGCCATTCGATGCCGCCCTTCTCGCCGGCATCGCGCAGCGTGTAGTTCTTGTCGAGATCGTTGCTGCCGAACAGGATCGCCGCGGGGCTCGCGCCCAGCGCGCCGTTCAGCTTGCGCTCGGTAACCTGGTTCAGGTCGCGGTCGTACACGTAGAGCTTGTCGCCGTCGGCTTGCAGCACCTGCTGGTACGGCTTCTGGTACGTCCAGATGAACTTGCCCGGCCGCGCGAACACGAACGTGCCGCTCGAATTGTCGGTGGGCTTCGGTGCGGCCTGCACGGCGCTCGCGCCCTTGGCCGGCGCCTTGACGATCTGCTGCGTGAAATCGCCCTTCGCCGAACGCACCTGGGACACGAAGGCCTTCAGTTGCTCGGTGCCACCCGCGAACGCGTGCGTCGCCGCGAGCATCAGCGATGCGCCGGCGAGCGCCGCGCCGAGCCAGCGCCGCGTCGAACGAAGGGACATTGCGAACGAATGTTGCTGCATATTGCGGTTTTCTCCGTGGGTGGCCGGCGCTGCGGGCGCCGCGGACTCATTCCGCGTCGCGCGCCGGCACAAGAATTTCGCGGTTGCCGCTCGACGACATCGCCGACACGAGCCCCGACTGCTCCATCTGCTCGAGCAGCCGCGCCGCGCGGTTGTAGCCGATTCGCAGATGGCGCTGCACGAGCGAGATCGACGCGCGGCGGTTCTTGATGACGATCTCGACCGCCTGGTCGTACAGCGGATCAGACTCGCCGCCGCCTTCGCCGGTTCCCGCGCCGGCCGAGCCCTCGTCGCCGTCGGCGGTGCCGCCTTCGAGCAGACCCTCGACGTAGTTCGGCTCGCCCTGCTCCTTGAGCTTCTCGACGACGCGGTGCACTTCGTCGTCGGCAACGAACGCGCCGTGCACGCGCACGGGCAGCCCCGAGCCGGGCGGCAGGTACAGCATGTCGCCCATCCCGAGCAGCGATTCGGCGCCCATCTGGTCGAGAATCGTGCGCGAGTCGATCTTCGACGAGACCTGGAACGCGATCCGCGTCGGCACGTTCGCCTTGATCAGGCCGGTGATCACGTCGACGGACGGCCGCTGCGTCGCGAGGATCAGGTGGATGCCGGCCGCCCGCGCCTTCTGCGCGATCCGCGCGATCAGTTCCTCGACCTTCTTGCCGACGACCATCATCAGGTCGGCCAGCTCGTCGATCACGACGACGATGTTCGGCAGGCGGCCGAGCGGCTCGGGATCTTCCGGCGTCAGGCTGAACGGGTTCGGGATCTTCTCCTCGCGCTTCGCCGCCTCGTCGATCTTGTTGTTGTAGCCGGCGAGGTTGCGCACGCCGAGCTTGCTCATCAGCTTGTAGCGGCGCTCCATCTCCGCGACCGTCCAGTTCAGCGCATGGCCGGCCTGGCGCATGTCGGTGACGACCGGGCACAGCAGGTGCGGAATGCCTTCGTAGACGCTCATTTCGAGCATCTTCGGATCGATCAGGATCAGGCGCACCTGGTCGGCGGTGGCCTTGTACAGCAGCGACAGGATCATCGCGTTGATCCCGACCGACTTGCCCGAACCGGTCGTACCGGCCACCAGCAGGTGCGGCATCTTCGCGAGATCCGCGCACACCGGCTTGCCGCCGATGTCCTTGCCGAGGCTCAGCGTCAGCGCCGACGACGCGGCCGCATACACCTCGGAGCCGATGATCTCGGACAGGTGCACCGTCTGCCGGCGCTGGTTCGGCAGTTCGAGCGCCATGTAGTTCTTGCCGGGAATCGTCTCGACCACGCGGATCGACACGAGCGACAGCGAACGCGCGAGATCCTTCGCGAGGTTGACGATCTGGCTGCCCTTCACGCCGGTGGCCGGCTCGATCTCGTAGCGCGTGACGACCGGGCCCGGATACGCGGCGACGACGCTCGCCTCGACGCCGAAGTCCTTGAGCTTCTTCTCGATCAGGCGCGACGTGAATTCGAGCGTATCGGCGGAAATCGCTTCCTGCGTCTTCGGCGCCGGGTCGAGCAGCGACACCGGCGGCAGCGTCGAATCGCCCGGCAGGTCGGTAAAGAGCGGCACCTGGCGCTCGCGCTCGACGCGCTCGGACTTCGCCGGCGTGACGACCGGCGGCACGATCGTCACCGGCTCGTGATCCTCGATGCGCACGCGCTCCTCTTCGACCTTGCCTTCGCGGCGCACCGCCGCGGCCTCGCCGAGCTTGCGGTCGCGCTCGGCCTCGCGGCGCAGCTTCGCGACGTTGACGGCGGACAGGATCGCGCCGCCGACGCGCTCGGCGACCGACAGCCACGAGAAGCGGAAATACAGCGACAGGCCGATCGCGAGCGCGATCAGCAGCAGCAGCGTGCCGCCCGTGAAGCCGAACGCATGCGACATCGCGCCCGCGACGGCCTCGCCGACGACGCCGCCCGGCGCGCGCGGCAACTGCACCTTCAGCGACCACATGCGCAGCGCCTCGATGCCGTCGCACGCGAGCACGACCAGCACGAACGCGAAGATCTCGGTGAGCCAGCCGATCGGCCGCTCCGGTTCGTCGGGAATCGCGTCGTGGCGCGTGATGCGGCGGTAGTTGACGGCGATGCGCCGCCCGAGCGGCACGATCAGCCAGTAGGCCGACAGGCCGAACAGCAGCAGGATGATGTCGGCCGTCCATGCGCCGACGCGGCCGGTCCAGTTCGAGATGTGATCGACCTGGGCGGCGTGCGTCCAGCTCGGATCGCGCCGGCTGTAGCTCAGCAGGGCCATCACCAGAAAGGCGCAGAGCGCGACCTGGAGAATCCAGCGGATCTCCGTGAGGAGCTTCGACATCCGGTGCGGCAACGCCTGTGCCTGGGCGGAATAAGGAGCTTTTGCCATGAATCCGTATAAAGAGGACGGGCCGTGCGCCCGCCTGTCGTTCGATCGCGCTTATTGTAAACGCTGCACTGGGCCGCCAAGTGTAAATGACGGTTACATAACGGGGACGGCATGCCGAACCGGCGCGGCCGGCCGTCACCGGGCCGGATGCCCGCCCTTGCGACAACGCGCCGCCGCATGGCAGGCTGCCGCCCGGCCCGTTGCCCCGGTACGGACGGCACGCCGCGAAACGCTATCGCCACGATTGAAACTCTCGTTCGGCAGCGCAGCAACGGGGCCTTTATAATGCGCGTCTGATACCCATCTATGACGGCATCCCGGTCAACCCGGACCGTCCGGCGAGCCTTATCCCGCCCGCCGCAGCCGCCTTTTACGGATTCGCACATGTCCACGCCCAAACACGCCAAAGTCCTGATTCTCGGTTCCGGCCCCGCCGGCTACACGGCTGCCGTCTACGCGGCACGCGCCAACCTGTCCCCGGTGCTGATCACCGGCATCGCGCAGGGCGGCCAGCTGATGACCACGACCGATGTCGAAAACTGGCCGGCGGACGCGAAGGGCGTGCAAGGCCCGGAACTGATGGCGCGCTTCCAGGAGCACGCGGAGCGCTTCAACACCGAAATCGTCTTCGACCACATCCACACCGCGAAGCTGCACGAAAAGCCGATCCGGCTGATCGGCGACTCGGGCGAATACACGTGCGATTCGCTGATCATCGCGACCGGCGCGTCCGCGCAGTATCTCGGCCTGGCCTCCGAGGAAGCGTTCATGGGCAAGGGCGTGTCGGCCTGCGCGACCTGCGACGGCTTCTTCTATCGCAACCAGGAAGTCGCGGTGATCGGCGGCGGCAACACGGCCGTCGAGGAAGCGCTCTACCTGACCGGCATCGCGAAGAAGGTCACGGTGATCCACCGCCGCGACAAGTTCCGCGCGGAGCCGATCCTGATCGACCGCCTGCTGGAGAAGCAAAAGGAAGGCGTCGTCGACATCAAGTGGGATCACGTGCTCGACGAAGTGACGGGCGAGGAATCGGGCGTCACGGGCCTGCGTATCAAGAACGTGAAGACCGGCGCGACGGAAGACCTGCACGTGCAGGGCGTGTTCGTCGCGATCGGCCACAAGCCGAACACCGACCTGTTCCAGGGCCAGCTGGAGATGAAGGACGGCTACATCCTGACGAAGAGCGGCCTGCAAGGCAACGCGACGTCGACGAGCGTGCCGGGCGTGTTCGCCGCGGGCGACGTGCAGGACAACGTGTACCGCCAGGCGATCACCAGTGCGGGCACGGGCTGCATGGCCGCGCTCGACGCGCAGCGCTACCTCGAAAGCCTGCACGACAAGAAGTAAGCCGGGAGCCTTGCCGCGGCGGGCGCTACAATGGCGTCCGCTGCCGCGAAGCGGGCTCGACCGGAAAGCCGCTGCCGCCGCGCAGCGGCTTTTTTCTGCCCGCGCGCCCGAACGCGCCTGCCCCGTTACCGAATCATGGCGAAGAACCAGCCCCATCCGAGCGATCCCGCGAAGCGGAAGATCGCTGCCCGTCCCGTGACCGCGGCGCCCGCCGCGCCGCCGCCCGCGCCCGATGCGGCCGCGTTGCGCGGCCAGGGCCTCGCGGGCCTCGGCGCATTGCGCAAGTCGCTGCAAGGCGAAGCCGATCGGCGCGAGCGCGCGCGCATCGAAACCGTGCAGGCCGAGCGCAAGGCGGAAGCCGACGCGAACCTGTTCCGCAACGAAATCGGCACGATCCGGCCGCTGAACGCGCCGCCGCGCGCGTCGTCGGGCCGCATGCCGCCCGACCCGGTGCCGAAACAGACGCAGCGCGACGAGGAAGCCGTGCTGAACGCAACGCTGTCCGACGAATTCGATCCCGAGACGCTGCTCGACAGCGACGACTCGCTGTATTACCACCGCCCCGGCATCAGCCGCGACGTCGTGCGCAAGCTGAGAAGCGGCGCATGGATCGTGCAGGCGCAGATCGATCTGCACGGGATGCGGCGCGACGAAGCGCGCGATGCGCTCGCCGAATTCATCCGCGAAGCCGGCAAGAAAGGGCTGCGCTGCCTGCGCGTGATCCACGGCAAGGGGCTCGGCTCGATCGGCAAGGAGCCGGTGCTGAAAGGCAAGGTGCGCGCGTGGCTCGTGCAGAAGGAAGAAGTGATCGCATTCTGCGAGGCGCGCGGCCACGACGGCGGCGCGGGCGCGGTGCTGGTGCTGCTGCAGCCGCACGCGGCGCCGGCCGACCGGGGGCCGCGTGCCGCATCCTAGGCTGACGCTCGCGATCGCGATACTGGAGGCGATCGCTACGCTGGCTTTCGCGATTTCGGGGTTCATCGAGGCGCGCAAGAACCGCCTCGACTCGGTCGGCACGTTCGTCGTCGCGCTCGCGACCGCCTTCGGCGGCGGCACGCTGCGCGACATCCTGCTCGAGCGCCGGCCGTTCTACTGGGTCGTGCACGACGACTACGTGATCGCGATCTTCGTGCTCGCGCTGTTCGCGCCGTTCGTGATGCGCATGCTGTCGCGGCTGTCGGCCGAACGGCTGCTGCTGATCGCCGACGCGATCGGGCTCGGCATCTTCAGCATCTCGGGCACGTCGATCGCGCTCGACGCCGAGATGCCGCGCTTCATCGCGGTGATGATGGGCGTGATCACCGGCGTGGTCGGCGGGATCGTCCGCGACGTGCTGTGCAACGATATCCCGCTGATCCTGCGCGATTCGCGGCCGTACGCGACCTGCGCGTTCGTCGGCTGCTGGTTCTACCTGCTGCTCGTGTGGCTGCAGGTCGACTCGGTGTACAGCGTGCTGCTCGCGACCGGCTTCATCCTCGTCGCGCGGCTCGCGACGTTCAAGTTCGACGTGCGGTTGCCGCATTGACCTGACCGACGCATCCGCGGACGAATCATCCGCATCGCGGAAACGAAAAAGGGGCCGTTCATCGAAACGGCCCCTTTGCCTTTCGTTCAGCGCAAGCGTCGCGTCACGCGATCCGCTCTTCCGACGCCGGATCGAACAGCACGGCCTTCGACACGTCGAACAGCAGCGACTGCGTCTGCCCCGGCTGCGGGTTCGCGGCCGGATGCACGCGGCTCACGATCCGCTTGCCGTTCACCTGCGCGAACACGTGCGTGTCCGGGCCGGTCGGCTCCGTCACGTCGACGCGCACGTCGATCGGCTGCAGCTTCGACGTCTCGCCGTGATGTGCGTTGCGCGCGTCGGTGATGCGCTCCGGACGCAGGCCGAGGATCACCTCGCGGCCGACGTGCGACTTCAGTTTCGCCGCGTCGAACGGCAGGATCAGCGCGCTGCGCGCGAGGCCCGTGTCGATCTCGAGCGCGATCCCGCTGCCCTGCTCGACCAGCTTGCCGTTGATGAAGTTCATCGGCGGCGCGCCGATGAACCCCGCAACGAACAGGTTCGACGGCGAATCGTAGATCTCCTGCGGCGCACCGAACTGCTGGACCACGCCGTCCTTCATCACCGCGATCCGGTCGCCGAGCGTCATCGCCTCGATCTGGTCGTGCGTCACGTAGACGATCGTCGTGCCGAGACGCTGGTGCAGCAGCTTGATTTCCGCGCGCATCTCGATGCGCAGCTTCGCGTCGAGGTTCGACAGCGGTTCGTCGAACAGGAACAGCGACGGATCGCGCGCGAGCGCGCGGCCCATCGCGACGCGCTGGCGCTGGCCGCCCGACAGTTGGCCCGGCTTGCGGTCGAGCAGGTGCTGGATCTGCAGCATCGCCGACACGCGGTCGACGATCTGCTGCTGCTCGTTCTTCGGCACCTTGCGGATGTTCAGGCCGAACGAGATGTTCTCGCGCACCGTCATCGACGGATACAGCGCGTACGACTGGAACACCATCGCGATGTCGCGATCCTTCGGCGACAGGTCGTTGACGACCTTGCCGTCGATGCAGATCTCGCCGCTCGTGACGGTCTCGAGCCCGGCGATCATGTTGAGCAGCGTCGATTTCCCGCAGCCCGAGCCGCCGACCAGGATCAGGAACTGTCCGTCCTCGATCTCGATGTCGACACCCTTCAGGACCGGCACCCCGTTCGGGTAGGTCTTGTACACGTCACGGATGGAAAGGCTTGCCATGCTGTGAATCCTCTGTCTCGTCTCGCGCGGCGCACTCGGGCGCCGCGTCGGGTTCGTTTCGATGCGCCGCGCGTGGTGCGCGGCCGGTTCGTCGTATCGGATAACGCCGCGCCTACCCCTTCACCGCGCCCGCCGTCAGCCCGCGCACGAAGTAGCGGCCGGCGACGATGTAGACGAGCAGCGTCGGCAGCGCGGCGATGATCGCGCCGGCCATGTCGACGTTGTATTCCTTCACGCCCGTCGACGTGTTGACGAGGTTGTTCAGCGCGACCGTGATCGGCATCGAATCGACGCCGGAGAACACGATCCCGAACAGGAAGTCGTTCCAGATCTGCGTGAATTGCCAGATCAGGCACACCATGAAGATCGGCAGCGACACCGGCAGCAGGATCTTCGTGAAGATCGTGAAGAAGCCGGCGCCGTCGATGCGGGCAGCCTTCACGAGTTCGGCCGGCACGCTCACGTAGAAGTTGCGGAAGAACATCGTCGTGAACGCGATCCCGTACACGACGTGCACGAACACGAGGCCCGGAATCGTGTTCGCGAGGCCGAGCATCCCCTGCAGGCGCGCCATCGGCAGCAGGATCACCTGGAACGGGATGAAGCAGCCGACCAGCATCATCGTGAACAGCGCGTCGGCGCCGCGAAAGCGCCAGTGCGTGAGCACGTAGCCGTTGAACGCGCCGATCAGCGAAGAGATCAGCACGGCAGGAATCACCATCTGCAGCGAGTTCAGGAAGAATGGCTTCATGCCGTCGCAGCGCACGCCGGTACAGGCGCCGCTCCATGCCTTCACCCACGGGTCGACGGTCCACGTGGTGGGCGGCGTCAGCAGGTTGCCGGTGCGCAGCTGGTCGAGGTCCTTGAACGACGTCGACAGCATCACGTAGATCGGGAACAGGAAATACAGCGCGAACAGGATCAGTGCCGCATAGATCACTGCCCGGCTGATCGTCATCTTAGGCTGCATTGCGGGTGCTCCTCGATTCCATATACATCAGCGGCACCAGCACCGCGACGACGGTCGCGAGCATCATCACCGAGGACGCCGCGCCGAGCCCGAGCTGGCCGCGGTTGAACGAAAACGTGTACATGAACATGGCCGGCAGCGACGACGACGTGCCCGGGCCGCCCGCCGTCAGCGCGACGACGAGGTCGAAGGTCTTGATCGTGATGTGGCAGAGGATCAGCAGCACCGAGAAGAACACCGGGCGCATGCTCGGGATCACGATCTTGCGGTAGATGGTCGGCAGCGTCGCGCCGTCGACCTGCGCGGCCTTGAAGATCTCGCCGTCGACGCCGCGCAGCCCCGCGAGGAACAGCGCCATCACGAAGCCGGTCGACTGCCACACGGCCGCGATCACCACGCAGAAGATCGCCTTGTCCGGATCGTCGAGCCAGCCGAACGAGAAGCTGGTCCAGCCCCAGTCGTGCATCACCTTCTCGAGGCCGAGGCCCGGGTTCAGGATCCACTGCCATGCGGTGCCGGTCACGATGAACGACAGCGCCATCGGGTACAGGAAGATCGCGCGCAGCGCGCCTTCGTTGCGGATCCGCTGGTCGAGCAGGATCGCGAGGAACAGGCCGAGCCCGACGCAGATCGCGATGAACGGGATCCCGAACCAGCCGAGGTTCGCGGCGGAGGTCCACCACACGTCGTTCTGGAACAGGTCCGTGTAACGGCCGAAGCCGTCGAATTCGTAGTTGGGCAACAGCCGCGAGCGGGTCAGCGACAGATAGCCGGTAATCAGGATGAAGCCGTAGATGAACACCACGGCGATCGCGACGCTCGGCGCGAGCACGAGCTTCGGGATCCAGCGATCGGCGAAGGCCGACATCGGCGACGTACGCCGTGCGGCGGCAGCGCCGGATCCGTTTCCGCTAAGAGGGGCAGCCACTTGATTCGACTCCTGGAACGAGGGCGACGCAGGCCGGGCCGGCGCCGGGTACGGCACGGGCCCGCGGGCGAGCCCGTTTGCTGCACATGCAAAAACGCCCGGCCGATGAAGCGTGTCCGGCCGGGCGCCTGGCGCGCGTTACTTGACCTTCGCGGCCTTCGCGAGCGCGGCGACCGCGCTCTTCGAATCCTGCTGCGAGTTCATGAACTTCGTCACGACGTCCGTGATCGCGCCGGCGGTCGCGTCGCCTTGCGCCATGCCGTGCGCGAGCGACGGCACGAAGCCGCCCGACTTGATCGCGGTCTGCTCGTCGGCATACGACTTCTTCGCGCAATCGTCGAACTTGTCCATCTTCACGCCGAGACGCACGGGCACCGAGCCCTTCAGCAGGCTGAACTGCTCCTGGAAGTCCGGCGTCATGATCGTCTTCGCGAGCGCGAGCTGGCCCGGCGTCGCGTTCTTCTCGCCCTTCTGCTGGAAGAACACGAACGAGTCGACGTTGAACGTGTACGAATTCGCGGTGCCCGGCACCGGCGCGCAGACGTAGTCCTTGCCCGCCTTCTTGCCGGCGTTCTCGAACTCGCCCTTCGCCCAGTCGCCCATGAACTGCATGCCGGCCTTGCCGTTGATGACCATCGCGGTCGCCAGGTTCCAGTCGCGGCCGTTACGGCCGTTGTCGAAGTAGCCCTGGATCTTGCGCACCGTGTCGAACACCGACAGCATCTGCGGCGACGTCAGCGTCGCCTGGTCGAGGTCGACCAGCGCCTTCTTGTAGAACGCCGGGCCCTGCGACAGCACGACGTCTTCCCACAGCGTCAGGTCCTGCCACGGCTGGCCGCCCATCGCGACCGGCTGGATGCCTGCGGCCTTCAGCTTGTCGGCCACCGCGAAGAATTCAGGCCAGGTGGTCGGCACCTTCGCGCCGACCTTGTCGAGCGCGGCCTTGTTGATGTACAGCCAGTTGACGCGGTGCACCGAGAACGGCGCGGCGACGGTATGGCCCTTGTACTTGATGATCTTGTCGATTTCCGGCGGCAGGTTCTGTTTCCAGTCGCCGGCGGCCGAATCGATGTTGACGAGCACGCCCTGGTCGGCCCAGTCCTGGATCAGCGGGCCCTTGATCTGCGCGGCCGACGGAGAATCGCCGCTGATCACCTTGGTCTTCAGCGCGGTCATCGCCGCGGCGCCGGCGCCGCCCGCGACCGCGAAGTCCTTCCACACGTAGCCCTGCTTCTGCAGGTCGTCCTTCAGCACGCCGACGGCCTTCGACTCGCCGCCCGAGGTCCACCAGTGCAGCACGGTTACGTTCTCGGCTGCCTGCGCCGCCACGGCGCCAGCCATCAGGCCTGCGGCGCAGAGCGCGCCCATGATCGAGCGAACTTTCATTACTTATCTCCTCCAGACTGAATCAACTCGTGAGGTTCCCTGACCGGGAACCGGCTTCTTGATAACGACGGGGAAATCGAGCCGCGGGACGCATGCAGCGTACGGGGCCGATGACCGGCCGGGCTCTTACAGAAAGCGTGAATCGAGATTCAACGGCGTGTCTCCTCTTTGTGTTTCTGGCCCGCCGCGATGATGCGACGCGAGCCCGGGGCCGACGGCGCGCCAACGGTGCGCGCCGCCAATGTCCGATAACATTCGGCACAAGGCGCTCCCGAAGGCGAAGCTCGCGCAGTTCATCGACCGCACTTCTTTTTTTCTTCACCCAGGTGCTACCCCTTGCGGCGGATTGTAGTTAAACTACAATTCAGTGTCAAAAATATTTTTATCGCACTACGGATCGCTTCCGGGCACCCCCAACACGGCGGAGACACATGCATACCGATTCCAGCTTTACCTTCGTACTTTTCGGCGGCACCGGCGATTTGTCGATGCGCAAGATCCTGCCCGCGCTGTTCGAAGCGCATCGCGCGAACATGCTGGCGACGGGCGGCCGGATCGTCGCCGTGGCGCGACACGAATCGGATCGGGCGGCCTATCTCGAATGGGTCGACACGCACGTGAAGCCGCATGCGGCGAAAGCGGCCGGCGATGCATTCGACGACGCGGCATGGCAGTCGTTTCTCGACCGCATCGAGTACGTGAACCTCGATCTCGGCCGCGCGGAGGACTACGTCGTGCTGCGCGACGCGGTCGCCTCGCTGCCCGGCATCCGCGTGTTCTATCTCGCGACGGGCCCGTCGCTGTTCGTGCCGATCTGCAAGGCGCTCGCGGCGGTCGGCCTGAACGAAGGCGCGCGCATCGTGCTCGAGAAGCCGCTCGGCTACGACCTGAAATCGTCGAACGCGATCAACGACGCGGTCGGCGAGATCTTCGCGGAAGGCCAGATCTACCGGATCGACCACTACCTCGGCAAGGAGCCGGTACAGAACCTGCTCGCGCTGCGCTTCGGCAATGCGCTGTTCGAGCCGCTGTGGCGCCGCGAATGGGTCGAGAGCATCCAGATCACGATCGCGGAAGAGCTCGGCGTCGAGGCGCGTGGCGATTTCTACGACAATACGGGCGCGCTGCGCGACATGGTGCAGAACCACCTGCTGCAGCTGCTGTCGATCGTCGCGATGGAGCCGCCGCACTCGATGGATTCCGACTCGGTGCGCGACGAAAAGCTGCGCGTGCTGCGCGCGCTGAAGCCGGTCGACCCGCGCGACATCGGCAAGGTTGCCGTGCGCGGCCAGTATCATGCGGGCGTGATCAAGGGCGCGCAGGTGCCGGCCTATGCGACCGAGCCGGGCGTGAAGCCCGACAGCCAGACCGAAACCTTCGTCGCGCTGAAGGTCGAGATCGAGAACTGGCGCTGGGCCGGCGTGCCGTTCTTCCTGCGCACCGGCAAGCGTCTGGCCGACCGCGTCGCGGAGATCGTCGTCAACTTCCGCCCGGTACCGCATTCGGCGCTGGGGCCGACCGCGCTGCGCCCCGGTTCGAATCGTCTCGTGATCCGGCTGCAGCCGAACGAGACGATCCGCCTGTACTGCCTCGCGAAGCAGCCGGGCGAAGGGATGAACCTCGCGAGCGTGCACCTCGACCTCGCGTTCGACCAGTTCTTCAAGGAAGGGCAGATGGAGGCGTACCAGCGCCTGCTGCTCGACGTGATCAACGGCCGGCTCGCGCTGTTCGTGCGTCGCGACGAACAGGAAGCCGCATGGCAGTGGGTCGAGCCGATCCTGAACGAATGGACGCGCACGCTGAAGCCGCCGAAGCCGTATGCGGCGGGCACGTGGGGGCCGGCCGCGTCGAGCGCGATGCTCGCGCAGCACGACACCTGCTGGCTCGAAGAAGAAAACTGAACCAAACCGTTGCGGCGTACGCCACCGTACGCGGCAACGTGCATCACGATTCGTACGATTTGAACAGACAAAGCAGTCCGGAGGAGATGTGATCGAGATCCACGCTTTCGACACCCAGGAAGCGCAAAGCGAAGCGCTCGCGCGCGCCGTCGGCGAAGCGCTGCGCGCGGCGCTCGCCCGCCCCGCGCGCCCGACGCTCGCGGTGTCCGGCGGCACCAGCCCGCGCCCGTTCCTGCATACGCTGTCGCACGCGACGCTCGACTGGGCCAGCGTCGACGTCACGCTGGTCGACGACCGCTGGGTGCCGGACGACGACGCGGCCAGCAACGCGCAACTCGTGCGCGACACGCTGCTGCAACACGCGGCGGCCCCTGCCCGCTTCCTGCCGCTCGTCGACACGCGCACCACGCTCGATGCGCACGTCGCCGCGCTCAACGCGAACGCCGACTACCGCGTGCCGACCGTCGCCGTGCTCGGCATGGGCGAGGACGGCCACACCGCGTCGATCTTCGCCGACGCGCCCGAATGGGACCACGCGATCACGACGCCCGAGCGCTTCGTCGCCGTGCATCCGGGCGCCGCGCCCCATGCGCGCGTGAGCTATTCGCTCGATGCGCTGAAGCGCGTCGACCGGCTGTTCCTGCTGATCGCGGGCGAGCGCAAACGCGACGTGCTCGACGCCGCGGCCGCGTCGCTGCGGAAGAACGCGATTTCCCAACTGGCCAACGACAAGGGGACCCAGCTCGATGTCTACTGGTGCGCAAAGTAAGGCGGTCGTCGCGGGTCAGCATGCCGACGGCCCGCGCCTGCTCGCGGACGTCGGCGGCACCAACGCGCGCTTCGCGCTGGAAACCGGCCCGGGCGAGATCACGCAGATTCGCGTCTATCCCGGCGCCGACTATCCGACAATCACCGACGCGATCCGCAAGTATCTGAAGGACGTGAAGATCAGCCGCGTGAACCACGCGGCGATCGCGATCGCGAACCCGGTCGACGGCGACCAGGTCACGATGACCAATCACGACTGGAGCTTCTCGATCGAGGCGACGCGCCGCGCGCTCGGCTTCGACACGCTGCTCGTCGTCAACGACTTCACCGCGCTCGCGATGGCGCTGCCGGGCCTGACCGATGCGCAGCGCGTGCAGGTCGGCGGCGGCGCGCGCCGCCAGAACAGCGTGATCGGGCTGCTCGGGCCCGGTACCGGGCTCGGCGTGTCGGGCCTGATTCCGGCCGACGACCGCTGGATCGCGCTCGGCAGCGAAGGCGGTCACGCCTCGTTCGCGCCGCAGGACGAGCGCGAGGATCTCGTGCTGCAATACGCGCGCAAGAAGTTTCCGCACGTGTCGTTCGAGCGCGTGTGCGCGGGCCCCGGCATGGAGATCATCTATCGTGCGCTCGCCGCGCGCGACAAGAAGCGGGTGGCCGCATCCGTCGACACGGTCGAGATCGTCGAGCGCGCACATGCGGGCGACGCACTCGCGCTCGAGACGGTCGAATGCTTCTGCGGGATTCTCGGCGCGTTCGCGGGCAGCGTCGCGCTGACGCTCGGCGCGCTCGGCGGCGTGTACATCGGCGGCGGCGTCGCACTGAAGCTGGGCGAGCTGTTCACGCGCTCGTCGTTCCGCGCGCGCTTCGAGGCGAAGGGCCGCTTCACGCACTACCTCGAGAACATCCCGACCTACCTGATCACCGCCGAATACCCGGCGTTCCTCGGCGTATCGGCGATCCTCGCGGAACAGTTGTCGAACCGTTCGGGCGGTGCGTCGTCGGCCGTGTTCGAGCGGATCCGCCAGATGCGCGACGCGCTGACGCCGGCCGAGCGCCGCGTCGCCGATCTCGCGCTGAACCATCCGCGCTCGATCATCAACGATCCGATCGTCGACATCGCGCGCAAGGCCGACGTGAGCCAGCCGACCGTGATCCGCTTCTGCCGCTCGCTCGGCTGCCAGGGGCTGTCGGATTTCAAGCTGAAGCTCGCGACCGGTCTCACCGGCACGATTCCGATGAGCCACAGCCAGGTGCATCTCGGCGATACGGCCACCGACTTCGGCGCGAAGGTGCTCGACAACACGGTGTCCGCGATCCTGCAACTGCGCGAGCACCTGAATTTCGAGCACGTCGAGAACGCGATCGAGATCCTGAACGGCGCGCGCCGCATCGAGTTCTACGGGCTCGGCAACTCGAACATCGTCGCGCAGGACGCGCACTACAAGTTCTTCCGCTTCGGAATCCCGACGATCGCGTACGGCGACCTGTACATGCAGGCCGCGTCGGCCGCGCTGCTCGGCAAGGGCGACGTGATCGTCGCGGTGTCGAAGTCGGGGCGCGCGCCCGAACTGCTGCGCGTGCTCGACGTCGCGATGCAGGCCGGCGCGAAGGTGATCGCGATCACGTCGAGCAACACGCCGCTCGCGAAGCGCGCGACCGTCGCGCTCGAGACCGATCACATCGAGATGCGCGAGTCGCAGTTGTCGATGATCTCGCGGGTCCTGCATCTGCTGATGATCGACATTCTCGCGGTCGGCGTTGCGATTCGTCGCGCGTCGACCAACGGCGAGCTGCCGGAGGCCGTCGCGCAGGCGCGGGCACGCGCCAGCGACGACGAAACGGCCGACGTGCTCGATTGGCTCAGCCATGGGGCTTCGCCGGCGGCGAAGGACGTCGCGCGGGATTGACGCAGCGGTAAAAAACGCCTCGGTGAACGACACCCCGAATGCTGGATTCAGGCCCGGCGTTCGGGGTGTTTTGCATGATCGGCATCGGCGCGAACAACAGCGGCTCGGCAGGTATCGACGATGCCTTCTACCTATGGCTGCGCGTGACGTCATACGTTCGTACACGCTCCTATTTCGAACAAGTCCAATTGTCAGGAGTTGCCCAGGCTCGGTAACTTCCTTCACTCCGCGTGATGCAGCCATCCCGGTCCGACGCGAGAAATGACACGTTTCTCACAGAACCCCCGATTGGCTTCGACAGCATCACGTTCATCCAGTTTGCGGAGAGGGATATGCCTAGACCACGTTTTTCAGCCGCATGGGCAGCAGCAATGCGCATTTACGCGCCGATAAATTCCGCGGAGAAAGTTGCCTTGACGATTGGTGGCAACGTGGCCACCAATATCCAGCGATGTGACAAAGCAGAAGTGATCAAATTCCCGCCTTCGCTGGAAGGCAGCACCCTGGACAATAGGCACGGGATCGTTCTCTTCGAGGTTTCAGCCTCGTCGATAGCCTGAGAGAGGAATACTATAATGAACAATACCTATGCCTTTGGTACACATCGAGATCTCACGCCAATGGAACTGTTTTTCCTTATCTTTATCGATGAGACATGCAAGGAACTTGGTGTTGACGATGTAGCAGCAGTGGTTGCCATTGTGGCCGGTCAAAATTGGATGCCAACACGAGCAAAGCCCTTTGGTACCACGCCGGGGACTTCTGTTGCGTCGATATTGAGTCGCAAGTATCTGGACTACGATTTGAAGAAGAAAATCCTCCCAACGTTGACCAATGCCAGCGTCAAGCGCTTGAAGTTCATTCTGGTAAGAAACATTGGGGTTTTCGTTGGGCGCGCAGTTCCTGTCGTTGGGTGGGTCATTGCTGCCAAGGATGTCACGATGATCAGCATTCGTTCCGTGTCGCGCTATAACGCGCTTGTTAAGCCTGAGGACAAGGTGTTCTGATGAGCCAGTTTACATGGGACGAGTTTGAGGATTTCGTGAGAAAGGAGGCCGGTGTCAGCCCCAAAAAAAATCTCACAAAAGATCATGCCGTCGAGGGTGATTTGGATATCACTGGCGACGATGCGGTCGAGTTTATGGAGCGCTTCTTCGATAAATTTCCAGTGCAAGTTGGAGATTTTGAGTTCAATCGCTACTTCTCAGGAGAGGGCTTTAGCTTGATTGAAGTGGCGCGGATGGCTTTCTCCAGAAAACGCCGAAAAAAATATGACAAAGTACCATTGACTCTAGGCATGCTCTATCAGGCTATTTTGGATGGAGAGTGGAGCAATCAGCGCTTGGAAAGCCTACCGCGCTGATTGCTCCTAGCCACATAGACCGGTTCATCTTTTAGGCGATGTGTTGGATCTGTGCATACCTCTGGGGTCTGCCATCAGACAAAATCCACTGCTCCGGTGTGTGATGTTCTGGGCCCTGATGTTCGCGGCACAACCCAGCCACGCCACGGATACGTCGTCGTCGCCACAAGCCGGCGCCCGAACCTACGCGCAGAACTACAAGGACATGGTGCTCGCCGAATGCGTCGCGACCGCTTATCGGAATGAACCGTCCGCTGCGATGGACGCGGGAAGCAGCGCCAGTGCACTAATGGATTGGACCGACTTCGATCTGGAACGGAACCCCGACACGGGCAAATCGCTGGTCAATCGTTTTCTTGCACGCGACTATCGCAATCCGGTCGTCGAGTCCGAAATCAAGGGCGTGAGGTTTGATTTTTTGAAATGCCTGGATCTGTATCACAGCCAGGAACTCGAGACCGAAGTCAGGCGATTCGTGATCAACCCGAAGCGCAGCTATCGACTCGACAATCGCTCATCAGGCCGTTCAAAGTGATGCAGAGGGGGAAGTTCAAACCCGTCGACCGCCCTCCTCCGCCAGTTTCGCCGCGCTGCTCAAGCCCCGACCCGCACAGGCCGTCCATGCCAGCGCAGCACGAGATAACGTCCGACCAAACACAGCACGCCGGTAACACCGATCGTCACGCCCATCGCGAACGGCGTGCCGTCCGCGAGCGCGCCGATCACGACGCTCGCGAGCGCACCGAGCGCCAGCTGCATCGCGCCGAACACTGCCGCCGACGCGCCCGCGTTGTGCGGATAGCGGTGCATCAGATCGGTCGTGCAGTTCGCGGACAGGATCCCGACCACGCCGACGACGAAGAACAGGCACACGACGATCGACCACAGCCCGCCCAACCCCGTCAGCGCGACGAACGCGACCGCGAGCGACGCGATGCAGCTCACGAGCGATGCGGCCGAAATGATGCGCAGCGAGCCGATGCGGCCGACGAGCCGCGTGTTCGCGAAGTTGCCGATCATGATCCCGACGACGTTCAGCCCGAACAGCAGCCCGTAGTGCTGCGGCGACACGTGGAAATACTCGATGTACACGAACGGCGTCGCGGTGATGTACGAGAACATCGACGCGAACGCCATCCCGCCGCACAGCATGTGCCCCCATGCGACGGGGTCGGACAGGATGCGCCCGTACGACGCGAACGACGCGAGCACGGCCGCGCTCTTGCGCCGCTCCTTCGGCCAGGTTTCGGGCACGCGCAAGTACGCGGTCGTCGCGCATAGCGCGCCGAACACGGCCAGCACGACGAACACGCCGCGCCAGCCGGAGAAACGCAGGATCTGGCCGCCGATCAGCGGCGCGAGCAGCGGCCCGACCGCGGTGACGATCGCGACCATCGACAGCACCTTCGCCGCGTCGCTCGGCTCGTGCGCGTCGCGCGCGATCGCCCGCGCGAGCACCGACGCGGCGCCGGCGCCGAGCGCCTGCAGGAAACGCACGACGATCAGCATGTCGATCGAGCCCGACACGAAGCAGCCGATGCTCGCGAGCGTGAACAGCGCGATCCCGCCGAGCAGCACGGGGCGGCGGCCCCACGTGTCGGACAGCGGGCCGTACAGCAGCATGCCGATCGAGAAGCCGGCCATGAAGCTCGTCAGCGTGCGTTGCGCGGCGCCGGGGCTCACGGAGAAGCCGGCGGCGATCGACGGCAGGCTTGGCAGGTACATGTCGGTGGCGATCGGCCCGCAGGCCGCGAGCGCACCGAGCAACAGGATCAGCCGGGCATCGGGCCGGCGCCGGACGACGTGAGACATGGGTATCCGGAATGGGAGCCCGCGCGCATCGGGGCGCGCGTGGCGGTGAAGACGGGAGGCCGCGCCGCAAGCGGCGCGCTCAGGCCCATGATTGTACGCGCAACTTTTTTGCCTGCCCCGGGGCTGCATGCCGCGGCGGCCAGGAACACGCCCGCGCTCGTCGCCCGCCGAACGAGCGCGCGGGTGGATTCGATTAAGCTTGCTGCTTGCCTCTCTTGTCTGACCCATTCGACGTACGACCGAACCGATGACCGCTTTCCTGCTGATCTGGAGCCCCAAGAAATGGCCATGGCCCGAGCTGCCCGACGTCGCCGCGCGCGTGAAGGCCGGCGAGGCCGTGCATGACGTGTGGGGCTGCGGCTTCGCGCGCGGCATCCTGCCGGGCGACCGCGTGTTCCTGCACCGCGTCGCGAAGGAACCGAAAGGTGTGTTCGGCTCCGGCTACGTGACGCGCGCGCCGTACGAGGTGCCCGATCCGTCGACCAAGCGCGGCTACCGGCTGTGCATCGACTTCGTGTACGACTGGCTCGTCGACGCGCATCAGGACGTCGTGATTCCGCGTGACGCGCTGCGCGTGCATCCGTACTCGGTACAGACGTGGGACGCGCAGAGTTCCGGCACGTCGATCAAGCCGATGGTCGAAGGTCCGCTCGAAAAGCGCTGGGCCGAACTGACCGGCAAGCGCAAGCCGCCGCGATAGGCGGAAACCGGCTCGAATCGGGGCCGCCTTCCCGCTTAGGCGCCCCCCTTCGCGCGCCGAAAGGCCGCAGACCGCCCGGCGGGCCTGCCGCGCGTGTCTCCGGTACAATCAGACGATCGTTCCGCCCAGGCGCCGCGGCCCGTGCACAGGCCCCCGCGCCCTTCTCTCGCAGGTTTCGCTCATGTCCAACAATCAGATCCTCTTCGAACGCGCCCAGAAGACCATTCCCGGCGGCGTCAACTCGCCGGTGCGCGCGTTCCGTTCGGTCGGCGGCACGCCGCGTTTCGTCGCGCGCGCGCAAGGCCCGTATTTCTGGGATGCCGACGGCAAGCAGTACATCGACTACATCGGCTCGTGGGGCCCGATGATCGTCGGCCACGTCCATCCCGAAGTGCTGTCGGCCGTGCAGAACGTGCTCGCCGACGGCTTCTCGTTCGGCGCGCCGACCGAAGCCGAGATCGAGATCGCCGAGGAAATCTGCAAGCTCGTGCCGTCGATCGAGCAGGTGCGGATGGTGTCGAGCGGCACCGAGGCCACGATGAGCGCGCTGCGTCTCGCGCGCGGCTTCACGGGCCGCAGCCGCATCGTCAAGTTCGAGGGCTGCTACCACGGCCACGCGGACAGCCTGCTGGTCAAGGCCGGCTCGGGCCTGCTGACGTTCGGCAACCCGACGTCGGCCGGCGTGCCCGCCGACATCGCGAAGCACACGACCGTCCTCGAATACAACAACGTCGCCGCGCTGGAAGAAGCATTCGGCGCGTTCGGCGACGAAATCGCCGCGGTGATCGTCGAGCCGGTCGCCGGCAACATGAACCTCGTACGCGGCACGCCCGAATTCCTGAACGCGCTGCGCGCGCTGTGCACGAAGCACGGCGCCGTGCTGATCTTCGACGAGGTGATGTGCGGGTTCCGCGTCGCGCTCGGCGGCGCGCAGGCGCACTACGGCATCGCGGCCGACCTCACCTGCCTCGGCAAGGTGATCGGCGGCGGGATGCCGGCTGCCGCGTTCGGCGGCCGCCGCGACATCATGGCCCACCTCGCGCCGCTCGGCGGCGTCTACCAGGCCGGCACGCTGTCGGGCAACCCGATCGCGGTCGCCGCGGGCCTGAAGACGCTGCAACTGATCCAGGCGCCCGGCTTCTACGACGCGCTCACCGCGCAGACGAAGCGGCTCGCCGACGGCCTCGCGGCCGAAGCGCGCGCGGCCGGCGTGCCGTTCGCGGCCGACTCGATCGGCGCGATGTTCGGCCTGTACTTCGCCGAGCGCGTGCCGACCAGCTTCGCGGAAGTCACGAAGAGCGACACCGAGCGCTTCAACCGCTTCTTCCACCTGATGCTCGACGAGGGCGTGTACTTCGCGCCGTCCGCGTACGAAGCCGGCTTCGTGTCGAGCACGCACGACGACGCGGTGATCGACGCGACGCTCGCGGCCGCACGCCGCGCGTTCGCGGCACTCGCTGCCTGACCCGGGGCCGCGCGCATGTTCTCGGATACCGATTTCGCCCACATGCAGCGCGCGCTCGCGCTCGCGGCGCGCGGCATGTACACGACCGCGCCGAATCCGCGCGTGGGCTGCGTGATCGTCAAGGACGGCGACGTGATCGGCGAAGGCTTCACGCAGCCCGCCGGCCAGGACCACGCGGAAGTGCAGGCGCTGAAGGATGCGCGTTCGCGCGGCTACGACGTCGCGGGCTCGACCGTCTACGTGACGCTCGAACCGTGCAGCCATTTCGGCCGCACGCCGCCGTGCGCGAACGCGCTGATCGACGCGCGCGTCGCGAAGGTCGTCGCGGCGATGGAAGACCCGAATCCGCAGGTGTCGGGGCGCGGCCTCGGGATGCTGCGCGACGCGGGCATCGACGTGCGCTGCGGGCTGCTCGCGCATGAAGCGGGCGAACTGAACATCGGCTTCGTGTCGCGGATGACGCGCGGCCGCCCGTGGGTGCGGATGAAGACCGCCGCATCGCTTGATGGCCGCACCGCGCTGCCGTCCGGCGAAAGCCAGTGGATCACCGGCGAGGCCGCGCGCCTCGACGGCCACGCGTGGCGCGCACGCGCGTGCGCGATCCTCACCGGCATCGGCACAGTGCGCGAGGACAATCCGCTGCTGACCGTGCGCGGCATCGACACGCCGCGCCAGCCGCAACGCATCCTCGTGGACAGCCGCCTCGACCTGCCGCTCGACGCGCGGCTGCTGGAAGGCGCGCCGCTGCTGATCTTCTGCGGCCGGCTCGACGCCGCCGGCGAAGTCCGCGCGAACGTGCTGAAGTCGCGCGGCGCGGAAATCGTGCCGCTCGCGAATGCGCACGGCAAGGTCGACCTGCCCGCGATGCTGGCGGCGCTCGGCGCGCGCGGCGTCAACGAGTTGCACGTCGAGGCCGGCCACAAGCTGAACGGTTCGCTGCTGCGCGAGCACTGCGTCGACGAATTGCTGGTATATCTGGCGCCGAGCCTGCTGGGCGCCGACGCGGCCGGCATGTTCGATCTCGCCGCGCCGGCCAGCCTCGATGCGCGCACGCGGCTGTCGTTCCACGGGTTCGAGCGGATCGGCGACGACCTGCGGATCCTCGCGCGCGTCGCGCTGCCCGACGCCTCTCACTGAACGGAATCGTCACGATGTTTACCGGAATTGTCGCGGCCGTCGGCCGCATCGAAACGATCGCCCCGCTCGGCACGTCGGCCGATGCCGGCGTGCGCCTGACCGTGCAGGCCGGCGGGCTCGACCTGGCCGATGTCGCGCTCGGCGACAGCATCGCGATCCAGGGCGCGTGCATGACGGTGATCGAAAAGACCGACGCCACCTTCGACGTCGACGTGTCGCGCGAAAGCCTGAACCGGACGGTCGGCCTCGCGCAGCCCGGCGAAGTGAACCTCGAGAAGGCGCTGCGCGCGCACGATCGCCTCGGCGGGCATATCGTGTCGGGCCATGTGGACGGCCTCGGTACCGTCACGCGCTTCGCGCCGGTCGGCGAGTCGCATGAACTGCGGATCGTCGCGCCACGCGAACTCGGCCGCTATCTCGCGTACAAGGGCTCGATCACGGTGAACGGCGTGAGCCTGACCGTCAATACGGTCGACGACCGCGCGGACGGGTGCGAATTCTCGATCAATCTCATTCCGCATACGGTCGAGGTCACGACGCTGCGTCACGTGAAGGTTGGCGACAAGGTCAATCTTGAAGTCGACATGATCGCGCGGTATGTGGAGCGGATGCTGTCGGCGTCGCAGGGCGTGCATCAGGACTGATCGGGCAACGCCGTCCCATATATGAAATGACGGCTGACGGTTCGGCCTCGTTGCCTCGGCGTCGCCGCAGCCCCGTCGCTCCGCCGAGCGTTGCTCCCGCCCTGCTTCGTGCCGGGCCACCCCGTCGGCGGTCCGAAGCGACAGCATCGTGATCGCGTTCGCTCGATGCCCGTCCGGCCGGCCGACACCTGGCCGAACAGCCAACGACGCGCACGGGTCATGCCGCCGCGCTAAGATGCGTCGACAGCGGTTTCCATGCCGCCACGTACGACGCGCCGCGTCGCGGCCGCCACTCTTCCCATTGGAGTCGTCCCCATGTCCATCTCGATGTACCAGGCTTCGCTGCCCGTCCTGATCCGCGGCCTCACCAACCTGCAGCACATCCTCGGCAAGGCGCAGGCCCATGCGGCCGAAAAGCAGATCGATCCATCGGTATTCATCGGCGCACGCCTCTACCCGGACATGCTCCCGCTCGTCCGCCAGGTCTACATCGCGACCGACACGGCCAAGGGCTGCGCCGCGCGGCTCGCCGGCGCCGAGATCCCGAGCTACCCGGATGTCGAGCAGACCTTCGACGAACTGCATGCGCGCATCCAGAAGACGATCGACTACCTGAAGAGCTTCGACGCCGCGCAGATCGACGGCAGCGAGGCGCGCCAGATCGTGCTGAAGATGCGCGTCGGCCCGATCGAGTTCACCGGCCAGTCGTATTTGCTGAACTTCGTGCTGCCCAATTTCTTCTTCCACGTGACGACCGCGTACGACATCCTGCGCCACAGCGGCGTCGAACTCGGCAAGCTCGACTACCTCGGCGGGCGCAACGAGCACGCGTGACGTGCGGCCGGGCCATGCCCGGCCCGCAACCGTCCGCACCCGCGCGCAGGCCGTCCGCGGCGCTTTCCGGAGTGCTCGCCGGCCCCGCGCGGCCCGCGCCAGCCGAAACGCCGTCCGGCTGGCGTAAAATACGCACTTTCCTCTTTCTCGCCCCCTTATGACGCTCGCCTCCACGCTCGACATCATCGCCGAGCTGAAAGCCGGCCGGATGGTGATCCTGGTCGACGAAGAAGACCGCGAAAACGAGGGCGACCTCGTGATCGCCGCCGAATTCGTCACGCCGGAAGCGATCAACTTCATGGCCAAGTACGGCCGCGGCCTGATTTGTCTGACGTTGACGCAGGAACGCTGCAAGCAGCTTCACCTGCCGCTGATGACCTATCGCAACGGCACGCAGTACGGCACCGCGTTCACGGTCAGCATCGAAGCGGCCGAAGGCGTGACGACCGGCATCTCGGCCGCCGACCGTGCGCACACGATCGCCACGGCGGTCGCGCACGACGTGCGCCCCGAACACATCGTGCAGCCGGGCCACGTGTTCCCGATCATGGCGCAGCCGGGCGGCGTGCTCGTGCGCGCCGGCCATACCGAGGCCGGCTGCGACTTCACCGCGCTCGCCGGGCTGACGCCGGCCGCGGTCATCTGCGAGGTCATCAAGGACGACGGCACGATGGCGCGCCTGCCGGACCTGCTCGAGTTCGCGAAGGAACACGACCTGAAGATCGGCACGATCGCCGATCTGATCCAGTATCGCAGCCGCACCGAATCGATCATCGAGCGGATCGCCGAGCGCACGATGCAGACCGCGCACGGCACGTTCCGCGCGGTGCTGTACCGCGACCAGCCGAGCGGCTCGCCGCACATCGCGCTGGTGCGCGGCACGCCGTCGCCCGACGTCGATACGCCGGCGCGCGTGCACGAGCCGCTGTCGGTGCTCGACCTGCTCGAGACGGGCGTGTCGACCCACTCGTGGACGCTCGACGCGGCGATGCGCGAGATCGCGGCACGCGACCTCGGCGTGATCGTGCTGCTCAACTGCGGCGATACGAAGGAACACCTGATCGACGTCTTCAAGGCGTTCGACGAGGAAGAAAAGGCCGCTGCGCTCAAGCGCCGGCCGGTCGATTTCAAGACGTTCGGCATCGGCGCGCAGATCCTGCGCGATGTCGGCGTCGGCAAGATGCAGGTGCTGTCGAATCCGCGCAAGCTGGGCAGCATGTCCGGCTACGGCCTCGAAGTCACGGGCTTCATTCCGATGCCCGGCGGCGAAGCCACGTCCTGCCCGGCGTCCCACGCGTAACCCGCCACGGCGCTTTCGCCCTATAACTGTTCATCCACACCACGGACCAGATCATGGAAATCGGACAATACCAACCGAATCTCGAAGGCGACGGCCTGCGTATCGGCATCGTGCAATCGCGCTTCAACGAACCCGTGTGCAACGGCCTCGCCGACGCGTGCGTCGAGGAACTGGAACGCCTCGGCGTCACCGGTGAAGACGTGCTGCTCGTGTCGGTGCCCGGCGCGCTGGAAATCCCGCTCGCGCTGCAGAAGCTCGCCGAAAGCGGCCAGTTCGACGCACTGATCGCGCTCGGCGCGGTGATCCGCGGCGAGACCTACCATTTCGAACTCGTGTCGAACGAGAGCGGCGCGGGCATCACCCGCATCGGCCTCGACTTCAACCTGCCGATCGCGAACGCGGTCCTGACGACCGAAAACGACGAGCAGGCCGTCGCGCGCATGACCGAAAAGGGTCGTGACGCCGCGCGCGTCGCCGTCGAGATGGCGAACCTGACGATGGCGCTCGACCAGCTCGGCGACGACGAGGACGAAGAAGAAGACGAAGACGACGAAGAGGAGCGCGCATGAAGAAGAGCGCCCGCCGACAATCGCGCGAGCTGGCGACGCAGGGCCTGTATCAGTGGCTGCTGTCGAACGCGCCCTCCGGCGAGATCGACGCGCAACTGCGCGGCGCGCTCGGTTACGACAAGGCTGACAAGGAACTGCTCGAAGCGATCCTGCACGGCGTGATCCGCGAGCATGCGACGCTCGTCGAAGCGCTGACGCCGTCGCTGGACCGTCCGATCGATCAGCTGTCGCCGGTCGAACGCGCGGTGCTGCTGATCGCGACGTTCGAACTCACGCACCATGTCGAAACGCCGTACCGCGTGATCATCAACGAAGCCGTCGAACTCGCGAAGACGTTCGGCGGCTCCGACGGCTACAAGTACGTGAACGGCGTGCTCGACAAGCTGGCCGCGAAGCTGCGCCCCGCCGAAACGCAGGCGCGTCGCAACGGCTGATACCGTTTGCTTGTCCACGGGCGCGCAAGCGCCCGTTTTTCATTCTTTTCCCCTCCGCCCTGCCCGCCGATGAATACCACCGCCGATTCGCTCGTCACGCTCGCCGCACGCGTCGACGCGATCCAGCCCTTCTACGTGATGGAACTGATGAAGGAGGCACAGCGGCTCGAGTCCTTGGGGCGCGATGTTATCCACATGGGCATCGGCGAGCCGGATTTCACCGCGCCGGAGCCCGTCGTCGAGGCCGCCGCGGCCGCGCTGCGCCGTGGCGTTACGCAGTACACGAGCGCGCTCGGCATCGCGCCGCTGCGCGAGGCGATCGCCGCGCACTACGCGCGCGCGTACGGCCTCGCGATCGCCCCCGAGCGGATCGTCGTCACGGCCGGCGCATCGGCCGCGCTGCTGCTCGCGTGCCTCGCGCTGGTCGGCCGCGACGACGAAGTGCTGATGCCCGACCCGTCGTACCCGTGCAACCGGCACTTCGTCGCGGCGGCCGAAGGTCGCCCGGTGCTCGTGCCGAGCGGCCCGGACGCGCGCTTCCAGCTCACCGAAAACGACGTCCGCACGCACTGGAACGACCGCACGCGCGGCGTGCTGCTCGCGTCGCCGTCGAACCCGACCGGCACGTCGCTCGAACCGGACGAACTGAAGCGGATTGTCGAAGCGGTGCGCGCGCGTGGCGGCTTCACGATCGTCGACGAGATCTACCAGGGGCTCAGCTACGATGCCGCGCCCGTGTCGGCGCTGTCGTTCGGCGACGACGTGATCACCGTGAACAGCTTCTCGAAATATTTCAGCATGACGGGCTGGCGGCTCGGCTGGCTCGTCGTACCGCCCGCGCTCGTCGGCACGTTCGAGAAGCTGTCGCAGAACCTGTTCATCTGCCCGTCCGCGCTCGCGCAACATGCGGCACTTGCTTGTTTCGAACCCGCGACGCTCGACATCTACGAAACACGCCGGCACGAATTCAAGCGCCGCCGCGATTTCATCGCACCGGCGCTCGAGCGGCTCGGCTTCACGGTGCCGGTGATGCCGGACGGTGCGTTCTACGTGTATGCGCATTGCGGCGGCGTCGCCCACCCGGCGGCCGGCGACAGCGCCGCGCTCACGCAGGCGATGCTGCACGACGCGGGCGTGGTGCTGGTGCCGGGCATGGACTTCGGTGTCCATGCGCCGCGCGACTATATCCGCCTGTCCTATGCGACCGCCTACTCGCGGCTCGAAGAGGCCGTCGACCGGCTCGCGACGCTGTTCGGCCAGCACTGATCTGACGCCACGGCAGGCGCACCGGCCGCTTCAGGCACCGCCCAATAGAAAAAGGCACCCGAATCGGGTGCCTTTTTCATGTCCTGCCGGCCGGAGCCGCACGGAGCGCGTGACGTGTTACGCGCCGAGCTCCGAACGATCGCCGTGCGACTGCTTCGCGGTATCGACGCTCGCATCGTCCTGCGACGCCGCTTCCTTCGGCGCCGCCTTGACCGACGTCGTGCCGTCGAGCGTCGCATGCACGCGCTTCGCGCCGCCCGCCGCGGCCGTCACGGCTGCGGTGACGATCGGCTTCGCGGGTTGCGCGGGCGCCTGCGGCGCGTTGATCGGCACGCTGCGGCCACGCGCGACGTCGCGCAGGCGGCCGCGTTCGGCCATCACCTTCGAGCCGTAGCCGTTGTCGTCGGGGTTCGTCGAGCCGTTGTACAGGCGCAGGCCGCTCGCGAGCGAGCCGCCGCGCGCGATGCAGTCCTTCAGCACCAGGGCGCCGACCTGCAGGTTCGCGAGCGGTTGCAGCGCGGTGTCGGTGCCGCCGAAATACTCGAACTTGTCGGAGTGAACCTTCGACATCACCTGCATCAGCCCCTTCGCGCCGACGCCGCTCTCGGCGTACGGGTTGAAGCCCGATTCGATCGCCATCACGGACAGCAGCAGCAGCGGATCGAGGCCGACGTCGCGACCGGTCTGGAACGCGGCCTTGACGAGCTGGCCGAGCGGCTCCTGCGCGACGCGGTAACGGCGCGACAGATAGGTCGCGACGAGCGCCTGTTCGCGGTTCGACGCGAGCGCGCGATCGTCGCGGGCATCGGCCGCCACGCGCTGAATCGGAATCAGCTTGGCCAGTGCGACCGGCGACGGGCCGTTGCGGGCCGGGTCGGACGCATCGCCCTGGGCGCCTTGAGCGCCCTGAGCGGCGGTTTCCGGCGCGACATCGAGGCCGACCGCAAGCGCATCCGCTTCGGGCGTGTCTTCCTGCTGCGGCTGCGCGCCAGCGGGCGCGAAGTTCGGCAGCGGATGGCCGGACAGCAGACGGGCCGGACCGGCCTGCACGGCCGCGGACACGACCGGCATCAGCTTCGCGGCGAGCGTGCCGCGGACGGTTGGCAGCAGCCACAGTGCAAGCGCAACCGCGACAGCGAAACAGCCGACAACGCTGAATAGATGGTGACTGACACGCGTCCCGCGACGCAGCAAGTTGCGCACGATTTGCGCATGCTGCTCAGTGGGACGCCACGATAACCAAGCGTTCATTCAGATCATCTCCCATGAACATGACTCGTGCGGCTCGCTCAGCTCGATGGCGAGACAGAAAACGCGCCGCGGAATCACGACGCCGCACGCCTTGGTTGGGACGCGCAAGCATCGGGGAAACGGTATAAGTACCGTTCGAGGCCACGGTGTAAGAAGGCCGGCGCCTTCGCACACTGGGCGAGGCGGGCATACGCGGTGGCACCCACGCAAAAAACCAGCGTCTGGTGGCGCTGGCTGGGACTACGACATAAGCCGTCGAAGACGCCGTGCAGGATTCGGCGGACGGTGACGCGCTGCGTCAAAGATCGGTGATTGGCGGCTCGAAGCCTTTTACCCTGCAGCCAATGTGAGCGGATTCTAGCAGGGTTTTATAGATCGTCAACACTATAAAAACTCAAATCTATAACAAAAAGTAATTTAAAACCCCTCTTCAGAACGCAATCCCCGTGCCGTAGGGGGTTTGCGCGCGGTCGACTTTTTCTTCGCCGGGGCGGTCGCGCGGCTGCCCGGGGTAAAATCGTCGGTCGATTCGGGGTCGTAGCCAGCCGCTGCCCCGCCCATCGCTGCCCGTCCTTGCGGGTGGCTCGGACCTTCTTCATGAAATACAAAGACTTACGCGATTTCATTCAGCGCCTCGAGGCGCTCGGCGAGCTGCGGCGCGTCACGCAGCCCGTGTCGCCCGTGCTCGAAATGACCGAGCTGTGCGACCGCGTGCTGCGCGCCGGCGGACCCGCGCTGCTGTTCAACGCGCCGCCCGGCCATGCGTTCCCGGTGCTCGGCAACCTGTTCGGCACGCCGCGCCGCGTCGCGCTCGGGATGGGCGTCGATGCGGGCGACGATGCCGCGCTCGGCTCGCTGCGCGACCTCGGGCGCCTGCTGTCCGCGCTGAAGGAACCCGATCCGCCGAAGAGCCTGAAGGACGCCGGCAAGCTGCTGTCGCTCGCGAAGGCGGTGTGGGACATGGCGCCGAAGTCGGTGTCGTCGCCGCCGTGCCAGGAGATCGTCTGGGAAGGCGCCGACGTCGATCTGAACAAGCTGCCGATCCAGACCTGCTGGCCCGGCGATGCGGGGCCGCTCGTCACGTGGGGCCTGACGGTCACGCGCGGGCCGAACAAGTCCCGCCAGAACCTCGGCATCTACCGTCAGCAGTTGATCGGCCGCAACAAGCTGATCATGCGCTGGCTCGCGCATCGCGGCGGCGCGCTCGACTTCCGCGAATTCGCGCTGCAGAACCCGGGCAAGCCATATCCGGTCGCGGTCGTACTCGGCGCCGATCCGGCCACGACGCTCGGCGCGGTGACGCCGGTGCCCGATTCGCTGTCCGAATATCAGTTCGCCGGCCTGCTGCGCGGCAGCCGCACGGAGCTCGCGAAGTGCCTGACGCCCGGCGTCGACACGCTGCAGGTGCCCGCGCGCGCGGAGATCGTGCTCGAAGGCTTCATTCATCCGCAGGAAGGCGCACCCGGCCCCGCTCCGGCCGGCGCGCCGCCGCGCCCGGCCGGCCATGCGGCGGCCGCATACGAGCACGCGCTCGAAGGGCCGTACGGCGACCATACCGGCTATTACAACGAGCAGGAGTGGTTTCCGGTGTTCACCGTCGAGCGCATCACGATGCGCCGCGACGCGATCTACCATTCGACCTACACGGGCAAGCCGCCCGACGAGCCCGCGGTGCTCGGCGTCGCGCTGAACGAGGTGTTCGTGCCGCTGCTGCAGAAGCAGTTCACGGAAATCACCGACTTCTACCTGCCGCCCGAAGGCTGCAGCTACCGGATGGCCATCGTCCAGATGAAGAAGAGCTACGCGGGCCATGCGAAGCGCGTGATGTTCGGCGTGTGGAGCTTCCTGCGGCAGTTCATGTATACGAAGTTCATCGTGGTCGTCGACGAGGACGTGAACATCCGCGACTGGAAAGAAGTGATCTGGGCGATCACGACGCGCGTCGACCCCGTGCGCGACACGGTGATGGTCGACAGCACGCCGATCGACTATCTCGACTTCGCATCGCCGGTGGCCGGACTCGGCTCGAAGATGGGGCTCGACGCGACCAACAAGTGGCCGGGCGAAACGAGCCGCGAATGGGGTCGCCCGATCGAGATGGACGCGGCCGTGAAGGCGCGCGTCGACCGGCTATGGCAGGAGATCGGCCTCTGACGCCACGCGGCCGGCGCACGCCGGCCCGCGCATCGCACTTGCCGCACGCACCCAGAAGATGAGCTTTCCGCCCGCCTCCATGCTGTCCGACGGATTCTTTCTGTCGCTGTCGTTGTGTCTCGACATCGGCCTCGTGAACGTCGCGATGCTGTCGCTCACGCTGTCGCACGGCTTCCGGCCGGGCTTCTGGCTCGGCGTCGGGTCGTGCGTCGGCGATCTCGTCTACGCGGCGCTCGCGCTCGCGGGGATGGCCGTGCTGCTGCAGTTCGAACCGGTGCGCTGGATCGTGTGGATCGGCGGCGGCGCGGTGCTGCTGTTCCTCACGTGGAAGATGGCGCGCGAAGCGTTGACGCCCGCGAAGTCGGCCGACGACGACGCGGACGATGCACCTCCGCCGCGAGCGAGCGCACGACGCAGCTTTCTGCGCGGGATGCTGCTCGCGATGTCGTCGCCCAGCGCGATCCTGTGGTTCGCGGCGGTCGGCGGCGCGCTGATCGCGAAAGCCGGTGCGACCACGCCGGCCACCGCGTCGGTGTTCCTGTCGGGCTTTTTCCTCGGCGGCCTCGCGTGGACGCTGTTCATGTGCACGCTCGCGAGCCAGGGCCGCAAGCGCGCGGGCGCCGGGCTGATGCGTGCGTGCCACGTCGCATCGGCGCTGCTGTTCGCGTACTTCTCGTACAGCGTGATCGTCGGCGGCTACCGCGACCTGATCGTACACGCGGCGTAATCGCGGTCGCGCTGCCGCGCCGGCCACCGCGCCACATGTGAGCCCCAATGAAAAACGGCGCAGCGCCCCTCGCGGGACGTTGCGCCGTTTTGCCGCGCGCGGTCAGGCCGCGCGGGACGAATCAGCGACGCCAGTAGCCATGATGGCCCCAGCCGCCGTAACCATGGCGCCAGTACGGGCGACCGTAGTAGCCACCACCGTAGCCGCCGACGACCACCGCGGGCGGCGGCGCGTAGTAGGCCGGCGCCGGCGCGTAGTACACGGGCGGAGGCGGCGGCGCGTAGTACACGGGCGGCGGCGGTGCGTAGACGGGGTAAGCGGGTGCGACCGGGATGCCGATGCCGACCCCGATCGACACGTGAGCCTGCGCGGCGCTCGCGGCACCCAGGCCCAGCGCGGCGGCGGCGATGAACGGAATGAGCTTTTTCACTTCGATTCTCCTGCTGGAGCGGTATTTTAGGCGCTCCTGTCGGCAACGGCGGGCATGCACGTCGCATGGAAGCAATGTAGCGAAAACCCGCCCCGCGCGTATCGTCCATTTGTTGCAAATTGCAATTGCACGCGGCCGCAGCGGCCGTCCGGCGCGGCGCCCGACATGGGCCGCGTTCCTTGCCGGTCGCGCGATTCCGTCCGAGGGATCGGGTCGCGGCACGCCGACCGGTCAGTCTTACCGGATCCGGCGGGCGCAGCGGGCACGCGTACGTAATGAACGATTACAAATTCGAGACAACATGCCGACATTCCAGGCCGGATGCAGCGGCGCGGTGTTTAGGGGTCGGATTCCGCGCCCCTGATTCGCCGCGGTGGCGGACGCCGGCCGCGCATCGGCCTCACTGCCTACCGGTAATTCATACACGCGGCAGCCCCGCAGCCGGCCTTCCGCGAAATGGCCGTCATTCCTGCGATACTGGCGGTTGCTTCGTTTTTGCTGACATCCGCCGCCATGCCGCTTCCCGACACACCCCGCCTCGGCTTCATCGGCGCCGGCCGCCTCGCGCGGTGTGTCGCGCAGCGTTTCGCGCAGGCCGGCTTCCCCGTCGTCGCGATCGCGAGCCGCACGCCCGCGTCGGCCGCCGGCCTCGCCGCGCGCATCGCCGGTTGCCGCGCGGTCGATAACCCGCAGCAGGTGGTCGACGCCGCCGAGCTGATCTTCCTGACCACGCCCGACGATCATCTCGCGTCGAGCGCCGCGGCGCTGCGCTTCGACGCATCGCGCGCGGCCGGCCAGGCGGTCGTCCATTGCAGCGGCGCATCGCCGGTCGCGCTGCTCGATCCGGCGAAGCAGCAAGGCGCGGCCACCGGCGGCTTCCATCCGCTCTATCTGTTCGGCGGCACCGACGCCGACCTCGCACGCATCGACGGCTGCTCGGTCACGATCGAAGCGGACGGTGCGCTGCACGCGACGCTGCTGCGACTTGCCGCCGCACTCGGCTGTCATCCGCTGTCGATTCCGGCCGGCGGCCGGATGCTGTATCACGCGGCCGCCCACTACGCGGCGAGCTTCGCGCTGTGTGGGCTGTCGGAAGCGGTCGAGCTGTGGCGCGGCCTCGGTTTCGACGAGGACGCCGCGCTGCGCGCGCTGTTGCCGATGCTCGCCGGCACGATCGAGACCGCGCGCGACAAGGGGCTCGCGAATGCGCTGGCCGGGCCGGTATCGCGCGGCGACACGGCCATCGTCGAGCGCCAGCTCGCGCTGCTCGAAGCGCGCGGCGGCGATCACGCGGCGCTGTATGCGCTGCTGACGCGCCGCGCGGTCGCGCTCGCGGCGAAGCGCGCGCCGCCGCCGGCATCGCTGCCGGCGCTGGCCGAAGCCGTCGAAACCTCGCTGGCGCGGATGGCCGCCCACCCCGCCGCGCCCCCCTCCCCGTCGCGCGACGAGGCGTGATAAGGTGTCGGCCGATGCGCCGCCAACCGGCGTTGGCGGCCGCACGCTACTGACTGTATAAAAAGGATGCCAACGATGTTCGGCGAGATCGCCCGTTTTCTGCTCAATACCGTCTTCACGCTATTCGGCGCCGCGCTGATTCTGCGCGTCTGGATGCAGGCCGTCCGCGTGCCGCCGTACAACCCCGTCACGCAAGCCGTGCTGCAGGCGACCAACTGGCTCGTGCTGCCGCTGCGCCGCGTGATCGCGGGCGTACGCGGCATCGACTGGGCCAGCGTCGTCGCCGCACTGCTCACCGCGCTCGTCTATGTCGTGCTGATGGTCGTGATGGCCGGCTTCGATCCGGCCGCCGTGATCGCGACGCTCGTCGTGGTCGCGCTGCTCACCGTCGTGAAGTGGGCGCTCAACCTCGTGATCTGGATGACGATCCTGATGGCGCTGCTGTCGTGGCTCAACCCGCGCTCGCCGGCAATGCCGATCCTCTACCAGCTCACCGCGCCGTTCCTGAACCCGCTGCGCCGCGTGATTCCGAACCTCGGCGGCATCGACCTGTCGCCGATCCTGCTGTTCGTGATCGTGCAGGTGCTGCTGATGATCGTCACGCGCGCCGCCGTGTCGCTGACGATGTTCGGCATCTGATCCGGCGCGACACCTACGCTGCCGGCCCCTGCGCCGGCGGTGCGCCGAGCGTGTCGATCACGCCGAACTGCGCGGGCATCATCGCGTAGCACACGCGCACTTTCTCGTGCGACAGCCGCTCGAGCAGCCGCTGCGCTTCGTCCTCGGTGACGACGAATTCGACCTCGATCGCGAGCGAACCCTGCAGTTCGAAGAAGCGATCCTCGTGCAGCACGCGATGCTGGCCGAAACCGGCCATCGCGCGAAACGCGGAACCGCCCGCGACGCCCATCCGGTTCGCCTCTTCCAGCAGCCATTCCCACAGCGGCTTCCAGTGCAGCCGGTGCTGCTCGTGCACGTAGAAGCGCAAAAAGACCCTGTCCATCGCTCCCTCCGATGGCGGCCCGCTCAGGCCGCCGCGAGCCACGCGCGCGCGGTCCACATGCCGAGCGCCGTCAGCGCGAACGATCCAGTCAAGTGTAGGACAGCCACCGCCAACGCCCATCCGAATTCGCCGTCGAGCGCGTGCGTCATCACTTCGACCGAATAGGTCGAGAACGTCGTGAGGCCGCCGAGAAAGCCCGTGATCACGAATAGCCGCCATTCGGGCGGCAACCCGACGCGAACGGTGAATACGACGGCGGCCATGCCGATCACGTAGCCGCCGAGCAGGTTCGACACGAGCGTGCCGAGCGGCACCGCGGGAAAGACCGCGTTGAGCGCGAGACTCAGGAACCAGCGCAGCAACGCGCCGAGGCCGGCGCCGACGAAGATCGCGACGATCGAATAGAACAAGGGCACCTCTCACGGACGACGCCACGCGGCGCACGCGGCTACGCTGAACTGTATGCGGAATCGCGCCGCGCCGGCAATGCCGACGGGCCGTGCAGGCAGACGGCGGAGCGTGTCGCGTTCGCATGACGCGTTTCACGATTTCCCTGCGCGCGCCGTCGTGGATATTTACCGGACAATTACATCCGACATTACAAACCGATTTTTAATTTGCCGATTATTTATCAGCTGTTTAAAAACCGATAAAGCAGTTCGATCGTGCGCACAGGTTAACCCTGCACAACGCTTGTCCCATCGAGGTTCCACGTACTTTCCCTTATCAGACATTCCCGTATCCAGTCGATATTCGATGTCGTTATCGTCGTCGATTTCGTAGAATTGTTTCGCCACCCTACTCCATCGACATGGAGACTCGAAAAATGAACAATATCCGCCTGTCATCCATGTTGATCCCGGCGCTGTGCGCGTCGCTGCTCGCGTCGGGCGTCGCGCTCGCCGACGGCAACGGGCCGCCGTCCTACGTCGAAGGCAACCGCGCACCGAAAGGATTCGCGCGCCCGCCGTTCCACACGAAGCCACGCGCAAGCACCGCCACGATCGCCGGCCTCACGCCGGCGCTCGCGCGGCATGCCTACGGGTTCGACGCGATCGCGAACCAGGGCGACGGGATGGTCGTCGCGATCGTCGACGCGTACGACGACCCGAAGATCGAAGCCGATCTCGGCGTGTTCAGCACTGCGTTCTCGCTGCCGGCCTGCACGTCGTCGAACGGCTGTTTCACCAAGGTGTATGCCCACGGTGCGCGGCCCAAGCCCAATGCAGGCTGGTCGCTCGAGATCTCGCTCGACGTCGAATGGGTGCATGCGATCGCGCCGAAGGCGAAGATCGTGCTCGTCGAGGCGGCATCGGCCAGCTTCAGCGACCTGATGGCCGCGGTCGACGTCGCGGTCAAGCGCGGCGCGTCGGTCGTGTCGATGAGTTTCGGCGGCAACGAATTCAGCAGCGAGACCGGCTTCGACAGCCACTTCAACGTACCGGGCGTGACGTTCGTCGCGTCGTCCGGCGACAGCGGCACCGGCACCGAATACCCGGCCGCGTCGCCTTACGTGGTGTCCGTCGGCGGCACGACGCTGTCGTCCGATACGGCCGGCAATTACATCGGCGAGACGGCGTGGAGCGGCAGCGGCGGCGGTGTGAGCAGCGTCGAGGCCGAGCCGGCCGGCCAGACCGCGTGGCCGATTCCGGTGGCCGGCAAGCGCGGCGTGCCGGATGTCGGTTACGACGCGAATCCGTCCAGCGGTTTCGCGGTGTACGACTCGGTCACCTATCAGGGGCAGGCCGGCTGGTTCCAGGTCGGCGGCACGAGCGCGGGCGCGCCGCAATGGGCGGCGCTCGTCGCGATCGCGAATTCGCTGCGCACGGCGGCCGGCAAGACATCGTTGAGCGGCGCCTACGACACGCTCTATGCGGTCGGCAAAACCGCGTACGGCAGCGACTTCCACGATGTGACGACCGGATCCAACGGCAATTGCGGCAGCGTCTGCAACGCGGCGGGCGGCTACGACTATGTGACGGGCCTCGGTTCGCCGATCGCGCCGGCGCTCGTGCAGGCGCTCGTCGCGCGGCCGTAATCGCGCGGCCCCGGCCGGTCGCCTCGTGGCGCGCGGCTCAGCCGCCGCGCCACGCGCGGTCGAGCGCGTTCAGCGTCGCCAGCGCACCGCCCTTCAGCCCGATCACGTCCGCCCGGCGCGCATGCGCGTCGCGCGCATTGATGCGAATCACGTCGGCGCCGAGCCGTTCGCTCAGCAAGCGCACGGTCGGAATCGCGGTGCCCGCGCCGATCTCCACCACGGCGACGCGCCCGGCCTGCGCAATCCACTCTTCGAGCACGCGTTCCTGCGCGTCGTAGCGCGCACCGAGCCAGCCGGTGTCGCCGAACATCAGGATGTTGGGCCGCGCGAGACCGCCGCAGTGCGGGCAGCGCGGCATGTCGCCCACGAGGCGGCACGTCGCTTCGTCGACCTCCGGCACGAACGGCGCCGCGTCCCACGTGGCGTCTGTGCACGGGCGCAGGCACTGCATCGCATGAATCGAGCCGTGGATCTCGACGATGCGCGCCGGATCGAAACCGGCCTTCCGGAACTGGCCGTCGACGTTGCTCGTCAGCACGAAGCCGCCGTTCGGCATCACGTCGATCCAGCGGCGCAGGATCGCGAAGCCCGCATGCGGCGCCGTCGCGCGGTAGAGCGCGAGACGGTGCCCGTAGAAGCCCCACGCGAGCGCCGCACGCGCACGAAACGCGTGCGGCGACGCGATCTCGTGGAATTCGAAACGCTCGTAGCGCAGCGCCGGATACGCGCGCCAGAAACCGTCCGTGCCGCGAAAATCGGGCAGTCCGGAATCGACGCCGATGCCCGCGCCGGCCGTGACGAGCAATGCATCGGCACGCGCGAGTGCGGCGACGGCGGACGCGACGAGCTCGGCAGGAAGCGGCGCGGCGGCGGAGTCGGCGAGATCTGCGGGACCGGAAAGCGGCATGATGGGAAAGCGGTGGCGTCGAACGTTGCGCGAGTGGCGTGGCGATCATACGCCGGTTCGGGCGTCGCGCCGCATCGGCGACGCAACTGTGTAGCGCGGCGCACGTGCGGCGACCGGCAATGCAATGGCCCGCCGTCCGCAAGCGCCGCACCGGCGATACCGCGACGCGGCGCCCATGCTTGCTCAGTGAGCCGATTCGTCGTGTGCAACCGGGATCTCGTCGACCGCGAAATAGACCGGCTTGCCGAGTTGCCGCGCGAGCGCGACGTCCGCATCCGCCCCGCGCGACGCGCCATCGATGCGCAGTACCGCATCGCAGCGTCGCAGCAGCCGGTGCGCGGCCGGATACAGGAACGTTTCGCCGATCGCGTCGCCCAGTTGCGTCGACCCGGCCGCGGCCGCGAGCGGCAACGACACCCATTCGCCGATCATCGGCACGTGCCCGCGGCGATACACGGCGAGCGCCGCCGCTTCCAGCCGGTGCAGGTTCGCGGCGATGCGCGCGGGGTCGCCGTCCGTGCCGCTGCGATACGGGCCGGCGATCAGCACGAGCCGCGGCGTCATGCGGCGCGTGCGCCGGCGGTTTCCCGCAGCGCGACGTACTGCAGCAGCATGATCGTCTTCGCGTCGACGATCTCGCCGCGCTCGACCGCGTCCAGCGCCGCCCGCAGCGGCATCTCGACGACCTCCAGATCCTCGCCCTCTTCCGCGACGCCGCCGCCCGCGCCGGTGCGCAGCGACGCATCGTATTCGCCGACGAAGAAATGCAGCTTCTCCGTCACGGAACCCGGGCTCATGAACGCCTCGAACACCTTGCGCACGCCGCGCACGCGATAGCCGGTCTCCTCCTCGGCCTCCGCGCGGATGCGCGCCTCGGGCGTTTCGTCGTCGAGCAGGCCGGCGGCCGCTTCGAGCAGCATGCCGTCGTGTCCGCTCACGAACGCCGGCATCCGGAACTGGCGCGTCAGCAGCACGTCGCCCGTTTCGGCATGACGCAGCAGGATCGTCGCGCCGTTGCCGCGGTCGTAGGTCTCGCGGCTCAGGCGCTGCCACGTGCCGTCGCGGCGCAGGAAATCGAACGTCACCTTGCGCAGCACATACCAGTCGTCGGACAGCACCGTCGTATCGACGATGCGCACCCGCTCCCGCGTTGCAGCCATTGCAGCCTCCGGTTCGACAAAGGACGGCGCCCATGGTAACGTGCACATTCGTGCAATTTCAAGAATTTTCGTGCAAACACGATGCTGACGACGCAACGCAAGAAGGCGATCCTCGACGCGCTCGCGCGCGACGGCCAGGTGCTGGCCGCCGAGCTGAGCGTGCAATTCGGCGTGTCCGAAGACACGGTGCGCCGCGACCTGCGGGAACTCGCGGCCGACGGGCTGTTGCAGCGCGTGCATGGCGGCGCGCTGCCGGCGTCGCCGGCCGTCGCTCCGCTCGCGCAGCGCGAGACGCTCGAAACCACGGAGAAGCGGCGCATCGCACGGCGGGCCGCGCAGATGATCGCGCCCGGGCAGGTGGCGATCGTCGACGGCGGCACGACCTCGGCGCTGCTCGTCAGCCAGTTGCCGGCCGACCTGCGCGCGACGATCGTCACGCACAGCCCGAGCGTCGCGGTGGCGCTCGCCGCGCATCCGTCGATCGACGTGATCCTGATCGGCGGGCGGCTCTACAAGCATTCGATCGTCGCGGTCGGTGCGGCGGCGATGGAAGGCATCGCGCGCATTCATGCGGACCTGTATTTCATGGGCGTCACGGGCGTGCATCCGGTCGCCGGCCTGAGCACCGGCGATTTCGAGGAAGCGGCGATCAAGCGCGCGCTGGCCGAACGCGCGGCCGAGACGGTCGTGCTCGCGTCGCAGTCGAAATTGCGCGCGGCATCGCAGTTCGTGATCGGCGACATCACGCTGGCGCAGACGGTCGTCGTCGAAAAGGAAACCGACGCCGCGCTGACGAAGCCGATCGAGGCCGCGGGTGTGACGGTGGTGCGCGCGTAGCGCGCGGGGCGTTGGTATTCGCGCTTGCCGGCTCGGTTGCGAAGTGTCGTCGCGCAGGCACCCGAGTCGATGTCAGCGTGCTGACAGGCGCCGCTTGCTAACATGGGCGATCGCCCGATCGCCACGTGCCAACCGCCCGATGCCCTCGCCCTCCTCCACGACGCCCTCGGCACCGCCCGCCGGCGACGCACCGCCGCCGGGCATCCTCGCGCTGTTCATCGCGTTCGCGCAGATCGGCCTGACTAGCTTCGGCGGCGGGCTCAGCGGGCTGATGATGCGCGATTTCGTCCACGAGCGACGCTGGCTCGACGAAGAGGCGTTCCTCAACGGTCTCGCGCTGTCGCAGGCGTTACCGGGCGTCAACGTGAAGAACCTCGCGATCTGGATCGGCTACCGGCTCGCCGGATGGCGCGGCGCGGTGGCCGGCTTCATCGGCATCATCGCGCCGCCGGCCGTGCTGATCGTGCTGTTCGGCGTCGCGTTCTCGACGCTCACGCGCTTTCCGCTCACGCACGTCGCGCTCGCCGGTGCGGCGGCCGCGGCGATCGGGCTGTCGATCTCGATGGCGATTACCGCGGTGCGCCGGCTGCCGCGCCGCGTGCTGCCGTTCGCGGTCATGACGCTCACCTTCGTGTCGGTTGCGGTGCTGCACTGGCCGCTCGTGTGGACCGTGCTGATCGGCGGCACGCTGAGCGTCGCGCTCGAATACCGTCGTGCGGCCGCCGCGCCGGTCGGGAGCGACGCGCGATGAATGCGTCCGCACGTTACGCAGCACTGTTCGGCGTGTTCGCGCCGCTGTCGATTGCGACGATCGGCGGCGGGCAGGCGGTCATCGCGGATATCCAGCGGCAGGTCGTCGACGTGCATCACTGGATGAGCGCAACACAATTCGTGAACGACTTCGCGATCGCACGGATGGCGCCTGGCCCCGGCTCGCTGCTGGCGACGCTGATCGGCTGGCAGGTGGCCGGTTTCTGGGGCGCGGTGATCGCGACGCTCGCGCTGTTCGGCCCGACCGCGTTCCTGATCTACGGCGTCGCGCACCTGTGGCGACGGCACCGGGGCGCGCGCTGGCAGATCGCGCTCGAAGCCGGCCTGCGCCCGGTCGCGGCCGGCATGATCCTCGCATCGGTGTGGGTGCTGGTGCAGGCGCTCGACGGCGGCTGGGCCGCCCGCGCGATCGCGGTGGCGTCGACACTGTGCGTGATCTACACGCGCGTTCATGCGCTACTGCTGATCGCGATCGGCGCGCTGCTGCTCGTCGGCTTGCGTGCGCTCGGGGGGACGTAGCACGGCGCCACCGCCTTCGCGTCGCTACCTGAGCGCCTAGCAGGCTGTTGAAATTCGGAACGGTGTAAACGGGCGTTGCGAGCGGTGCGTTAGAGATATCGTGTTCATGACCTTGGGCAGATAAGA
>NZ_CADFEM010000019.1:0-140467 GCF_902833245.1 Burkholderia sp. BCC0398
CAATAGGTTGTATCGATGGTTCATCCGGACTGAGTCTGGGAGACTGGAAGTCGCCAAACACCCAACCTTCCAGGAACCCAGCCGGATGAACACCCATAAGAATGCCCGACTCACTTTCGCACGTCGACTTGAGATGGTTCAGGAGATCACCGAATCCGGTTCGAGCGTGTCGCAAGCGGCGGCCGATCACGGCGTGACAGCACCGACTGTGCGCAAATGGCTTGGACGCTACCTAGCCGGCGGTGCGGTTGCGCTGGCTGACGCTTCTTCTCGACCGGCTCGCTCTCCACGCGCCATCGCCCCGTCGACGGCCTTACTGATCGTGGAATTGCGCCAGCAGCGCTTGCTGCAACGTCAGATCGCTCGACAGGTGGGAGTGTCGGCCTCGACCGTCAGTCGGGTGCTGGTGCGTGCCGGACTGTCTCGGTTGAGCGACCTGCAACCGCGTGAACCGGTTCAGCGCTACGAGCACGAGGCGCCGGGCGATTTGCTGCACATCGACATCAAGAAGCTTGGCCGTATCGCGCGTCCTGGCCATCGTGTCACCGGCAATCGGCGCGATACAGTGGACGGCGTTGGCTGGGAGTACCTGTTCGTCGCAGTGGACGATCACGCCCGGATTGCCTACACGGCAATGCATCCAGACGAGACGAAACGCAGTGCCGTGCAGTTCCTGCGCGATGCAGTGGCTTGGTACGCCGGACTCGGCGTGCGTGTGCATCGCTTGCTAACCGACAACGGTTCGGCGTTTCGCTCACACGAGTTTGCGCGAGCCTGTCAGGAACTGGGTATCCGGCACAAATTTACGCGGGCGTATCGTCCGCAGACCAACGGCAAGGCCGAACGCTTCATCCAGTCAGCGTTACGCGAATGGGCCTACGCATGGACATACCAGAGCTCGGCCCATCGCATCGAAGCCTTGGCGAGTTGGCAGCACCACTACAACTGGCATCGTGCCCATAGCGCCATCGGCGGCGTTGCGCCGATGGCCAGACTTCCCGCGTCGAGAAACAACCTCTTGACGCTTCACACCTAGCCCGCTTTTTTGACCAAGGCTTACAGCACGCCAGTCAACTGTTGCGTCATCTCGATTCCACGTCCCTGCAAACTTGAGGTCGGTTCGGTTCTAAAAGCGAGGATCCATTTTTTCGTACAGGGCCCCCGGACGCGTGAGCACAACCCACGCGACGCGAGCAAGTTTGTTCGCCAGCGCTATCACGACCTTGTTGTGATGCATCCTGCTCTCGAGCGTATCGATCCATCGCCCGAGCCGATCTCTTGAGCGATCCAGATGCATCAGACAGGACTGAGCGCCCAATACAAGTAGGCGGCGCAGGTACGTGTTGCCGCGTTTGCTGATGCCCAAGAGCGTTGGCTTGCCGCCGGTCGTATGCTGACGCGGAACGAGGCCGATCCACGCAGCCAAGTCACGTCCGCTGCGGAACTGCTTGCCGTTTCCAACGGCTGCGCACAGAGCGCTTGCCCCAAGCGGGCCAATTCCCGGAATCGTCGTGAGGCGCTGTACAACGTCATCGTGCTTGGCGGAGGCTTCGATCTGACTGGAAAGTGCGATGACGCGCTCATCGATACGCAGGAAGTCAGACCACAGATCCGTTAGCAGCTGTCGCATACTCGGCGTCAGATCGTTGGAATCGTCCGCGAGAATGCGAATCGCATCGCGTCGGAACATGCCGATGCCGGTGTGGATTTCGCATCGTTCGCTCAACGACGACCGACGAAGTGACATCTTTCCTTCGCAAACGGTGACAACTTTCCTTTGGTCTACGAGTTTCGCGAGCGCGGCCCTCTCTAGGGGATTGACAGCTCCCACCGCGGCGATCGAAAAGCGGTGCGGTCATCGTTGCGGCGCCCTGTGTTTCTGGCGCGGGCGAGGACATGCCGGTGGGCGGATTCATTGGGGGTAATCCCCCCGCAGAACCGGCGGGATCAGAAGTAGAATTTTCTCGTTGAGGGAGTTCTACAGAATGAAGAAGTCGAGATTCACGGACAGCCAGATCATGGATGCGCTCAAGCGCGTGGAGGCGGGGCTGGCGGTACCGGACCTGTGCCGGGAACTGGGCATCAGCACGGCGACGTTCTACAAATGGCGCTCGAAATATGGTGGCATGGATGTGTCGCTGATCGCACGGATGAAGGAACTGGAGGCTGAGAATGCCCGGCTGCGCAAGATGTACGTCGAGGAGAAGATCAAGGCAGAGATCGTCGCGGAGGCACTCGCAAAAAAGGACTGAGGCCATCTCGCCGGCGCGAGATGGCCAAGCATGCGGTGTCCAGTCGAGGCGTGTCGATCCGGCTGGCATGTGAGGCGTTCGGGATCAGCCAGACTTGCTATCGGTACGCCAACGTGCGCGATGCCGAGAACGACGAGATTGCGAACTGGCTGCTGCGTCTGACCGACAACCACCGGAACTGGGGCTTCGGGTTGTGCTTCCTGTACCTGCGCAACGTGAAGGGCTTCGGCTGGAATCACAAGCGGGTGTACCGGATCTATCGCGAGCTGGAGTTGAACCTGCGGATCAAGCCGCGCAAGCGGCTGGTCAGACAGGTACCTGAGCCGCTGGCGGTACCGTCTGCCGTCAACCAGGTCTGGTCGATGGACTTCATGCACGACCAACTGGCCGATGGGCGCAGCATCCGGCTGTTCAACGTGATCGACGACTTCAACCGCGAAGCGCTCGGAATTGAGATCGACTTCTCCTTGCCGTCGGAGCGGGTGATCCGTGCGCTACGGCAGATCATCCGTTGGCGTGGCAGGCCGAAAGCGATTCGGTGTGACAACGGCCCCGAGTACCTAAGTGCAGCGATCACCGAATGGGCCCGGCAGTACGACATCAAGCTCGACTACATCCAGCCGGGGAAGCCCCAGCAGAATGCGTATGTCGAGCGATTCAACCGGACCGTGCGATACGAATGGCTGTCGCAGTACCACTGGGAAGACTTGGACCACGTGCAGCGCTTCGCGACCGACTGGATGTGGACTTACAATCACGACCGCCCGAACATGGCCCTGGGCGGATTTACGCCGAAGCAGCGGCTGGCCATGGCCGCTTAGTTTCTACTTCTGAACCCCGTGGAAAACGGGGGGATTACCTGCGGACGCGTTGTACTAGAAAATCGACGATCGCGAACAATTCACATGCAGCGCGTCGACACGCTCGCTTGGATGCTAATTTTATAGACCGTCTTGATGCTCCGGCTCATGGACATCGAGGATTGAAGGTGACACGATCGCGGCGCGCAAGACAAACGCGGTGAGCTCGCGCGCCCGCTCGGCATCGATCGTTCGGGGTAACCTTGATTTCCGTGGAGTTCTCCGGTTAGAGCGCACTAGACTGCATGCGGGTTTGCGACCCAGCCCCATTAAATATTGGTTTAAAATCAAATGATTGTTGTCTGGGTGCCATGCTGGCGGGTTCGAGGCATACCGTCAAACAAACCGTGAATAAGAAATGAAAGCCCGGAAAAGGGCGCGCGAGTCGCCCGCAAGGTGATGCACCGTCATCGCAGTGCATGTCGGGTCAGTTGCCGACGCGAACCAGGCGAACTTCGTAGCAGCAGTCGCATGGCGCGTCGGCGGCACCGTCTCGGTGACGAACCAGATGCAATTCGAGGATCAGCCTTTGCGATATGAGCGCGGCCACTACCTTCTTGCCATGACACGTTCACGCAGGTTCAGCAATCGACGCTATATCAGGATCGACGGCCGATCTGGAATGAGTGTCGGACTGACCTTCGCCGCGACCATCCCCGCGTTGTAACGTGGTGAAGCGATTTCTGCCTCCTGCCCATGGTGGAGTATTCGCAACAGACTCGTCATCAAATTGTCGGTGAACCCCGTTCTGGCAATGTCCGGGCGATCTGTGCAAGGCGTCGCAGGGGAGTGAATACGAGCTAGCGATTACGCCGCTGTCTTGAGCGCAGGCACGGGCGCGGCGCCCGCCGCCTCATGCCCGGCAATCGCAAGCGCGAGCACAGGATTCAGGCTGTCCACCATGGCACTGGGAATCAGGATCGTCGCTCCGCGTTCCTTCGTCGTTTCGTAGATGATGTTCATCGCCCGCAACTGAAGCGCACCTGGATGATTTTCGTAGACCTGCGACGCTTCGACGAACTTGGCGGCGATTTCGGCCTCCGCCGAGCCGAGGATCACCCGTGCCTGCTTTTCGCGCTCGGCTTGCGCCTGGCGCGACATCGAATCCTGCAGCGCGACCGGGATCGCGACATCGCGGGTCTCGACCGAGCGGACGGTCACGCCCCATTCCACGGTCTTTCGGCCAATCTCGTCGCGCAAATGCATGTCGGCCGCCTTGCGATCCGACAACAATGCAGCCAGCATCGATGCCCCGATCATTTCCCGCAGGGAGGTTTGTGCAACGCGGTCAATGGCTTGCCGGTAGTCGGTGATGGCGAGCGCGGCTTTCTGCGCGTCATGGACGTGCCAGAAAATCACGGCGTCGACGTTGACAGGAACGGTGTCTTTGGTCAGCGCTTGTTCGGCGTTGAAGGCGGTGGTTTGAATACGTTCGTCGATGATCGCGACAACGTTGTCCAGGATTGGAATGATCATGAAGAAACCGGCACCCTTGACGCTTTGCAACTTGCCAATCCGAAGGATCACGAATTTTTCCCAGACGTTGGCGACCCGCACGGACAACGCGATCAGGACCGCGACGATAAAAAGGGAGACCGCGAGATACAGGTAGCCCCACGCGCCGGCGGCGAATGCCGCGAGGACGAACGCAGCCGATAAAACGAGTGTGATGGGATTCATGGTGAGGCTCCGTTTGGGTGACAACGACCTGTCGGATGAGCGATGAAGCGCGCCGCATTCAGGTCGTCTTGGGCATTCTGGCAACAGGGACAGAGGCCCTTGATGTGAGTGTGCGCGCCATTGCAGTGCCGATCGGTACGGTGCCGTACCTCGATCGAGCGAGTTGTGCCTGACTGACCGGGTGGCGAGGCATCGGGCGATCCGGGGTGTGAACGGCGGGCAGGTCACCACGAAACGTGCCCCGCAGACTGTTCTTCAGCGTACCGACTCGTCGGGCCGCCGCGACGCATGATGACGTTCGTCGTCATTTTCTGTCGGGAGCGGTTCATGAAATATCCGGTCTATATCACGCATCACGGGAATCCCCGCTATCGCGGCGCGCTTCCGGATTTTCCGGAAATCGATGTGGAGGGTGACTCGTATGGCGAGTTGCAGGCGGCTGCGGCGCGACAGGTCATGGCCTGCTATGACCGCTCCGCGCGTCTCGTGCCGCCGCCGACCACGGACATGGCGATGTTGCAGGCGTCGGATGTCGACCTGGGTAACGGAATCTGGCGGTTCTTCGATATCGACCTGACCGGCGTGACCTCGAGTTCCGTGCGGATCGCGCTGTGCCTGCCGAAGCGCATCGTGCGCGACATCGACATGACGGCGAGCGCGCTGCGCATGACTCGCGATGCGTTCGTGTCGATGGCGTGCACGAACGCCGCCGATCGATCCGCGCAGCATCGCGACGTGCGTTTTGAACCCGTCGCGAAATCGCTGTCGGAAGCGGGTTGATGGTGCGACGCACCGGGTATGACGCCGGACGGGTGGTGCGGTCATTGGGGAGAAGGTGCCTTGAAGATTCACGTTGCGCGTGTTTCGCGACGCCGGACATCGCCATGGAGCAATGCACGGCCGATTCGCGAGGAGTTCTTCGGCGATGAACGGCTTGCGCAGCATGCGGGCAGTCTGGCGCGTGCGCAGAAGGTACTTCCCAGTGCGCCCTCTGGCCCGTCTTTGGCGACGCGGCTGAAGGACAACGCGGATCATCTGCTGAAGGCGTACCGGAACACGGTGGCCGCGGATGCGCGCGGCGAGGAAATCACGCCGGCAGCGGAGTGGCTGCTCGACAACTACTATCTCGTCGCGGAGCAGGTGCGGCAGATCCGCGACGATCTTTCTCCGCGCTATTACCGGCAACTTCCCAAGCTCGGCAACGGGCCGTTTGCCGGTTATCCGCGCGTATTCGAGATCAACTGGTCGTTCGTCGCCCATACGGACAGCCGTTTCGATCCCGATATGCTATGCCGCTTCATGCTCGCCTATCAGGCCGTGGAACCGCTGACGATCGGCGAACTGTGGGCAGTGGCGATCACGCTGCGGATCGTCTTGATCGAAAACCTGCGGCGGCTCGCGGATCAGATCATCGACGACCGGCGCGCGCGACTCGACGCCGACGCGCTCGCGGATCGCCTGCTCGGCGAACGCGGGCAGGCGCGGGTGGAAACCGAGCCGCTCGTCGCCCGTTATGAGCAGGCCGTATTGCACGATGCGTTCGCGGTGCAATTGATTCAGCGGCTGCATGATCCCGATCCGGCCGTCGCGCCGGCGCTGGCGTGGCTGCATCGGCACCTGGCGGCGCGCGGCGCGACACCGGACCAGATCGTCACCTCCGTCAACCATCAGCAGGGCGCTGCCAGCCTGACCGTGCGCAACGTGATCACCAGCATGCGGCTGATTTCGGAGGTGGACTGGACCGATCTGTTCGAGCGCATCAGCCTGGTCGATCAGGTGCTGCGCAGCCATCCGGGCTTCGCGGAGATGGATTTCCCCACGCGCAACCTGTATCGCGACGCGGTGGAAGCGCTTGCCCGCGGCGCGCCCGTCAGCGAACTCGAGATTGCCCGCCGCGCCGTCGCCGATGCAGCGGCGCAAGGGGCGAGCCGCGTGCCGGCCGCCGGCGCGGTGCCGGCCCGCGAGACGGACCCCGGTTACTACCTGCTGGCGGACGGCCGCACCGCGTTCGAGGCGGAGATCGGCTATCGGCCGCCCGTTGCGTTGTGGTTGCGACGCCTGACGCGCCACGCCGGTCTCGGCGGCTATCTCGGCCGTATCGGGCTGATTGCGGCACTGCTGCTCACGGCCATGCTGGCGTGGCTCACTCGCATCGAGCCACCCGGTCACTGGTTGATCTGGCTCGGCGTCGCCGGCCTGCTACCCGCGCTCGATGCCGCGGTCGCGCTCGTCAATCGCGGCGTGATGCGCGATGTCGGCGCGAAGATCCTGCCCGGCCTCGCATTGCGCGACGGCATTCCGCCAGGCCTGCGCACGATGGTCGCCGTGCCGGTGCTGCTGACGACGGAAGCGGCGCTCGGCGAGCAGATCGAGCAACTGGAAATTCATCATCTGGCGAGCCCTGACGGCGCGCTTTACTTCGCATTGCTTTCCGACTGGGTGGACGCGCCCACCCCGCACGCAGACAGTGATGACGAACTGCTGGCATCCGCGACGGCGGGCATCGACCGGTTGAATCGCCTTTATCCGGCGGCGCCTGGCGAGGGCGAGCGCTTTCTGCTGCTGCACCGCAAGCGCGTGTGGAACGGCGGCGAACGGTGCTGGATGGGCTGGGAGCGCAAGCGCGGCAAGCTGCACGAGCTGAACCGGTTGCTGCGCGGGTCGTTGGACACGACGTTCGTCGCGCTGGCAGGCAGGCCGCCGCGCGTGCCGCCTGACGTGCGCTACGTGATCACGCTCGATGCCGATACGCGGCTGCTGCGCGATACCGTGCGCCGCCTGATCGGCAAGATGGCGCACCCGCTCAACCGGCCGATATTCGATTCGGCGAGCCGGCGCATCGTCGAAGGCTACGGCGTCCTTCAGCCGCGCGTCACGTCGTCCCTCGCAAGCGGCGACGAGGGGTCGCTGTTCCAGCGCGTGTCGTCGAGCGCGCACGGCATCGATCCCTACGTGTCGGCCGTATCGGATGTCTACCAGGACCTGTTCGACGAAGGCTCCTATGCGGGCAAGGGCATCTACGACGTCGATGCGTTCGAGGCGGTGCTCGCCGGCCGCGTGCCGGAGAACACGGTGCTCAGTCACGATCTGTTCGAAGGCATTTTCGCGCGGGCCGGGCTGGCGTCGGATGTCGAGGTCGTCGAAGCGTCGCCGTCCCGCTACGACGTCGCGGCGGGACGCCTGCACCGGTGGGCGCGCGGGGACTGGCAGCTCCTGCCTTGGTTGATTTTCGGCCACGAACGGCTGACGGCGGTCGGCCGCTGGAAGATGCTGGACAACCTGCGCCGCACGCTCACGGCGCCCGCCATGCTGATCGCGCTACTGGTCGGATGGATGCTGCCGCTCCCCGTATCGCTCGGCTGGAGCGCCTTCGTGCTGGTGACGATCGCGTTGCCGTTCCTGTTGCCCGTATTGAGCGGACTGGTGCCGCGCTGGCGGCGCGCGCATGTCAGGATGACGACGCGCAGCGTGCTCCATGCGTGGTCGATGGAGCTACGCTTCGCGTTGACGCGGTTCGGCCTGTCGATCGTCATGCTGCCGCAGCAGGCGTGGTCGATGGGCGACGCGATCGCGCGCACGCTGTTTCGCTTGGGGATCAGCCGTCGCCACCTGCTCGAATGGACGACAGCGGCCGCAGCGGGCGCGAGCGACCGTCGGACCCTCGCGTCCACCTATCTGCAAATGCGCGGCGGCGTGACGCTCGCGCTGCTTGCCGCGGCTGCCAGCCTGACGGCGGGCTGGCGCTTCGATCGTCATACGGGCTGGCTGGCCGTGCCGTTCGTACTCATCTGGCTTGCCGCGCCGGCGGTCGCGTATTGGCTGAGCCGTGCACCACGGCCGGCAGGCGAACTGGCGGTGACCCCGCACGATGCGCGTCAACTGCGGCGCGACGCGCGCCGGACCTGGCGTTATTTCGAGACGTTCGTGACGGCGGACGAGCAGATGCTGCCGCCGGACAATTTCCAGGAGGACCCGAAGCCCGTTTGCGCGCACCGGACATCGCCCACCAATATCGGGCTGTACCTGTTGTCCGTCGTCAGCGCCCGCGAGTTCGGCTGGCTCGGCACGCTGGACGCGGTGTCGCGGCTGGAGGCGACGCTCGCGACGATGCGGCTGATGTCGCGCTATCGTGGCCATTTCTACAACTGGTACGACACGCGCGACCTGCGGCCTCTCGAGCCGCGGTATGTATCGTCGGTCGACAGCGGCAATCTTGCCGGGCACCTGATCGCGCTCGGCAACGGTTGCCGGGCGTGGGCGAATCAGCCCGCTGGCGTGGGACGGCAGGCCGCGCACGAAGGGATCGGCGATACGCTGGCGCTGTTGCGCAAGGCCGTGTGCCGAAATGGCAACGCCCGGACGGCCTTGCACGGCGAATTCGAGCGGGCCGCGACCGAGCTTGAGGACACGCTCGCCGCGACGGATGGCCGCGCCGCGACGGAATGGAACGCGATCACGATCCTCGCTGCGACAGTCGCCGACGTCGCGCGCGCCCTGATGGACGAGGTCGGCCGGGTGCGGGGCGGCGACGTCGACGACGTGCTGTTCTGGGCGCAGGCGCTGGAGCACGGGGTGCAAGGGCATTGTCGTGACGCGACGCGCACGCCGGACGAAGCGGACGTGCTGAACAAGCGTCTTCAGGTGCTGGCCGATTCCGCGTTGCAGATGGCCTATGCGATGGAGTTCGGCTTTCTGCTCGACCCGGTGCGGAACCTGCTTTCGATCGGCTACGCCGTGGCCGACGGGCAGCGCGATCCGGGCAACTACGACCTGCTGGCGTCGGAGGCTCGCCTGGCGAGCTTCGTCGCGATCGCGAAAGGGGATGTCCCGGCGCGCCACTGGTTCCGGCTAGGCCGCCTGGCGACGCCGATCGGGCACGGCGCCGCGCTGGTCTCGTGGTCGGGATCGATGTTCGAATACCTGATGCCGTCGCTCGTGATGCGCGCGCCGGACAGCAGCCTGCTCGCGCGGACCAACCACCTGGTGGTGCGTCGGCAGATCGCCTACGGCGACGGGCTGCGGCTGCCGTGGGGCATGTCCGAGTCGGCGTACAACACGCGCGACATCGAGCTGACCTATCAGTATTCGAGTTTCGGCGTGCCGGAGCTGGGGCTCAAGCGCGATCTCGACCAGAATCTGGTGGTCGCGCCCTATGCGACCGCGCTGGCGGCGATGGTCGCGCCGCATGCCGCCGCGTGCAACTTCGAACGGCTGCGCACGGCCGGCGCGTGCGGGCGCTTCGGCTTCTACGAAGCACTCGACTATACGCCCGCGCGCGTGCCGGAAGGCGTGCCGGTTGCCATCGTGCAGGCGTTCATGGCGCATCACCAGGGCATGTCGATCGTGGCGATCGCCAATGCGTTGCTGGGCGGGCGTATTCGCACCTTCTTCCATGCGGAACCGGCCGTTCGAGCCACCGAGCTGCTGTTGCAGGAGCGGGTGCCGGGCCGGGTCGCGGCAGGGCGGCCGCGGGTCGACACGCGCCCCGCCGGCAGGATGCATGGGATCGATGCCGGCGTCGCGCGGCGCCTGCTGTCCGCGAACGATCCCGCCCCCGTCACGCATCTTCTGTCCAACGGCCGCTATGCCGTGATGCTCACGGCCGCGGGGTCCGGCTACAGCCGTCGCGACGATCTGGCCGTTACGCGCTGGCGGGAGGACGCGACGCGCGACGATTGGGGCAGCTATCTGTATCTGCGAGACGCCGAGAGCGGCGACGTGTGGTCGGCCACGTGGCAGCCCACTGGTGTGGTGCCGGACAGCTACGACGTGACGTTCACCGAGGATCGCGCCGAATTCGTGCGTCGCGACGGCACCTTGACGACGTCGCTCGAGGTGGTGGTATCCGCCGAGGACGACGCAGAGGTGCGTCGGGTGTCGGTAGCCAACACGGGCACCCGGCCGCGCGTGATCGAATTCACGTCGTACGCGGAAATCGTGCTCGCGCCGGCCGCCGCCGATCACGCGCATCCCGCATTCTCGAAGCTGTTCATCGAGACCGAGTACATGCCGGCGTCCGGCGCCATCCTGGCGACGCGCCGCAAGCGCGCGCCGAACGAGGCGGAGGTTTGGGCCGCTCATCTGGCGGTGACTGCCGGCGAAACCGTCGGCGCGGAAGAATTCGATACCGATCGATTGCGTGTCATCGGACGCGGACGCAGCGTTCGCTTGCCGCTTGCGCTGACTGAACGGCGTGCACTGAGTGCTTCCGAAGGCGCGGTGCTGGACGCGGCGTTCACGTTGCGGCGGCAACTGCGCATCGAGCCGGGCGCGAAGGCGAGCATCGTCTACTGGACCATCGTCGCGGATTCGCGCGCGCAGTTGCTCGATCTGGTCGACAAGCATCGCGACGGCGAATCGTTCGCGCGTGCGGCGATGCTCGCGTGGACCCAGGCGCAGGTGCAGCTGCGGCACAGCGCGGTGAGCCTCGACGAGGCCGCGTTGTTCCAGCAGCTGGCCGGATACATGCTCTACAGCGATGCGTCGATGCGGCCGGGCTCCGCGGCGCTGCTGCGCCATGCGGCGGCGATATCGGCGGCGGGAGGCGTGGGCGCGTCGCCGTTATGGACGCATGGCGTATCGGGGGATCTGCCGATACTGCTGGTCCGGATCGACGACATCGAGCACATCGCCATGGTGCGGCAGTTGATTCGCGCGCACGAGTACTGGCGGATGAAGCGGCTCGAGGTCGATCTGGTCATCATTAACGAGCGCGCGGCGTCGTATGTGCAGGATTTGCAGGCGGCGCTCGAGGGGCTGGTGCGGCCCCGGCAGCCGTCGGGCGAAGCCGGACGCGGCAGTATTTTCGTGCTGCGCGAGGACCTGATGGCGGTGGCGGCGCGCGCGCTGTTTCCCGCCGTTGCGCGGGCCGTGCTCGCCGCGCGCAATGGCCGGCTGGTGGATCAATTGCGGCGCCTCGGGGCTTCGCCGCTGCCCGCGCGCCCGGATGCCGCGAGCCCGCCGCTGCTACTGCCCGCGATTCCGTCACCGAATGGCGCACAGGCCGGCGCCGGTCTCGAATACTTCAACGGCATCGGCGGTTTCGCGCGCGGCGGCCGCGAATACGTCGTGATCCTGCAGCCCGGTCAATGCACGCCGATGCCGTGGGTCAACGTCGTCGCGAATCCGTCGTGCGGCTTCCTGACATCGGCGGAGGGGGGCGGCTATACCTGGGTGACGAACAGCCGCGAGCATCCGCTGACGCCGTGGTCGAACGACCCGGTCACCGATCCGCCGAGCGAAGTGTTCTACATCCGCGACGACGAGACGGGCGTGCGCTGGGGGCCGCAGGCGGGTTCGATCGGCGACGACGCGCCGAGCGCGAGCGCTTTCGTGGCGAGTCATGGCCAGGGCTACAGCCGGTTTGCGCATTCCGCCGTCGACGTCGCCGTCGAGTTGCTGCAGTTCGTGCCGCTGGCCGATCCTGTCAAGATTTCCCGCCTGACGTTGCGCAACCTGTCGAGTCGGCGCCGCCGGCTGTCCGTCGCCACCTATGCGGAGTGGGCGCTGGGGGCGTCGCGCAGCGCCGCGGCGCCACACACCGCGAGCGAGATCGATCCGCCGACCGGCGCGCTGTTTGCCCGCAACGACTGGAGTCAGGTGTATCGCGGCAGAGTGGCGTTCGTCGATTTATGCGGGCTGCAAACCTCGTGGAGCGCGGACCGGCGCGAGTTCATCGGCCGCAATGGCGTCCTGAGCGATCCCGCCGGTTTTCCGGGCAGGGCCGGCGCGTCGCCGTTGTCGGGCCGCGTCGGCACCGGGCTCGACCCGTGTGCCGCGTTGCAGACCACGGTCGATCTCGAACCCGGCGGCAGCGTCGAAATCGTCTTGCTGCTCGGCGAAGGCGCTGACGCGGCAACGGCGCGACAGTTGATCGCGCATTACCGTCAGGCGGATCTCGACGCGATATTCGCCGCCGTGACGGCGTTCTGGGACGAGACGCTCGGCGCCGTTCAGGTCGAAACGCCCGATCGCGCGATGGATCTGATGCTGAATCGCTGGCTGCTGTACCAGACGCTGTCGTGCCGGATCTGGGCGCGTGCGGGCTTCTATCAGGCGAGCGGCGCGTACGGTTTTCGCGACCAGCTGCAGGACGGCATGGCGCTCGCGGTCGCCCGCCCAGCCCTGACGCGCGAGCATCTGCTGCGGGCGGCGGCGCGCCAGTTTCCCGAGGGCGACATGCAGCACTGGTGGCTGCCCGAAAGCGGCAGCGGCGTACGCACGCGGATCTCCGACGATCGCGTCTGGCTCGCCCATGCGGTTGCGCACTACGTCGACGTCAGCGGCGACCGCGCGATTCTCGATGCGTCGATCCCGTTCATCGACGGGCGACCGCTGGCCGCCGACGAGCACGACGCGTTCTTCATTCCACGCGTCTCGGAAACGAGCGCGTCGCTGTTCGAGCATTGCGTGCGCGGGCTGGAGTCGAGTCTCGCGCAGGTCGGCGAGCATGGCCTGCCGCTGTTCGGCACGGGCGACTGGAACGACGGCATGAACCGGGTCGGCGAGGCCGGGCGGGGCGAAAGCGTCTGGCTCGGGTGGTTCCTGCATGCGACGCTCACGGCGTTCGCTCCGCTCGCCACGGCGCGCGGCTCGGGCGAACTGGCGGCGCGCTGGCTGACGCGCGCCGGCGTGTTGCGCGAAGCGCTTGCCGATGCGGGGTGGGATGGCGAGTGGTATCGGCGTGGCTACTTCGACGACGGTACGCCGCTCGGCTCGGCCGGCAACGCCGAATGTGCGATCGACGCGATCGCGCAGTCGTGGAGCGTGCTGTCGGGCGCGGCGGACCCGGCGCGCGCCGCGCAGGCAATGGACGCGCTGGAAGCGCGGCTGATCCGCCGCGACGATGGCTTGGCATTGCTGTTTGCGCCGCCGTTCGATCAATCGCCGGTCGATCCCGGCTATATCAAGGGTTATCCGCCGGGCATCCGGGAAAACGGTGGCCAGTACACGCATGCGGCCACGTGGTCGGTGCTTGCGTTTGCGCAAATGGGTGACGGAGATCGCGCCGCGAAGCTGTTCGCGCTGCTCAATCCGGTCAATCGCAGTCGCACGCGCAGCGGCGCGAATCGTTATCGGGTGGAACCGTACGTGGTCGCGGCCGACGTCTATTCGGTCGCGCCGCATGTCGGCCGTGGCGGATGGACCTGGTACACCGGCTCGGCGGGCTGGCTATATCGTGCGGGCATCGAAGGCCTGCTCGGCCTGCGCAGGCATGGCGACATGCTGTCCATTCAACCGTGCATACCGCGATCCTGGCCGGGCTTCAGGGCAACGCTGCGCCACGGGGCGTCGCACTACGACATCGTCGTCGAGAATCCGGACGACGTCAGCGGCGGCGTGTCCCGCCTCGTCGTGGATGGCGTGCGGCTCGCCGCCGGAGAAGCGATGGTGCGACTCGTGGACGACGGTCGGCGTCACAGCGTGGTCGTGACGCTGGGGGCGGCGCAAGCGGTGCTTCTGTGAGGCGCCGGGGCGGCATCCGGGCCGGTACGTTAGCGGACGGACTGCGCGCGATTCACCGCCCATCATGAACCGACGTCCCGAATTTCATCGGGATGTCAGCGCATGGGCTTCCGTGCGTCGTGCCGGATCGGACGGCGCGGCGGCAACCCGAGGGGATGATCATGAGAAAGCTACATTCCATGGCAGTCGAGATGGCGATCGTCACGTTGACGATCGTCGTGCTGGCGGGTTGCGGCGGTATGTCTCGCCGCGGAACGGATACCGTGATCGGGGCGGGTGTCGGTGGCGTCGCCGGCGCGGTCCTGACGGGCGGCAGTGCGTTGGGCACGGTGGGCGGCGCGGCCGTCGGCGGCGTTGTCGGCAACCAGGTCGGGAAATAGGCCGGCCGACGGGTAGGGAATCGGCACGCGCACTCGCCGTCGCGGCGAAGCGCGCGCGGATACATGCGTGACCCGGAGTGCGACCGGTATGTCGGCATTTCTCCTGAACGGCGAGCTGAGGCTGTCCTGGTGGCAGCTTGCGGGGGTCGTGTTCGTGCTCACGCATGTCACCATCATCAGCGTGACCGTGTACCTGCACCGCTGTCAGGCGCATCGGGCGCTGGATCTGCGCCCGTGCGCCAGCCACTTCTTCCGGTTCTGGCTGTGGTTGACGACCGGCATGCTGACCCTGCAGTGGGTCGCGGTGCATCGCAAGCATCACGCGAGAAGCGAGACCCCGGAGGATCCGCATAGCCCGCGAACCCGTGGCCTCGCGACCGTGCTGCTTCGCGGCGCGGAACTGTACCGGGAGGAAGTGCGGAACGAGGAAACGCTGCGCCGGTATGGATCGGGTACGCCCGACGACTGGCTCGAGCGCCACGTCTATGCCCGCTATCCGAATCTCGGCGTCGGGCTGCTCGCCGTGATCGACGTCGGGTTGTTCGGGCTCCCCGGCGTGGCGGCGTGGGCGATCCAGATGATGTGGATTCCGTTCTGGGCCGGTGGCGTGATCAACGGTTGCGGCCACTTCGGCGGTTATCGGAATTTTGCGACGCCCGATGCGAGCACCAACATTTTCCCGCTGGGCATCCTGATCGGCGGGGAAGAACTGCATAACAATCACCACGCATACGTGACGTCCGCCAGGCTGTCGAACCGATGGTTCGAGTTCGACATCGGCTGGCTGTACATCCGCCTGCTGGCGGCGTTGAGACTGGCGACCGTTCGGCGCGTCGCTACGAAGCCGCGCCTGCTCCCGAACAAGGCAGTGGTCGACGACGCAACGCTGCAAGCGGTCATCCGCAACCGGCATGCGGTGATGGCAGCCTATGCGCGCATGCTCGAACCCGCCTGCCGGCGCGAACTGCGCCGCATCAAGGACATGAGCCGCGACGACAAGCGCGCGTTCGCGCTCGCCATGAAACGCTGGTTGCGCCAGGCCTGGGGCCATCGGGGCAAGCCCGATCTGCGGCCGCTGACGAGCCAAAATGCCAATCGGCGAATGCGCGTGTACGTCGATATGTACGAGGCGTTGCTCGAGCTATGGACGTGGTCGCACGCATCGCACGAGCAATTGCTGGTTCAGTTGCAGGATTGGTGCCGTTGCGCGGAGCAGAGCGGCATCAAGGCGATTGCCGATTTCTCGATGCGCCTGCGCCGGTATGCGTGATCCCGGCATGCCGGTGACCCGCCATGCGGGACCGGCATGCCACAGCGTGCGGCGCAAGCGCCGCTCATCTCGCCCGATTGTCTGGGTGCGAATAACGCCACTTGCTTGCATTGGAATTGATGCCGGCATCCTGGCGGATGCGCTTTTCGGCGCGTTCGACGTCGGCACGGGCCAGATCATCCCGCTGCTTTTGCCGGGTCGCGTCATCGCGCCGATCGATTGAGGTGCCTGAGTGATATTTCATGGATCGCTCCTGAGTGAGGTGTGCTCGCGTCGCAAGACGTCGCGTCGAGCCGGATGTGGCGGACGGATCAGATCGCCGTGGGGGCGATCTTGCCGTCCACGATGTCCTTGCCGAATTGCATCGCCAGGTCGAGTGCGAGCGCCGCCGTTTGCGGAGCGCCATGCTCGAAAATGGTCGAGTAACGCGGTGCCGTTGCGGAGGTTGCCGGAATCGTGTCGATGCGCACGACTGAAGCAAAACGCTTCGGGCCGGGAGCGTGGGGATCGCCGAACGGCGGGAAAAGCATTTGTGAATAGACGCGGAGTTCATGTCCGCGATATTCGAGCGTGGGGATGGTCATGATTTGCTCCTGACAGAGCAACGATTGGCGCCGAAGGATTCAAGGGCGCCGATGCCTTGACAACAAACCGGCAGGTATCTTCAGTGTGCGCGCTCGACAATGGTTTCGCAATAACAATATCGGATACCGAAGCATATTTTCGATGCGGGTCAATCAGCGAGTTGCGGTGCGGTTGCGGAAGAATTCGCTTCCAAATAGTCGATACCGTACAGACCGACGCGCGTCGCCCGGGTCACGATGAACTCAACACCGAGGAGGCCGCCATGTGCATCCCACTTTCACCCGAGGTCGTCGAGACCCTCAAATCGCTTGATCGGGTTCGCGATTGCCAGGCTGATATTCCACGCGCCATAGCCGATGAACTGCTGACCCACGGGCTTGCATACGAGTTGCGCACCGGCGGTTCGATCAACATGACGGCGGCAGGCCGTCTGTGGCTGAATCGGTGTGCGGATTTGCGCGCATGCGTTGACCAGGCGAGACCGGATTTTGTCCTGTACAACGATCCATGGATCCATGAGGCAATGATGAAAACCCAATCTACACGATGGTTTGCGCTGGACCAATACGCGCCCATTCGCGACGGATGGTATGAAGTGCGACTGGTGAGCGGCGACACGGCGTTTGCGAAGTTTGGCGATGGCGAATGGACGGAAAAGCCGATGCTTACCTTTACGCGCTGGCGAGGCTTGCGCTCCGATCCAGCCAAGTCGGGCGATGCAGTGGATGCGACCGCAGATGCGACCGCGGCGAAAGGTGTCCGGGACGCGTGGGACGCGTTCTTTCCCGGCGTGGGAAACGAGCAGCACAAGCCGCTTGCCGCTGCGCATGGCGACCACCCCCGACGCATTGAGGCATCGTGACGGTCAGTCGGGAAGCGGGTATCGCCGGATGTTGCCTGCACGCGCCGTCAACATCCAGTGAATCCGCATCACGTTGCCCGATCGCGCGGCGCTACGGAACCGTTCGAGCGCCCCCCTACGGCCGCTTCCTGAATTGCTCTTTCGCGTCACCGAATGACGCTTGTGTCTTTCCGACGACCTGCTCGACCGTGCCCTGCATTCTGGTCGATCGATTTCCCATGATCCTGCCGACCATTTCCTTCAGTCTGCCTTTCGCTTCCGCGATGCGGCCTCTCACCTGATCCCTGTTCATCACACTGCTCCTTGACATGGGTCGCCTGCTTGATCGGTACGAAACCTGGAACCATCGAAGCGTCGTATCGGGCGCTTTACGCGGAACAACCGGTGCGCCCGAAGACACACTGAGCGCAATCGCGATGGAAGTCGGTACGATGCCGTACGCGGATCGCCGCCGGTGCGCCAGCGTATGCATGCGGGCGGCGGTTGGATCGATCGCCGCGAAGCCAGGTTGAGAAGGTTGTCTGTTTTTGCAGGCTTGGTACGCTTTCGTACCGCATTCGCCTGTGTGTAGCGTCAGGGGTATCCACGAACAACCTGGGGTGAATCATGCAGCGACGAACATTTCTATGGGGTACGCCGGGATCGATCCTGGCTATCGGCCTCGCGGTCTCGGGATGCACGACGACCGGTACATCCGACGCCAGTGGTCACCAGACCGACAAGCGCCACACCATCGATGCAGGCGTCGACTCGACCCTCGCACGCCTTTACACGACCGCCAAAGGCTCGCGTGAACTCGTCGGCAAGGCGCGCGGCGTGCTGGTATTCCCGTCGGTCATCGCGGCCGGCTTCTTCGTCGGCGGCCAGTACGGCGAAGGCTCGCTGCGCGTTGCCGGCAGCACGGTCGGTTACTACAGCACCACGACCGGCTCGATCGGCCTGCAGATCGGTGCGCAATCGAAAGCCATCATTTTCCTGTTCATGACCGAGGATGCGCTTGGTCGCTTCCGTAACAGCGAAGGCTGGTCGGTGGGCGGCGACGCATCGGTGGCAGTACTGAAAGTCGGCGCGAACGGCAATGTCGACACCAGCACCGCGACCGCGCCGATCGAAGCATTCGTACTGACGAACAACGGATTGATGGCCGGCGTGACGCTGGAAGGCACGAAGGTCACCCGGCTCAAGTCGCTGTAACGAGCGGCGGACGCGGGGCGGCTTGGTCTTCATTGGTTGTTTTCATTCTTGCGGAGGGCGTATGCACATTCTCACGAGCGCGGGCCCACTGGTTTCGCTGATCGCCGGCATTCTGATTCTGGTGGTGCCCCGTCTGTTGAATTACATCGTGGCGATCTACCTCATCGTCATCGGGTTGCTCGGGCTGTTCGGAGGACATCTCCACTGAACCGAGCCTCTCGCGAAAAAGCAGGTGACGAAACTCGCGGGCGGCGCCCGCGATCTCCGACTGTCGACGTGCCCCTGAGCGTTCGCGACGGGGCCCGGATTGCCTGCGTGGCAGTTGCCGCCAATCCGGACCGGGGGTTCTTCCGGTAACGTGCGGCGCTCCAGGCTCTCGAGCCATGCGTGGAATCTGACGGTATTGCCCCGGACATAGGCGCGGGCCGACCGCGCCATCTTCACGCTCCGGAGCGCAACGAGGGCAGCCTGCCACCCGCTGACGGGCGTGGGCCGGCGCATCGCACGACTCTGAGCGCGTGGTGGCTGAAGCGGGCTGCATGCGCTATGGAGTCGATCGGCATGCCGTTCCCGGACGCGGGCTCGCGTCGGAACGCTTTTGCTCCGCGGTGCGCGGTTGCTCGCGCGCGTTCGGGTTCGTCAGCCTCGGCTTTTCGGGGGCAATGGGCATTCCGTCATCGGTCGCGGTATCTTGCGCATATTTCCGATGCTGTTGCGGCGTGCCGCGGGCTTTCCGAGTCAGGTCGTTCATGAGCTTCTCCGGTGAATGCCGCTTCGCATGGATCCGGCCGCTCGAACCGGAGCACGGCGAGACCATCGGCAGTGTGTCGGCGCGTTGTGGCGCCGAGCGCGTATCGGCATCGGCAGCGCATGCGCGCGTGCCGACCCAGAATGGACGAGCGAACAGCGGAAGTCGGTACAGTGGCGGCTGGCGTCGCTTCGGACCGGCACGCCGATGATTTGCGCCGATGTCCGCGATAATCCGCACGCGTCCGGTACGTTGCCGGACAGACTCCATGCGTGCGTCCGCCTACATTGATTTCGAAAGAGTCGATGCACGTCCCGAACCGGGTGCATCGAGCACGTGTCCTGCATGTAGGAGCAGGACGACTGACTCCCCGGCTCCTCCGGCATTCGAGATACGGCACCGCCCATTTCGACGCGACAGGCGGCGAACGGCGCGTGCGCGCGTCGACGTGGAAGCGCACGGGAGCGTATCGACGGACACATCGGTTCGATTGCATTCGATGGCCATCGTTGCGAGCGCACTGCGCCATGACCCGCCGGATGATTGATTGAGGAGAGACGACATGTCACTGGGACTTCTTCTACTGATCGTTGTCGTGCTGCTGATGGTCGGGGTGATCCCGACCTGGCGCTACAGCAACGGCTGGGGGTATGGTCCAAGCGGATTGCTGGGCTTGGTATTGGTCGTGTTACTCATCCTGATGCTGCTGGGCAGGCTGTGACGCGGGACATCATCGGCGCTGCAGGTTCATGGGAAGACTGCCGCCCGACACCGCGAGTGTCGGGTGTGGCATCCCGCCGAATCGTTCGACCCGCGTACGCATCGCGCCACCGCGCCCGCGCTGGATCTCACGCATAGCGACGCATGAGCGGCGCGGCTGAAATGCCGTGCAGCACGATCGACATGGCGATGATGGCCAGTACCCATGGAACCAGCGGCAACAGTTGCGCACGCGGCCCTTGCTCGAGGGCCAGCATCAGGTAATACAGGGAACCCACGCCGCGAATGCCGAACCAGCTGATCAGCCGGCGCTGGTGGCGCGACGCCTGGGATCCTATCAGCGCGAGCCCGGTGGCCGCCGGCCGGATGACGAACAGCAGGGTCGCGACCACGGCCGCGTCGGCCCAGGTGAGCATGTCAACCCAATAGCGGGAGACGAGCGCGCCGATCAGCAGGATCAGCACGGCTTCGGCGATGTGTTCGAGCTCGATCGTGAATCCCATGACCGACTCCGCGACGAAGGCATGGGCTTTGTCGGGATCGGTGGCGGTGGCCTCGACATCCTCGCTGTCCACGATGCCGACCGTCTCCTTCGACGTCTTCCGGCCGCTCGTTCGATGCTCGACACGCCGCATCGCGACGCCCGCGGCGAACACGGCCAGGAACCCGTAGCCATGAATGGCGAGCGTCACGCCGTACGACAGCATGATCAGGCCCAGCGCGAAGAACCCTTCGAGGCCGAGCGCCTGTCCGTGGCGGCTGCGCAGGAATGCGACGAGCCGGGCGGTGGCGAAGCCGAGCAGCCAGCCGGCGCCCACGCCGGAGGTGATACCCCATGCAATGCCGCCGAGCATGCTCCAGTGAAGCTCCGACATCGTGCCAGACCCGCACGCAAGCAGGCCGATCACCGCGCAAGGGTAGGCGGTGCCGTCGTTGATCCCGCCTTCGCCGGACAACGAAAAACGCACCAGTTCGACGTCACCCGCGTCGCGTACGCCGACGTCATGAGCGAGCACGGGATCCGTCGGCGCGATCATCGCGCCCAGCAGTACCGCGACGCCGAGACTCAAATGCAGCACCAGCATGCCGAGCGCGGCGATCGACGCGACGGTGAAGATCATCGCGACGACGCCAAGCCGAATCGGCAGCATCCAGCGGCGATCGGCGGGCGGGACACGCAGCCTCAGGCCGATCGCGAACAGCGAGATCAGCAAGCCGATTTCGGCCGCGATGCGCAAGTGCGTGACGTCGTCCGGCAATGTCAGCGACAAGAAGCCGAGGCCGGCCGGTCCGATCAGAAAGCCGATCCCGAGATACACCATGGCCGCGCTCAGCGGCAGACGCTTGAGCGACGACCCGATGAGTCCCATGAAAATCAGCAGGGCTCCGAAGATGAGGCATCCGATGGTTTCGGTCAATTTGAATGTCCTGCGTGGGTAACGTCGCGCTCGCCGCGCGTCGAGCGTCGAACGCAGGTCGCCATGCGGTGTCGTTCAGGCGGCACGCGGCACGCGCGGGACGGCACACACCGGACTGGGCGTCGATGCCTTGCATTCGTCGCACAATATCGCTCCGGTCGTACCACGTTCGCAGCGAGTCGATTCGGCGTCTGTCCGATGGCGGACAAAGAACCGGGCGCAACCGTCGCAACCATCGCGATCGAAATGACGCGTGGCCGCGGCTGACGCAGCCGGGAAAGTGCACACGAAGCGGCATGCACCCATGTACGGTAGCGGGCAGAGCGGTGCAGTGCTTCGTCATAGATTGTTCGCCGATCCTCGTGACAACTGGAGCATGGCCATGGCGCATACAGCAATCGAGGGAGATCTGCGTTCACTTGAACGACTCGTTGCACGCGTCACGCTCGGTGAGCCTGCGCCATGGGCTCTCTGGCGCATTCGGCTGGAATCGATCCTGGAACACGGCTGCGTGACACCCTCGGAGCGCATGCATCTCGTCAGCATCATCGCCCTTCTCCTCATGCTCGAGCGTCGAGCGGGCAAGCTGGCCGCGCATTGAGCACGGCCGCCGCGTCGCGCGTTCGAGGGGGGCGCGGCGGCGCCCGCCATCCGCCGGGCGCGTGGCGGTAGTCATGGTTCGCGCTCGAACGAGAATGGCGGCTGGGGCCCATACAGGAGGCATGTTGAATCCCGCTACATCCGACCCGCCGGGCGCGCCAGCCGCGATGCCCGTCAGTCCGCTGGCAGGCCGGCTCGCGCCTTACGCGCTGTGGATCGACGTTCCCCGCCTCGTGACCGCGTACTACACTGATATGCCGGACCCGGCAGTCCCGGCGCAACGCGTGACGTTCGGCACGTCGGGACACCGGGGTTCCGCGTTGACCCGCAGCTTCAACGAGTGGCATGTCCTCGCGATCACGCAGGCGATCTGCCGGTATCGACGTTCGCACGGCATCCACGGTCCGGTGTTTGTCGGCATCGATACGCATGCGCTTTCCGAACCGGCGCAGGCGAGCGTGCTTGAAGTGCTGGCTGCCAATGGCGTCGAGGTCATGCTGGCGCCACCGGGTGAATACACGCCCACGCCGGCCGTTTCGCGCGCGATCCTGACGTACAACCGGGGACGCAATGCCGGGTTCGCCGACGGCGTCGTCGTGACGCCGTCGCACAATCCGCCGGACAACGGCGGCATCAAGTACAACCAGGCGACCGGCGGCCCGGCCGGGGAAGCCGTCACCCGATGGATCGAAGCGGCCGCGAACGATCTGCTCGAGGCGCGGCTCGCGGGGGTGAGCCGCGCCTCGTTGTCGACGGCATCGAATGCCGCCACGACGCACCGGTACGACTTCCTCGCGGCGTATGTCGACGACCTGGCCAGCGTCATCGACATGGACATCCTGCGCGGCGCGCCGATCCGGCTCGGCGTCGATCCGCTCGGCGGCGCCGGCGTGCACTACTGGGGTGCGATTGCCGAGCGTTACCAACTGAATCTCGCGATCGTCAGCGAGGAAGTCGATCCGACTTTTCGCTTCATGAGCGTCGACTGGGACGGGCGGATCCGCATGGATCCGTCGTCGCCGTATGCGATGCAGAGCCTGATCGCGCGGAAAGACCAATTCGATGTCGCGTTTGCGTGCGATACCGACCACGACCGGCACGGGATCGTCACACGCAGCGACGGTTTGCTGCCGCCCAATCACTATCTCGCGGTGCTCGTCGACTATCTGCTCGCGCATCGGCCGAAATGGCCCGCTCGCGCGGCGGTCGGCAAGTCGGTCGTCTGCAGCGAGATGATCGATCGTGTCGCCCGCGCACACGATCGCGCAATCTACGAAGTGCCCGTCGGCTTCAAGTGGTTCGTCGGCGGATTGCTCGACGGCACGCTGGGGTTCGCCGGCGAGGAGAGTGCGGGGGCCACGTGCCTGCAGCTCGACGGGCAACCCTGGACGACCGACAAGGACGGCATCGTTCCCGCGTTGCTGTCGGCCGAAATCACGATCCGAACCGGCCGCGATCCGGCGGAGCATTACCGTGACCTGGCGCACCGCTTCGGCGCGCCCGCCGAACGGAGGGTACAGGCCGCAGCCACACCTAAGCAGCGCGCGCTGCTGGCGCGGCTAACGCCGCATCAGTTCACGCAGACCGAACTGGCGGGAGAGGCGATCGTCCGGATACTCGATCGGGCGCCGGGCAATCGGGCCGCGATCGGGGGCATCAAGGTGATGACGGAGCACGGCTGGTTTGCCGCGCGGCCGTCAGGTACCGAAGATCTCTACCGGATCTATGCGGAGAGCTTCAACGGAGAGGATCACGTGGCGCGCATCGTGTCCGATGCGCAGTCGATGGTCGACGCGGTGCTCGAAGCAGGCACGCGCAATGCCGGTGGCGGCTCGAACGCCTGATACGCGCATGGGCCGCCCAACGGTCACGCGAGCAGTTTCAGTGCGCGGTCGCAGACGTTCTCGACCGTGAAGCCGAAATCGCGCATCAGCTCGGCGCCCGGCGCCGACGCGCCGAAACCCGCAATGCCGAGTACGTCGCCACGATCGCCGACATAGCGGTGCCAGCCTTGCGACACGCCCGCTTCGATCGCCAGCCGCGCACCGACCGACTTCGGTAGCACGGCGTCCTGATACGACTGGGGCTGAGCGTCGAACAATCTCCAGCAGGGCAGCGACACCACCCGAACCGCCACGCCGCGCGCGAGCAACTCGGCGTGCGCTGCCAGCGCGAGCCCGACTTCCGAGCCTGTCGCGATCAGGATCAGCGCGGGGCGACCGTCGGGGGCATCGGCGAGCACGTAGCCGCCGCGCCGCAAGCCCTCTGCCGGCGCGAACCGGAGGCGATCGATGGTCGGCACGTCCTGGCGGGTCAGGATCAGCGCGGTCGGCCGTTCTCGCGCTTCGAGCGCCACGCGCCACGCGACGGCCGTTTCGTTGGCATCGGCCGGTCGAATCACCAGCAGGCCCGGGACCGCACGCAGGCCGGCAAGCTGTTCCATCGGCTGATGCGTCGCACCGTCCTCGCCGACGGCGAGGCTGTCGTGCGTGAACACGTAGATCACCTGCAGACGCATCAATGCGGCGAGCCGGATCGGTGGACGCATGTAGTCGGAAAAGATCAGGAAGGTCGCGCCGAACGGCACGATGCCGCCGTGGGCCGCCAGGCCGTTCAGGATCGCGCCCATTGCATGCTCGCGCACGCCGAAATGCAGATTGCGGCCGCTGCGGCTCCAGCCGCCGCCGTCGGAACCTTGCCGGTCGAGCGCGTTCATGCCGGCGGCCTCGAAATCGCCGTGCCCGGTCAGCGCGGTGAAGGTGGAGGGATTCAGATCGGCGGAGCCGCCGATGAGCGACGGGACGCGGGGGGCGAGGGCGTTCAGCACCTTGCCGGATGCGACCCGCGTCGCCATGCCTTTCGGATCGGCCGGAAAGACCGGGATATCGCGGTCCCAACTGTCGGGCAGCGCGCCGCGCACCGAGCTCAGCAGCATCTCCGCCAGCTCGGGAAACGCGCGCGCATAGGCTGCGAACAAGGTGTTCCAGTGCGCTTCCCGTATTTGCCCCTCCGCCAGCGCCCGGCGAAAATGCGCGAGCGCCGGTGCGGGGATATGAAACGCGGGATCGGGCGGCCAGCCGAGGTTGTGCTTGGTCAGACGCACCTCGGCGTCGCCGAGCGGCGATCCGTGAGCCTGGTAGGTGTCTTGCCGGTTGGGCGAGCCGTAGCCGAGATGTGTGCGCACGAGGATCAACGACGGACGCCGCTGCTCGGCACGTGCGGCGAGCAGCGCCGCGTCGATGGCGGCAAGGTCGTTGCCGTCGTCGACCGTTTCCGTATGCCAGCCGTAGGCGTCGAACCGTTGCGGGCGATCTTCGGTGAAGGTGATCGCGGTGCCGGCGGATAGCGTGACGCGATTGTCGTCGTACAGGCAGATCAGCTTGCCGAGCCGGAGATGGCCGGCAAGCGATGCGGCTTCCGCCGCGACGCCTTCCATCAGGTCGCCGTCGCTGACGAGTACATAGGTGTGGTGATCCACGATCTCGAAACCGGGGCGGTTGTAGCACGCGGCGAGCCGCGTTTCCGCCATCGCCATGCCGACGGCGTTGGCGAGGCCCTGGCCGAGCGGGCCGGTGGTCGTCTCGACGCCCGGCGTGAGGCCACGCTCCGGATGGCCGGGCGTGAGGCTGCCCGATTGCCGGAAGCGGACGATCTGATCGAGCGGCAGGTCGTAACCGGTGAGGTGAAGCAGGCTGTACAGCAGCATCGAACCATGTCCGGCCGACAGGATGAAGCGATCGCGATCGAGCCACGCCGGATTGACGGGGTGATGCTTGAGATGGCGCATCCATAGCGCATAGGCCATCGGTGCGGCGCCGAGCGGCAAGCCTGGATGTCCGCTCGCTGCTTTCTGCACGGCATCGATCGACAGGAAGCGCAGCGTATTGATGCAGAGCGCATCGAGTGCCGAACCTTCGGTTGGCGGGAAATCGGTTGAGGTCATGCAGCTGCTCCCTGGCGTCCTGTCACGCGATATCCCGCATGGAAGGGGGTTGCGTTGGCTACCCGTTGCGCGGGTCAGCGTTATCGGTCTCCGTGCCAATAGCCGTGCTTGCCGTAGAACTCGTGCAACTCGATCTCGTAGCTGCGATGAACGAGCTGCGAGTCGTCGTATGGAGGGCTCTGGCGGATCGCGTCGCGCGTGAGCGTGGTCGATACCGTTTCCGTGGGCCAGTCCACCTGGTCGAGCCAGTGAGTCGCGATCAGCACTTCCTTGCCGGTCGACCACCAGCTCGACGTGTCGATTGCCAGATAGCGGATCACCCAGGCTTCATCGTCGTAAATGAAGTCGGACACGTGACCGATATGTCCGTCCTTGGCTTCGAGCCGATATCCGTCGACCTCGCCGGTGCTGCGCAGATGCGTATCCGCCGCTGTGCCGGCCGGCGCGGTGTGCGGGAGAAGCGGATCGCCCGCGTCGGCGTCCTGCGACGGCCCGGCGGGATCGAAAGCAGGGTATGCGCCCATTCCCCAAAGGTTCGGGCCACCCCAGTAGGTCGGGTAGTTGTAGTAACGCAGGTACTCGATCTCGTGCTGGCGCGATACCGGCTTGTGCGTGTCCACATTCGGACTGTCCCTCACCTGCTGTTGCGTGAGGCTGACGTATAGCGTGCGGGTCTCGGGATCGGCATGCGTGACGGAATATGGCGAGACCAGCACTTGCCTGTCGTGCAGCCAGTCGCCCGTCTCGACGACGAGGTAACGGATGCACCAGTTGCCATCGTCGAAGTAGGCCTGGTGGATGTGGCCGATATCGCCGTCCTTCGCTCGAACCGTGTCTCCGTGCAACCTTCGAATGCTTCGCAACATGATGTCCTCGCCAGAGCGATGCCCGGCACGTCGGTGATCCGGCTGAACTGCCTGTCACACCGTGGCATCCAGTCGTTCGTCCGTTGGTGCCGAGCGATTCCTGCCGATCGCGTCCCCTCGGATGGTCGGCATGGTTGAAACGCTACACGCGCCGAATGGCCGATGCGGTACGAAACCGTACAAAGCATGCACCCGCTTGAGCACGGGGGTGATCCATCCGGCGGCGAGCCGTCCTTCCCGATATGTCGCGGAACATTCTCTCGGTCTTCGTCGTCAGGATCGCGAAGCAGTTAGGATCAACACGTCGACGGGCTGCCGGGCGACCGAGGCTGCCGGATTCGGTTCGTGTCTCAGCGCAGCCGCAGCGGCATGAACAGCGAGATGCCCGGTGCCGGTACCGGCGCGTAAACCATCGGAGGCGCGCCATACGCATACTCCTCGTCGCCGTCATAACCGTCGTGGCCACCGTTCCGGTAATGGCCGTAGTGACGACCATCCTGATGTGTCATGCGCGCGTGATTGCCCTGGTCCAAACCGTGATTCATTCTCTCCGCATGCAACGGCGGTGCGGCGAAAAGGCAGCCGATCGCGACTATCAGGCCGACGAGTCGCATGCCCGATCTCGGCGCCATTGTGGTTCGACGTGCATGTCCGATAGAAACGTCCATCATGTTCTCCTGTGTACGAATCCGGAATCCGCTGGTCAGTGACTGCCATCGACAGCCGGTATCGGCGGACGGTCCGGAACTATTGTTTCTTGATCAGGTGGTGGTCGTTGCCACGGAAAATCGCATCCGCGTTCTGCTTTTGCGTATTGGACATGCTGTCGTACAGCGGCTGAAATGCCGTGGTCAGCTTTTTGACGCCATCGGCGTGCACGTTGGCGACATCGCCATAGGAGTGGAGATCGTCCATCGCGCTCATGCTGCTCGCATGATCGCTACGGATCTTCCTGAGCGTTTCCATCGCTTTCGCGTTGTCCCGCATCGCCTGCGCGACTGGCTGCCACAGGGATTCCTGGCCGGGTGTGATGCCAAGTCGCTGGTGCAGGCTCTTGATGCGCCCGTCGACCGACTTTTGTGCGGCCACGGTCATGACGTGGGGCGGTGACCGATCCGGTGCGGGTCCGGCGGCCTTCGAGAGTTGGGGGAAGACGGCTGCGCCGAGGGCGACTGTCGCCGCCAGGGAGAACGCGTAGCCAATCTTTCGGGGGGCGGCGAGGAGAGCGGGTGTCATGGCGGATCCTAATGAAATTTCTGAAGGAGTCGACGTGCCGCGACTCACTCGGTCGACGGAAAATTCGGCGCGATAGCTTAGGTATGCGCGGGACGCGTGGCTCAGTCTGTCCGATGCCGGACGGTTTGCCGGTGCGCGTGGCTCGTCTCCCGATACGCGGCGCTTCGCGGTGGCTCGCGATCCGCGTCGAGCGGCATTTTCAAATCGGGCCTATGCTGGGGTCGTAATCGGCGGGATTCCACGCTGACTGGCCGTCGATACGCCGGTCAGTCGAAGCGGCCAGCCTCGTCCGACACTCAGCGCCACGGAGGCGGTTATGCGCAGCAGGTATCGAGAGCAGCATACGAACGGCGGCAAGAGCGAACGCAATGTCGACGAGGCAGTCGAGGGGACATTCCCCGCCAGCGATCCACCGTCGGTCGGCGGTGTCACCAGGATGATTTCCCGCCCGGCCCATCGAAAGCATCACCGGAAGGTGTCGCACGTCAGGCACCGTTAGCGCGGGTTGCACGGCGCGGCGCGGGGCCGCGCCCTGCGTGACCGCGATCCATCGAGTCGTCGCCGGTATTCAGCGATATCGCTGATCGCGGAAGTAACGATCGTGGCGATGGCGCGCCGATGTACCCGGTGTACAGGGTAGCCGGATGAGACGATGTCACGGAGATATCGGGTCGCTTCCACGCCTTCGCGTGGCGCCAGGGGCACGTGCGGGAAAGGCCGGTACGATGCGGCGTAGTAGCGGCTAGAGTCGCTTCAGATCGGGAAGCAGGCGATCGAATTCGCGTTTGACCACGCTGTAGCATTCGCACACGCGTTTTTCGAGCCCAGGGCGATCCAGCACTTCGATATGGCCGTAGTTGTAGCGGATGAGGCCCGCGTCCTGCAGCTTCAATGCCGCTTCGGTCACGCCCGACCTGCGCACGCCCAGCATGTTGGCGATCAGTTCCTGCGTCATGCGCAGCTGGTTCGAAGGCAGGCGGTCGAGGCTGAGCAGCAGCCAGCGGCAAAGTTGCTGGTCGATCGAGTGATGCCGGTTGCACACCGCGGTCTGGGCCATCTGCGTGATGAGCGCCTGGGTATAGCGCAACAACAGGCGCTGCATCGCATTGCCGCGTCGGAATTCTTCTTTCAGGATACGCGCGTCGAGCCGGTAGGCCTGCCCCGCGCTTTGCACGACGGCGCGGCTCGGCGTCGTTTCGCCGCCCATGAACAGCGACACGCCGATCATGCCCTCATGGCCGACGATCGCGATTTCAGCGGATGAGCCATCCTCCATCACATACAGCAGCGACACGATCGACGTGGTCGGAAAATAGACGTGATGCATCTGGCCGCCCGACTCGTACAGCACGTTTCCCAACGGCATGTCGACAACGGTCAGGTGGGGGGCGAGGTGAGCGCGTTCGTTTTCCGGCAGTGCGGCAAGCAGGTGATTTTCGGTAATGGGCGGGTTGTCCAGCATGCGTGGCTCCTGCGCTCGCGCCCGGCAGATGATGGAGAATCCGGCCGATATGGGCGCAGCGGGAATCGGCGGGACGAGACAACGATCATACTTTACCGATCCGACGACCGGACGGGCTGCCGGCGCCAATGCGTCCTTTTTTCGACGAGTGTGGAATGACCGTTCGAATGCGAATCTGCCTTCAAAAATTATAGTGTCGGCACATGCCTCATCAAGGTGCGCGCAATCACGCGCGCTCGATATGGAACCGATATTTCACTGCGCGGTTGACGGAAAATTCCCGGCCTTGAACACGTGATGCAACGGCAGGCGCGGATTGACCCGTTCGATGAATTGCGCGGCCGAGATGACGGGCATGAACGCGGACACGTAACTTTTCCGATATGAACCGGTAGAGAGTTCGGGATGGATGAGCCCGAGGGGCCGCAGGGGATCATGCTGGCGGCATCAAAGCCTCTCGTGGGCCGTGGATGATTCGGCATTCAGCCAGTAGCCATGCTTGCCGTAAAACAGATGCAGCGCAACTCGCCTAGTATTGGTCTCGCATGGGTATGGTGGGAGGATTGAGACGGCGTGCGGTCGAAGGTTATTGGGCGCACGAGCACAACATTTGACATAAGCTAAACTAGCGACGTTTTAGGGTCGCAAGAAAATTCTGCATCGAGCAAGCTCCTTGTTGACGCACGCCACCTGGTCTCAACGACGACAGCTCGCGCAGCTTGAGCGCCTCGGCTCGTTTTCGTTCCGGCACCATTCTTAGGCGATCGACAGCTGCAGCTGCCATCCCGACTTTCCCCGTAGCACCTCATTTTTTGCCTCGCTACGCTGGGCCGCTCTCGTCATCGATGCGGAGTCGCTGATGGACCACTGGCGATTGGCTTATCTCGGGATCCGACAGGTGCCGCGCGAGCTGAGCGAATTCGAGCTCGCGACATTCTTCACGTTCTCCAAGCGCGAGCGTGTTGCCATTGATTCGAGACGCACCGATCTCTTTCGGCTCGCGGTGGCGTTGCACATCGGCTTTCTGCGCATGACCGGCCGGCCGCTCGGCTCGTACAAGCAGATCCCCACAGTTCTCTTGCGACATCTTGGCCGACAGCTGAATGTAAAGCCGCCAGACCTAGGCACGTTACGTTCACTTTACGATGGCAACCTCAAGACCTTATCCGACCACCAGCGCTTTGCTCGGGACGCCATCAATTTTCGCGCCGTCGCGGAACATCAACGTCGGTATGTCATCCGTTGGCTCAAAGAACAACTCTCCGGTCGCCCGGAACGCGGCCAGTTGACGAACGATCTCAAACGTTGGTTCTACGACCATCGCATCGTGATACCACCGGAGCGCATGCTCAGGCAGTTTGTCGTCCAGGCTGTACGCGACATTGAGGGGCAATTGCACGGCGCGCTCGAGCAGGCTGTTGGTATGGAAAAACTCGAGAGTTGGGCGCGAGTTCTGGCTCAGCCCCATGGAGAACATTCAAGTCTCCAGCGATGGCTGTGGGCCGTCCCGCTGCGCAACTCGACCCATCAGATGAGCGAGATCCTCGACAAAGTCAACTTGCTCACGATGCACGAGGTGGCAACGCGTTGGCCGGTTGAATGCAACGATGCCATGGTGCGCCACTACGCCCGCCGTTGTGCAAGCCGCCCGCCATCGATCAGTAAGCGAATCGAACCCCAAAGCCGACGAATCGAAGCCGCCTGCTTCATGCGATATTCCCTCTGTATTGCGACTGATCAGGTACTCGAGATGCTCCGGCGATGGGTACTGAAGGTTGTCAACGACACGTCACGCGAAGTGGATGCGATGCGGATGAAGGCCGCGGATCAACTCCGCGAGTTCGCGCTTGCCGTCAAAGCACTTGCCAATGATGAAACCCTCTCGCGCGAACAGCTCGGGGAGAAGCTTTGTCTGCTTGCAGACGATGTTTTGCAACCGCATCCCACCAGCCGTCGGAGCCAGATCCGGCAGTGCCTGGTCCGAAAGCGGTACTACGCCCGTAACCTTTTGAATCGGATCGTGCAGTTGCCGTTCGAGGCCGAGGGTGCTCATCCTGTAGTCGATGCTCTCTCGTTACTACGTGTGCTATATCGACGTCGCGCTTATCTCCTGCCCGACGGGGTCAATATCAGGCTTGGGCGCGCGTGGCGCGAGGCGATCGATGGTTACGATCGGCTGCGGGCCATGGTTGCTTTCGAGTGGGCCACCCTCTTTGCGCTCCGTGTCGCCCTGCGCAACGGCTCGGTTTTCATCAACCACAGCTTCTCGTTCAGAAGTCAGTCGCATATGCTGATCTCGGCCGAGCAGTGGAAGGCAAAGCGTAACAATCACTATGGACACCTCGGCCTGCCCCAAGACCCGAACGAATTTCTCGGACCAATCCTTGAACAGCTCGAACAGCGCCTCGCATTACTCGATGATGCCGTGGTCAATGGTTCGATCCGGGTTGATACTGCTGTCCACCTCGAACCGATTGCTGCGCAGGATCCAGACGCAGAAGCCGATCAACTTCGCCGTCAGATCTTCGAAGCTCATCCGCCAGGCCAATTTCCCGAGATCATCCTCGAGATCGATAGTGCGACACGCTTCAGTTGGATCCTGCTTGGACGCGAGCCGCGGTCACGCACCGAGTTACTGATGGTGTATTCGGCGATACTGGCTCACGGCACCTCGCTGACGGCAGCTGATATTTCTCGGATGGTCCCGGAAGTGTCAACTGAGGCGATTCGCCAAATGATGAAGCGTCTCGCGGACGAACGAATGCTGCGTACAGCGGCCGACGCCGTCCTTGAATTCATGCACGAACACCCGATCGCCGCCCACTGGGGTCGAGCCGATCTAGCGTCGTCGGACATGATGTCGCTGGAGACAACCCGGACGATTTGGCGAGCGCGTGCGGATCCACGTCGCCGGACTGCATCCATCGGGATGTACACGCATGTGCTGGATCGTTGGGGCATTTTCTACGACCAGCCCATCATCCTGAATGAGCGACAAGCAGGCGCAGCAATCGAGGGCGTCGTCCGGCAAAGCGCAACCAAGGACATCGCTCAACTCGCCGTCGATACGCACGGTTACACCGATTTCGCGATGGGCGTGTCCCGGGCACTTGGCTTTGATTTATGCCCTCGCCTGTCACACCTTCGTGACCGACGTTTGCACGTGCCTCGCAGTCAGGTGGTGCCGGCGCGGCTCGCAGGGGTCACGGATCGGGACGTCCGACTCGGTCTCATCGTTGACGTGTGGGACGAGTTCGTGAGGATCGCCGCATCGATTCGCTCTGGCCAATGCACGGCTGTCGAAGCGATTGCCAGATTCGGATCAGCTGCTCGAGGGCAGGCTGTGTACGATGGCGGCGTTCACATCGGCCGCTTATTCCGAAGTATTTTTTTGATCGACTACTTCACAAATGCCTCTTTCCGGTCGGAGTTGCAACATGCCCTGAATCGGGGAGAAGCGGTGCATACCGTGCAACGCGCGATTCACATCGGTCGCATTCCGGTGGAGCTAGCTCGGCGCCAAGAATCGCTCGCGGCAGTGTCATCGGCGTTGACCCTGCTCTCGAACATCTTGATGGCTTGGAACACCACCCACATGCAACGAGCCCTGGAGAACATCGAAGCTAGTCGGGGGCAGCCGATCGCGACCGAGCAACTCCGGCGAATCGCCCCAACTCATATCGAAGGCATCAACTTGCGCGGCACCTTCAATTTTCCCGTGTCACTGTACGCAAAGCGGATCTTGCCGAGCATCGCGGCCGACAACCCCATTCCGTCAACCAGTCGGAGCGCCTAACGACGGGGTGAACTTGCGCCGCCGGTGAAGGGACCTCTCATCTTCGATTCACCTCGTCCGGAGACACCCTCTGCTTCGATAGCGGAGGGTAGACACTAAGCCATTGTTTTATCGGAATTAATATTTAGGGCCGCAAGGCAAGGCCTTGCCAGGCCTAAAGGCGTCTAACCGGAAAAGCGCACGGAAATCAAGACCACCCCTCTACGGAAGGCCGGGGAGTATGGCACTGGCACCAGCGCGAGGAGCAACCGAGCGACGTAACAATGCTTGACGTTCTGTCTGGAGCTGCCCGCCTAGAATGACTTGACCAAATCGTCTTATGATCTAATGACCGAATTTCGTACGTTTTGATGTCGAGTCCGGGCCATCTGTTCGACGCCATGAAGACGCTGGAGCCGGAGCAGCCGGTTTTCGTCCTGACGACGCCAACACCGGTGGATGTCTCGTCGGTTTTGGCTGATCGCTCGAGGTTCGGCCCAGCAGTCCGCTGCTTTTTGTCGCCGTTCGACGCACTGCTGGAGATGGTGTTCCTGCGGCGCCAGGATTCCGACGCAGTCGAGTCGGTTCTGCAGTCGAGCCGCTTGCCGGTGGGCATCTTCTTTTCGAACACGTTTCGGCAGCGGCCGCTGACCGTACATGTAGCGTGGCTGGCTCACGAGAATCGGCTCGTTGCGCATCAGGATGGCCATCTCATCCGGGCGGCTCGAGACCAGGCGGCACGGTGGCGCGTGAGCCCGCGGCGCCATAAGGTGATGGCGATCGAAGCTGAGACGTGGGCGATACTCGATCGATTACACGAGCGCGCCGGGCTGTTTGCCTGGCGAGACACGTTGCAGATCGCGCGTCGGTGGCTCGCTTCGCCGACGGTCGAAGAAAGCTCGCTCCGGCGGGCAGTCGCCGCGCTCGACGCTGTCGCTCCGATAGTTGTGCCGGCTGGCGAGGCCGAGCAATTGGCGCTGTACGACCCGGAGGCCGGGTGTTGGCACTTCGTGCCGCGCGACGTAATCGCCTGACGCCTCGCAGGCCTTCGGTCGACGTCGCGATTGGCAGGACATGAACAAGAAACAGAGAGGGCCGAAGTGAGCATCAGCGAAACACTCAGTAGCTTTGCATCGGGCGCGGTCGACTGGAACCGGCGCCCGGTCGCATTGAATTTCGGGCGGCTGCAAGGAACGCTGGGGCGTCTCCTTGCGCTTCAGCACGCAAACGTTCACGAGGGGCTGATGACCGGGATTCACGGGCATCTCACCTGCGTTTCGCCCCGACACGACCTACCGCCAACACTCTTTATCGGCGTGCCGGTCTCCGTGCGACTGGTGACCGACCGCGGCCAGTTGCACACGATCAACGCGATTATCCAGAACGTGCAGATTGGCCAGAGCGATGGCGAACTTTGCGTTTACCAGCTGACCATTTGTGATGCGCTCTCGCTGATGGACAAGCGTACGAACTCGCGCGTTTTCCGAAAGCAAAGTGTTGTCGACATCCTCGCCGTGATGTTTAACGAATGGCGCCAGCGCAGCCCTGCCCTCGCCCGCGCTTTCGAGTTTGACCTGTCCTTTCTGAATCGCGATCGCTATCCGCCCCGAGAATTGACTCGGCAGGTGAACGAGTCGGACGCCGCGTTTGTGCGGCGTCTGGTGCGTCGCGAAGGGATTTCGATCTTCGCGAAGTCCGGCCCCGCAAAGGGCAGCTCGAGCGGCCAGGACGATACCCCGATCCATACGCTGATCTGCTGCGACAATCCGGACTCGCTGCAGGAAAGCGTGGCCGGAACAGTCCGTCTTCACCCGCGCGACGCCGGCACCGAAGAGCGCGATACCGTTACGCTGTTCGCGCTGCACGCGCGCCTGGTACCGGGCACCGCCAGCCGTCCTTCGTGGGACTACAAAAAGGCGCGCATCGACGAGTCGACGGTCGCCGGTAGTGTCGACCAAGGCGACGCCGGCAATGACCTCGCCAAGCTCCTGACCGACGTCGCGATCGATGTCCCGCACGCAGGAGACTCATGGGACGATCACGATCGACTCACCCGCTCACGCATGCTGGCTCATCAATTCGAAGCTGAACAGTACGATGGGGCGAGTGGGATTCGTGATCTCGCGGTCGGCACTTGGATCACGCTGACGGGCGATCCTGAACTGGACATGCAGGCGGCCGACAAGCGGCAGTTCGTCATCACGTCGATTCGCCACGACGTCTCCAACAATCTGCCAAAGGGGCTGACGGAGCGCGTGCAGATGCTGTTCGCTGCGAGCAAGAACCTGGTGTCGCCTTCGCCGGCCCAGCTCGCGCCCTCTTCCACTGAATCGGATACGCGTTACGAGAACACGTTCACATGCGTGCGGCGCGGCGTACCGATCACGCCCGCGTACGATCCGAAGATCGACCTCCCTCCGGTTCATCTTCTGACCGGCGTCATCGTCACACGGGACGGCGATGAAGTTGTGACCGACGAGCTCGGTCGAGTCTATGTGCGGATCCACGGCCTGGATCCCGCTGACCATTCGCACGCACAAGGGGCCGGCACGAACGACAATGCCGGCGACAGCGCACCGGTCCGAGTGGCGTCGAGTCTGGCGGGCACGCAGTTCGGTGCGTCGTTTCTTCCCCGCATCGGCATGGAGGTCCTGCTCGGCGCGATCGGCGGGGATCCTGACCGATTGGTGATCATTGCGGTCCTCGGCAACGGTGCGAATCCACCCGCAGCATTCACGCACACCGGTTCGCTGCCAGGCAACCGGTATGTGTCGGGTATCAAAACGAAGGAAATCAAAGGCCAGCGTTACAACCAACTACGCCTCGACGACACGCCAGGCCAGATTTCCAGTCAGCTGGCGAGCGAGCACGCGCATTCGCAGCTGAATCTGGGCTACCTGACGCAACCGCGCCAGGACGGCCAAGGAAAGGATCGTGGCGAAGGCGCGGAGTTGCGCACCGACGCGGCCGCAGCGCTGCGTGCGGCACAAGGCATCTTGCTGACGACCTACGCTCGTTCGCAGGCGAGCGGTGGCCAGCTTGATCGCGACGAGCTGCTGCAGCTGCTCGGCGAGTGCACCGAATTGTTCAAGTCGCTGGGGGACTATGCGGGCGAGCACGGCGGACAGGCGACCGACACGGCCGGCCAGCAGGCCGTCGCATCAGCGTTCAAGAGCTGGACGCCCGCGGGTGGCGCATCGGGGACTGGTGCCGGCGAAGCTGGTGGCTCGCAGGCGCTGATGGCGTTTGGCGCTCAGGCCGGCTCGGTTGCGATCACCCCGAAGACGCACGTGACGTACGCGGGCGAGAACATCGACCAGGTCGCGCAGCAACATGTCCAGTTGACCAGTGGCCAGCGCATCAACCTGCACGGTGGCCGCGGCGTTGCAATGTTCGCCCACAGCGATGGCGTATCGGCGATCGCGAATCAAGGCAAGGTCATCCTGCAAAGCCAGGCCGACGACACGCAGATCGATTCGGCCAAGAACATCCAGTTCTCGGCGGCCGACGGCAAGATCACCGGCATGGCGAACGACCAGGTGGTCTTCACGACGTCCGGCGGGGCCTACCTGAAGCTGCACGGCAGCGACATTGAGCTCGGATGTCCGGGCAAGTTCACCGTGAAATCGGCCGGCCATTCGTGGCAAGGCCCGGCCAGCATGAGCACGGACATGCCGAAATTCGACCATGCGCCGCTCGGGCGGGTGCCGAAACTGGTGCGGGCCTCCGACGGCAATCCGATCGAGGGTTACGTCGGCGAGGTCCACAAGGCGTCGGGTGAAATCGTGAACGGCCAGACAGACAGCGCCGGCACGATGCCCCCGATCGACCACAACCAGTTCGAACAGGTGGTCGTGAAATTCTTCAAGAAAGACGCATAAACGAGCTACAGGGTACGGGTCATGCCAACAACACCACGCAGTCCAGCCGCGACCGCCAAGGGCACTCTACTGCCCAACAAGAAGAAGGAACTCGTTGCAGTCAAACCGATGCCGTTGCCAGGCGTCGTGATCTTCGTGCACGGGGTCAACTCCGAGGGGGAGTGGTTCGGCCCGGCCGAAGAAGGTATCTGCCGAGGATTGAATCGGCGCCTTGGGCGGCTCGACGATCAGATGATGTTCAAAGGCCCCGAGGGCGGACAGCTTACCCCGGCTAAGTACATCAAGTTCCTGACGAATGACGGCTTCGTCAATCCGAAGATGACGCCGCAAACCTACGTGCAACCCGACCCTTCGTGGTCACCGGTCATCCATTTCCGGTGGGGACATAAGGCGAATAAGGAAGAGCTGCAGGAGTTTGGTGGGAACATTTTCCTGAACGAACAAAACTACTGGGGGGGCGGCCCATTTGCAAACGGGTGTTCGAGCCTTCCGGACTTGTGGAACGTCGGGGTCAACGACCGACTGTTTCTGTGGCTGCAGATCCAGGATTTGAACCCCGTTGCCGCGCGGATGGTGTACTCAACACCTAATCGTCATTACGGGGTAATGGCTGCCCTGCGTCTCGCTAAATTGATCGAGTCGATTCGGAAAAAGCAAGCGGATTGTCCGATCACTGTGGTTTGTCATAGCCAAGGCAACATCGTCGGGATCACGGCCGCGTTTCTGGGCGACCAATTGCCTGATGTGAAGGATGGCCAAGGGAAATCCGGCCATTGTGTCGCCGACGCCTATGTGCTGGCCAACGCGCCATACAGCTTGGTTGACGACCTCAAGACCGATTCCTGGACTCAACGCACCGCAAAGGATTCAAAAGGCCGACGCGGCCGTGAAACGTGGGAAGCTCGCGTACACACTCTGTCCAACTTCTTCGACATTATCCGGGCTCGGTTCAGCCAAGAACCGACACCAGAGGATATCGATCCGGAAATGTCGAATATGTGCACGTCGTCAAAAGGCAAACCCTACAAGGCAGCAGACGATCGACAGGCGCACGGGCTTCAGGTATGGGGTAAAACCTCCATGGGACCGACAGGTTATGGAAACACGTACCGTACCTACGGTCGGGTTACCCTCTACTGTTGTCCGCACGATCAAGTGATCTCCGCGACGACCGTCCAGGGGATCGGTTGGCGAGGATTGACCCCATATGAAATCGAAGTCACGGGCGGCGCTGATTGCTTCACGCAACGTGTATTCGCCTCGGGCTACCTTGTCGGCCAGAAGCCCGGGGAGCTTTACGATTACACCAAGAATGACTGGCGCTACAAGAAGGGAAAGACGAAAGGCTTCTGGTATCCCCCGTCGCCCGAAGCACAGTTCTCGATCATCAAATCGTTGCAAAGCCGAACGACCCTTCGAGACATGTGGGGGATCTGGAAGATGCGAGGTATTGGAACGCTCGTCAACATCGGACGGCCGGCGGTCAATGCGACGCCACCCGACTGGTGGGCGATTCCGATCGACGCACCCAAGCTGGATCACCCTTTCACCCCGGTCGCAATGAAATACGGTAGTCCGATGTCGCCCGTCCATGACGGCCCGGCAGCAACCAGCCTCTTTAACGAAGGCAATGACCCGGTCGCCGCTGCGCGCGACAAGAGCAAAACTGCTGCGGAAAAGAAGTCGGGCGATGCAATCGACAACTACGGCGGTGCCACTGCGCTGGGCAACGAAGACAGCGAAGCGGATATGCGCTACGAAATGCACGCGATCGTTCGCCAAACCGTTCGGCATAACGAAAAGACAAACAGCGCGTTGATGGACGGAAACGGCAACGTCATTTCAGAGCAACCAGGCTTCAACTCGAACGGCGAGGCAAAGCAGTACTCCGGGGCCACCGTAACGGCTTACCTTGGTGAGACGGAGAAGAACAACCCGACCAATCACTCGACGATCATGACGAACGCGATGCATGCGGAGCACGCTCTCGCCTATGATGTCGCGATCGGCTTGTGCAAGCTGACGCCGGACGACTGGAGGGATTTGCGTATTGAAGCCGACTGGCGCTTCGGAAAGGGGCTGGATAAAGCCAACCCTCACAAAAAATATGCGGAATATTTTCACGAAGGCAAGATGAACGGAAGCTTTCTTACTCGCTGGATCAAAGAAGATCCCGATGCGCACATGCCGAAGAAAATCGTTGATGAAAGAGACGGCTGGATGATTCTCGACGCGGCTCATTCCTTATGAGCGCGCTCATTTCGTCTCGGCCGCGACGTGTTGCCGTCGCGCTTGCCATCTTGCTGTTGTCGGTCGCGATAGCGGCGACCTGGACGTATCATGCTCAGCAGGCTGCACCGCAGCCGCTCTCGGTTGAGGAATGGATGAAACGATTGATTGTGTTGCCGCTGTTGGTCGTGGTCGCTGTGTTGGCGCTCTGGACGGGACTTCGAAAATCTGGCGGAGAAAAAGTCGCGGCAACCACGGTTGGCACAGGGGCTAGCGTCGCCGTGGCAGCCCCAGTCCCCAATCAACCGTTTCGCGCGCAAGTCGTTGGGCTCGCGTGGCTCAATCCGCTAGAACGGCGCGACTATCCGACCGAATGGCAGCTGCTTTGGACGATGGGTCTCGTTCAGCCCAACGAGCACGATGACATGGTCAAGGAGGATCCGAAAGGCTTCACCACCTTGCAGCCAGTCGCCGGCGTAGCCTATGGCAATGATGGCCGCGAGACGTTTGACGGGTTTTATGAGAAGTACATCGATCAACTTCTCGTTTTATTCGGCGAAATTTACGTGATGAGCCCGGTGTATTTCTACAACGTCCACTCAAAGGAACGAAAGGGGTGGCGAGAGCTGGCTGGAACCCACATCGAGTTTGCAATTCCGGAAAAACGCCTTGATCCGGAGGAATCTCGAAAGTACTTGGTCAAGCAGTTCGTGTCGATGTTTGAGATTGGCAATCAGGATGCACCAAGTTTGTGGAGCAAGGATACTCCGCCAGACGTTCACATCACGCCCGGTGGTCCGAACGCGGGCTTCACTTCGCTGAATCGCGCACTCGACTATCTGCAAGCACACCCCGACCAGAGCGTATGGGTGATGAACTGGGATGCGCCGAGCTTCCCGCCGAAAGACAACCAGATGAACGAGAACATGGTTCTGCTCGTTCTAACGGGTCCGGACTTCAAGACGGAGCGTGAACCGCTCGCATGGGTCGGGCGCGTAGCTGTCGGCAACGTGAACGACTTCGAGAAGAAGTCCGGGACGACGCGCGCAGTGCAGGCGTGGAAATCGACCATCGAACAGGCGGCCCATAATGCAGGTGTGACGACGGCGGACCTGCACTACGTGGTCCACGACGCCGGCAAGGGCAGCGACGTTGCGTCTGCACGGCTTGGTGCGCTGTCACAGACGTTGACCGAGGTGCTGCCCGAGTACGACTTCAAGAAGCAGACCTTCAACACGCCGGCGCTGCTTGGCGAGATGGGTGCCGGTACCGCGCTGACCGACGTGGCACTCGCGATCGGCCGCGCGAACCATCTCGGCGGGAATACGCTGGTTGCCGGCACGAACGATGCCGAACACCCGATGGCCGTTGTCGTTGTTCCTCCTGCGAAGCTGAATCCGGTCGATCCAAAGAAGCCATGGTTCCGCGCGGCCGGCGAAGGCAGTGCGTATCTGCCCTGGTGGGGAAAGCGGCACGACGTCGATTACAGTCGGTCCGGGCAAGGCTACAGCTTCTAAGCTAACCGCAGCGTGACATGGAGCAACGTGGACGACGCGCGGTGCGCGCGTCATCCGTTTTCGACGTGAGGTTTGCTATGGGACTGGGGGCGTACAAACCCTCACGCCATCATCAATTGTTGGGGTGGGGCGTTGGGTTAATTGGCGCGGGAATTGGCCTTTTCTCCGTTCTTATTGTGTTTCTGGCGATTGGTGCATTTGACCAGTGGCATATGCAAAGCAATGCTCAGTTGAGCTTCGTTTTCTCCATGCCGGTTCTCATCGTTGTAATCGGACTCACCCTGGTTATCGTGGGTTTGGTCAAAGCGATCAAAGCGTTCAGAGCACGCAAATGAAGCGATATGGCGTCTGCACGTGAATTGCCAGCACGATGGAAAATCGATGTGACCGTGCGGCAGAGTCTACGTCGGTCTTGAACCAGTAGCAGGAGCTTTCATGCGCGGTGTAATTCGGGTTGGAGACGTACACAGTCACGGAGGACGCGTCGAGTTAGGCGCGCCCAACAGCGAAGTCATGGGACGGCCGGTCGCACGAGTCGGCGACCGCTGCACCTGCCCTATCCACGGCGAGTGTGTGATCGTGGAGGGTGATGCCGATTTCAACGTGGAGGGTAGTTTCGCATCATTCGACGGCCACAAGACCTCATGCGGTGCGGTGCTCATCACTTCACTTCCGACATCCGGGCGCACGTAGTTTCCGGGTACAAGCATCAACCAACTAAGCAGATCATCACCTCCTACCCTAGAGACTAAACCCGATGGCCACTACGATTACTGAACCCAGCTACCCTCCCCCTCGCAGCGCGAAAGCGTTTGCCAAAAGCTGGCGCTGGGCCTTGCTGTTCGGATTTTTCGTCTATTGGGGCTATCGACTACTCGAGCTTGTTCTGCTTGGTGTGGTGGTAGAACAGTTCGGGCTGACTTCCGAAGCCAAGTCTTACACGATCCTCTTCGCATACGTCCCCGCGCTCGTATTTCTTGGCGGCATGTTCTACGTCCATCGGCGCCTGGTGTTTCCCGACATTCAATTTGTTGGGGCGTTCAAGCGGCGAGACGTGGTTACCGGCATCGCGTTGGTCACGCTCGTGTATCTCCTGGGATACGGGCTCGCATGGCTAACACACCAGCCGCGTGAACCGATCATGGCTTCGCTCTTTCAGTCCAAGACGTCCCTACAAATTGTCGTGATGATCGGTGCGATGCTTTTGCTTCCGCCGGTAGTCGAGGAGTTGGCCTTCCGCCATTTCCTGCTATCTATGCTCCCCTTCCGTGCGAGCTGGTGGGTCGCAGCGGTCGCGGTATGTGCAACCGGGTTGTTCTTCTCGTACGTCCACGCTTACCAATACTGGACGACGAACTTGACGATTTTTCTTGTCGGCGTGGTTTTCGCAGTGGCGAGAATTCGTTCGAACGGCATGACGTTGCCCATAATGCTTCACGCCTATGCGGTCGTGCTGGCGCTTGTGCTGGACCAGCTGATGGCCGCAGCTATCGGGTAGCTTGCCGCGTCGTCCGCAACGGTTCACTGCACTCGCATACCGAAGTCATCAGGAATGCCAACGTCGTGAAGCGAGGGCTGCAGCTATGGCCCACGCGGCACCCCTCTGGGTCTCAAGAGGTTCGGTTGTCCCTCGCCAAGCGAGCACAAGCGACGGACACCCTCTTGAAACTTGTCAGCATCGTAGCATGCAGGTCGCGGACGGATTGGAATCCCGTGGTCAACGAGATCGCGCTTCTCCCTTTTTGGTCAGTCATCACAGCGGTCGACCTGGTCGTGTTGTCGCCGGTGACCGGGACTACAGCAACGACAATTGATTGCCGCTGGCCGTTGAGGGTTCGCGATCATGCTCCGGTGCCGCCATTTGCGGTTGCTCCGCGACAGGCGAACTCGCAATGGCATCGCCCCCCCGCTCGTTCCGGCAGCGCTCGCGGCCCCATTCGGGGCTCAGGACATCGGACGAGAACAGTACGCCGGGGGCAATCTGAATCAGCAGCGTCATCGACGAGTCCTCCCATTGAATGCCGTGATATTCACAAGGCTGGCGTTGCGCGCCAGACTGGACCAACCACCATGCACCATCGTCGTGATCGTACGGCACTTGTGGCCGTTGCTCTACCTCGATCGCAACAGACTGCCTGCGGTCGTGGGGGTGCGTTCAGCACCATTTCTCGGCGGTCGCGTGCAGCGGTAAGCGCGTTTATCACAATGGCACGATTGTCGGCTCGCTTGCTCGCCATATCGCGTAGCGAGTGCTGACGCGTCCGCTTTGTTTGCCGTGCGTATCCATTCTATTCCGAATGGCGGCCAGTCACGAGAACAGGCATATTTCTCTGTTCGACGATTTTGAATTCTTTGAACGCCAACCGTGCTTTTCGGACCTCTACGTCGTGGCCAATGTCACCGATCCAGGACGCAACCTCCTCTTGTGGCGTTTCGCAGCGCACGCCGATGACCACCTCGCGCAACGCGAGATGGTCACCAAATTCCGCGTAGTAGTGTCCATCGTCATCCCGGTCCTGAAGGTCAGCCATTACCCGATACTCGCCTTCGTATCGCCACGCATCGAACTTCGTTAGCAGCATAGCTTTCACCATGTCGGGGGTAACCCCAGCGTTGTGCGCATTTAGGTCGATGTCGAAATTGAGTCGATTTGGTTCGTAATTGATCTTCATCGCCCATTCATCTGGTACATCGAACCCAAGACACATGCCGTAGTGTTTGTTGCCGTAATGTGCCCACATGACCGGACTTTGCCAATGCGTTGAAAAACAGATAACACCACGCTGTTTGGATAGATGCTGGCGAAGCACCTGAGCAACCCTTCGATGCTGTTGAGTAGGGAGGATGTGTGGTAACAGCTCAAAGGGGTCGTTAAGTTCTTCGAAAAGCGAGATTTTCATGCGACGTTCGTCGATAATCTTCTTCGCCCATTTTTCTGCTGTCAGGTAGTAGAGTCGCATGGTCGGTCAGGATGGAATTGACTTGTGCATTGTATCGGCTTCCGGTAATGGATCCGGTATTCCGTAGAGGTCGGCTCCCGAGCGACTGCGCGCGTGGACATGAGCCTCGGGCTTTCTGATTCGCGCTATCGTATGAGTCTCCGCTTTGGTTTCTTTGGTCAATCGTTGTTCGAAACGGCGTAGTACAGGTGCCACCACCAAGCTGTCCGCGACTTCACGGCCTTCGTGCATTTCCATGCATCAGTGTCGCCAGCACTCATGGCCTTGAGCGTTCCATTCATATTCGGACACGCTCCGAGCCAAAGCGCGTATCGCTCGTTCTCGACGCGGACAAGGGCTTTCCCAAGCGTGAAGACCACGGCCAGCAGAAGCAAGATGAGTAGATTGCGAATCGCGACTCTCCCCGTTTTCCTATGACTTTTTACATTCTCTAGCACCACGCTCGACGTGTACTCCGTCCACGTAGAAAGCTAGGTAATGAATCCAACTTAGCATAATCGTCAGGCTCGGTCGATGTAGTTCGCGGTAATGCTTGCGGCCATGCAGTCGTCAGGAAAGAGATTGACGCGGAACCGCGGTTGCAATCGCGAATGCATATATTGACGTTCGCTGTAGGCAACGAAGCAACGGGTCCAATCATGCGCGATCACGAATCGACGGCTGTGCGCCAACGCCGTCAGATTGATGATCTTCATCACGTTCGGCCGTGCGACGTCGATGTCTGACGCGCCGAGCAAGGCCAAAGTTGGAGTGAGCGGTATGTAGAAGGTCGCCGGCGTATCGGGCACGAGAAATTCCCCGGCGTCCGGGCTCGCCTGGCACAAGCGCCACTCCAACGCACCGTGCGTCCTCATGGCCATCATGATTCCAGCGTGGATATGAAGCCCGGTGGCTTGGCGACTCGGTAGCGAGTTGTCTTCGTCGATGTATGTCGTGTGGCAAGCCTCTAGACGTTCCTTAAAGTCTCGGGTGAGGTCTGGAGTGCCTCGGCCAGCATTGAACTTGACTGCTGGTTCGGGGTTGTCGGCGTATTGCGCTCGGCCTTGCCATAGTGCGTGGAACTGCGTGATGAGCCGATGATTAAAACTCAGCCACCGCGTGTCCCCCTTTATCAGCCTCTCGGCGAGGGACTGAAAATCGCGTTCGATGCTTGCACCGAATCCCCCTTCCGCCCGCTGGTCCCACACATGGTTGGCGCAAAAGAGCTTGTTTCGGGCATCGATATTTCGAATAATTTTTTTTGCAGCGAAACTTAGCGCAGACAAGCCTGTTTTCGGATTTCGGAACCGCTCAATGCTCGCGCGCGGGAAAATGTGCTGGTTTCGCGTGAGCTGGTGCGGATTTCCCGGTTGGACCGGCTCGGGCTTGTGCTTGGTCTGTTCCATGGCTAATCGATGATCGTGTGTACGGCCAAGTTTGGCGCATCGGCCTGGCATCACTGCAAAGTCTCGCGACGTGTCGGAGAGCCCCCTTAGGAGAATGTCGAGGTCCTCGCCGCAATCAAGGCTGGGGACGGAGAATCAGCATCGGCCTGTGTCGCCGCTCGTCGTGGCTGATCGTTACTCGCTCGAGCGGCTCAGCGATTGTCCAGCCAGACATGCCGGCGGCAAGCACGGTGAGTCGCACGGTGTGGGCGTCACAGTCGTGGATTCGCGCTTCGCTCTGGGAGCGCGCGCCGGGCGCGTGCGTCGGATTGTCGAAGCGTCGGCCGATTGCTTCGATGGTGATCGGCTGATCTCTCATCCGCAGGATTGCTCCGGCCTTCTCATTGCGACTCGCAATAAGCTTGTCGAATTGCTCCGCAGACGCCTTAACCGACTCCGAGCCGACTCTAACGTATGCCGGCCCGGTGAAATGAGGCCGACCGTCGCTCGAGCTGACCACGACCGCCACGATCGTCTTTTCGTCGACCGTGAATGCATGAGACTCGTAGCTACGGATTGGCGGGTAGCAGTCGTTGGCAGCCTCGCGCACGCGTTTCTGGACGCTGTCGGAGTTCGGTACGCCCGTGATCATGCCGCCTTTGTCAGCGACACCAATGAAAAGAATGCCGACGCGGCCCGCCTGAATGGTGTTGGCAAAAGCGCTCAGCGTCTGCCGCAATTCGTCTCCCTTTACGCCTTCTGATTTACGCTCTACCAGCTGATCTTCATGGTCGCCGAGGCGTTGCCGCAGTTCGTCATCGGTCATCATCGACGCTCTCCGTTGTCACGAGCCAAACGTGCATGATATTTCGCCGCCTCGCGGCGCATCCGTGCCTCTTCCGGCGACACGTAGATCGAGGTCGTGCCGAGCGACGCGTGGCCGAGCGTGCGTTGCACGACCTCGAGCGCGACGCCGGCGGCCAGCATCTGCGTGCCAACCGTGTGGCGGAATGCATGGGGCGACGTGCTGGCCAGCTTGCGCCGCTCCGGCTCCGTCAGATCGGACATCACCTCGAGCAGCTGCACGACCGCCCATTGCGTGAGTCCGCGCGCGCCGCGCACGGAATACCCGCCACCCGCTGCTGCTGCGGCTACCGCTTCGTCAGTGTCGACCGGTTCACCGAATTTCTCGCGGGCCCGCGGCGTCGGCGGGATGACCAGCGGCGCCACCAGCGGCAAACCGGGCGGCTTCGCCGCGGCCGCTGCGTCGAGATCCTGGCCGCGATCGCGCCAGTGCGCGCGCAGCGCGTCGACGCACTCGTCGCTGATCGGCACGAAGCGTTGCTTGTTGCCCTTGCCGATCACCTCGAGCAACCAGCTAGCCGGCGTGTCGTCCTCCGCCGGCATCCAGACGAGCGCCGCACGCCTCGCTGCGGCCGCCTCGGCGATCCGCAGGCCGCCATCCCCCATCATCAGCAGCAGCGCGCGCGCGGCGCGCCAGCGCGGCCCGCTCGGGCCCTGCAGCTCGCTTCGTTCGGCCAGCGTCGCGCGTACGCGCGTCCAGAGGTTGAGTGGGAGCGCTCGCTCGACCTGCAGCTTGCGTACACGCCTGACGACACTGGGGTCCGAGACGGCCGCCCAAGGGTTGCCGGCCAGATAGCGCACCGCCACCAGCCACGTGAATGCCGCGCGAATCGCGCGCACCGCATAGCGCTGGCTTTCCGGCGCCAGGCCGCCCGGCGCGAACGGCCGCCATAGGCTACTGGTGCGCGCGACCGGCGGCCCCGTGAAGCGTTCGCCCGGCGCGGCGAGAAATGCCTTGTACGCCTCGCAATCCTCGACCCGCATCGACGACAGCGCCACGCCCCGCTCGGCCACGCACCACAGCACGAGGCGCTCGAGTTCCTTCTTGTAGACCCGCTGCGTCGCGGGCCGGTCGTCGTAGCGATGCAGGTACGCCCGCACCGCATCGAGATCGTGCGCCGCGCCGAGATACGCGAACACGGGCGCCCGATTCGCCCCGTGGGCGCCGGACAGCTCGACGGGCAGCGCCAGGCGCTCGAGCGGGGCCAACTGCCCGGCGCCGACGGTGACGCCTGCCGACGTCGGCGCGAGCGCGTCGCCGGCGTCGACGTCCACCTCAACGGCCGCGCCGATCGACTCTGCGTGTCGCCGCAACCAGGCGACCAGCACACGAGCGCGGCCGACGCCGACGCGCGGCACCGATCGCCACCACTGCCCACCGCGGCGGTTCACGAACGCTACGAGCTCGCCGAGCGTGCGGATGCCCTCGCCTTCCAGGCGTGCCGCGACGAGCGAGCGGAACCATCGGCCGACCGGATGCTCGGCCCGTGGCGTCGCGACCGCCCACTGCGCGGCGACCTGCTCGATCAGCTGCAGCGACACGGGCGTCAGGCGCGGCTCGCCGTATTTCTCGATCGCCGCCTGCAGATGAGATTTCAGTACCGGCGAACCGTCGCGCAGCGCGGCCGTGACCAGGTCGTCGCGCATCGTGCGCAGCAGCTGCGCGACGTCGACCGGCTCGGCGTCTTCGCGGTCGAAGTACAGTCGCTCGATCGTCTCGATCGGCAGGCCCTTCACGCGCGCGCGCAGCGCGGTGAATTCGGTGCGACTGTAGCTGCGCAAAGGCATCTGGGCCAGCTGCTGGGGACGATTGGCCATCGTTCAGGCGGTCGCCGGTTGGAGTTCTACGCCAAAGGCCTCGGCCCACGACGCGTCCGTGACGGCATCGAGGGTTGCGATCGCCCGCGCGCGTGCCGCGTCGAGCGTTTCCGCCTCGCTGTTCGGCACATGTCGGCCCGTGAGGACGTCGGATACGGCGTAGACCGGCGCTGTATCGATCGGCAGACCGACGATCGCGTGGGTGGCCCACGTCCGGTCACGGTGTTCGAACGGAATGCCGATCACCTCGACGTCGCCGGTCTGCATCGCGACCGAAAACACGATCGCGTCGACGCGACGCGGCGCCGGCCGCGCCGGCGCTTTCTTGGAAGAGGAACGGGCCATGGTGTCTACTCCAACTGGGAATGGGATGTTCGATGAATCGCCGTGGCTACTGCTTCGCTTTGGATCGCGTTGCAACATCCTGGACCGATATCAAGCCATCGTCGGAGAACGCCCAGCCGACAAATCCGAGCAGAGAGATCGCTTGAAGCGAGAACAATTCGCTACCGTAATCCAATTGCCGCCCGTGAAGCACTTGGTGTCTGTTCAGAAAGCCGGGCCGCGGCTTTGCCATCGGGTGGCTCTCCATCAGCGCCGATAGAAATGTGATGCCGTGATAGCGCTCGGGGTTCTTATCGATCCAGCCGGCGATTTCTGGGCGGTTCCGATGAACATTGAACAACGACTTACCTGTGTCGTCCCACCCGATCCCTTCGGCGGTTGCCAGCATTAAGGGAATGCTGGCCAGATAGCGGCCTGCTCGGTGGAGTTCGAAAGCTTCGCTGACAATATGGGCACGCGGCGGAAAGTCGTGGGCGGTCCGGTGTTCGATGTCCGCGAGGAGCGCGCGAGTCGATTCGGACATCAATATGTCCAGCTCGGCCACATTGGAACGGCAGTCGTCGATTTCCTCAAACAACCGTACTTCCGACTCCGGTTGAATGAACCAGTTGTGTGCAGAGGCGTGTCGGATTGCCCGCTCGTGGGCGCCATAGAACGAGTCCCATCCCTGGCCACCCGTGAGAATCCACTCGGCTTTCGCAAATATATCGCGCGGATCAGTCATGTCGTTTTCCTATGCTCCGGGGCGCGTCATTCTCGCCGCGTTTCGAATACGCGTCGCTGCCATGCGCGGGGTATCGTTGACGCTCGTCCAGTCGTGGTGCCACCATGCAATCAGCTCCGCGGCGATGGCGATCGTTCGTGCTGCGACGACGTCGCGAACTTCGTCCGCGACCTCATCCCACCAGGCCGCGCCTGCGGAGTCGCTGGCGCTGGGATCTATTGCCTGTCGATAGATCGCCTTAGCCGTTTCGAGCGTGATTTGCATCGCGTCTCCCTATTCCGTTTCCCGTCGTTAGCGCATCACCGGCCTCGCTGAGCGTCCTCGAGGATCGCGACCACCGCAGGGCTGCGCAGCGCAGCGCCGAGCACAACGTAGTCGGGATGGTCGCCCCGGGTCTCAGAAAACACGCACTCGCTGGACAAACCCATCGCGAACGCCATCGCCTGCGCCGGCGTGCTCTGGTCGAGCACCGTGCTGGCCACGACGTCGGCGATCACCGCCTGCTCGTGCGGCAGCGGCGCACGGCCCAGCTTCGGCTTAACGGCTTCGCTCACGCCGGTGGCGACCAGGCTGATCAGGTCGATGCGCGGCAGGTAGGCGGCCAGCTGCTCAGCCATGCCTTCTTCAAGCGCCAGCGTGAAGCCCTCGCGGAACAGCGGCGCACGCTCATACGCGATGCGCAGGCAGCGCATTTCGTGCGCGTCGACGGCGATGTCGGCCAGCTGGAACTCGTGCCGAACGTCGTACGCCTCCAGGCGCACATTCCGATCGTCCCCGGTCAGCGCGGGGCGCGCCAGCACGCTGACGATTACGGTGGGCGAACCGAGCGAGTCGGCCGAGCTGACCGGGATCAGCTGGATGATGTAGTGCGGACCTTCGAGTGAGACGCCGGCCTGTAGGCGCTGGACTTCGATCATGGATGGTTTCCTCGTTGTGTGTTGGTCAATGCCGCCGCTGTCCTCTTTCCGAAAAAGGGTGCCCTGGTTCGCAACGAACGGCTAGTGGGCCAATGCTCGGTCAGTTCGCCGGCGTCTGCCCGGCTTTCTCGTAGAACGAGTCCACAATCGCGAGCAGCTCGCGCAGGCGTGCAGCGACGCGCGGCGTCACGAACAGATCCACGTCGGCGGTGCGGGCGTAGTACGCCTTGGTCGGCCCGACACCATCCGGGCCACCGCCGATATCGAGCAGCCGCAGATCGACGGTCGGATCGGTCTTGTCGGCGTAGAGCTCGGCGGCGCTGTAGATGTTGTAGATGGCGCCATCCTCGGCCCAGTCTTGCGTGTCGACACACCATGCGTGCGCCAGCAATCGTTGCAGGTGGGCGGCCTCATCTGCGCCGCGCGGCGCTTCGAAGAACACGGTTCGTTCCTCGTACGAGCCTCGCGATTGGCACAGGGCATCCGGCAGCACGACGAACGCGCGGTACAGCGTACCTGTCGTGAGGGCCGTGGTCAGAATCGGTCGTTCGACTGCTTTCAGGCTCATCGTTTTCTCCGGTTTTGAGGCGCTTAGGCAGCGCCGATCTTGGCGGCGTACGCTTCAGCCAGAGCGCGCGCGTCGGCCGCCCACGAGGTCGCGCCGGCCTCGTCTGCCGCGTTGCGCAGAAAGTGCGCGGCGTCTTGCCAGTCGCCGGCGGCCACGGCTTTCCAGGCGAGCCGGCAGCGCGTCACCTGCTCGTCGGGGGCGTCCAGTAGCAGGTCGTAAGCGGTTTTCATCGTCGCTCCTGGTGAAGGCGTTTCGTTCAACTGCGCGGCACGCGCTGCTCGAGGTGGATCACATTCGCGCGCACAAAGGTCACGCGCTCGCCGACGCAGAAGCCGGCGAATTCTTCTTCTCCGGGGGCGTCCGGGAATTCCGTGATACGCGCGCCATAACGGTTGTCGGTCAGCGCCGTGTCGCTCACTATCGCGAGAAGACGTGGCCCGATCTTGGGCTGCAGCTCGACCGCGTCGCCTCGCTCGATCGTGTCGCGGGCGACGTCGCGCGCCGTATCCCAGCCGCGCGTGAGCGCCGGCGCGATCGTGAAGTCAGCGGGATCACGATAGCCCCACACGCGGCGCAGCAGCTGCCAGGACGCGATCGGCATGGCGCCCTGTCCGGCCTCCCAGCGCTGCACCTGACGCTCGGTGACGCCCAGGCGCTCGGCCATCTCAGCCTGCGTGCGTTCGTTGCTGGCGCGCATCTGCTTCAGTTCGGCCGGCGTCGGTGCACCACGCCGCACGGCGACCTCCAGCGTGACGCCGCCATCCCATTCCAACGTGACGGGGCCACCGCACTGCGCGCAGGTGGCCGCCTCGCCGTCGTGGCTGTCGTCCGGAAGCCGGACCTCGCCGTTGTGGCGACATTCGAAGCAGCGGTACACGTACCGCACGCCGTCCTTGCCCTTCTCCATCCGCGCCCCCTGGCAGAAGCCGACAAAACGTCGGGTGGTTTTCAGCATAGCACGACATTTTGTCGTGTCAAGGACAGGTATAACCTACCCTCCGGGGTTTTGGCATATTAAACGCAATGCCGATAAGGAGAGTTATCGGCATTGACCGCGCGCCACAAAAACCCGGCCGCAGCCGGGTTCCTCGTCGCTCAGCGGCGCGTAATCAGGTACACGACCAGCGGCAAGCTAGCCAGCATGGCGATCGCCGCCAGCGGGTGATACAGCCCGTAACTGGCGGGCCAGAGAGCCGACAGCCCGCGGTCTATCGCCGCCAGCCCTACCAGCCCCGCCGCGACCGCCAGCAGCCCGATTCCTGGGTTCATTTCCGATCTCCTCTCGGTAGTGGTCGATTCTATCGCGGCAGCCACTCACGCAGCTGGCTCACCGTCCGGCAGCTCGGGGTCCGGCAGGAACGACACCTGGCCGGGCGGGATGACAAAGCTCGGCAACCAGTCGTCCAGGGCCGTACACACGCGCTCGTAGGCCGCGTCGAGCCCGGAACCCTCCGGTGCGTTCGGCGCGTCCGGAAACAGGCGCCGGCCGGTCTCGATCATGTCGTCGCAGAGGAAGCCGTACCGCCCCTTCTGCAGCATGGTCCACAGCGCATCGTAGCGCTCGGCCTCGAGGGACATCAGGCCGACCGACATCGCATCCGCGATCCGGAATTTCATGTAGCCGATGCACCACTCGAGGAACATCTGCTGGACAGCCGTCATCGGCGTTGTCACTTCGCCACCTCCTTCGCCACGCCCACGTATCGCAGGACGGCGATCGGCATACCTGGTTCGCCCGGCGGTCGGCCCGCGCTTATTGCTCGCCTCGGGACGCGTTGACCGTGCACACGATGCACGCGGCGAACGTTATTACCGCCGGTACGTTCCAGCCGAGCGCGAGGCACCCGACCGTCAATGAAAAGGCAAAAATCGCCGCACCGCCGTATCCGTTCATCCCCGCTCCCATTCTGTTGTCAGGCGCACTGTCGTGCGTCGGTGGCTCCGATCGTGCCGCCTGCGGCCGCCACGCCGCATTACGTCGCCGGCCGCAGCCAGTTTTCGACCGGCAGCCCCGCGACGCGGGTGAATTCAGCCGTGTTGTCGGTGACCAGCACGGCGTCGACGGCCAGCGCATGCGCGGCGATCAGCATGTCGTTGGCGCCGATCAGCTGACCTTGCTTTTCAAGCTCGGCCCGCAACCGCCCGTAGCAGCGGTCCGCGTCCGGCTGCAGCGGCAACACCGTCAGGCTTGCGAGCAGCTGCTCGACGCGTTGCGCGAGCGTTGACGAGCCACGCTTCCAGACGCCGAACCGTAGTTCCGCCGCGACGACGATCGAGGTGCACACTTGCTCCGGCGGGGTTTCGCCGATCCGGGTGGCGCATGCGCCGCGCGGGTCGCGGATCACGTTCGACAAGATGTTGGTATCGAGCAGGTACAGCGTCATTCGATGTCGACCGGTTCAGGCGGCAGGTCCTCGATGTCCGGAAAGGACTCGTCCAGCGGGGTCCACTGGGCGAACAGCTCGCGCAGGGGCGCGGCCTCCACGGGCTCAATGATCAAGCGGCGGCCTTCCCGGTGGATGGTGACCTCCGAGACCGGCAGCTCGAACTCGCGCGGGATCCGCACGGCCTGGCTGCGCCCGTTGCGAAACAGGCGCGCGTGGCGGGTGTCATGGGTTGGCATCAGGACGGCCCCTCTTCAATCGGGTTAGCATATGCCACAGCATATACAAGCCGACGCGGATTCGCAATGCGCTCGTGATCATGCTGGCGCGCCGATCGATTGGGCCGTTCTGCTTTGAGGAGATCACTTGCTGTTGTGGGGGCGTTTCGGTTCGCGCGGGTCTTCGCGAATCACGCTCCGTGCCGGCTTGTCGACGCGCAGCCCGCGAAACGACGGATGACGCAGCTGGCCGGTCCGCGTCCATTCAAGAAACGCCACTTCGGCGACCAGATCTGGATTCAGCCAGTGGAAGTCTCGATCCCTTTCGGGTGTAGGGACACTGACGAACGGTGACCGGTTGCGGCCCATGACTGCGAGCTGACTTTCGAATTCCCGCGCTTGGCGGGGCGTGAAACGCGGCGCGACCTGCCCGACGTAACGGAGTCGACCACCTTCCTCGTACACGCCTAAGAGCAGTCCGCGCACGCCCGCTGTTGCGCCCTTACGGCGTGAAAATCCGCCGATGACGAACTCCTGGCGTTTGCTGCATTTGAGTTTGATCCAGCCGTCCGATCTTCCCGAGCGATACGGCGCGTCCGCCAGCTTGCCCATGATTCCCTCTAGACCGAGGGCACACGCCGAGGCCAGCATGGCGTCGGGGTCGGCGTCGATCGCCTCAGAGAAGCGCACCTCGTTCCCGAGAATTTCGGCAACGAGCTTCGTCAGCGTGGCGCGGCGTTCACGCCACGTCCACGGCCGGAGATCATTGTTGTTAAGCCACATCAGGTCGAAGACGACGAGCGAAATCCCTGCAGTTCGACGTCTGTCAAACGCGTTCTGCAGGCCGTTGAAGTTTGGCCGCCCTTCTGTATCGAACCAGACGGCCTCCGCGTCAAGCCACGCACGGTCGACCGGCAATCGTTCAAGGACGGACCTCAGGTGCGGAAGTCGGGCGGTCCAGTCGTGGCCGTTCCTGGTGAAGATTCGGACGTCACCAGCGTCGATACGCGCGAGCATCCGGTAGCCGTCGAATTTGATCTCATACCCCCACTCTCCCGTCGTTGGGGGTTCTGCAGCAAGCACGGCCAGCGACGGCTCGATGAATTCCGGCATGCGACCATTTTCGGGTACTTGCGTCCGGGCACGGATGCCGCGCTCAGTTGTCCACCGCCCCATATGCCCTCCTCGCTTTGTAGGTATGTGGGCAATCTATATGCCCGTTGCGTGGGGCGTTTGACCAGGACAGACGATCTTGGCTCGAGCCAAGACCGGTCGACCAGAGGGTGAATGAACTGTTCAGGATCGGCGGCAATCGTAACCACGGCAATCTCAGTGAGCTACTTCCGCGAGATCTTGGCTCGAGCCAACTCTTGGACATTTTGTGACACTCCCTATGGAAATCCGTCTTGGCTCGAGCCAAGACCGTTCAGAAGTGCGGTCCATGGCGAATCATTCAACATCGGATTGCGATCTTGGCTCGGGCCAAGACGGTGGCATTCTCGATCCGAATCGTTGTTACCTGACCACATTTTATAAAGATCACAAAAAAATATGGTGATTTGATTGACTTATTTTGACTGAAGAATAAAACTCCGAGCGTTGAAACAAACACTTTCCAGTGGAGGTGAAATGGTCATCACGATTGGGGCGGAAAAAGGAGGTGTTGCTAAGACGCGGTTAGCAACGCACATAGCAGCTCTGGCTGCCGCGGAAGAAGTGGATGTCGTTCTTCTCGATACTGATAAGCAGGGTTCTGCGATGAGTTGGTCGCGAATTCGAAACGAAGAGGGCGTTACACCAGCCATTCCAGTGCTCGCTCTCCCGGCAAATCCGGCCCGCGAACTGGCAAACCTTGCCAACAAGTACACCCTCGTCGTGGTTGACATCGGCGCGCAGAACTATCGGACGATGCTGGAATGCGCACTGTTATCCGATCTCGTGCTGGTGCCGTGCGGGCCTGATCAACAAGAAGTGGAGTCGACGTTGAATGTCTTCGCGACCCTTAAAGACATGGGGCCGCGGCATGAAAGCGGTGAGATCCCCGCATACGTGGTGCTCACTCGGGTGTCGCCGGTCGAAGGATCGAAGGCGACTGCGGAATTGCGGGCATATTTGAAGAGCGAAGACATTCGACTTTTCGATTCCCAGATTCCGCAGAGAGAAGCTTGGCGTGCGACCGGCAAAACCGGCCGGGCCGTTCATGAGCTGAAGGGCCGTGATCGGTCGAAGAAGGCGATCGATGAGATGGAGGCGGTCTATCGGGAAATCATCGAACGGATCAACGGTGCGGAGGTCAAGTAATGGCTACTTTTAAGAAAAAAGCAGTGGCGGTCGAGCGAGTTGCGGCGGTGGAGGATGCCGCTTCGTTGGCTCCCATCGTGGGCGATCCGCGGATGGCGCCGCCAGTGGCAACTATCTCCCAGCTTCGTGGGGGCGGGGTTGGCTCGAGCCAAGAGCCTCCTAGATATGAAATCGGGCAAACGTATGAAGTTCCGGTTGGCAAAATTAAATCGAATTCTGTCAATCCAAGGGCCATCTATACAGCCTCTTCTGTATCTGAGATGGCTGAGTCGCTCGCGGCCCGAGGGCAGGGGCAGTCTGCGAGTGCGTATCAGGATGAAGCGGGCGACGTCGTACTCATTGACGGAGAGAGGCGCCTTCGCGGGGCTCGAACGGCAGGTCTTCCTACGTTGCGGCTTGAGATTCGCCCCAAACCAGCAAGTGAGCGGGAACTGTATGAGGAAGCCCGCGCTGCGAACGTAGAGCGCAAGGATCAAAGCCCGCTCGATGACGCGATCAAATGGAAGGAATTGATATCGCGGAAGATCTATCCGACACAAGCGGCTCTGGCCAAAGCGCTGAGGCTCGGGGAAGATCATGTTAGCCGGACTTTGTCGCTTGCCCAACTGCCGAGCAAGATCGTTCAAGCCGCCGCGGAATATCCGGAACTTCTCTCACTCAAAATGCTGAACGCAATTCGAGAATTCTGGGAAGTGAAAGGGGAAGAGGAGACCCTCGACCTTATCGCCGAAGCGGCTAAAAGCGGGATGGGTTACCGCGATGTCGCTGCTCGCCGTAAAGCTGCTGCGAAAGGGACGGTTCGGCGGCCCAGGTCGACGCGCGAGCAACTGACCTTCCGTGGAGCGAAGGGCGAGTTCAAGTCGTTTGAAGAAGATGGCCGGATCGAGTTGAAGCTGAAGGGGTTGGCTCCGGACGTCGCGGCAGAGATCAGCGAAAAGATCTTGGCTCTATTTCCGAAGGAATAGGGCGGTTGCTCCTCCGCGTAACGGGTTGGGGTCGATATCGGAGTGGGCCCCTGGATGACGCTGGGGCGCATTGCTCTTGTGATGGGAAGGTGCACGGGCAGGGGACACGACTATCGGTTATGGAGCGATGGAAGTCAGCGTGGTCCTGTAGCGCGGACTCGTCTCTGGAGCGATGGAGGGTAACGTTCCTCCAGCGATGCGCTATATGGGACGGGCGTGAGCGTGAGAGTGTGTACTCACCTTGCGTCGGGGCAGCTTGGCGGTATCGTGTCGTTCTTCCAGCGATGCTGATATGGCAGGGTCGTCTCTCCAGCGATGGCCGCGACGGCCTCTTTGTTCAACACTGTCGTTCTTCCAGCGATGATCTACCGTGTCGGCGCTGCACTTTTGGCGCGGAGGTATCGTGCTTACAACGATGGACAGGTCGATTAGAAAAAGATTAAAAGAAGATTAGGCTCTGTGGACAACAGCGGTAGCCATTTGATTGCAAAGGTGTTTTTTGAAAGGCCTGCTCGCTGGAAGAACGATAGCGGCATCGCTGGCAATACGAGTGTTACCTCGCTGGAGGCACGATTGACCACGCTGGAAGCACGATAGGGGCATCACGCTGGAGGAACGAGGAACATCGCTGCAGTGACGAGTGCGCTGTGATACCTCGCTGGAGGCACGATAGTCCCGTAGTTTTTTTGCTGAACCATCGCTGGAGAGACGAGACAAGGGTCTTGATGGCGAAATTCACGTACTTATACTTCTCGCATGGCAAATTCCATCGTCGACCAGGTGAAAGCGATCGCAGCACGCGCTAGCAGCGCGGGTGTGGAAACGCAATCTCATCCGACACAGATTCCACTGTGGCCGGCGAACGTTCGTGGGATGCCAAACGCCCTCGCGCGCTCGGCTCTGTTCAACGTGAACAAATCGAACGCGCCGCGTATCCGAATGGAGAAGGCGCTTATCGCAAGCGTTGATGGCGTCGAAATTTCGTTTAGCGGGGAAGAACTGAGACAGGACGACGCGGACGTCTTTCTTGAAGTGCTTCACCTGGCCCGGGATACTCAGCTGAACGAGAAGGTGGAATTCACAGGCTACAGCGTGTTGAAGTCGCTTGGCTGGGGCACGTCGGTAAAGTGTTACGACAGGCTCGTGACGACGCTGGAACGGTTGCAAGCGGGGCAAGTCAAGGTCCGCTTCACGGGCAACAAAAAGGGGTTTGTCGGGTCGTTGATCCGTAAATTCCTGTGGAAGGAAGGCACCGAAACGGGAACTGACGGCAAGACGCGGTGGGTGGCGTACGTCGAACCAGAAATCGTCGCGCTATTCTCTGACGACGACTACACGCGGCTGGCGCGCGAGCAGCGTCAGCGACTGCGATATGAGTTGTCGAAATGGTTGCATACGTACTACCACACGCATGCAGTGCCTTTCGCGCATTCCGTACGTTTCCTTCATCGTCAGTGCGGCTCGCAGACGAAAGAGTTGTTCCACTTTCGCGCGAACTTGAAGAAGGCGCTCGACGAACTCGTGAAAGAGGGCTTCTTGGTCAGCTGGATGATCGACAAGAACGACCTGGTACATGTCGTGCGTGCGTCGTCGCGTGGCGCGATTGCGGCCTGAAAAAGAGGCGGTATTCGCCGGGCAGTGACGCGGCTTCTAGTTTGGTGATGATCGCTTAACAGAATTCCCGCGCCGTCGTCGGTAGCGCGCCGAGCAACTCGGTCCTGTCGATGAGTTTGCTCGCGATCAGGTGCCGCACCTTGCCTTCGGCCTGCCACACGCCGTACACGGCGAGCAGCGCGGCGCCGAGCGCCTCCTTTCGAAACTTCTCCAGCAGGCCCGGCCAGAGGATCACGTTGACCTGGCCCGTCTCGTCCTCGAGCGTCATGAACAGCACGCCGTTCGCCGTGCCCGGCCGCTGTCGCACCGTGACCAGTCCGCACGCGCGTGCGAGCTGCCCGCTGCGCAGCGTTGCGAGCTGCTCGGCCGACTGCAAGCGATCAAGCGCGAGGCGATCGCGCAGCAGCGCCAGCGGATGCCGGCCGAGCGTGAAGCCCATCGCGCGATAGTCCGTTACGATCTCGTGGCCCTCCGATGCTTGCGGCAGCGCCGGCACCGCGTCGTCGCGTTCGGTGCCGCGCAGCAGGTCGCGATCAGGCACGGCAGCGGCCGCGAGCCAAAGCGCCGCGCGTCGGGTGCCGCCGGCGAGTGAGCGAAGAGCGTTCGCGCGCGCGAGCACCTGCAGGTCGTGCCGATCGAGCCGGGCACGGCGCGCGAGGTCCGCGACGTCGACGAACGGGCGCGCTGCGCGTGCGAGCTCGATGCGGCCGGCGACGTCCTCGCGCATGCCGCGCAATAGCGAGAAGCCGAGACGCACGGGCGCCGAGGTCGTCGGCCCTTCGATCGCCGAATCCCATGTGCTGACGTTGACGTCGACGGGCAGCACCTCAACGCCGCTGCGCCGCGCGTCCTGCAGCAGCTGCGACGGCGTGTAAAAGCCCATCGGCTGGCTGTTGAGCAGCGCAGCCAGGAACACGGCCGGTTCGTGTCGACGCAGCCATGCGCTCGAGTAGACGAGCAGCGCGAAGCTGGCCGCGTGGCTCTCCGGGAAGCCGTATTCGCCGAACCCCTTGATCTGCGCGAAGATCGACTCGGCAAACTCGCGATCGTAGCCGCGCTCGAGCATGCCGCTCACGAGCCGTTCGTGGTACGGCTCGAGCCCACCCTTGCGCTTCCATGCGGCCATCGCGCGGCGCAGCTGGTCGGCCTCGCCGGCAGAGAAGCCGGCCGCCAGCATCGCGACCTGCATCACCTGCTCCTGGAAGATCGGCACGCCGAGCGTACGCGCCAGCGCCTTCTCCATGCCTTCCGACGGAAACGTGACCGGCTCCAGCCCTTGGCGCCGACGGAGAAACGGATGCACCATGCCGCCTTGCACCGGGCCCGGCCGCACGATCGCGACTTCGATCACCAGGTCGTAGAAGCACTGCGGCCGCAGTCGCGGCAACATCGACATCTGCGCCCGCGATTCCACCTGGAACACGCCCATGCTGTCGCCGTCGCACAACATGTCGTAGGTCGCCTTATCCTCGGCCGGGATGTCCTGCAGTTCGAACGTCTCGCCGCGCTTCTCCGAGATCATGTCGAGCGCGCGGCGCACCATCGACAGCATGCCGAGCGCGAGCACGTCGATTTTCAGGATGCCAAGCGCCTCGATGTCGTCCTTGTCCCACTGGATGATCGAGCGATCCTCCATTGCTGCGTTCTCGATCGGCACAAGGCGCGTGAGCTTGCCGCGGCTGATCACGAAGCCGCCCGAGTGCTGCGACAGGTGCCGCGGGTACCCGAGCAGCTGCGCGGCAAATCCAGCCCACTGCTGGTTCAGCGGCGCTCCGGGATCGAGGCCTGCCTCCGCAAACCGCTGCAGCAGATCGGCGCGCGAGTCGAACCAATGGTGCTGCTTCGCCACGCGATCGACGATCGCTGGATCCACGCCGAGCGCTTTGCCGGCTTCCCGCAACGCGCTGCGCGGTCGGTACGTGGTGACGGCGGCCGTCAGCGCTGCGCGATCGCGGCCGTACTTGCGGTAGATGTACTGCATGACGATTTCCCGCTTTTGATGCTCGAAGTCGACATCAACATCGGGTGGCTCATTCCGTTCCTTGGAAATGAATCGCTCGAAGAGCATCGATTGCCGCGACGGATCTACTTCGGTCACGCCGAGGCAGTAGCAGACTGCCGAGTTCGCAGCCGAGCCGCGCCCCTGGCACAAGATGCCTTGCTCGCGCGCGAACTGCACGATGTCGTAGACGGTCAGGAAATACGCCTCGTACTTCAGGTCGGCGATCAGCTGCAGCTCGTGCTCGATCTGCGTCTGGACGTCGATCGGGATGCCGGCGGGAAAGCGCCGGCGCGCGCCGATGTAGGTCTGCTCGCGCAGGTACGTCGCCGGGTCGGTGCCGGCCGGTACCAGTTCATCCGGATACTCGTACTTCAGATCGTCGAGCGAGAACGTGCAGCGCCGCGCGACGCGTACGGTTTCCTCGAGCGCGCCGGCGGGATAGAGGTTGGCGAGCCGCAGACGCGATCGCAGGTGACGTTCCGCGTTCGGCGCGAGCTCGTATCCGCACTCCGATACCGGTCGGCCGACCCGGATCCCCGTCAACACGTCCTGCAGCGGCTTGCGCGATCGCACGTGCATGAGCGGCCAGCTGGTGGCCACCACCGGCACGCCGTGGCGCGCGGCGACGCGCTCGACCACGCCGCGGTGGATGTCGTCCATCGCGCGTGCGTGCAGCGTCAGCGCGACCCATGCGCGATCGCCGAACACGCGTGCGAACCATTCGACCTGCGCGTCGAGGCGCTGCTCGTTGGCCGGGAAGTCTGGCGACAGGATCGCGATGCAGTCGGGCAGGCTGCGGAGGTGGGTGTACGGCGCTTCTGGGTGCTCGAGATCGAGCGGCGCCAGCCGGTACGTGCCTTTCTTGCCGCGCATGCGACCGAGCGAAATGAATTCGCAAAGGTTGCCGTAACCGTCGCGGTTCATCGCGAGCGCGGTGAAGGCGAGCGCGGGGGCACCGTCGGCGCCTGTCAGCCGGAAGTGCGAGCCGATGATCAGCGGCATGTTCGCCGCCTTCGCTTCGACGTGCGCGCGCACGACGCCGGCGAGCGAGCATTCGTCGGTGATCGCGATCGCGCTGTAGCCGAGCTGCGCCGCGCGCGCGACGTATTCCTCGGCGCGCGACGCGCCGTGTAAAAACGAAAAATCGGAGGCGACCTGAAGTTCCGCATAGGCGGGCAGGGCGCCGAAGCTGCCGGCGTCCATGATGGATCAGCCGAACAGGCCGTGCAGGAAGAAGCGCGCTTCGCTCTCGTCGCTGGCCGTCGGCCGCTCCTTGTAGATCCAGTAGCAGACGCCGTTGTCGTCCTCGGCGACGAAGTAGTCGCGCGTCACGGTCTGCCCGTCTTGCCAGCCGCCTTCGATGCGCTCGCCGGGCGATACCATGCGCAGCGGCGTGCCGTAGAACGGCCGATGCTGGCGCGTGAGCAGCGGCACAGGCTTGGCAAGCAGCCAGGCCGGGCGCGGCAGATCCGCGGGCAGCGGCGCCGGCTTCGGCGCGTCGCGCATCGGCACCCATCGGGCGGCCGGCTCCGGACGGTAGTCGGCCATGGGAGCCGGGACGAGCACGTTCTCGGCGCCGAGCCGCGCAGTCAGCAGTTCGAGCAGCCGCGCGTGATCCTGCGGTGTGCCGCCGGGGTCCGGGAACAGCGAGTCGCTCGGCGCGGCCGCTTCCTGCACGCTACGGGCGACCAGGCGAACCGCGATCACGGGCCCGGCGAGCTCGACGTGGCCGAGTCGTTCCTTGACGAGCCGCGTGAGGTGTTCCTCGAAGCGGGTAGGGGCGCCCAACGCGATTTCGATTTCGGTCGGCGCGATCGCGTCCCGGCCGCGCTCGTGCTCGAGCAGCAGCGCAAACGCGGCGACGTCCAGCTGCTTCGCGGTGAGCCACCCAGTCAGCTGCAGGATCAGCCGGCGCGCGACGAATAGCAGCGCCTCGGCGTGCTCGACGCGATCCATCAGTTCGACGCGCGTATCGAATGACGGCGGCATTTCGAGCCAGTCGTAGGCGGCCGGCGCGGTGCCGGCGACCTGGTCAAGCCAGTCGAGCAACTGCGTGCCGCAGCGCTTTTTCAGCCCGGCGCGCGGCAGGCGCTGCAGATCGGCCAGCGTTTCGCAGCCGAGATCCTCGAACCAGTTCGCGTAGCGTCGGGCGTCCGGCGCTACGACGAGCGGCACGCGCGCGAGCGCGCGGCGCAGCGATCGCGCGGACAGCGCGAGGCCGCCGCGCAGGCCCCGGGCAACCATCCACGCGGCCGGGCCCGACGATGCGACCGATATCGCCGCGGTGACGCCGAACGACGCGACGACGTCGCGCACGCGCTGGCGCAGCGCGCGGACGCCGTGAAAGAGGCGCAGGCTCGCGGTCACGTCGAGCACCACGACGGCTTCCTCGGCGTCGACAACGCTCGGCGTGAATTGCAGGAGCGCATAAGCAACCCCGAGCACGAACTCGCGCTCGCGCGCGGCGTCGCGCTCGCGGATCTGCGCGTCCGGCGCGAGCGACAGGACGCCACCTCGGCGCATGCCGGCGACCACGCCGAGCGCACGTGCGGCGCGATCGAGCGCCACGACGCGGCCGCCCTCGAGCACGACGAGCCCGCGCGCATCGTCAGACGACGGCGCCGGCGATCGCGGCCGGAACACTTCGAGGTTGAGGTGCGGCAGATGCACGCCGATCCAGACTTGCATGACGGTTCAACAAAATCGGCGAGGGGGACACGGGAACGAACAGGGGCGTATCGCGTGCCGGTCCGCGGCGCTTCACGAACGTGACGTCGACGCCGTCACGCTTGGGCGCCAGCGCGAGCCGCAAGGGTGCCGGCGACGCGTCGCGCGCGGCGGCCGCCGGCCGGAAGAGGTAGAACAGCGCTTGGCCGCTCTGCGCGGCTAGGTTGAGCCGTCGCAATGCGTCCGCACGGACATGCGGTTGCCAGAGCAACACAGCCGCGCACGTGCCGGCGCGCAGCGCCTGTTCGGCGGCCCACAGCGCATCGGCCGTGCGCGGTGCCGGCAGCATCACGAAGCCGGACGGATCGATACCCCAATACGCGAGCGCCAGCGGTTGCAGCGCATGCGGCGGTTGGATCAGCATGACCGGCTTGCCGGCCGCGCGTGCGAGCACCGGCGCCAGCAGCCGAAGCTCGCCGATTCCAGGCTGCGGCGCGAGCAACTCGATCAGCGCGCCGGCTGGCCATCCGCCGCCGGGCAGTTCGGCCGTCAGTTCCGGATGGCCCGTGTCAACGCCACGCGTGCTGGAGCGAGCCAGTTGGCTGGCTCGCCAGAGGGCCGGGTGTATAGCCTCGGGATGGGCAAGGGCGGGGTGCATGGGGTCAGTTACGCAAAATACCTGTATGTTTATACAGTATATGCCAGAGATAACCGCCCCTCCAACCCCCGCGTTTACGCTGCGAGCTGGTGCTCGTAGTACGGCCGCTCGCGGTCGGCCAGGATCTCGCGCAGCTGCGCGCGCTGGCTTGGATCCGGTGCGAGCCAGGCGTCGACGTTCGAGGATTTAATGGGGACAATACATCTGTCGTGTCCAGCAGCCGCCACTTCCGGTGGTGGGTCGTCGGTGATCGCCGCGAAGGACCACAAATCGTCGGCGCCAGGGATCTCGGTGCGGGTCCACAGGCAGGCGACCTGCATGTGCTGCGCGGGCGTCGGGTCGAAGCGAAGCACGACATTCTGGCCGTCGCGCTTCACGTTTTCGAAAAAAGCGTCGACGAGCACGAGCCCATGCGTGAAGCCGAAAACCTTGCGCCAGGCCGTGGCGAGCGAATCCGAGCGCGCGTTATAGGTTGCCGGCTTCTGTTTTTCGTCCGCTTCAGTCCAGCCCGGTATCCGGCATCGATACCGCATCGGCACGACCAGGCGCTTGCCGTCGAGTTCGATCAGCACGGGCGCATACCAGCCGGGGAAGATCCGCGAATCACGCTCCTGCAGGTCCTGCCGGCGAAGCTCGTTGAGCCCGCGCGTCGCCGCCTCGATCTTGTTCGTGGCGATCCGGACGTCCTCGCTGGCCTTCTTCGTGATTTTCACGGCGAGCTCTTTCTCGGCCGCGGCGAGGCGCGCTCGTTGCTCGAACAGATCGGTCTCCAGGTCCCGTGTTCGTTGGCTACGAAACGCTGCGATCGCGGCCGAGATTTCGTCATCGACACCAGCGAATGCTGCGTCGACCGCTTTCGGGATCTTGATGTCGGCGCCGGATGCGCGCGCGAAAAAGATGCGCCGGAACGTCTCGATGTCCATGTCGGCGCCGTAACGTCGGACGTACTCTCGATAGTTCGCCTGGATCTTGGCCGAGTAGCACATCGTCGTCTCCCATAACCATTGCTCTTCCAACAGAGTATCGCGCTCAGGCACGGGCTGAACAGAATTGTGCGGATTCCACGAGGGTTGAGGGCGGCCCCGTTCTTGTAGACATTTGGGGCGTGGAGTGGCAGGGGAAAATTTCGGCGGGGGCGATCCGCTTGACCGTTAGTTGCGCAATCAGATTGTCCCCCTCTCTGAAAGCTAAGCTGCCGGGGATAGTCGACGGTGCTTGCGGGCAGCCGGGCGCGCACGCGCGCGCGCTGATTTCGGGGTGCGGCTCTGACGCGCCCCGAAATCTTTTGTCGCGCCGTTAGCGGTGCGGCGGCCAGCGGCCGCCGTAGCGCTTACGGCCTGCCGGTGGAAAGCGCATGCAGCCCGTGGGGGTTTCCTGCCAAGCGGGCGGAGCCCGCGTGACACCGCGGCATTGCCGCGGGTGGATATGGGGTATAGGTAGAGATGGGTTCTGACTAAGCCCCGACACTTAACGGCGAGCCGTCCCGACAGTTAAATGCACTTATCCACAGTTGCGAACGGCCAGGCGGCGACACGGCGTCAGAATCCAGACCGAAAACCAGCGAATGAGACACCAAATACCGGCAGAAGACGGCACGACGGCGGATCCGCGCAAGCGCCATCCTCGCGGTAGCGATAGATAGGAGGAAACCGTTTGGACGCTAGGCGGGTGGGGCGAGCTGGTTATGCGCGACCCGGAAACACCGGTCGCGGTCCCAGTCCGGGTAGATATCTTTGAGTTCGCCGGCGCGGATCATGATCGCGCGCTCGAGATCGGCACGACGATCGTCGTCGGAGCGCGTGCTCCGAGCGACGGCCTTGGCCTGAGCAGCGGCCAGTTTGTCGGTGAGCAGCGTGCGCAGCTGGCCGGCACTGGCATGGGCCTTCCGCTCGGACTTGCGCGCGGCATTACGCCGGCGCTGCGCACGCAGGTGGGCGCGAGTGCGCTCATGGCGCAGCCACTTGCCCAGGCCGAATTGTTCGAACAGTGCAGGCGTCACGTAGCGAATGGCGGCAAGCCCACGATAGCGCGGCCCTTCGTCGCCGACCGCCACCTCGCACTGCGGCCGGCTTTTCACCAGCCGTGCGGTGACCAGGTCGCGCAGCGCGCGCTCGGCACGGCGCACCGAGAGACCCGCCTGCTCGGCCAGGTAGGGCAGGGTGAAATCCACCCAGCCGCTCTGCGCCGGCACTGCAATACGCAACGTCGAGACATCACAAAATTTGACGAGCGCTCGCACCAGTTGCACGCACGCTATACGGCGCTCGCTGCGCTGCTGGCGGCGGCTTCCATTGGCAGCGTTCAGGGCCGGCAACCAGGCCTGCGGCGTTTCGAGATATCGGCCGAGGCGCAACTTCAACTCGCGCAGCAGCCGGGGGCTGTTCGCCGGCGCCGGACACGGAATATCCGCCGGCCAAACGCGCTCGGGCAGCGACGCGCGTCGACGGGGGGCGTGCGTAGGCGCGGCCATCCAGTCGTCGCTGGCGGCCGGACAGGTCGGATTCATCGGGGCGTGCGCCAGATTCGGCGACGTACCGGGAATCAGCCGAGTCATGAGCTGGTTCAGTCCGTACCCGATACCCTCGAATTTTGGATATCGGGGTCGCCGCCAGCCGCTACCACGGGGCGGAGCGGCAGCGCCGTTGCATCTGTTTTCAATGCCTCACCGACAATACGGCCAATGTTGTTCTGGATCATCATCTGATGTGCTGATTCGTTAAGTTGCTGTCACATAGATGACGCTTGACAGGGCACGCTTCTGTTCTAGAATCCGAACTTTCTGGTTTGACGCCTGCGACGCCGAAGGTCCCTGTCGTACGTCATATTGGTCGCGCCCCGAGTGCAATCGGGGCGTTTTTTTTGACTGGCCTATCCAGTCCTCCGTATTCGTTAGTGCTACACAACATTCCAAAAGAATCGCTTTCAGTCCAGCGGAACTAGGCGATTCCATGACCAGTTGCACTCACAACCAATTCGCCGGTCGATCCTCATCGGTATAGGGCGGTTGATCATCGAACCTCGGGGGCGGCTCATCGACGACCGGTGGTTCGGCGAACAGCGGAGTCGAATCCGGTTCCGTTTCGGGCGCCTTAACCACCGTGCGCGTTCTGTTTTCGAGCTCGCGCGCAATCGCGGAGCCCGGTACCGCTAGGGCATTCGTGGCCGCTGCCGATGCGAGCGGCCGCGGTTGCCGTTGGGCCTTCCGCGCCGCGTCGAAGGCGGTCAGGGGAAGCGGGGGCATCACTTCGGTCCCCGGCCGCCAGATCCATGGATCCAGTTCCGACTCCGCGATAAGCGTGTCTAGCTCGGACTGGTAGCCGGACGACACGTCGGCCGGCACAACATAGAGCGCCGTACCGCGCTCGGCGTCAGTCAATAACGCCGTGGCGATTGGATGCTTAGCGGTCTGGTTGTAGCGCAGGCACTTCTGGTAACGACGGGTGGCCAACGCCTTCAGAAGCGCGTTATCGGCGAGCGATTCGAACGGGATCCACGATTCGTTGGTCAGCATCATCGACACCTCCTGGACGGTGGCGATACCGGCCGCTGACAGGCTCGCGGTGGCGATGACCATGAGGTGGGTGCCTTCCGTTGCCGCCCAGATCTCGAGCTCGGACGCGAAGACCTTCTCGACCCGCTTCTTGGTCTTCTCGTCGACCATCAGGCCATAGTCGGGTAGATGCTTGATGACCAGCTTGAAGCCAAAGCGAGCGGTCGCGATTTCCTTGAGCTCACCGATCACCAGCACGAAGTGCGGCTTCCCGGATTCGGAAACAGAAATCCGGGCGAGATGCTCGGTGCGTCGCTGGGCAATGCGGTCCTTCTGGTCGCCGACGAACATCTCAGGGACGTACAGCATGTCCTCGAGGCTCATCTTCTTCGCATTCTTGCCCGCGACGGCCAACAGCAGATATTTGCGGACCACAGACCAGTTCCGCTTGCCGGCCATGGCCGGCGACCAGCGATTCAGGCCGGCCTGTTCCCAGAGGTAGTGCAGCAAACCCCGCAAGGTCAGCTTCTTGCCATCCGTCTTGATGCTGTCAGGCTCGTCGCCAGAGGGCTCCGGCATCTCCCGCGAGGCACCTTTCGCCAACGCGAAACCGAACTTGAGGGTGACCTCTCCGGATTCCGGATCCTCGACGATGGCCGACCCCTCTACATCGCCGTAACCGCTCAGGCCGGGCGGGGTTTCGTACGAGTCGCAGCCGAGCTTGTGCTTCGCGCCGGTACCGGGCATACGCTTGACCTGATACCGCCCCTCGAAACGTGCGATGTACATCGGAATCGGTGGGGTCGAGCACAGGCAGAGCGGACGTGTCTTTGCCTCGTGCGCAGCTGGCAGTTTCGCGAGGAAACTATTGCTTCCCGCCTCGTATTCCAACCCGTCTAATTCAAAGTTCTGCATGCCAGATCTCCTGGTTTAAACGGCGGCTGAGCGCTTGGCCGAGCCCCTCAAGGGCGCTTTGGCAGAGCGGGGATCGGCCTCTCGGACATCTAGGCCGCGCGCGCGGGCCTCAATCAGCAACTGGACGAGTTCCACGGCCTCGTCGGCCGTCATGTCGCCAGCGATCGCGGCCGACACGATGCTGTGTGCTGTCACGGGTTTGCCACTTCGAAACACCTGATCGGGCATGGGAAGCTCCGGTATGGGGATGGGGTGGCTCAATCGCTGTCAGGCGGGACGTCGCCGAATACGGTGCCGAGCGCAATCGCACCGAGCAGTTCACGGGCGTAGGTGACCGACGGTATGGCGTCTCCGAAATAGGCATCGACGCCATACGGATTCGTACACCACAGACCTTCGCCGCTGACGAAGTCGAAACAGTGCCCGTCGACGTCGACCGATTTGCCCGCGGCCAGCGCCTGCACGAAGGCGTCGGGCGTTGGGAGATCCAGCGCCGGCCAATCGCCGGCTTCGATTGCCGCCTTCGTGTTGGCACGTCGCTCGTCGGCCGCCTTCTCTCGCGCCAGCTCGTTCTCGGCTTCAGCCAAGGCCTCCGCCAGTTCAGCCTCGGCGTTGGCCTGGTCGACCTGCGCCCAGTCGACGGCACTTTCGAATGCGTCTCGCAACACGGGCACGTCGGCGAGCAACGGCGAACAACCGAGATCGTCGGCACCGACCAGGACAAGATCTCGGCCGAGATCGCTCGCCCCATAGCGTGCCCGTTTCAGGAGTGCGTTCCGCGCTTCGGATCCCTCATCGGTCGTGCAGATCGCCATCGCGTAGTCGACGCGAGCCTGCAGCGCGCGCTCGAAAGCAATCGGCACCTCAGGATTGCGCAGGCCGATGCCTCTCACCACGTCCGGTCCAGCAGGAAGTTTCGAATTCATGGTGATCTCCTTGGTTACCAGACGAATCCCGCACCTACACCGGCGGCCACGGTGCCGCGCGTATCGGTCGAGCCGTTCGCCTTCAGAATCCAGTGGCCGGCATACGTTGAAATGCCGAGCGCCATGGCGGACTGCCCGCCGTACGTCCCGCCCCCGATGGCCACCATGCTCTTTCCCGGCGCCGGCGCCTGGGGCAGACTGGCGATCGCGACAGCCGCGGCGATGCCGCCATTGGCGTCACGTCGGTCGTGTTCGATGCGGTTGCTCAGGTTCGTCACCGTGTCGTTCAGCTGCTGGACGTTGACGGCATCGGTCGGGGCCGTTCCGGCCGAGACATTGGCCAGTGTTCGCGTCGTACTTGTCGCCGAGTTGCCGATCGACACCGAATCGTCGCGGTCGGCCACTGAGCCGGCGCCCAGCGCCACGGCATTGGCGCCAGTTGTGCTCGCACCGCTGCCGACCGCGATCGAGCCGCTGCCTTGGGCAACGGCACCCACGCCGAGTGCAACACTGCGATCGCCGGTGGCCACCGCATTGCTGCCGATAGCCGTCGCATCCGTGCCGGTTGCAACTGAACCGGCGCCGGTGCTGTTGAACGCGGCATATTTAAGGCTGCCCTGGCCGGGCTCGGGGAGGCTCTGGCTGAACCTCGACGGAAGGATCGCGCCAAGTCGGACAGAAAGTGCATCAATCGCGCTGGTATTGGCGGCGACGTTCGCATTCGTGGCAAAGAGCTGAGCCCCGTTGACCGCATCCGCGCTGGTTCCTGATAACGCGCCGGGCGCCAGGTTATGGATGGTGACGGCCGTCCCGGCTCCGAGCCCTCCAAGCGTCACGCTGAGCTTCGTGGGATCGTCGTAAGACAGCGCGTTACCGGCGATCGTATTGACCGTACCGATAACCTGGTTCAACTGGCCGACATTGACGGCGTCGGTGACATTCACACCCGCTGCCACACCAGAGACGCGGCGCGCGCCAGCCAGGCCGCCGACGTCGATGTTGGTGCCGCCTGTGCCGGCACCGATCGTAATCGCGCCGGCACTCGAGCCGCCGCGTTGTTGCACGAGTCCGACGGTACCCGTAGCGAGCTGGCCAGCCAGGGCGGAGACGCTCTGGTTCGTCGCATAGAGTTGACGTCCCGAGACCGCGTCGGTGCTGTTCGCCGTCAAGGCCCCATCAGCGACGTTGGTTAGGGCGACGGGCGCACCTGCCGTGCCGAATGTGACCCGCGTATGCGAGGCGTCGTCGTAGGCGACCGCGCTCGCGCCGAGCGCCCTGGCCTGAGACGCCACGCCCTGCAGCTGCTGGAGGTTAACCGCATCGGTGGCGTCAGTGCCGGCGGCTACGCCCTTGACCTGGCGCGCGCCGGCGGTGCCGGCGATGTCAAACGCCGTACCGCCGGTGCTGGCGCCGATCGTGATCGTGCCCGTGCTGGAACCGCTGGCTTGCTGCACCAGGCCAATCGTACCGGCCGCCAGTCCCGATTGCAGCGCGGCCAGCGTCGCCCCGCCGTTGGCGACGCCGGTGGACAACGACGACACGGCGAGGCCAGTCGACGTCGACAGCATTGCGATCGAGACCGCGTTGGCGCTGATCGCCTGGTTGGCGGTGTAAAGCTGCCGACCAGACACGGCGTCCGTGCTGGTGGCCGTCAGTGCCGCGTCTGCGACGTTGGTGAGCACGACGGGCGATCCGACGCCGGGGTCGCCGAGCGTGACGCGCGAATGCGTCGAGTCATCATAGGAGACTGCGCCGTCGCCGACGGCGCCCACAGCCGCCGTTACGCCCTGCAGTTGCTGCAGGTTGACCGCGTCGGTGGCGTTTGTGCCGGCGGCTACGCCCTTGATCTGGCGCGCGCCCGCAGTTCCGCCGACGTCGAGCGCGATGCCTCCGGTGCCGGCGCCGACCGTAATCGTGCCGGTGCTTGCGCCGCCGGACTGCTGCACCAGCCCGACAGTCCCGACCGCAAGACTGGACGCGAGGGCTGATACGCCGGCGTTGGCCGAGGACAAGCCGGTCGACAGCGACGCCAGGCCATGGGAGACGCCGGTCGAGAGAGTAGAAAGCGCCGTGGTCGTGCTGGTCGACAGGCTCGCGATCGAGACGACGTTGCTGGCGATGCCCGTGGAAAGCGAGGACGCTGCCGCCAGCGTTGACGTGGACAGGGCAGCGATCGCGCCGACGTTTGCGTTCGTCGCCTGCTGGGCAGCATAGAGCTGCCGACCCGTGACAGCGTCGGTGCTGCTCGCGTTCAACGAGGCGTCCGCGAGGTTGGTCAGGGTCACAGGCGACCCTGATGCACCGAGCGTGACGCGGGTATGCGACGCGTCGTCATAGCTAACTGCGCTCGCGCCGATTGCGCCCGTCTGGCCTGCCACGCTCTGCAGCTGCTGCAGGTTGACCGCATCGGTGCCGTCGATGCCCGCGGCAACGCCCTTGACCTGACGCGGTCCAGATGTGCCGGCCACGTCGAGGGCCGTACCGCCGGTGTTGGCCCCGACCATGATCGGGCCACTGCCGGTCCCGCCGGTCTGTTGGACCAACCCGACGGTTCCGGCCACCAGGCTCGACGTGAGAGACGACACACTTTCGTTGGTCGCGGACAAGCCAGTCGACAGGAGCGAGAAAGTAGCAGCCGTGCTGGATGAAAAGCTTCCGAACAAGGCCGCACTATTAACCGCGCCCGTCGAAAGCGACGACGTGACCGCCTGCGTTGAAGTAGACAGTGCGGCGATCGCACCACTGTTGGCATTCGTCGCCTGCTGCGCGGCATAGAGTTGCCGGCCGTTGACCGCGTCCGTGCTGCCGGCGTTCACGGAGCCGTTCGCGAGGTTGGTCAAAGTGACTGGCACACCCACCGCACCAAAGGTGATGCGCGCGTGGGACACATCGTCGTAGACGACCGCGCTCGAGCCGATTGCGCCTGCCTGAGCCGCCACGCTCTGCAGCTGCTGCAGGTCGACCGCATCGGTAGCGTCTGTGCCTGCGGCCACACCCTTGACCTGCCGCGCGCCCGCGTTGCCGGCGACGTTGAGCACCGTACCACCGGTACTGGCGCCGATTGTGATCGCGCCCGTGCCGGCACCGCCTGTTTGCTGAACCAGACCAACGGTCCCTGCAGCCAAAGCAGACTGCATTGCCGAGAGTGTCGCGCCGTCGCCAGCCAGGCCAGTCGAAAGAGACGAGATCGATCGGCTTGTCGTAGTCGACAACGTCGCAATCGCGCTGGCCGTGCCCGTCGACAGACTTCCGATCGTTTGTGCGGTCGACGTCGAGAGCGACACGAACCCGGCAGCGGTGTTCGTGGACAAGCTCGTGACCGTCGTGCCGATAACGGACAGTCCGGTTGAGAGCGATCCAAAGCCCGATGCCGAGCTGCTCGACAGGCTCGTGACGTTGGCCGTGTTGCTCGAGAGCCCCGTCGATAGCGACGACAAAGATTGTGAGGCGGTGGTTGACAGCGTAGCGAGTCCGGAAGAGACGGCGGCAACTCCCGTGGCATTGTTGGCGGTCGCAGTCGACAGCGACGTCACGGACTGACTCGTCGACGTTGAGAGACTCCCAACTGCCTGTCCCATGTGATAGAGCTCGGATCCGTTGACGGCGTCGAGACTTGTTGCACTAACGGCGCCGGCGGCAACATTAGTCAGTTGCCTCGGACTTTGCGGCGCACCGAAACTCACCACCCCGTTGGACGTTGATCCCGCCACCGAGTAGTTCTCACCAGCAATACCGAAGCTACTAAGCGGATGCGCGGCGCCGGTCGTGGATCCCGATCCGATTGCGACATCCTGCGAATTGTTCGCGACGGCGCCGGTTCCGATCGCGACGGAACCATTGCCCGCGGCAGTGGCGGCGGAACCCATTGCCGTTGCATTCGTACCGGCCGCCGTCGTATTGCCGACCGCTACCGCATTCGTCTGCGCGGTGCTGGACGTCCCGAGCACGATCGAATCGGCTCCGGCCGCCGTCGACGCGTAACCAAAGCTCAACGAGCGCGGCCCGGCAGAGGTAACCGCCGTGCCGATCGCAACGGAATAATCGCCAGAGGCAACGGCACCATTCCCATCTGAAAGCGCACCGTCTCCGGACGTCTGAGCATGCACTGGACCAGCCATCGATGCGATCGCCGCGGCGATCGCGATCGATAAACCGCTTGGTGTAGGGCGTTTCGAAAATTTCATTACAATCCCCGCTTAACAACGAGTGCCCGGTCTACGGGACGTTTACGCCTGCGCTCGCGCAGGACCTGGAGCCCTCTGTTCCTGTCCTCCGCCAAGATTCCGGGAACAGAGGGGGTTTCTTTCGGCAACATCGCCATCGATCTGACGGCGCTGCCTTTGGTGAATCTCAAGCACGGCACCCTCGAAGGCGTCGCGCAGCATCGGGATATCGGCAGTCAGGGGCGGGAATTCCCCATCGTGGATGCCGACGCATGCGCGAGCGGGTGCTATCGCGTGGTGCCGAGCGGCATGGAGGTGGCTGAACCACTTTGGCGAACCGGGGTCTGTCGTACAGACCGCATAGGCGTACTGGGCACGCGAGAAGGGAGAACGGACGGCCGTCATCGCGACGCCTCCGACTGCGACAGCAGTGCAGCAGCAATCACCGGAAAGGTCCGCTGCATCGGCGGATAGCAGATCTGGTTGATTGCACAGCCTTGATAGGTCACCGTGAGGCCGAACATCTCGCGAGCATTGACCGGCACACGCAACGTCACTTCTCGCTCGAACACCTCAACCGGACGCCCAGCACTCGGATCAGCGACGACCTTGCCGGCGCGGTGCTGAATTGAACCGAGGTGCGCGCGGCCGTCATCACTCGCGACCCGGAAGCGGTCGCCGTAAAGTCGGTAACCGTCAGCGATCGCAAAATGGAGGACGACAGCGCCACGTTCTTCGGTCATGCGAACGCGGAACGCTTGCTCGGGCGACAGAAACTCCTGCGCGTGTGCCTGGCGAGCGAGGACACCGCCAACGATCCACGCAAGCAACGCCAGCGACACGGCCACGACTAAACGGTGCAGAACGCGAGTTCGAGCGGTCATCGCGCACCTCGCTGCTTCCACGCCGATTCAGTGCGGGCGAGAATATATAAGACCGGCAGCGCCAGTAGGCTCCAGAAGTACAACGTTGCGCCGGCAACCATTCCGTCGAAACACAAGTCGAAAGCCGATTCCGCCAACCCGGCCGCCGACGAATCGAAGTTCCCGACGATCACGATCATCAACAGCATGCAAATGAAATAGACACACATGCCGAAACGGTGCAAACCGCGTTGCGCACGACGTAGTGCGCTCCACGTTCCACGTCGAGTGCACGTCGAACGTACAGCCGCCAAGAACAGTAGCGCCGTAACAAACGCGGCGATGAACACGGGCTCCGTGCTATTCCAGAATCCGAGCGCATCAAGGTAAGCAATAGGCGCAATCAGTAACCAGGTAACGAGCGCCAACACGCCGAGCATGATTCGCACATGTCGACGATGAACGGGGGGGTGAAGGGGACGCGTATGCATACGGCTTTCTCCTTTACATGCCGCGTATTTGTCCAATTCCATCGTGGTGTTCAGTTCGCAGACCCACTGACCAGATAGCGCAGGGCGTCCTGACCGCCTGCCGCCGCGGCTCGACGCATGAGTTGCATGCCGATTTCCTGATCCGAATCGGTCGCCGCCGTGGTGTGGCCGAAACCCGCGTGCTTTTGCAGGTGCATGCGACCAACCAGGTACATCGCTGTCGGTTCGCCAGCGTCTGACTCGGCCTGGAGCAAGCCCGGATAGTCGCGATTGAAATGAACGGCAAGCCATGTACCGGCGGAACGACTTCCGGCTTTCAGGGCGGCCTCCATCGCAGGTCGCATGTCGAAGTGCTCGCGCGAGCGAGCCCAGGACTGCAAGGGCCCGTTTGTGCAAGTGATGGAAAACAGGCAAGCCGCCGCCGCAAGCGCGACCGCCGCGCCCTTCAGCGTGCGTTGGGCAGAGGGATCCGTGTTGGTCAGGATCAACGTGCCTTTTGGCCAGGCGATCGAGGCTGCAGCTCGCCGGCGCTCGATGGAAGATGCGCGATATCGATTCATTGCGGGTGCCTCTACAGAAACGCGAGATCGGGGAAAAAGACCAGCCGGCAAGCCGGCTGGCGTCAAAGGGAAGGCGCAAGGTAAGGAACAGCACCTTCCCGCCACTAAATTGCGATCAGGCAGGCGCTACTGGCCGATGCCTCCCTTGGCCACGTCGGTGGTCTCGGCAAACGTGTATTTCTTGACGACCCCGCTGTCGTCGAACAGCACTGTCAACGTCTTCTTCCGCACGTCAGCGCCATGTGCAAACGCACCGACGATCGGGACGAAGTTGATAGCGTGCGGCGTGGCGTGCGCCAGCTCGTATGTCCAGATCTCGAGACCCGAATCGGTGAATGTGGTCTTGTTCGGTGAACCGAAAGCATCCTGAACGTCCTGCTTCGTGCTCTTGCCCTGCTGGATTTGGGCCTGAACGCTTGATTGCGTCGCGGATTCGAGGTGCTCGTTGCCAGTGGTGGCGCAACCGGCAAGTAACGCAGTGGCCGACAACGCGACGATCAGGAGCGTGTTCTTCGTGAATTTCATGGTCTTCCCCTTGGTGTGATCAACAGTCAAAAATGGCGGTGATTCGTTGCTGGCCTAATACAGGCGGCCGGATCGCGCCGCTTCACATACAGTGCGATACCAGTCGTCCATGTGGCGCCTGACCTGCAGCTCGACGTAGCTGATGTACGGTCGCCACCACGCGTAGAAAAGCGAAGCGACGAGGCCGGCGAACACGTACATCGGCAGCGAAGCGCGCGGCTCGACGACGATCGGGTAGTCGAGGTGGAATCCGTTGGAGATCAGCCGCCACCAGAGCAACAACGCCGGTGCCCATGCCAACCAGCACAGTGCGAGCCACTGCACGACGTAACGCGTCGCCCAATCGGCTTCGATACGCAGCAGTCTCGGACTGGTCCACAGCCGACGGCGAATGTGTCGACGTTCGGCCAGATAGAGCCGCGTAAAATGCGGAACGGGACGCACACGTCGGGGGGCGATTGAAAATAGACATGGCGGCCCCTATCGCTCGATAGAAAGCTGGTGGTCGTGTGATCGGTCTGCGCGTTCCGCTTCGTGATCGCGCTCCCTGACCTGGTGCAGCGCGCTGTCCGGCGAATACTGAATCGCGATCTGCTCGCCGACCTCGACATCGCGGGACAGACGATCGCGCGGATAGACGATGCCAACGGTCTGACCGATCTTGACCAGCGAGTGGTGCGTCGAGTTGGCGAGCACCTCACCGCGGTAGTGGCGCTCCAGCTGCTGCGCATCGCGCAGAATCAGGTTGTGGTAATCGCCGGCCAGGCCGATCGCCCGGCGCGAAACATCGTCCGGCACGTCACCCTCGGGTAGCTGGCCCCGATGGATCTGTTCGGACAGGTTGGCGCGTTCGATTTCGCTGTGGGGAACCGTGCTGATCGAGGTCCGCGTTTCGAGGTGGTGGTAGGCCGCGTCGAGCTCGGGGAAGAGGGCGAGCGCCTGGTCACGGCCCAGCGTGTCGAACGCGCGGCCGCGCTCCGCGTCGCGCGCGTGGTCAACGGTACGCCGGCGCGGCGCGCGCGCCGTATCGACTTCGACCTCCGTCTTTGGCTGATCCGGTTGGCGTGCAGACGGCAGAATGGCCCGTTCGCGTACCGGCTCTATGCCACCCGGATCGACGACGACCACACGACCGTCCACGATGCCCAGATTGTCGACGCCCTGATCGCTCCAGTGGTATCCGCGCTGACGAAGCGCGTCGGCCGTGCGCGCGACGTCGGCCGATGTCACGCCTCGCATATCGGCGCGGGGCATGATTTCGTATCGCAGATTGCCTTCGGTGCCGCTCGCCACCGGCTGCAAGACCTCGGGAATTTTTGGCCGAACGGCAAGATCGCCGGTTCCGAGCCGCACCACATGCTTGTCGTCGGCCGCCAGCACGACCGACGACGCGCCGGCGTCCAGCGGTGTCAGGTGAGTCATCCCGTGCGAGCGAAGCCTGGCCTCGAGGGCGGGCAGATGGCGCGACGCAGCGATTTCCTCGGCGACCGGATCGGGGAAGTGGCCACCGACGTTCGGCACGTCACGCGTCATCGACCGGAGGACGTCGCGCAAGCCGCGCTCCGGTGCCGGCCGCGCATCCGCATACGCTCCGTTGACCCGTGCTTGCGCATCCCTCTCCGGGACGCGTAGCGCCTGCTCACGACGCAGCGAGATGTCGGCAATCTCCGGCGCCGGCGCGCCTCGGCCTGTACGAGCGTCACGAATGTCATCGAGCATTTGAACGTGATGGGCTATCTCGTCGCGGGTCATCGGACGCTCGCGCTCATGCACGATCGACGCCGCGGCCGCTTGCGGCTCGCGCCATTCACCCTGATGCAGTTCGTTGCGGTATATCTCACGGTGATGCCGATCGACGATCAGGATTCGATCCACTGCCTTCTCACGCTCGAGCAATGCGACCGTTTCCACCATGCCGGCATACGCCTGGTCGTGCTGCTCGCGATTGACCACCCGTCCCACGCCCGTCGTCGCGATTTCGCGCTCGGTACGCATCTGCGCACGCGTAAGCGACACGTCCGCTGGCATGGCCACGCCCCGAACCTCCAGCGTGTAACCGCGGTCCTTGAGCCGCCGCGCCAGATTGCGCAGGCTATCGGGGTTACGCATCGTGCCGTCGACCACAAGATCACGGCGCACGTCGGATGCGGCCGTGGTTAGCCGGCCCGCCCACCGGCCAGCATCGGCATGCGTCAGGTCGGCTGCATGTTGCGGATCCTCGCGAAGAAGCCGGCTGTACTGCGGCAGATTCTCCCTCATGCGATCGGCGTCGATCAAAACGGCACCACCGCGCTCGTTGAGTTCGCCCATCGCCTGACGCGCAATGGCCGTCTTGCCGGCACCGGGTTGGCCACCGATGAGGATCGCCTTCGGCTCGGCTTGCTCGCGGCTGCCGTCAATCGCCTCGCGCTCCACTCGCGCATACGCGCGCTGCATCACGACATCCGGAATAGTGTCCATGATGGGCTCCGGAATCAGGCGTGACCGATGTTCAAGCGACGGACACGCAGGCCGTAGATGTCCAGCGCACGAGCGATCGCAGCCGCATCATCCGGATGCAGCGCATCGCGAGCGGCAACCAGAGTCTTGCGTTCCGCGTCGGCTATAGCGATGCACTCCGCATCCGGCTCGCTGCGCGACTCCTCTTCAGCGATGACGGCGACATAGTGGGCGATCAGCTGCCCGATCGTCTGGCAGGCGACTTCGAAATCGACATGAGGCATCGTGTTCTCCATTAAAAAGTTCGGCTTACGCGCGTGATTGCCGGGTCAAACACCTGGGTAAGGCTTCGATTCATTCCATAGGCGCGCCCACGCGGCGCGCACGGCTGCGGCGACCGTGGCGTGATGCCAGATGACGAGGACGTTTTCAGCGTTGTGATTGGCACCGGCCTGCGTGTAGTTCATCGAGCCTGTCTGGGTCGTATCGCTATCAGCGACGATGAACTTGTCGTGCATGAGCGGTACGGCCATGTCGATGCGAACCGGTATTCCGGCCGCGACGAGATCCGCGAGCTTCGAGCTGCGGCCGTCAAGCTGGGAGCGGTCGAGGACGACACGGACCTGGACACCAGCGCGGGCGCGCTCGATCAGATGGGTAACGATGCGACGATTGGTGAGCTCGTAAGCGGCGACGTCGAGCTCCGACTGCGCGCTGTCGATCACGCTCAGCACGAGCGCCTCGGCCTGGCCGTCGGGTGAAGTCGCGAATTGGACGGAGGCGTGGTCGCCAGAGCCTGCGCTTTCAGAATGTGAGGCGTTGTCGGCTGGGTGCTTCAGAGAGCTCGCAAAATGCCCAACGGACGACGACAAATTGCCGAGATCCGGCGTCGGCCCGTCATGCAGCACGTAGTAGCCGGCACCGGCCGTGATCGCGAGGAAGAGGAGAAACTTCATGCCGACCTCCCGACGTGGGAGGCGTGGCCATCCGCTGAATAGGAGCGGGCGCAGGCGTCGTAGCTGTGCACCGAGGCGCAAGCAGCAAGAAGCAGGGCAGAAAACGTGAGCGCGACCAGACGCACTCGACTCACCGTCGAGATCGCGCTAATTAAAGACGCAAATGAATTGACACCACGACGAATTACGTCATCAAGGATTAACTTGCCAGTACGAGAAATCAGGCGTAACGTCGATACTAATTGCGTACGGGGGCGCTCATCATGGACTATGTGCTTGCGAATTTCATGGCGATAATGGCAGCAGCGATTTTCTCGGTTTTCACATCGTTTATCGCCTCGCGCAGTGGCCGATTGATTTACCGGAAAATCATGTGGGGCTATCTGACCACGCTCCTGGTTGCGGCCATCGTGATTACGGTAATGCAGCTGCCCTTTACCATTTTGGCTTTTGGCGCTCTCTTTTCCTGCATCTTCGGCGTGTTCGCCCAATTGGGCGTTGCAGTCAAGCTTGGCCATCTCATCATGACCGGCGCGCACTATGATGACGGCTGGAACACCGCTCGTTCGAGCAACAATGCAAGCAGCGACCTCTCGAACGATTGGTTTTGGAGAGACCAAAGAAATCAGATGAGTCATAGCGATTGGCGTCATTGATTGGGGAATTACCGTCCGGGGCCGCAAGGCCCCTTTTTCATTGGTTGTCGGGATCATCGTTTGCAACGCCCGCGCTCGGGAGCGACTTGACTCCACGTGCGTCATCTGCAGAACCGCGTCCTAGTCGACTCGCCGAAGCCAAAACGCTCGGGGAAGTGGCCGCGCCGCTTACCGCCGAGTCGTCGTGCGGAGCAGATGCGTCGGCTCCGACGGTTGCGGCATCGAGGTATTGCGAGGGTGTCGATGGCAAGGCATCCCCTGCAGCAGATGACCCGCCTGGCGCGCGACCGATCTGCACCTTTCTGTCGACGCCACCGACTTCTGACCCGACGCTTGCGAGGCCGATGCCACCGGACGGCGAACTTCTCCGGCCAGCTGGTTCAGGCGCGATAGGCGCCGGCGTAGCCTGCTCCTGACCAGAGTTAGCTGGTTTGACGTTGTCGACTCGTGAACCAGGGTTGCCAGCCGTCGTTCCAGGAGCCATGACTGAGACCCCGCCGCTACGCTTCATTGATGCGGTCGGCAAGCTACTTCCCCGACTTCCATCGTCAACCACCCGGCGACCCCGTATCGAGCCGACGGGCCGCGCTACAGCTTCTTGATCAGGGCTGGGTAGCTCCGGAGACGGCCGGCTGTATGTCCCGTCAGGAGCATCGGGCACTCGACGATCACTCTGCCGATGTGACATGTGATCATTGCCGGCCGGCAGAGTCACGATCCTGAAGTCAGATTCGGACAGACGCGGTTGAGTCGCGGGCGAGCCCGTGCCGGTTCCCGTCGCTCGAGCGGCTTCAAGAGTCGGGCCATTTCCCGTAGTTCGCGGATGTAGGAAGTTTTCAATTGGTGCCGAGGTGGACGTTGTTCCAGCCGGCCCGCTCGGCTGAATCGAGTTCACCCATGCCGACAGGGGCCCCTTGCTATCGGAAGCTGACGGCGCCGCGGGCGGAGAGGAAAGCGAGCGGCCCGGCGCCCGCTCGGGCGTCATGAGCGGCTTGTTGTCGGCCGACGGATCGACGTGGTCACGCACCTGCTTGATCGGCGCGGCGGACTCCCTCGCGACCCGTTGCTGCGTAACATCCACACGGTGCTGTGCGTCGGTCACGATTTGGGGCATCGGCGTCGCAACATCCAGGGGTGTCGTATCCACTGGTCCAACCGCACCTGCAAAACGCTGGAACGACGCGGGGGCACTTGCACCAACGCCGGACTGGTTGCGTTGGTCCAGGCGAACGACGTCGATGCCGCTCGCAGGGAGAGTAGACCCATCACGAGCCGTGGTCGGCAACGTCGAGTTGCGCGAAACGATGTCGCGCATCGCTGCATCTTGGGCGACCAGCTGAGCGATCTGCGGGGACGGCAACGTCATCAGCTGGCTGTATCGGATACCGTTGCGCGCAGCGACCGCCTGCAGGTTCTCAGGCGTCATCAGGTTGGTCGAGGTATCTACGCGCGAAACCACTTGCGTCGATCCGCGCTGGCGCACGTCTGCGCTGCGAGTGAGATCCGCTGCAACGCGAGAGCCGGACGAAACCTGGTCCGTCAGAGACGCCGACCGGTCGCGGCGAACGTGCTGCCCGGACTCCATTCCGGTGGAGTCATTGTGCATCTGCGAGCCTTCGTGAGAGACGTTATCGCTCTCGGTGTAGGCGGCCAAACTACTGTTTTGATCGACGAATTTTTGTGCGTCAGAATTCCGCCAAGACTTCGTATATCCACCTTCGCCCGAAACATCGAGACCAAACTTCAGACTCGACTGCCCTTTCCCCGTGCCACCGCCATTTGCATAATCCGCAGCCCGCACCTTCGATCGATACGCATCCCGAATCGCTTGAACTTCGTTCGGCGATTTTCCAAGTGACTCGGCCTTACGAGCGAGTTTGTCTTCTTCTGCTTGGTTAAAAAGAGGCGAGTTCGAGACCGGATTGCTGCTTCCTTGCCGACCATTGCCGGAAGGCCCACGCCCGCTACCACCGGCTGAGCCGCCGCCTCCACCGCCGGCGTTGCCGGACGGCGCCCCATCCTCGCCAAACGACTTGGCAAAGCCGCCACCAAGCATGATCGAACCTTTGGCTCCTGCAGAAGTTGTACCGTCGACGGAGTGCGACTGATCTATCGCATATTGCTGATCATGTGCGGTCCGCCGCTCACCTGTTTGGCTAGACGAGGCCCGCGTACCCGAACTGGAATCGTCGGACAGGCGCTGTGAGCTTCCACGCTCCTGGCTGCTCGAGACACTGTTCGTGCTGGACGCAAGCTGCTCCCGCCCAGCGAACGTGGAATTCGTGCGGTTTGCCGCGACACCCGTCGAGGTGTCGGTGCCGAGCGACCGCTCAAATGCGTCCTGGGACGTGGCCGAAACGCCGAGGCTGTTCTGAAACTCGGTGCGAGCGATCAGGCCATTGGCAAAGTTCGTGAAGGCCGAGCCGGTCCCGGTATCGACGTTCATCGACCCGGTGCGCGACTGCACAGTGTTGTCGTACTTGTTCGCCGAGGTCACGTTGCGCGACGCGTTATCGATCGACGACGAATCCATGTGCACGTTGCCGATGTTTTCGTCGCCTTGCGCCTGTTGACCACCGATCTGTTGAGCAGAGCCGGTCAACGCGCCGCTCAGTTGAGAGAACGCACCGACAACGCCGGCCGATGCGAAGTTCAGCAACAGCCACGCAAGGGGAGGCGTAATAATCACCATGTATCCAAGCAGCGCCTGCTCGTCGAGCAACGTCTGTCCGAACTTCGCCGCCATGCCGAACGGCACGCCGGCCTGCAGCGACATCGAGCGCATCTCATGGCTCAGGTGAATCAGCGACAGCCCGTTGATGACCGCGAAGAGCATCGGCCAGACAGACACCCATGCCACCGTCTTGGCGTACATCGCGAGGATTCGTTTGGCCCCATCCGCGCCGCTGATCAGGCAGAGCACCAGAATGAGCGGGAAAACCGCATAGATGATCGCTTCGGCATAGTTGCGAACGGTCGGCAGCGTGTTCTTGGCGAGAATCGCCATGGAGGCGAGTGAGCCGTTCGTCGCCACTGCAGCCTGGGCAGAACTCATCAACGCATTGACCTCGGCCACGCGCGCCGGATCGTTCAGCATCGCGGGCAGCTCCGCTCCCGCCTGGCGCCATACGTTGTTGAACATTGCCTGTCGTAGCGCCGACGACGCGTTCTGCGACGACTGGAGGATGAAGCCGTACGAATCTCCAATCGCGTTGACGAATTCCGCCTTCGCCATGGAGGGGTCGGCGATCTCCGGATACATCTCGCTGCCATACATCTGCTCGGCCGCTTGCTCAGCGTCCTGTACGCGCAGCAGCAACAAAGTGCCGGTCGCGGAACAGGTGTCCGTCGTAGGGTTCGCGGTGAGGGTGTTCGTCGTCACATATCGGGCAGGGCTCGTCGACGTGAACACGGTATTGAAGGGGTCGGTGCCGTTCATGATCGTCTTCGGATCAATCGCGCCGTCCTGGATGTCGTAGACCGTGCACTCCTTGAAGAACTGGATAAGGTCAGCGTGCAGCCCCGGATCGGTGATTTCAGCCTTGTTCACCTTCTGCAGCACGGAGATGCCGAAACCCACATCCCCCTTTTTCAGGGTCAGCGTATCCGGCACCGAAAAGATCGTTTCGTACGACTGTGTCAGCACGCGAGAGATGAGCGTGAAGCTCTGGGCAACCGCGGCGAGATAGGCGGGGACGTGATCCACCTCCCGAGTCGGCTGCACGTTGTTGACGTCCGTGATGAACACGTTCTCGACCGGTAGCAAAAGCAGCTGCGTCATCAGCATCGCGGCGGCGAACCACCGGAAGATCTCATAGCCTTTCCGGCCGATCGCGACGATCGTCCAGATTACGACGCCGCTCAACAACGTGTAACGGATGAGACCTGTCCAGGTTCCGCTACCCATGAAAGACGCGATACCCTGCATGACGTAGTACAAGGTATCGACGTTCCCATAGGTGTCAATTTCCATGTTCATTGAGTCCCCCCGCCGTTCAACGTCTGGCCAAAGGCCAACGAGTTCCGAAGCGAGGACGACACATTCGCGTGCACGGCGCGCTCGATCGATTGGAGTTGCTCGACCAGTTGCCACGCGTTCGACGTCTGGCTGAAGGCTTGCATCACTGCGCTGCGTGCTTCCGATTCGACCGTGTCAATGTTGGTATTGAGCTTCGTGGCCTCGTCGAGCAGCGACGTGCTGGATTTCACGGTGCCGTAACGCGCGATTGCCCGGCGAAGATCTTCAGCGGATCCGTGGATATACGCTTCGGCGTACTTGGCAGCGATCAGCGACTGGTAGGTACTCAACAACTGGTCAGCCAGAGACGAGTTGTTCAGACGCGTGCCGACCGCGATCATTTTGTAGACCGGCAGGTCCGTCATGCTCAGGAACCGAAACGTGTCCGCCGGGTTCGGGATCGCGGAGCGCGATGCGATCGCATCCGTGATTACCTGCAGCTTTTGCTGTACGAGCGTACGGAAGGGGGTGTATCCAATTTCCTGAACTGACGGATTCAGGCACTTCGTCGTCTCGTCACACACGTACACCTGAATCGTGGTGCCACTGTTCGCAGCAGGATCGTTACCGACCAACTCCTGCACCGTGAGGCTGCCGATTCGCGGCAGGAATACAGGATTCACCTCCGTGCCGCCCGAATCCGACGGGTCGGGAAAAATGACCGTCCCCACCAGCGACATGAGGAATTCGCGATCCGACGTGCTCAGGTCCGGCAGCTGCTGCAGCGCCTGCCACGTCACATTGCCGTACGGCTGCTTGGCCGCGAGATTGGAATCCGATGCAGTGGCCGTATTGATCGTCTGCGCCGCTTGCGCCGAGCTGTTTCCGGTATTTGTCCAGGCATCCGTCATATCCGAATACAGGTTCGTGAATGGCCCGAGCGTGTCGGCCAGGTTCGCCTGCTCTTTTTTCCATGCAACAGGCGTCACCGCATTGACGATGCCCTCAGCGGCCTGGCACGAGTCGATGTTCATCCGATTGACGTCGCGGGCGATGGTCTGCAACGACTGCATGACGTTGTCGCAGGTCGGGCAGAGGTTCTGCAGGGCAAGCTTGAATGCGTAGCCCAAGGCGTTCGAGCCGATGTTGCGCAGCAGCGCAACAAACTGCTCCTTATTGATGAAGCTGAACCCGCCGGCAAACAGGTCAATCCCGCCGCAACCCGCACCCCATTCCGGTGCGGTGACGCTCGCGAGCTGGTAAGTCTTGTGTGGCGTGCGCATGAACACACTGCCGCCGCTGTACATATCCATCGTCTCGCCCTGCAACGCCCGAGGGCTCGATACGTTGCCCATGGCGTTGATTGAGTCGAAGACCTGCTGCATCGACATCGCCTGCGCACACACCGGGGCGATGGCAACCACTGCAGCCGTCAGTACGGCAAACCAGCGTGTCGGTTTCATCAGAAAAGCTCCCCGGGCTGCGAGGCAGTGAGAACGAAAATGCGGTCGATGATGTCCTGGAGGGACATCGTTCCCGAGCCGATCATTGCGTGGTCGCCGGTCTCTTTGGACGCAATGAAGAGGGCGGGCACCTGCTGCACACCCCAGACCGACGCCTGACCGTGGTCAGGCGTCGGGTTCGGAAACTCGCCAATACCCCGACCGTCCAGAGAGACCGGCAGCACGTCGATGCCATAGCGCTGCGCGAGCAGCACAATCGTCGGGGCCATCGCATGGCAGTACGGGCAGTCCGAGCGGAAGAAGAAAATCAGGCCGTGCTTCTGCGCGAGTGCACGCAGTTGCCCGTCCTGGTCGGAATCCCGGGTCCGGTCATAGGTATGGACAGCGACGTTGTTGGTCGGACGCTTGAGCGAGTAATCGAGGCTCGGGTTCTGCCATACGACTCGGCGCCATTGATCGGCGAAGACAGCGCTCTTTTGCTGGACGTACTCCCAAAGCTTGATGTACTCCTTGATGTGCTCGAGCGTCGGGTCCATGTTTGCGACGTCGAGTCGGTGCTTCAGTGCCTCGCGCATCTCGTCGGCCGACTTGATCTGATCGAAGTCGTCGGAATCGACCGGTTTGGCCGCGCTCGCACCCGCGGGCGCCGCGGGCTTGTCGTCATCGCAGTACCAGTTGAATTTCTCTTGCCCGTCGCAGCTCCAGGCGGACTTGTAGTCCAACCCGTCTGCGTCCGCAAACGGCGGCACCAGCAGCGCTGCAGGAAGCAGGACCGCTACCGCGAGCCGGAATCCACGGAATGCGCTCATGGCCGGCTCCGCTGCGCGTCGACTTCAAAGCCGGCGTCCTCGAGCAACACGGAAATGGCTTCGCGCGACGGCGCGGCGCCGTGCGTTACCCGGAAGGTCGCGCGGTCACTGGCGGCACCAGCAAAGAGATGGCTCGGCAAGTCGGGCGCCGGCGCGGCGCGCATACTGGTGATCGTAATCTGCAGTCTCACTTCACCTCTCCTTCGCGGATTGCACGACTAAGTTCGGCACGCGGCCGTCCGATCGAGTCGAGACGTCTGCGCAGTCCGATAGGCGAGGGCGGGGAAACGCCGAGATCCGTCGCAAGCATGACGACGACAGCAACGAGCCACGCGACGAACAAGCCGTGACCAACCTGAGGGGCGAGCGTCGTGATCGGCACGTCGTCAGTGCGCCAGTGCATACAAATGGCGGCCGACGGCGCGTGGCGAGCCGCCGTATCGGTGCATGTCCGCAGTCGGATCGTGTCCGGATTCGTACCGCTTCCAGCCGCCTGTTCGAGCACGGTCGTTGCCATACCCGTGAAAGACCCATGATTCAGTATTGCGAGCGCGACGACGGGGACGGCCGCCGGCACAATGACGAAAGCGAAGAGGAATCGCCGCACGTAGCAGGGCAGGCTGGCGAGCAGCGCATAGCGCCAGTTCGAGCGGACACGCGAAGGGGGAAACAGGCTTTCGATGGACATGATCAACGCTCCTGGGTAGTGAGGGTTTTGAAATCTGCAACCAGTGGGCGGCCCCGCGTCACGGTGTATCTCCTGCAGGTTGCGCCGGCGCCGCCGGCGCCAAGCCAATCGGCGGAATTCGATCGCGGCAGTAGTTCATCTTCACGTCCAGACGCCCGCTGGTTTCGCCCGCCTCGGTCTGGATGCCGCGGACGTCGAACAGCACATCCAGACGCTTGCAGCCAGGCCGCGGCAAGTCGCCGATCGAGCGAGCCGTGACGTAGACCGGACCGTTGGCGTGCAGCTTGGTGACGAGTGAACCCGCAACGGGTCCACGCAGCGCGCCAAACGCTGACCCGTGATCAATCGCGTCGATGAGAACTGCACTGAAGTCGTCGTAGCTGCCGGCGAAGGCGGCGGCCGGCAGCGCAAAAATCGCAGTAGTAAACGCTGCGGAGACGAGGCGCTTCATTGGGATACCCCTTTGCCGCTTCCGATCGATTGCCGCACGCGCTGCAGAATCGCGTCCTCGTCGACGGCTTTGGACTGGATCGAATTGACGAACTCGGTAAAGTCGATACTCGAAAAATCGATACGCTGCAGCTGGTCGGCCGTGAAGCCACCGCAGCCTGCGAACGGGATGCCGAGTTGCGCCTTGCCTTGCTGGTTGACAAGCTTCGCGATCGGCGAGTTGAAACAACAGTAGCTCTTCTTTTCCTCGACGCACACGCCGAGCACGCGCTTGGAGCAGCCCTGGTTGTACTGAACACAGAGGTTCTGGCCACGCTTCAGACTGAGCACCTGCTCGTCAGGGGAACAGGCGAGCCACATCTGGATCAGCTGCGCAGCGATCTCGGCCGCGAATACGTACGGATTGAAATCGGCAAGCTGAACACCATTGGTGAGGGAGAACGAAAAACTAAAGCCGTAGGCACCAAAGGTTCCGGAGGTAGACAACGCCCTGTCCGCCCATGCGCCCATCTGCAAGAGACCAGAGTTCACGATCGAGCTATCGACCGTTTCGTACAGCTGGTCAAAGACATACTTCGACCCTAACGCGATGCCCTGCTTCGCCGCCGTTCCGCCAACCGACAGTCCAGCGCTGACCGCGGCGCTTCCGATCGCGTTGTTCGAGTAAGCGGCACCGCCGCCGTTGCTGGTGCAGCAGCTCTTGATCTCGAGGCCGCCCAGCACCTTGATCGAGCAGCTGCTGTCGTAGCCTTTGAAAATGTTCACGTTACCGCCACCGACACCGTAGGCGCCGGCTTCGCGCCCGGTTTCCAGCCCTGCTACGACCTTGCCGAGCGCGCCGTCCGCACCACTACTTGACGAGAAGCATCCGGCACCCGGTGCGCACATCGTGTTCGTGCATTGGGTGACGGTCGTCGTGTGCGCCGGAGTATCGAGACACTGGTACGTGTACTGCATCGTGTCGCAGCTTCCCTGCACCGCGTCGTTGTATGACACACACCGCTGGTTCACTAGGCCGCAGCCTTGCTGCTGCAATGGCGCGCAGTCGTTAACGGTGGAAGCGGCTTGGCATTCGTAGGTATCCTGGTAGTTCCAGCAATCCTGGTAGAGCGGAATCCCGTTGATGATGCGTGTGCCGGCCGGCTCGATGCAGGTTGAACCAGTGCGTTGGCAGGTGGGCGCGGCATACGCTACCGGCGCGGCGAGCAGGGTGACGGTCATTACACTGCCGACGAGGGTGAACGCACGCGCAGCGAACATGAGAGCGCGGATATTCATTGTGCGGCCCGCTGTTCGAACGAGCTGCACTGGTCGATCCAGTTCGGCGTGCAAGTCGCGGTGCAGATCTGGTTCAGCGTGAGCTGAACTCGGGCCTGCCCGCCGCCCTGGAAACCGTACCCGCCTATCGCCGCTTGAATCTCGACGGTATTGACGCCCTCGTGCAAATACGAGCGGATGTCGGTGTTGGGCGCAATGGTCGACGGGTTCCCCTCGTACTCGCTACCGAAGGTAAAGAACGGTCGATACTCTGTGAGACCGCCATCTGCCGTAAAGGCAGTTTTATCCGAACACACGCTCCGAATGCCGTTGTAAATCAAATTGTGTGTGAAGGTCACACCAGGCGAGGACGCGGCAAGATAGCCGGTGGTCTGCCGTCCATCAATACCGCCGGCCGACGCCGGCAGCGTCGCCACTCCGCATTGGAGAATGCGCCCGCCGTCCGGCGCATCGGTGTAGACCGTGACGCCGTTAATGTCGACGCTGCGCAGCGTATTGTTTGCCGTGATCTGGCTGATGACTGCGGTACCGATCTGACCAAGGTTCTGGACGCTGAAACTCATCGAGCCGGACACGGTCAGTCCGTTGTAGCCTGAGTTGTCGTGATAGCCCGTGTCAGCGCCGAAGTTCCAGAGCGCAGAGTTCGATGCCAGGCGCGCGGCAAACCCGCCGGTGAAGCTTCCCTCGACGACCCCGCCAGCGGCGCAGCCTTGATAGGGTTCGGTGCAGACGGGGTCATTGATGCGGTTGCAGGTATAGGTTTGCGTACCCACGGCCTGTTCGCAGGTTTCCTTCCGGTAGGTCGCCGGCACCGTCGACGTCACGTTGTGGCAGTCCTGCGAACTCGTCGTAGACCCGGGGTTATTGATCGTGCCCTTGCTTCCGGTCACGATCGGATCGCTCGCGGTGATCGGCATGCGATTGGGAGGCTTCTTCGCGAGGTAATTCACGGCATCGCATTCCTGACGCCAGTAGGCACTCGGGTTCGCTGGCTGCGTCGAGCAATCCGCTTCCTTCCCTGACCCGGCCGGCCCGAGACTGCCCTGCCCACCGCCATACAGCGGCGTCAGCTCGCCGTCCTGGTTCGTGTAGTTCGGCACGTTCGAGCCACCGCCACTGATGCTTCCGTGAGCCGCGTTCATTCCTGACTTACCGAACGACTGGCCTTCAGTAAACGCAGTCCCGGTAGATGGGGCGTCCGCAGCAGCGCACACGGCGACCGCAGCCAGAGCGGTCGCGATGGCCAGTGGTGCGCTTCGGCGCAGGGTTGCCCGCATTCCGTTCATTCGACATCCCCCAGTGCACGGAGATATCGCTCGGCGATCCCCCCGTAGGTAGGGCTGTGATCGACGATCTGGCGCAGGGCATACGCGGGCGTCACGTCTCCCGACAAGGAGACGTACGACGCCGGCAGCGCACATCCGCTGCTGTCGACCTGACTGTTGGCGTCTCCACCGCGTGTGACGACATAGGCGGGCACACGGGCGATGCGATACTGCGTGAACGCCTTCGGGTTGACGACGATGCCGCCGGACGCAATCCCCAGCCGCTGCATTTCAGCGGCCGTCGCCTTCAGCGAGTCGTTCTTGAAGCCCCGGAACACCACAGTTCCCCCGGCCTGATTCATGGTCTTCACCAGGCGTACCAGCGAGGCAGCGGGCATCGAGAAGCTCGCGAACGCGACGAAGGAGTCGGTCACACGACGCTGCGTACGGCTTTCGTACCGTTTGGCGACGGCGAACGGATCTGCACCGGCGGCGGCTGGCGCCGGCGTCGGTAGGTTCGGGAACGCGTTGCCATCGTGAGCTGCCTTTGCTGCCGCCTGGGCCATCTGCCGATCGCGACTGCGCTGGATACGGCTCATCTCGGCATCAATCGCATCCGACGATGGCATCACGCCTCGGTAACGTGCGGTGCCGCTGGCTGCCTCATCGAAGGTCGCTCGGCGCGTGGTATTGATCTGCTGCTGCTCACGCGCGAGCGCGTCATTCGACACGGTTTGTGCCGACACATGACCGGCCGCGAGGGCGATCGTGCCGGCGGCTATGATGGAGAAAGTGAGCCGACTCATTGGGGCAAGTCTCCGAGGTTCGCACCCATGCAGCAGTTGCGCTTGCGGAAAATCTCGTACGCGAAGTCCTCCCCCGTGTACGGGATCATCTTTCCGGCGCCCCAGAGCGCCGACGTGCGGCCATACGGCTGACAGCACTGACCGTTGATCTGGTCGGTTTGCGCAACGGGGTAGAGCATCGTGTACTTGTATTGGGTCTTGTCCATCACCGGCTGCAGGTAGTAGCCGCACATGGCCCCGTCACCTGTCGTGCCCCACATCAAACCCTCGCGATGCAGCTTTGCGGTCATGCGCTCGACCAGCAGTGACGACGCCTGGATCGCGGACACATGGGCCTGAACGTGGCCGTTGAATGGATAGATCGAGCCGTTGCAGCCCGCGCACCAGAAGAGCAGGTTGCTGCCGAAACCTAGGCTCGAGAGCACGCAGTCACCTGCGCAAGCGGCCTGGGCGATCGGACTGCCGAACAGGTAGGTCTCCGGCTCGAGGAGCATGGTGAGATCGTCGTCGCTCCACGTCGGATCGACTTCGGTCATGTACGCGACATCGAAGCTGCCCGTCTCCATACAGGGGTCGTCTAGTAGGATCTCGGTGTAGTACATGACCGGATCGGTGTACCAGTGCACCTGATAGAAGCTCTGCTTGGTGTCGTCCTTCTGCTCGCGCACCTCCCCCTCCGGGGCGTGGATGCCCGGGTTCAGCGAGATCCCGCCGAGCGACACGAAGCAGTAGGGCGAGCGCGTGACGTCGACGCGCCGGATCGGCTCCCAGAAGCTGAACTTGACGCCAAACGTGCCGCTACAGAAGCAGAGGAATCCGCCCGGGTTCGGGGTGTCGTCCTGGCCCATATTGAGGAACGTGACGCTACCGATGGCCATCGGGAAAGCGCATTCCCAGCAGATATCCGTGATCGGATTGGCGAATCGGCCGACACACTGACCGGCATCGGCCGGCGCCGAGAACGAGAAGCAGCTGGCAACCAGCGCGATCGCGAGAATCCAGCGGCGAAGGAGAGGGCGCATGCTCATGAAAGCAGCTCCCGCATCGCCGGATACACGTGGAAGACGAAGTCGATCAGGTATGCGCCGACGTGATGGCCAAGGCGATAGACGATCGGCAGGAGGATCACTGCAAGACCGCCGGTCGCCGCACCGGCAACGCCCCAAGCGGCGACCCATACCACACGTGACGTTACCGTGGCCAGGATGTCGAGCAGCTTCGCTCCAATCGAACGACGTGCGGACTCAACAACGCCGGAGACGGGAAGAGGCTCATCCAACTGGACCGTATGGGTCGATTCGACGCCGATACCGAGGGCGGCCTTCACCCCCTTCTCGATACGACCGATCAGCTCAACGGCTTCGACCTCGCTCAGATGCTCGGCGAGGACCGCAGCAGGACGGTGGATATCATCTACAGCACCCGCCACAACACGAAAGGTTTCCCCGCTGCTGTCTCCTACGATCTGGCGGTCAGGTTGAACGGATAGACGAGCGACCCTGCTGTCGTAGGGGCTCGCGCGCCAGTAGTAAGTCGCGAGCACACCCTTTCCTGAAACGACGACCTGATCATTGGTGACGTCTACGACATACCGGATCGGCTCGACTGTCGCATTGAAGTGCTGAAGAGCAGCAGCGCCGTCGTGGGGCGAGTTCTTCTCGACGACGTCGATAACGGCCGGGTCGGCAGTGAAGTCCAGACGGTCATAGTTGTTCATCGCGATTCCGATAAATTGGGAGGTGACAGGTGATTTGGTCGCCGGGTCAACGCAGTTGCTCCGCAGGTTCTTCCTCAAGAAGCAGTTGGTTGCCGCGCTGGCTGATGACGGCCGGCACGCGGGTGATCCCGAAACGCTGGCTAAGTCGACCCTGCTGATCGAAATACACTTGCCGTTTCCACGACTTCGTCAGGTCAAACCACGAACCAGCAGTCAGGATCGGTTTGATGGAATCGCCGGAGCGGGCCGCGAGCGCCTGCACCGCCTTGACCTGTCCCGCATCGCGGCCGTCGAAGAACACCAGGCGCTCGTGCAGCGTGACAATGTCGAGCGGATTGATACGCGTGCCGGCGGCGACGATCACGGCGCCCTCGTCGTTGGTGACGGGCTTGGAGTAGGTGACCGTCGGATCAATCAGGCGACTCGAGTACGCGCTGACGGTCGAAATGCCCGGCACCGGGGGCAGGGACGTGACGTCATGCAGCGCGCGCTGGCGCGCACGGCGCTCGATGGCCGCCAGCCCACCATTGGCTTGCAGTTCGAGCAGGCGGCGCTTCAGCATCGCAATCGCGTCGTGCTCCGCAATCGGATACGTCGGGCCAACCACGCCCAGGTCCTCCGCAATCGCTGAAATTGGGGATACCGCGACCGTCAGTGCCGCGATCCACAGGACTGCAGCTCGTCGGATAAGCTGTCGTAGCTGCCTCCAACCAACGAGCAAGCAGGCTGGACCTATCCCTGTGTCCACTATTTGGACGATAAAGAAATGAGGTGTACCAATGACATGCCTATAAACCAGGCCACCAGAAACCCCACACCAAGACAGAACACGATCACGCACATCCATACGGCCCATATGAACAAGCCAATTGCAAGCATCAGAAGCGTCATCTGAGCCTCCAGTTGAAGCGCCGGCCGGCGTGCTGAGGGCGCGGCAGCGGTTAAAAAATTTCATAGGCCTCCCCGACGATTGCGGTTTGAGGAACGGTGCCGGCGATCGAGTACCGCGAATCGAGGCTGTTCGGGTTCGGCGTGGCCACGAAGTAGTGTCCCGGCGGAATCACGCCGTCTTCGGTCGGAAACAGCGCCATCCCTGCAAGCGAGAGCGGCTTGGCGTAGCCGATATAGGTCTGATTGACCCAGATGTTGCGACCAACGACGTGCACGACATCGCCAGGCAAACCAGCCACGTGTTTGATGAAGGTCAGTCCTGCGGGGTAGGTCGCCCCACCGTGCCACCGAAATGCGATGGTGTCGCCGAGGCGCGGCCGACAGGGGCCCTTGCGGATGAAGTAGAGCGTCCCCGGCAGACTGGTCGACATGTTGAACGTCAGCCCATACCAAGGCGTGAGGCCCCATGCGACAGCCGCCACGACCGTCAGCGCGACCACGGTGCGAACAAACCGTCGATAGCGAGCCAGGCCGCTGGAGTAGGCGACGAGCGCGATCACTGCTCATCTCCGCGAAGGTCGGTTTTTGCAAAATTCGCGCCCCCCGATCGACGCAAGTCGAAATGCGTCGTTACGTTTGCAAGCGCCGCCGCACAAGTACTGGTCGAGGCGGCCAGATAATCACCAACGGCGGTCGGTGCAAATCGTCCGCCCACCATTTTTGTTCCAAGCGTGCGCGCAGAAAACTGGGAGAGGGCCGTCGATCGGAGACGAGTCATTTCGCGATCCTCTTGGCGATCAGGTCAGTGAGGTCGGGCGCATCACCTGCGAGCACGGCAGCTTTATTGACGACAACGCAGCCGCACTGTGTGCCGAGCTGGTCCAGCGCGGCCGACAGGCGCTTTGCGTAATCGCCGGCGTGTTGGGTCGCCTTATTCTTCGCGTCGTCCGTCATGTGGACGGGATCGCCATTATTGAAGGTCTTCAGCAGCGTTTCCTGCTCATCGCTGATGAGCTTCTGCACGTCAACCACGACGACCGGCGCAACTCTTTCGCGTTGCGTCCATAAGTAGACGAGCGGGGAGCCCAGCACCAATGAAGCGCCGATCGAGATAAGGCCGGTGAGTACGAGGTCGTGTCGCATGTTCACTTCCGTTTGGCTTGGATTAGGGCGCGGATCGCGTCTTCTGTGGACGTGCCGCCGGCACGCAAACGCTGCATGAATTCGTAGTCCGGCCCCTTCGTGGTCGCCATGGCCAGCGTGAATTCGTCAGGGATATGGCGCAGTAGGTGCGTGCCGCCGTTCGGATCGACGAGGACGAACTCGCTATAGCGACCGGGTACCGGGCGTAGCGACTTCAACATGCGTTTCAACCCCGGCGACAGATCCATCACGTCGCCCTTCTCGATCTTCTTGAGCGTGTCGTCGCTTTGCTTGAGGTGGAACTTCCATGCGGAGTTGTCGAACGCGGCCTGCGTTGCCTTGTTCATCCCGGCGTCGGTGATCCCCTGCGTCGCGAAAAAGAAGCTGCCTTCGTATTTGCGCGCACGCCGATAGCCTTCTTCCATGAAGTCGGCCGATTCCTGATCGTCACCGACGATCTGCCAGCCCTCGTCCTGCAGGAACAGCTTCGGTCGCGACCGGTCAAAGCGGTACATTTCGTTGGTGACCTGATTGGTCAGGCCGAGCATGATCACCGTGCGCAGTTGGGGATCGCTGTTGAGGTGCTCGAGCTCAAGTCCAACCACTTCATTGTCGAGTCGTACGTTGGTGCGCCCGTTGACGTAGTCGCCGTAAACACCCCCCTTGCAGAACGGTTCGAGACGCACGGCAAGTTCATACGCGATGCGCTCGGGTTGCCCATTCTGGTCCTTCAGGCTCAGCAGGGCGTCTCGCACCAACGTGGGACTACCTTCCTGGCCGTAGTCCTTCCATACGATGCGCACTGCGACATCGAGCAACGCGCCCTCGAACGGAGTGATAGGAGCGGTCGGCGATACCATGCGCGCGATGATCGGCCGGATGAATTTCACCTCGCTGTCGAGACCATTTTCGGTATCGATGCCAGCGGTCGAAAACGCATTGATGACGATTCGCGACCCAGGCTTGAAGTCGATGTACTGGCCGTCTCCCATGTCGATCTGCTTTTCGTACGAATAGCCCACGTCACAGATCCGGATGATTCCGCCGACCGAGCGGAACGCTCCGATGATGTCGTTCATGAGCACCGATTTACCGGCGCCGGAAGTACCATCGACAAAGCCGTTGTAGTTCGTTCCGCTCGAGTAAATGTCTACAAGCGCGGGTGTACCGCGACGGCCAAAAAAGAGCAGGCTTGCCCGTCCATTCGTACCCGACCACTCGCCGAGCACCGGTGCCATATCGGTCGCATTTACGGTGGTCTTGGTGGTGATCAACCGAAACTTCTTGAGGTCGTCCCGCATGTCGCTTGTCAGCATCATGGGCAGGGCCGACAGGAATGTCGTCAGTTGCTGGGTCAGCATCGGGAACAGCTTGAAGCGCTCCGAACGCCAGATGCCTTTCGCGGCCGCCACACACTGCTCCATCTTCTTGCGCGGCGCGAAGAGCGTGAGCGTGTGATAGAGCTCACACATCGAGCCCCCTTGCGTGAGCTGCATCGAGACGGCTTTCCAGTCCTGATTCTGCAGCGCCAGTTCGGGCTGCAGCTTCGCGATCTTCGATTCGGCGTTCTGCGTCGCGCGCGCACTACGCAAAGCGGCCCGTGTCTCGACGGCGGTCTGATCGAGAATCAGGACGCCGAGCGTGATCAGGTACGGGCAGGGGTATTGATGGACATCGTTGAAGAGCGAGCCGACGATGTTGTTCATCTCCCACAGCTCTTTGCTCTTCGGATACTGGTGCACGCCAAAGCTGCGCACAGCGATGCGTGCGTCGGGCTCGTCGGCATCCTCCGGCGGCACTCCGTAGAGCAAATGCTTTGCCTTCACCCGCATGTGGTGACCGAAAGCCGTCAGTTGGTCACGAATGGGCTTGTCGTCGCTATAAGTCTGATCGATCGTTTCAGCCCCATCGCCAAAGAACGCACCGGGGTTGAGGATCGGCCAGAGAAAACGCAACAGATCGTTGGGCTCCGCGCTACGGCTTGCCAGGCTTGCGGAACTCAACGTCGCACCGACGACGTCGCGAATATTCTGGATTTCTTCGATCAGCTTCAGATCGTCGAGCGAGCCCTTGCGCACGATCGACAGCAACAGCCGCTTGTCCGTGATCGAATAGTTTTGGCCAAGAAACAGCGGCTGGCCGAGTTTGCCGCGAATGAATGCGGCGCGGCGCTCGGCCTGTTCCAGATAGAACGAGGGCGCACGTCCCGCCTCGGCGTACTCGCGCCGAAGGTCGACGTAGGCGTTCAATGACTCCTCGATGATGGGGTCGCCCAACAGCATCCATTGGAGCCCATAGCCGGCCGGAACCGAGTCATATAGGCCGTGGAGACTGCGGATCAACTCCGCGTCGGCGCCCGTCTGCGGTGCAACCGCAAGCACGAAGCCAACCGAATCCGTGTTGTAGTAGAGCTCGGTAGCGGGGTCGTACTGGTCATACGGAAGCAGGTTATGAAGTCCGACCGTCTCTATGCGTCGCTGGTCCGCGGCAACGGGCGCGGGCGGCCCGAGATCGTCCTCGGTGCCGAGAATTGCTTCGCTGATCGCAATTCGCGCGAGCGATTTCGCGTCATCGATCCAGGCCTGCAAGGTGCTCATCAATGACTCCTGGATCAATGGTCCGTCGCTGCGGGCATCGCAGCCGCTGCACGGTCGACTGCGCCGGCAGGCGTGAGAATGCCCTGCATGACCCGATCAGCACTCGATATCGACCCCGACGTCGAATCGCTGTTGGAGCTGAAAGTAGCCGCCTTGCTACCGCTACTGCTAGCATCCCGCGCAGGAGTCGGCGGCATCACCGGCCGGAACGCGGCCTGGATGCGCTGCTGGTTGTGCGCGATCGACCAGTGGCCAGGATCGACGATCAGATAGACGTATTCCTGGTCATGCAAGTCGGAGTCCGCGTCCTGCCACGGCGCGAACCAGACACGCATTTCGCGCGAAGCCGTGTGAAGCGGAGCGCCGCTATCGAGCGCTTTGGGGAGAATCCCGGCGGCGCCGACGACGGGTCGAGAACTGGCACTGACCGCAGCACCCGATGCGCTCGATGCCGGGCCGGTATCTCCGGCATAGCTTCCGAGTGCGATATTGGTCGTCGCGCCGGCGCCTGTATGAACGCGCTGATCGGGCAGGTTATGCGCGATCGCGTTGGCATAGATGCCGGACATGCTGCTGCAGAGCACGCCTTCAGGCGCCTTGCAGGCGAATTGCGAACTCGCGTCGTAGCCGCTGAAGCTGCAGCCGGTCAGACTGAGAAGGGCCGAAAGCGTGGCGAGCATGATCTTGTTTTTCATGGTCACTTCGCTCCAAGCCATTGATCGATTGCTTCGGCGCTGGCGGCGCCCGGCAGCACCCGCCCGTCCTCGCTCACGAGCGCAGGCGTGCCGGAAATTCCAATGCTTGCGGCCAGGGCTTCGTTCGCGTCGATGGGATTTGCGCACGACACGAGCTTCGGCTCGACGCGTGGCGGGGCAGGCGTTTTGGCAGCGCCGCCAGCCGGAGTCGATCCTTGGTCGCGCATCCAGCGCGACAATGCGAGGGGCATCCACGCATGCCAGGCGGCAAGCCTGTCGTCGGCGCACCAGATCGCTATGGAATGGGCGCGGGCACGCGGATGAATCGATTCGAGCGGGTACATGAAACGGTAGATCGTGACGTCCTTCAGCTTGGAGAGGTCATCCTCCAAGGCCAGACAGTAGGGACAATCGGGATCGTCGAAGATCGCGAGCTTGCGACGGCCGCTACCATGAACCTCGACGAACGCGTCCTGAAGCCGATCCGCAGGGAACCGCACCTTCTGCAGTGCTTGCTCGAGCGGTACGGTCAGATCCTGTTGCGTCACCATGTCGAAGAGGTGGCCAAACAGGAAGTACCGCCCGGTGACGTCCGTATAGGCAACCTTGTTACCCATCACGACCTCGTAGATTCCAGCCGACGGCGTGGCGGCGATCTCGCGAAACTGGGTAGCCGGATAGCGTGCATGGAGCGCCGCCTTGAGCGCAGCTACGCCGGGATCAAGGTTCGGGTCGGCAGGGTTGATCTGCGACGTCGCAGCCTGAGCGACGGACGCCGTGGCACCGACTTCAGAGCTTGGCCCGGCGACGCGCGCCGGAACCGTGGATGGCACCGCGGATGTACCTTGGGTGGTGCAGCCCCACGCGATGCACGTCGTCATCAGAAGAGCGAAAGTGAATTTGGCGTGTTTCATTGGATCATTGAGCATGTTGAGGGCGAGGTGCCGGCGGCGAACGTGGGCGCCGACGCTGGAGGGACGGTCATTTGCCGAGATGGCTTCGAAAAAGCGTGATGCTTGACCCCATCGATCGTGCGGCCAGCCAGCTTCTTACCAACGCGCAGCATGCGGGCGTCGCCGTCGTCGTAGGCTGCTGAATCGCTGCCGTCGTAGACCTGGCCAGTCCGTTTGGCCCACGCTCCGAACCACGTGTGGTCGCACCACTCCATCTTGCTGATCTCGGTCATCGCCGCACCATCATGCAAAGGTCCGCCCGGCGCTTGATCTCAGCCGCGTATACGGTCAAGTCGCCGGTCAACACAACATGCGTGCGCGGTGCGGCCGGCACACCGACATACTCTTCAACAGGGGAATCCGCGGTCCGCTTATCTCCGGCAATGCAGACGTTGTAGCCCCGCGAATTCGGAACATGCGCAATCGAGAGCGTGCCCTGCGAGACCATCGCTTCGAGCAGCGGGCGAATCCGTGCCGCGCTCAGGTGAAACTCGCTTGCCAACGCGTAGGCTGCATAGGCGACACGTGGGCGCATGGCAGCCAGTTCATCGTTGGCAGTCGGCATATATTTGGCACGAGGCATGGTCAGTCCTCCAGGGCCTTGCGGCGTTGCACGAAGTCCCACAGCGCTGCCGGCAAGAACCGCGCCTCTGCACCTCGCTGGTCGAGCATCATCGCGACGTTGGCAACATCCACGGGATCGCCCATCGCGACGACCTCGATAAGCTCGCTCGCGAGCGTCATCGCCGAGACGGTCGCGGGGTCGCGCCATCCGCTACGGCCTTCTTGACGCTTCTTGGCGAGCTTGCGTTTCATCCGCGCAGCGAAGAGGTCAACGGCGACATCGTCCGGATGTACTGAGCCAGCGCGTCGGTTCCAGGCGGCTGCAGCGGCAGCGGCGTCGTTGAAGAGCAGCACCATCTGATAGCCGGGGCACGCGAGTTCGACGCAACTCCCACCGAACATCGCCTCGGAAACACGCATGACCGCGTCAAGGTCGCAGTACGGACACGGGACAAGTTGATAATCGCGGGGAGAGTTCATTGAAGTTCTCCAGAGACGGCCGCGCGCGCAGCGACCCGCTCGAAATAGAAGACGACAGGCGCCCCGGTTTCCTCGATCAACCCGTAGCACTTCGCCAGGCGATAGATCGGGTGATACGCGTTGAGGGAGGCGACATGCTTCATGAGCGCTTGGCGCCACTGCTCAAGCGACATCTGCCCCTTGCTGATGTTGCAAGGCGGACAGGACGGCATGTAATTCGACTCGACGTCACGCTCCGGATGCCTCGACGGGCCGCTCACAAGCTTCCATTGGCCATCCGCGGTTCGCTTGGTCTCGACCGCGCGTACAACCGGGTCTACATGGTCGCCATGCCACCGATCGGGCAATGGCACTCCACAGTACGCGCAGCGGCCGTCGTATTTGCGCCGGAGCCGATCGCGCTGTGCTTTCGTCAGTCGGCTCACGCTTTATGCTCCACGGCAGGTGCGGCAGCATCCTGGCAGCCGACCCCACGATCCGCGCCTGCGTCCAGCTTGACGGCGCCGGCGCGGCGCGCTTCGGCCGTGGAACGGATCACAATCTCCACCTGTTCCCAGAGCCAGGGCTTGCAGTCGCGCGCAAGTTCGTTCGGAAAGCCGGTAATGCCAATGGCACCGGCCGGCGTCCTGATGTCGAGTTGGCCGCCCATGACCGGACTGCTGGAAATCTTCGTGAGCTCGCCACCTGCAACGATCTCGGGCGACGCAGGGGCAGGCGCGATGGCCTCGCCCTTGTACCAGTGCATCATGGCGAGCAGGCCGATATCGATGGGGTCGCCCTTGTCGACGTGCGAGCGCAACATCGTCGACAGGTCATCCCGTTGCGCGCCCCACCAGCCGGTACGCCCCTGGGCTCTCCCCACTGCCATCTTTGCTTTCAACTCGCTGGTGAACCCGTCGAGTGCCGCGTCGTCGAACGCTGCCGCACTGGTCAGCGGATTCGCGTCGGTCACGTCGGTAACGGCTGACGACCCAAGCTCGTTGCTGGAGAGGTCCAGCAGATCCGCAGCTTGCTTAAGAAATTCCAGGAAGCCCGATTGAAACGCGGGATCGCCGCGAAATCGATCGGCACCGATATCCGCGAATCCCCGCACGTGCTCGGCAACGAGCAAAGCCGCACCGAGCCAACCGGCAAGCGCCCGGCGCATTTCCGGTTGGTGGTAGTTGCCGTCTCCATCCTGCCTGAACGACGCTTCGTGGTCCGCTTCGTCCGCACACCGCTGCATTGCGGCCTCGAACGCGGCCATGGTCACGCTCTTCGTTTCATCAATCATCGGTGTAGCCCCCATCGTTAGCACGGCCATCGTTGGCCAAGCCATCGTTGATGTTGCTGATATCGGAGAGGGCGCCGTCGTATTCGGCTCCCTTTGTCACGGCGAACTCGACAATGCGACCACCGTCCGTTTCGATCACAGGGAAAAGCTTCTCAGCCGTGCGGATGTAGTACTGCTTAAGAGCGTCGGCGCCTCCAGAGACGCCACTGCCGATAGCAGCACGGCCGACCTGGCTCGGATTGATAATGGAGGTCGACCCAAGGGCGGTGTTACTGAGGGTGTTGGCGGACTGATTGAACGCTTGCCCAATCCCGGACGAGATACCGGCGAACACCGACATGGCCAATGCCGATCCTGCCTTCGAGACGAGCCGCCCTCGCACACCCTCCTTGCCGTCCTCGCCCATCACGTTGCCCTTGATCGGCATTTCCACGGTTCGGCCGTTCTTCAAGATGCAGTCGAGCGTTTCGCCGCGCATGTGAGTGCGCTCGCTAGACACATCGCCATACGCCTGCGTCAGAATCCGGCACTCCGTGATGTCGAGCTTCCGGCTGTTCGGCAGATTGGCTGGGTCCAATACCTGGAGGAACACGGGAAGGGGGTCGTGCTGCGCCTCACCGCCCGTTGGGGCGTCGACACCGTTCATCATGAATACGCGAACAAATGAGGAGCCCGGGATGAAGCTGACTTTCTTCTTGCCGTTGGCCTTCAGGCAGTCCTGCTGTGCGCGTGTCGCCTGATCCAACGGCAACGACGAGTAGCGGGGGTCGACGCAGTCGGCCCCGTTGCCGATCGGTGTATTGAATTGAATGATGGCGAGCTTTGGAGGGGCGGCAGCCATGTCGACACCGGGCTTGCCGGATTTGCCGAATGGCGAATTCAGGATTGCGCCCGTCTTGGCCGGGGCCCCGTTGAGGGGAATTGGCTTGTCCAGGGCCGCGTGGTCTGCCGTCGCTCCGGACGCGGGCGCGGGCGCGCTTGCCGGCGTGCTCTTCATCGCGTCGATCCGCTTGCTGAGCTCGTCCTGGGCTTTCGACAAGGCTTTCATCTGCGACATGGCATCGTCGGCGCGCGAATCTATACTCGACATCCTGCGCGTAAGATCTGCGAGTTGCGCCTCGGAGTGAGCCCGCCAGGCATTGCGATCGTTCTGGTCGCCGAGGCTCGTAAACGGCACCTTCGTGGTGAACTGACGATTGGCCGGCCCGCTCTGCGTGAAAAACATACCAACGGCGAAGAGGCCAGCGAGGACGGCGAAACCGGCCACGGTCAGGATCCGCTGGCGGCGCTTGGTTGCTTGATTGACATCACTCATGGTCGCCCCGCTCACGAACGACATAGACGATCGTGCTGGCGCCGGCCGGCAGGTTTGCGTTTTCGATTGCGATGGCGAGCACACCTGGCGCGTAGAGTTCGCGCTCGTCGATGGCCATGTCGGTGTGCGAGGTATTCGAGAGCGTGTAGGTCTCGCCAATGAAATCGCCGTCGCTGTACTGACGGACCAGCGTCAATACAGCCTCCTTCCAGAGCGGCACGACAGTGTCGAGCGACGTGTACGACAGCTGCGGTGCCCCCCGACCACCGGCCATCGCCAGCATCATGAGTTTCACCCGTCGTTGAAAGGCCGATGCTTGGAGCGCTTGGGTCGAGCGCGCTGCAGGCGGTTCGATACGGATATCTTCGGCCGGTCGCGGACCAGGTACGAGCAACAAACGGTAGGTGGTGCCAGCGTCATCGATCACGAACACCGTGATCGACTCATTCAGCGCGGTGGGATTCGCGGGCATGAGCCAGAGCTTCCCGTCGTCTTGCGTCCACGAGATCGAGCCTGGTACGGCTGGCACGATCTTCGAAAAGCTGCGCCCCCCGGACATTGACAGAACGTTGTATTCCGCCGCGGAGATCGAGACCTGCTGCGCTTGCCGATCCGCTCCCTTGACGACCTGGATCGCATGCGCACTAGCGGTAGTCAGGAACAGCACGGCGGCAAACACGAGACGCGGCCTGAAGGCCGTGCACAATTTCGGCGACTGTCGATTGAAGGCAAATTTCATGATGCGGGAGTCTCCGTTGTGACCAGCGGCTCGACGCCTTGTTTGCCGCGCGTGGCTTCTCGGATGTCGAGGAGGACCAAGCGGCCGAAGACGGTGATTCCGAAATAGACCTCATAAGTCTTTTGTTCCGAGCTCGTGCGTTTGCCGGAGATGTAGGTGGTCAAGGTGCCGGTGATTTTCACGGCCTTGTTGCGGAAGTCCACCTCACCTACCCCCATCGGCTCGAAGACGTTCGTCACGCCGTCGTGCTTGATCTGCAGCGCGTCGGCCTCCCATTCGGTCTTGAGCGCGGCGCGCCGATCGTCGTCGACCATGGACAGGAGAATCCGTACGTTGTTGTCGACGGTGGTCGGCGTGACACTTTTGGAAAGGGAAAGCACGTACGCGGCCTGATCGGCGAGGTACTGGTCGTTTGCATACCGGGCTCCGACGACGTAGGTGCCGCGAACGGCTGGCGGCATGATGATGACGCGCTGCGTGACGACCAGCCATGCACAGGTGAGCGCGATGACCACACTGGTGGTGCCGTTTCCGAGCAGCACTTTCTTCAGAAAGCGGTTCTCGGCCTGCAGCTGTTCGCGTGATTGGGCGGCTTTACCGGGTGTCATCGAATCACCCGTTCAGTTCGCGAAGATCGGACGGCGGAAACTTCTTCGGCGCTGGCTGACCCAATACCCAGTACATGACGTGAGCCGACATACCGGGATGCTGGCCCGAGCTGAACTTCTGCCAAAGCGCCGCGACCGCAACGCCCGCGACTAGACCAAGCAGGGTGTGGTTAAGCAACACACCGCCGATCGTGCCAGTGAGCCCGATCGCTGCTACATCCTTGCGAAAGAACAGAAACTTCTCCGGGTCGTCAAGGCGACTGGGTACGTAGTGACTGAGATCATCCGACATCGCCGCTCCCGGTCAAATCGTCGCGGTATAGCTGGCGTCGATGATGCCGACGATTATCCCGGTCAGGATGCCGATTCCCGACGGGACAACGAAAGCACCGTAGTCCTTCACGAACATCGCGCGCACACTCCCGAACATCAAACCAGCGAGTGCGCAGCTTTTTCCGGGATTGCCTTTGACCCATCCCTCAAGGGTGGTCGACCCTTGCTGGAACTCCACGCCGTCCGTTCCAAATGCGTAACGGGCGACCATCATTAGCGTGACCGCGAGGATCACGGCAACGACGAAGTTCAGCGTTTCACGCACTTCGGATTTCTCCAGAAGCGCCTTCGCGCGATCCTCGAAAGCAACGAGGGCGCTCGCGGCTCGATATTCGAGCATCTCGAGCTGGTTGAATTGAGCGGTATTCATCTAGTCCTCATGTGGTAGCTAGCCAGCAGCGCGGGCCGGGGGTTGTGCTCGCGCCGCTATATGCAGCGCGAGCACGATTCAGGGGGAAAGTAGTTAAACGAACAATCGAAATTTCGTTACGGATTACTTACTATTGTGTTTCCTCCTTGGTCGAGTGGTGAATCGGTGAGCTGCGCGGACTAACGGCCCGCCAGGTGCTTCGACGCCGTCCCGACCGCGGCGCCCGCGGTGCAAAGCGTTCGATTCGCCACCTTCGCGACTCGGTGGACATGTCGGATTCGCGCATGCAGGGATCGGTGGCGCTTGGCGATCGGCGTGGAAAGCGCTTGAATGGGCCGGGTTTCTGCGGCCGATACAGGGAGCGATAGATTCTCTTGAACGACAGGCGTCGGCGCCGCGAGGTGCTTGATCGTCGGTTCAGGGCACGAGTCGCCGGAACAGAACACGTAGCGGCCGGAGCCGGGTTCGCCGATCTGCGTGACGTCGTAGTCCGGAAGACGGGAAGACGCAAAGCAGGCTTGCGTAAGGGTCCCGACAATCAGGCCAAGAAGAGGGACGAGGCGCATCATCGCGCGCCTCCTTCGGCGACCTTGCCGAGCGCCGACCGGGCGCGATAGCCCGCATATGCGCGCTGCACCAGCCGGACATAGCGCGCCTGGGCGGCGATGTTCGTGGAACCGGGCCCTGTGTTGTAGCAACCGACGGCGGCCCAGGTCGCGCCCTTGGCCTGGATGCAGTTGGCGAGCACCCACGCGCTGAGCTTAAGGTTCACGCACGGGTTCAGGAGGTCGCGTTGGGTGACGCCGTAGCTGACGAGTTCGGGAAGATGGACATCGTTGATTTGCGCTGCTCCCCATGCCCTGTGGCCGTCCGGCAAGCGCGGCCCAATGGCGCTGGGCACGCCACGGGATTCGACCCAGGTTATCGCCCGCAGGAGATCGGGATCGAGGTGATAGAGGGCTGCAGCCTCATTGAAGATATTCCCCGTGCAAACGTCCGCGATCGCTGGCGCAGCAGAGAGCAGGGCGATCGTGGCAGCAGCTGCCACGCAGAAGGTGCGCATCGCACGCGATGAGTGGCGACGCACGGAATAAAAAACGTAGCGAACCGGGTCAACCCGGTTCGCTACGAGACCGCCTGCAGTCGAGGCACTGAGAGAAAAAAGCGACAGGCGGGATACGAGCGAAAGCTGCTCGTACCGAAAGAGCAACATGGAGCAAAAAGGGGGTCTGTCCGAATAGATGCGTGACACCGAACCCGCAGGGCAAGACATGCCGCTGCGGAGGAGGTTTGACGCGGAACAGCGATCGAATGTGTTGCTCGCGCGTGATATTCCAGTGCGGTGGACAAGGCGTATCGCCGTCGCCTTAAAAAGGGACGCATCGAACGCGTCAACCCCGAAGGATTGACGTACAATATCTGTAGCCACGAGTGGTCTCTCTCAGCTTTCCCAGCTATTTGCTTGTGGTCAGGACATATGGGGTGTTGGCGCACCCTGTATGTCCGTCTTAATTAACTACAACTGCACAACACAGACATGAATGTTCGGAGACTTTCCGAATCTGCGGCGTGACGATATTCGAAGCGCCGCACATGTTTTTTTGTCCACTTCAAAACCCACGGCGGTCAATTGACCAAGATCGCGTACAGAACAGCTAGTCACACGTGGGCAGCGCTCAGAACTCATTACGCTTTCGCGCGAGCGGCTCAGAGGCCGGGCCGACTTCGCATCGGTAAACCTGGCGACTGCCGCTACCTGGATCTACCAGGTTCGTACCGCTCATCCCTTTGGATTCCACTGCAGGGTGATCACGTTAACGTTCAGCTCGTGCTTCTCAAAGTACTTCATCATGCTATCCAGGCTTGCCCATGTTCTCGGTTCATTGCGGAACGTATACAACGTGTGCAAGCCCTCTTTCCAAGACAGTTCGACGACGAAGAGATAGCCCCTATCCGTGCGCAAAACCGATGCGTGCTTGATAGCGTTGTTCTTCGCGGCATCCCGAAATTCCGCCTCAGTAATCTTGCTCAACCCACCCTCCAATGTGCTCAACTGGAGGATAGTAAAGCGATAGCTACCGATTCGGATGGTTCGATTCAATTTCTACCAACATTACCTGTATTGCACTGCATTAGAACATGAATTGCATTGCAAAACAACATATTTTGCAAGACGCAGCGGGAGACTACGATCTTTTCCTCTCACCCTGACCAGCGCCGATCGGTTGACCAGCAAATGACGTTACCAACTGTAACAGGATGTTGAAAATTTTCAACTCCTTCGTTGAACAAAAATTAGGGTCGGACAAAACGCGTGAAGAAAAAGGAAGAACTTGCAAGCCTAGCGGCCACGTTTGTGGCAACGGTCAAACATTTGCAGCAGGAGGCCGGCGTCAACGACTCGGAACTGTCGCGCGCGATCGATCTTGACCGGGGCACGCTCAGCCGCCTGTTGTCGGGTGAAACTATCGATCCGAGATTGAGCACGATTTCAGCAATCGCCCGGTTTTTCGCCGTTCCGATGTCGTCCCTCTTCGGCGAAGAGAGCAGGGGGTTCGTGCCTGTCTATGAGCAGCGGAGTCTGCGCGACGCGCGAAAAGTATCCGCGGCGCCGCGCCACGGTCAGCTGTGGATCAGGGTATCGAACGCAAATTCGAGTCGATTTGCGATTGCACTCGCCCCCAAGAGCCGCACCGAACCGCTTCCGCACAATGCCATCCTTGTCATCGGAGATTATGCCTCTCTTGATTCAGGCGATTTTGCATTTGTCGAAGTAGATGAACAAACTTACACCTTCGTCAAGTTGACGGATGGCGAAAAACTCATCGGTTACGACATAGAATCAACCTCAAAGCGCCGGCCCATATTGATAAATGAGCAAGCGATCATCGGAAAAGTTGTGGAAATCATAATGGGCGCTAGCTCCGAATGAAATTCACCTTATAGTCGTAATGATCGACACCATCACGCGACTTTATCCAGAGAACGATTCTGGAAAACAAGACAGAGAACGCCATTTCGTACAGCATCTTTATCGTGATTTGTGCAAGGACGATCTTGAGAAGCACAGTCAACGGCACAACACCGTAAAACAATAGTGTCCCAAATAGAACGCTATCGACGACTGCTCCGACTGCATTGGCCGCAAGAAAACGAAGAATCAGGGCGCGGCCTCTTAGTGCGATCTTCAGCCTAGATACGACCAGCGAATTAGATAACTCGCCTGCGAAGTAGCCGACAGCCGACGCGCCCAGCGCCCTCATCATTTGATGGGACACTCCGAGAACGCTACCGCCCAGCCATCCCGCCTTCTCGAGCGACAGAATAATCATAATAACCGGGATGTTCACTAAAAACGCACCCCATATCACATGGCGACTTACAACAAATCCATACGTCTCCGTTATGCAAGCCCCAAAGCAATACGTCAACGGAAAAACGACTAGCGCGGTCGGAAAGAGGACGCTGTACCCATGCAGGAACGGCAGGTTGATGGTGGTGATACTATCTCCAATTAAATTGGTAGTGACCAACATGACGCTGAAAAGTGCCGTAAGATAAATAATCCCGTAAGGGAAGTGCGGCACTCGCTCGGTGATGTTCTGGATATTGACGTCGTTAGCATTCACCGTAGCGAGCAATGCGACATCGTTGGCAGAGAATTTGCCAATCCAATCCGCCTCTAACAGTTCACCAACGGGTAGCTTCATCGAAATACCCGTATCATTCACGCGCACTCTCGCGACCGAAAATCGCTTTTCACCATCCTTCGGAAGAATCGCCTCTACCTGGCATCTCGGGATACTATTTGCCGTTACCATAATTGCGCCTGTTCAAAATCGATCCACCAAACAACCAATAGCACCACCGGCCTACCATGGAAAGCCGAACACTCACGTCACTTGGGCAGATTCTGATACGCCATCTTCAATATGATATCTCGATATTGCGGATACTTTCCCAGCAACTCGGACTGAGTAAGAATTCTATAATCAGCATCGTCAAATCCCGGCACAACAGTGCAACTGACCAAAGTGTAATCACCTGAATCGACCGACGCCCCAAAGATCCATCCTCCGCGCATAACTACAGAAAGTACCTCCCCATGTTCCACGTTCGGGCCGAGACGGACCGTCCGATATGCTCCCGTTTCATCGATGACGTGCATGGTAAGTGGGTCGCCAGCGTGGTAGTACCATATTTCATCGGATATCATCTGATGGAAGTGCGACCGGCTATCATGGGTCACCATGAAATAGATTCCGCTATAATTTTTCCTTTCAGCGCCGCTCGCCGTTTTTCGATAAATGTCAGAACCAAACGCGTATCTAAAATAGCCTCCTTCCGGATGAGGCTCCAGACCGAGTTTCCCCATCCAGAATTCCCTAGATTCGTGAGGTCTGCTGCGATTTGAATTTGACATAACGTTTCCCGCAGATATCATGAAAATTATTACAAAAATCGAAACGAAGGTGACTCTTGGAATCACCCCCTTCGGCCCTCTACACATAAATTTATTGTTTTTCGCAAACATACGATGTGGTTTTAGTTGAAATTTCTACTACATCGCGAGACCGCAGGTGCACGGGGAAATAGTACCGCTGCTGATCCTACACGATGATATCGACATCGATTTGAAATTCTTTACCGCTTTGCAATACGGAGGTTCCCGCGGCGAACAGATGTCAACAAATCGAAAGGTATATTCGAGACTCCAACAGAATTCTTTCGATTTGATTTAATTTGAACGCGCAGCGCGCCGGCGACCGAGCAACGTCCCTATAACCGTAACGGCGAGGCGATGGAACAGCGTGCGTCGCGGGCGCGCGCCGCAACCTCAGTCCGGCTCGATCTGCATCTGTTGCGCAGCTTGTTGACGTCGCTGGCGCTGCGGCTGGGTATTCGCCTGCTCGCCCAACTCATGCTCACGCAGCGTCTCGATGGCGCTTGACTTGTCCTGGTGGCGTGAGACGGCCGCTCGAGCGAGAATTGCGTCGGTCGTGAAAATCTGGAGATCCTCGACCGCCCGGGTGAGCCCGACATAGAAGCTCCGGTCGCCGAAGATCCTACGCACCGTCATCGCGACGTCTGACTGGCGCCGAGCATCTTCCGGATCACGCTCCATTTTGTGTGAAGGGATATGCAGCATGGCTTGCTCGCGGGTCGCGCCTTGGCCTGCGTGAACCGTCACCGCGTACGCGTGATCCCAATGACGCTGCGCGTCGAGATCCCAAGGAATTTCCTTGCCATCCGCGAGCCGCAGGACCGCCTGGTTCTCGTTGACAGAAACGACGGTCGCCTCGTGGCCATTCTTGACGAGCTCGTCGCCGCGGGTGAAGCGGATGACGTCACGCGCGGCGAGATTCCTCGTTTCCGAGAGATACACCTCCACCCGGTTGTACTTCTTCGGTTCCCATTCCATTAGAGACCCGTCGGACTTCCGCAGAACGACGATACCCTCGTCGGGTCGAGTGCCCACAACGCGCATGTATTCGCCGCGGGAGGCGAGTATTTTCTGATAGTCACGACCAAACCGGACGGTCATATCCTTGCTGTAGTACTGCGCCTCCTTCTGCTTGGCCCGGGTCATATCGCCGTCGGACCGGAAGATGGTGTGTGCCGAGTCGTTGACATCGAGATCGCCACGCTCCTGCAGCTCCGCCCGAACCGCATTGTTGATTTCGACGCGGTCCTCGTTAAACGGGGTGATGATGATCGTCTGATTTCTTCGTGGTCCCCGGTCGACGTACTGGCGCGCCAACAGGTCGATCAGGTCTCGCGGATCCTCGTGTTCCGTCACGCGCCCAGCTCGCTCGAGAAAGTCGAAGGCGCGAGCGTTACGTGCGAGGTTCAGGTCGGTGAGGGGCTCATCCGGTGCAAGGTCGGCGGTGCCCACGGTGATCGCGACTGCCTGCTGCAACTCGGGATTCTTCTGGCGCTGGATCTGGGTCATCTGAGCGGTGGTCACGCCCTCGTCCTGCAGGATCTCAAACGGTTTGCCCGCCTCGATGGCCTGCAGCTGGAGGCGGTCGCCAAGGAGGATGACCTTCGCATCCGCTCGTTCCGCCATCTTAAATAGGCGAGCCATTTGCCGTTGGGCGAGGAACGATGACTCGTCGACGAGCCAGAGCTCGCGCTCTCGTGATAGGTCCGGCACATACTCGCGCAGGACCTTCAAATCATCCTGGCGCCGCTGCTCATGAATCTCGAACATCGTAACCGTATCGGCCTGGATACCGGAGTCGTTCTCGAGCTGCTTGGCAGCCTGCCCGGTTGCGGCCATCCCTCGTACAAGCCAACCCTGCTCGTGCGCGACCTGGACTGTTCCCTTGACCATCGTGGTTTTGCCCACGCCGGCGAGCCCCTGCACCGCGACGATCCGGTCTCTGCTCGTCAGCGCATGCTCGATCGCGCCTCGCTGGCCGGGGGTGTAGTCGAAGGTGGAATCGTTCCGCTCCGCACGCGCGGTGGCGATGGCCTGTTCGATTCTGGACCGGACTAATTCGGCAGGCGCGATCGCCGGCGTCGCATCTCGCTGCGCGAGCGCGTTCTCGACCGTCCAGCGCTCCGTGTTGAGCATCTTCTCGGTGGTAATGTTGCCGTCCGGAAGGTCGACGATCTTGCCTTGATGGACCAGCTTTTTGTAGGCATCGAGAATCTGATTCGGAGACGTTCGGCCGACCGCATGTTCGAGCGCGGTCTGGACGAGGTCATATTGGTTCAGCACGATTTCGCGCTCACCGAGGTGAGACGCAGCGAACCGTAGGGCTTCAATACCGGACAACTTGACGACCCGTGCATCCGTTCCCGCTTCCCGCGCCTCCCGAGCCTTCTGCTGGATGACGCTGTAGTCGAGGCCGACTGCTTGTGCGCGCTCACGCCATTGAACCGACAAGGCCTCATGGTCGACGCCGACCTTGCGTTCGCGGGTCGCGAGCACGGCACGCTCCTTCTCGGCGGCCGTGGCGTTTGCAGGATCGATTCCGTTGGCCCGCAGCCATCGATCGCGCGCTGCCGAGCGCTGGCTGAAGTGTTCGATCTGCTCTCGAGTGACGCCGACCAGTTCGAAATTCCCGTTCTCGTCGGGTGCCGTGATGGCATAGCCGCGCTTCTGCAACCCGCGCGCGAGCGAGGACGTGTAGATTGCCCCGATCACCTTCTGCTGCACGTACAACTCGTCATTGGTGAGCGATCGCCATTCGCCATCGGCGCGTTGGGTCGCGTTCATGACCAGGGCGTGGGTATGCGTATCGGGGTCGAGATCTCGGCTCGTGTTGTGTCGAAAGAGGGCGGCTACTACATTGCCGGTCGGCTCGACCAGCGTCTCGCCATCGACCGTTTTGCGGGCCTGCGCCACATACGCCTCGACGTACTCGAGCGCCTCCTTGACGGCTTCCTCGTGGGCGAGACGGACCTCGCGATCTTCGAAAACTTCGGCAGCGATACTGACGCTCTTCGGTGCCGAAAACGTCAAATCGATGCCGGGCCGATGCACGACCTCGGGCTCGCCATTCTCGTCCAGGACGACGCGACCGAGTTGCTGATCGCCGACCTGCCCAGACAGCAGCTTGAAAAACACGTTCCGATCGACTTGCCCGTTCAGACCGAGGGTGGCCGCCCCCTTGCCGAACCAGGCGGAATGTTCGAGTCCCTGATCGGTGGTGTAGTAGTTGTCTTTCGAAAAATAGTGGAGCGCCTGGCTGGCGCTGCCGACATTGTGCATGCTCATCATGGCGTGTCACCCCAACAGGTCACCGAGGCCGGCGCGGCCGGTGGGCCGTTCGCCGGCGCCTGGCTCGCGGGAAGCCGACGTATCGTGAACCTCGCCGGTGTCACCGTCCACGATTTCGCCAGTCGACAGCGAGATCACGTTGGACGGCTGTGCTACGGAACGAGAAGTGCTCGGCGCGGCCGGATCAACATCCGGGCCGGCAGAGGCGGGGTTGGTCGACGAGTACTCGGCGGTCGCAGTCGGAGCGTCCGAAGGATTGGGTGACGGGGAGCGGGACGGGTCCGTACCAGATTTCTCCGTCGGGCTGGGCGGGGGAGGCAGCACAGTGGATCGCCGCTCCGAGGCAGCCGGACCGTCAGCAGCAGCGCTTGCCGGTAGCCAGAGATCGTACGTTTGGCGCGGGACGAACGGCGTCACCGTTTGGGGATGGGGGACGTACTCGTACTTGACCCGGGCAACCGGATAGTCGCTCGGTGTGACCAGATAGCCCTGCATGTCGGGCAGGTGCAGAATTTCGGATGAGAGGACGAGATCACGGAGATTGCGTCGCGCAAAAACGCTCATGCCGTCGCGCCGCTCGTCGATGCCGAGATTCAGGCTTTCTTCCTTTTCGTCCAAATCGGCCTGTCCGATCGCGTTGGCCAACGCCTTGGCCGCATCACCATCTGTCACGCGAAGCAGGAGCTTGGTCTGGCATCCGGAGATGATCGTGCGCGCCAAGTGCTCGCCGTAGATCTGGAAGAGTTGGGAAAAGTCCTGGATGCCGAGCACGAAGCAACCGCCGTATTTCCGAATGTTGGTGACGGCGAGCTTCATGATCTCGAGCTTTTGCAGAGTGGGGAGCTCGTCGTAGAAGTACCAGAGACGTTCGCGATGAATCGGCTTGAGCGTCAACAGCGAGCGGATCGCGATATCGCACCAGAGGCTGATCAGCGGAAGCAGGGCGGTTTTCTGCTCCTCGTTGACGGTAATAAACAGCCAGGAATCGTCCTCTTCATCCTCATTCTGGATCCATTCTCGGATCGAAAATGGCTCGCCTTCGTCGTGCAGGTAACGAAAGCAATCGAGCTGGTTCTGCACGGTCATCTTGAGGCTCATGCCCGTACGCTCAGTGACTGGATCGACGTAGGTCGCCGCGGACTCGTTCGCTAGGATCGCGTGCAATTCCTCGAGATTGCTATGGGCGATAGCCTTGTACAGCGCTGCGTTGGTTCGTTTGTTGTCGCCGCCAAGCGCACGAATCGCCCCCTTGAAAACCATGCGCCCCGCAATCGCGAAGAATGGGTCCGCAACATTCGGCGGAATTGGGATGAGCCCCTCAGCCAGCCCGTCGTAATGGATCTCGCTTTGGATTTCGCGCCAGGCATTCCAGTTCGGGCTCCGCGCGTCGAGGGGATTCAGGATGACGTCCTTCCCTTCGCGGTAATACGCAGCGGTGAATTCACCTGATGGGTCATAGACGATCGCGCGTTTTTTGCGGGCGCGCACCTGATCCATCAGCGCAAAAAACTGCTGGGACTTGCCACTGCCTTGGGCACCAGAAAAGAGTGTGCCGAGCACTTCGGCCTTCTTCCGCATCGGCACGCCGGCGATGCGATAGGGGCTGGCGTCGTCTCGAGCCTCCAGTTCCTTGATGAGCTCCTTTGCTTTCACGAGCTTGGCACCGCGCACCTGCTTGTCGGTAAGTTTTCCGCGGCCGTACTCCATCCAAAACAGGACGGAAAGGAACGTGACGGCAATAGCCGTTAGAACAGCGTACAGGGCAGCATTGCGCGCATAGACGAAGAACTCGTCGGCCGCATCCTCGGTAAACGACAGCGCCGCACCGGGCGGCAGTGCCGTGTCGTCGTTGCCGAGATGGAACGAGACGTTCGGATTCGCCATCGGAACGACGGTGAGGATTTCCGCCTCAACGTGCTTGATCGTCAAATAGCGAGTTTCGGCCGACGTGACGAAATACAGGTATGCACCGCCGGCCAGCGCACCGACGAGAATTGCCGCGATGAAAACCGCCACAATCGCACTGGTGAGAAGCTTTGCCTGTTGCCACCAGAGGGCAGTTCCTCGCGAAAAGGTGGCGAGTCCGCTGGGTGAGCGTTGATCAGCCATTGAGCTCTCCCAGCAGTTTCTTGGTAGCGGCTTCGGCGCGATCCTGTGCCTGATGGAAGAACTGGATGTTTCTGTCGCTGATGATGCTGGTCAGGACTTCGCGGCTGAAGAACACCGCTTGAACCAGTTCGGACGGTAGCGATTGGACGGATTTGCCTGGGCCGCCATCGGACGGCGTGTGCCCACTCAGTTGTTGAATGAGCGCCTTGAGACGCTGGTCGATGAGCGAGACATTTTCGGTGACGACGCCGAGCGCAAGCTGCTTGCGAATGTAGTCGGACAGCGAGACACCGTTCTCCTGGGCCTTGCGCCGATAGAAGCGTTCCGACTCGGGATCGAGTTTGAAGGAGATGGGTTTGGACGCACCTTTTCCCGGCGTTTTGAGACGCGGCATGAAGACCTCGTAGCGAGAGATCCTTACCTTTTTGTGGCCGTGGTTAGTTGCGGATTGAGCTGCCGATACGCGCTTCCGTCGTGTGAAGATGTTAGCACATGGTCACGCTGTTTCGTCATACGGCTATGTGTTTTTCTGGGAACGGCGACAATCTTGCCGTTTCGCATTGTTTTCTCCATCAACATCCGCCTCGCGTCTTTAAAGCACTGATTTAATTATCGTTTTCTGTATATCTGGATCTTCATTGAATTTAGGTGTACTACCGTGACGCCAATGGTGTAATACGCATATAGCCGTTGTCACGCGAGCTTTCGATCGTAGGTCCAACGGTATTAAAGGGGTTTTACGGGCGTCATACCGGCATACGCTTTATCCAGCTTTGAGTTTCGGCGCTAGCTTAGCGATATTGCGCTTTTAGGCGTCGTACCGCTTAAAGGCTTGCGCAGCAAGGCTTTAAGCACCCGCAACGGAGTTGCGTGGTGTGTGACCGTCTGGTCGGGGGGTGGGGCTTGCCCCACGGGTCGCCCCCTGAACGGACGGTATCTGGATGGTGGTGCCCGGACGGGTCCGGGCACCACCGGTTTTTCAGCAGGCGTGGCGATCGGCATCGCAGCCAGCAAGAGCGAGGATTTCGTTCCGTTGAGGCGTTCGCCTGGGTGGAGCACCGCGAAAATTTTGCAGAAAAGTGAAGGTTGAGTCACCGACACGAAAGAGAGAAAAACGAGGCGAGCGTCGATCCGTTCCGCACAGGGAAAAAACGGAATAGGGAGGTCGAACGGAGGCAGGGAGCGGACAGGGGGAAATTCGGAGCGACGAGGGTGGTTATGCCACGCAGGTTTTCCACATATCCACGGGTCCGGACCGACGCAGCGATGCATCTACATCGCAAGAGCGTCGGCCGCGCGCCGTTTTCCACAACGGTGTTGGTTGTGGGGAACGGGAGAAGCGCGGGGACCGGTGGGTATGTGGGAAACCTGCCGGCGTGCGCTGATTTCGGTCGAGGATATATGGGGTTAGAAGCAGCAGCCAGAGAGAAAACGCTGTGAGGGAGCGCGGCGTTGCCCGAACCGGCGGTCGCGACGGAGGCGATCGCCGGGCGAAATCTGCGCAATGCGGGCATTGCGCACTGGATGGGTGGTCCGCGCGGGGCGACGGCTGCGCAAGGGCGCGGGCGACGCCCCGCGCGGCGACGGCCGGAAAAACGCGGAAGGGGGGCTCGGCGCGCGGTCGGTGAAGTCGGCGGCCGCGACGGTGGCGGCCGCCGTGCGTAAGCTGCGCAATGCGGGCATTGCGCACTGGATGGGTGGTCCGCGCCGGGCGGCGGCCGCGGAATGGCGCGGGCGACGCCCGGCGCGGCGACAGCATGAAAGTCGCGGGGCCGGGGGCTCGGCGAGCGGATTGGTCGGGCCGGCGGTCGCGACGGTGGCGGCCGCCGTGCTCGAGCTGCGCTATGCGAGCATTGCGCTCTGGCTAGGTGGTCCGCGCGGGGCGGTGGCCGCGGAATGGCGCGGGTGACGCCCCGCGCGGCGACAGCAGGAAAAATGCGGGGGCGCCGGATCAGCGCTCGGAGCGGTTGCGTCGGCGGCCGCGACGGTGCCGGCCGCTGCGCGCGAGTTGCGCAGCGGGCAATTGCGCCGCGACGGATGACGCGCGGGGCAGCGGTGCGACAGCGGGGTATCAGGCCTCAGTGCTTTACGTTGCGCGGCCGAATTCCGTTACACTTCGCGGCAAGGGGGAGGGGCAAGATGGAGTGATAGAGGCCATGACGGCAGATGCAGGGAAGACAGCGCGCAAGCCGCGATCGATCGAAGACGAGATCGCGAGGGCGGCGGCGAAGCTGAGAAAGCTGCAGGACCAACAGCGCGAGATGATCCGCAGGGATCGCGAGCGGAATCATAAGGCGGTGCTCGAGCTGCTGCGCGCGGAAGGGCTGGACGAGATCCCGGCGGAACAGTGGAAAGAGCGACTTGATGCGGTAAAAGTCGCACTCGCGAAACCGTGCGAGACCCCGGTGCCGGCGAAACCCGCCCAGGGCGTGCCGCCCGCCGCTGTCGCCGACGGCGCGTCGGTGTAATCGTTGGGGCAATCCGGCGCCGCACGAAGTGTGCGCGGAGCGGGATTGCCCCGATTCGTTTGCGCAGCGCGCAAACTGGCTAACGCATTGGTCGCGGGCTGGCGGGTGGTCGCGGCGTAGCGGCGAGCGCCCGCCAGCCCGCGACGCCGCGAAAATCCCGGCTCAGGCGTGCTCGTGTACGGGCGTCGTCACGGTCAACGTGAGGCCGAGCGCGCGCACAACACGCAGGATCGTCGCGAATTCCGGGTTGCCGTGCTCGTCCAGCGCTTTGTAGAGGCTTTCGCGGCCGACGCCCGCGTCGCGCGCAATCTGCGTCATGCCACGCGCACGCGCCACGGTGCCGATGGCTTCCTGAATGTCGGCGGAATCGCCGGTCTCGAACGAAATCCGCAGATATTCGGCCTGCGCCTCGGGCGTGTCGAGGTATTCGGCCGCATCGAACGGCGTTGTCTTGATACCCATGTCAATCTCCCAATTGCGCCGAAAGCGCGATAGCACGCTCAATGTCGCGCTGCTGCGTTGACTTGTCGCCACCGCATAGCAGGACGACGAGCGTTGAGCCTCGTTGGACAAAGTAGACGCGATAGCCGGGGCCGACGTGCACGCGCATTTCGCTCACTCCGGCACCCACCGGCTTCACGTCCCCATACTGGCCGCGCGCGAGCCGTTGAATCCGCTTGGCGATCTGCGCGCGCGCGATGTGATCGCGTAGGCCGCGCAACCATTTCGCGAAGTCGTCTGTCTGCTCGATTCTCATATCCTATATAGTATCCCATAGGATACACGATTTCAAGGTGCATTCTGGGTGCCGGCTGAACGCCCCGGCGACACGAAATGCGCCCGTCGAAGGGGGTACGGTTTTCACGCGACGCGCTCGACTTCTACAAGCTGCGACCCAAAAAGCGATTCCGCACGGCTCCAAGCCTCTTCGAAGCTGCTTGCGTCGATGATCTCGACGTCGAATCCTGTCTCTGTCTTGTAGGTGATCGCCCACTGTGCCTGCATGTCATTCTCCTTCGCGAACTCCGGCTAAATCGAATGCGGGTCGCGTCGATGACGCGTTATTGCGAAAACGCGCCGTCGAACGCGGCGCGTTGCGTGTCCGACAAGTGCGCCGCGTCGATCTGCGTCGCTCGTTTCACGATCATCAGCGCGTAGGGTTCGGCAAGAATCCGCGCTTCGCGGCACAGGATTGGATCACCGTCTACGCTCGGTTGGCGTGCGCGCCAAATGTTGATCGCGCGCTCGATCTGCTCGATATGCAAAACTGTTGTGCTGTTCATCGGTTTCGCTCCGTGGAGTGCGCCGTGTACACGGCGCACGCAGGTTAGTCGATACATTCGTCGAAGTGCCAGCGCGACTCCATTTCCTTGGCGGCACCGATCGCCTCCTGAAGCGTCTCGCGCGGATGGCCGGTGTTCGGCTCGCAATCGCCGCCACGATGAGACACTTCGAGGGCGGGGACATAGCCGTGCCGGGTCAGGCTCACGCTCGGGCGCGTTTCGTTCAATCCGTCCATGTCGCTGAGCCATTCTCCAAACCAGACGACCCGACCGCGTTCCTCGGCTTCGAAGCCGCCATCCCAATACGGAAGCAGAGTGGGCTCGTCCGCCAGCATCAGCGACATGTCGGACCCTTCGCGGCACGCGCGCACACCGCTCTCTCGGGCGCAGATAACGGCGTCGATCAAGTGCTGCTCCGCGTTCCACTGGTTTCCGGCAATCGCGGCGATGCCGTGCAGCGCAAGCGGTATGCGCGCTTCGAGGGCAAAATCGAAACTGTCGATGGGAGGGCGATCATTTTTCACAGCTCGCTCCGATCGGCGCGCCAGCTTCTGCGCGCCGGCAAGTGGGTCAATGGAAGATGCCGAGCGCTTCACGAACGACGCGTTGAGCGCTCGCGGCGCCGTAGCGCTCGCCGCGCGCGTACGCCTTTTCGTAGATCATGATCGCGACATTGATTTGCCACGCAGTCCAGTCGATCGTGGGCAGCGTAAATGCCAGTTCGCCATCGTCGCCATGATGTACCGCGATGGAGGACGCAGCACGTTCAGAACACGCAATTGCGAAGAAACCTTCGGTAATACCGTCGATCATCAGTTCGTCAGTCTCGTAGCTCATCGTGAATCTCCGGGTTATTGCCAAACCGGCGACCAAGCGCCGGACGTCAGGCGGAACAGGGTGATGCGTTGCACGCGACCGGCTACGTTCGTTTCGAGTCGCACGGCGCGCGCATCGTCATCGGGACGGGTCCAGCGGTGCAGGACACGAATCGGCGCGTCGAACGGGCATTCGAACCAATGCGCGGCCGTGGCACGCAGGCGATTTTTCGTGTGTCGAATGCCTGCCTGGCGGTGAGCCTCGGGGGGTGCGGGGGGAACGCCCGCGCGTGTGTGCGTGATTCGGTCGGGGGTGGTTGTGCTCACGATTTCGTCCTTTTGTGTCGGGTTGTGGATCTGCCATTGGGAGCCGCCTCGACGCGGGTTTAGCGCGGGCGGGCACGGGTGCAAGGGCGCGCCCGGAGGCCGCATGCGGAGCGCAGGCGTAGCCGAGCACCGAACGGGTGAGGACGTGGGCGGAGCGAAGCGCAGCCTTTACCCTTGCGCCCGTGCCCGCCCGCGCTATGCGTCGAAAAGGGGCGGCTCCCAATGGCAGATCCACGCGCTTAACCCGGCGCAAAAGGATGGAGCGCAGCCACGCGGTTTCCACGACCGGATCGCGCACACGGCGCGGGGCAGCCAGCCGCGCGCCCCCTCGGCCGGCGTAGCCGGCCGCTAGACCTGCTGTCCGCCCGCGCGCAGCGGGCGCGTATTCCACAAGCAAGCGACGCGCGCAGCGCCGGCACGGCGCGTAGACGTCAGGGATTGAAGCCCGTCAGGGGCGAGACACGCGCAGCGGGGCTCGACGCGCAGCGCGAAAGCCCGGCCCGGAGCGAAGCGGAGGGAGACGCCCCGGCAGCGAGTCAGGAAAGTGCCACCAGTGCATGCGCCACAGCGACGAGCGCATGCGCGGCATCGGAAAGGTGATCCTTTACGGGAGCGGCAGAGAATCGGAAAGTGAGAACTTTCGGGAGTGGATCATCATCACGGCGTCCGCCCCCCGACGGACTTCGGCCGGCACGCTGCGCCAGCGGGCGTAACGCACCCGCTGGCGTCGATCCGGTCAATCTCGCGGCGGCATGCCTTCGCCTTCCGCTACAGCGGCATCGTCGCGCACGTCGTCGGCCGACACGGCCAGAGCAGGGGCGGCGCCCTCCGCTTCATCGGCGCTCGCCTCGGCATCCGACGCCTTCGCCGGAACGTCCCACAGCTTCATCCGCACGGCTTCGGCCGTGACGAAATGCTCGGGCAACCAACCGCGCCCCGCGATCAGCCGTTCGGCCTCCGTCGCCGCGTCCCCCTTCTTGAGCTTCGCCACGCGCATCGCATCGGAAGGCGACACGGCCGCGCTCACGACGTCCACGATCCGATCCTTCGAAACGTGGTCGAAGTAGCCCGCCTTCGTCGGTTGCCACGCATCCGCGAGATTCAGCCCGAGCGCCGGGATCAGCGCGTTGATCGCGTGCGGCCGCTCATCCGGGCGCACGCTGTCCACGCTCGCCGCGACGTACTGCGCGAGGATCAGCAGCAGGCGCTCGTCGGTCTGCTCGATCAGCCAGCGCAGCAGCGCGTCGCTGTCGTTCGGGATTACGCCTCCCCAAACCCGGCGTTGCTCTCGGCGCATGGTGAACGCAAGGTCGTCGTCCAGTTCCGGCGCATGCTTCGTCAGGTTGTGGGAGTGGTCGCGGAACGTCACGTCCAGCGCGCTCCCCTCGGTACTGTGGCCGTACTCCCCCGCCAGCAGCCGGTGCACGAGCGCGGCGAGCGCGACGTGCGGCTGCTGCGCAAGCGCGGCGGCAACGGCCGCCGTGCGATGCGCGTTCAGGCGCAGCGTCAGCCGTTCGGAGTGCGGGCCCTTCGCGGGCTTCTCATTCGGCGCGGCGACGCGCGCCGGCTTATCTTCTGACGAGTCGTCGTCATCGTCGTCACCATTCTCGTCACTTTCGGTCGTCGCGGCTGCAACCGGCTCACGCGCAACGAGTCCGCGCTCGATCACGGGCTCGCCGTTCGCATCGAGCGAGAGAAGCGCGCCAGCCTGCGCCATGTCGTCGGGATGGTAGACGAGCAATGATCCCTCGATCTCGTCCTGACGCAGGCTCAATGCGCCTTCTTCCAGTTCCAGCCGCTCGGCGGCTTCGTCGTCCATGTCGTCGGCTTCCCACTGTGCCGCGATCTCGGCCAGCCGCTGATCGATCGCCGCCAGTTCTTTCGCCACCTCATCGGTGGGTTCCGTCCGACGCGGCAGCACCGGGCGAAATTGCGACCGCGTGGCATGGTCCCGTTCCGGCATGGCTTTCACCCATGCCCAGCCTTCGGCCAGCACCGACGCGCCGAGTGCTTCCAGTTGCTCGGTCGCGAGGCGCAGCATCAGCGCATGATCGCGATACCACGCATCCTCGGCTGCGGAGAACAGGTCGCGTCGCACGGCACCGCCAGCCGCTTCGAACGCCTCGACGCCGACGAATTTCGCGACGCGGTTGCTCACGAACGACTGTTCGTCGCGCACGAAGCGGCGGCGGATCGCGTGCGCGTCGCGGTTGTACGGCTCGGCGTCGAACCACGCGGCCTCTTGCTCGTCGTGACTGTCCGACAGCGCGAGCGCCTGCATTTGATCGAGCTTGATCTCGCCGGTGCGGAACAGGTCGACCAGCTTCGGAGACACGCGCGCGAGCTTGAGGCGGCGCTGCACGGTTTTCGGATGCACGCCGTACAGGTCCGCGATCTCCTCGATCGACCGACCGGATTCGACCAGAATCCGGTAAGCGTCGCACGCGTCGGCAGGGTGCATCGGCTCGCGCATTTCGTTCTCGGTTGCCGACAGCAGCACGGCGTCCTCGACCGGCACGACCCGGCAGCGCACCGGGTGGTCGGCGGGGATGTAGTCGTGTTCGAACAGGTAGATGAGCGCGAGGCGGCGGCGTTCGCCAGCGGCCGCGCCGAACGTCTGCGCCTTCCGCGCGCCGACCTTCATTGGATGGACGATGAGGTTCTGGAGCAGACCGACTTTCCAGATATTGAGGGCGAGTTCCTTGATGCCGGTGGGCGGCACGCGCCGCACGTTGTAGGGGGACGCGACGAGCCGTTTAAGCGGAATGTCGCGCAGCTCGTCTGCCGTTCGGTGAGCCTCGGGGGGTGCGGGGGGAACGCCCGCATCGTGGGCGAGGGCCGGGATCTCGGTGGTCACTGCGTTCATAAAAGCCTCCTTTACGTCGGGGTGGAAAAAGCTGCCATTCGGAGCCGCCTCGACGCATGGGGAGTGCGGACGCGCAGGCACTGCAAGGGCGCGAGCAAGGCCGCAGCGCCGCGGCCGTCAGGCCCGGCGACCGGGCGCCGCGCGCGGCAACGCGAACCCTTGCGGTGACGGCGGGCCGCACTATGCGTCGGGATGAGGCGGCCCGATGGCAGCTGATGCGCCGACGGGAGAGGCTGGAACGCGGGGACGGCTGCCGAGACCCGGACATCGTCGGCGCCGGGCCGCACGCGCGGCCCGAGCGCGAACTCCGCGCGGCTCGCCGCGCGGCTGACGGGGCGGCCAGCGCCGGGGCCGGACGCCGGTGGCGGCCGAGCCCCAGGAGCGGACAGCCCGTTTCTCTGGCGCGCGGGTGCGTGCGGCTTGCGTGCCTGGCGCAGCCGGGCGCGCAAGGTGCCGCGCGCCGGCTGGATATTGGGAACGGTGAAGATCCACCGCGGCCGGCTGGGGCGAGCAGTCCCCGCCCGCGCCGGCCGCTCGATGCGGGCGGGGTGGGCCGCCCCGTATCAGTGGAACATTTCGCGGTACGGAAACAGCCTTCCGTGTTCCAGTCGCCGGCCGGGCCTGCGGGGCCAGGCCGGCGGTGGAACATGGTCGAGCGACGAACGCGGCCGGCGCCAGGCGCGCGCCGGCGGCCGCGCGTCACTTCGAAGCGTTTCGACGCCCTTCAATAACGCCAGCGTCGTACGCCGCGGTCAATGCGGCACGGATACACCAGACGGCACAATCGTGGAAATCCAGCCGGTCGCTGTAACGCGTTTCGAGCGTGTCGATGTTCAGATGGATACGCGCGATCGCAAACAGCAACATTTCGAATTCGCCTTTGTTCATGGGTGTCTCTGGAAAGGCCGGCCCCCGGGCAAAGCCGCGGCCGGCGGGTGGATTTATCGCCGCGCGCACTGGCCGGCCTGGAACGCTTCCAGCATCGCGTAACGCAACGACGCCGGCAGGACTTCGATTTCCGTGTCGGAATCCCATACGTCCGAGATCTCGGGACCGAAGGCGTTTGCCGCGATCGCGGCCAAAATTGCATCAATCAAATATCGGGGCATGCTGTTCTCCAGGTGTGCCGGCCGCGGCGCGCGGCCGGCGCTCGTGTGGTCAAGAGAGCTGCACTGCGCCGCAGTTCTCGGCCAGGCAGAAGGCGAAATACCAATTTCGGTACAGCTCGGCGAACAGGTGATCGCAATCGGCGTCGATTGCTCCAAGGAACCGGCTGAAATCGTCGGCCAGCTTTGCGGAAGTCCGAGTGCCGATCGTTCCCGATGTGATCGAGAAATCGATCAGTTCCTTGAACGGGCCGTCCTTTGCCGCGATGGCGCCGTTCGTATGGCAGATTCGCGCGGCGCCGATCGAGATCGCCGGGTAATCGGCGATCTCGGCCAGGCGCTCGCGGAAGATGTCGTGCATGACGTAGGTGCCGGCGCTGAATTCGAACGAATTCCGGTACCGATAGATTCGCGCCATGTCCAGGTCGCTGGCGCGGTGCGGGAACCGCACCGCGGCGTCGAGGCGGACGCAAAACACGTCGACAGGGTCGCCGTTTTCGTTCGTGCGGGGATGGTCGAGCTGCTCGAGACCGGAATAGGCTGAAACGATCAGTCGCATGATGAATATCCTCTGTTCGGGTCTTAGGCCGCGGCCAAAGCGGCGCCGGCGACGGGCGCCGTCAGGCGCGCCTTGGCGGCCGCAAAGTAGGTCGCGTCCAGTTCGATGCCGATATACCGGCGCCCGAGCTCGCGGGCGGCAACGCACGTCGAGCCGGAGCCGGCGAACGGATCCAGTACGACGTCGCCGGGCTGCGTAAAAGCGGAAATGAGTGTGCGCAGCGCGGCGACCGGCTTTTCGGTCGGATGGTGGCGATTGCCGCTGTACGGAAACGGCATGACGTCGGCGATCGGCGCCGCCGGCGCCGCGGGCCGCCCCTTGGCGAGCAGGTAGGCCGATTCGTGCTGGTACTTCACCAGGCCGGCCTTGGACGCGTAGGACTTCGTGAAGACGAAGTGGCCGGCCACGCGAAAGCCGGCGGCCTTCCAGGCGTCGAAAAACAGGTCAACCTTGTTCCAGCCGTAGAACGAAATGCACACGGCATCGCGTTTCAGGACGCGGAACATTTCGGCGAACGCCGGCGCCAGCCAGTCGCCGTTGACGTCGTTCGCGATCGAGCGGCCGCTGCGATCGCGGAAATTCACGAGGTAAGGCGGGTCCGTCACGATGCAGTCGACGGATTCGGGGGCGAGTTTGGGCATGGCGACCAGGCAGTCGCCGTTGTACAAATAGCTCACGGTCAGCTCCTCAGAGTTGAGATAGGGGCAGCCGGAGCACAGCCAGAACGATCTGGCTCGCAAACCGTGCTACCCGGAGCTGGCGAGCGCCCGCAGGGGAATGGCGGGCAAGGGGACCGTGGAATACCGGAGTGCGCGAAGCGCGCGAGGATATGCCGCGAAAGCCCCTTGCAGGAGCGGGGCGCCGTGCGACATTCGTCGCGCACGGCGCAGCGGTCCGTCCGCCAGGACACGGCGGGCGAACGTGGGCTCCGGGTTGAAAGGTCGACGGCTGTGGAATGCCGACGGAAGGGGATGGACCTGCAGGACGTAGCGGACCGACGGTGCGGCGTCCCGGTCATGAGCGACGCGGCGATCTCCGATCGCGCGGCGCGATCGCGATTCCGTCAGCGCGGCCGCGAGAGCGGCCGCCGCGCAAACTTGCCCGTACGACGGCCGAGCAGGTTGAGGTACGGCAGCGTCAGAACAGCGCCAGTTGCTGCGCCTCGAGGCGCACATCTCGACGCTGCACGTCGACGTCGCTCGCGAGCAGCTCGATCGATGCACCGTCGGGATCTCCGACGCTCGCGTCGAGTCGAATGTCCGCACGTCGCGTGGCGTCGGCCGCACAGATACGCTCGAATTCTGCACGCGTAGCGGCCAAAAGGGCACGCGTGGCATGCTCGGGCAGCACGCAGTCGGCCGACGCGTACTGGCCGTCAAAGAAACGTGTTACGCCATACCGTTCTCCGCCGCCGTGCCTCGGCCGGTATACGACCAGAGCGATACGATCGGCGTCGCGCAGGCCGTTGGACCAGCCCGCTGGCCCGCAAGGCGCTAGACCACATTCAGCGGCGATCGCCGCGCCGCGCGCAATCAGATCGGCGTGCGCTCGGTCGATGACGCGATGCAGATTAGGCATCTTCAGGAAAAGCTGATTCATTGGGGCGTCCTGGTCGTGCTCGGGGCAGCCGAACCACGACGGCTGGCTGCCCGCAAAATGTGAGATCGCGCACCATCCATCATCACCATGTGCGCGACGATCGGCAGCTCATCGGGAACTGTCGGGACGCTCCCGCCACGCCTGCACCTCGTGAACCGCCACGAGCTCGAACAGGGTCTCGCCGTCAGGCTCGACACCAAGGTTCCCCCGAATGACGCGCAATGCATCTGCGTCGCTCAAGGCGGCCAAGGCCGTCAGAAGCTGTTCGCGGCCGGCCCTGGCCGCTCGAGCCCACTCGGCTCCATCCTCGTCGTTCCAATCCGGCACGGTGCGCAGCTGAAGGCCATACGCGCGGGCGGCTTCAATTGCGGCAGTTGCGATCGCTGTCATGTTTCGCTCCTCGTGGATTCTGGTCAGTGGACATCGCGCCGTACAAACAGACGCGCGGCCGTGGCCGAACGGGGAAAGCCATGCACGTCGGACGTCTCGGCAAGCATTGCGGCGATATCCATCTGCACGTTAGATCCCGAGCGAACGCTGCCCGCCCGATGCACGCCGATCACCTCGAGCAGCTGCAGGTTGCCTGCGCGATATCCATCGACCGTCATCGAGGCGCGCACATCCGGCGCCAGCCGATCGCCGTAGCGCGACGCGAGCCGCGCGAGTGCACGCTCAACCGCGCGATCGCTGAACTGTCGCGAGAGCGCGATCCGATCTGCAGCGAGACGAACCGTCTGCCGCCCGCTGGACGTCAACATGAAGTGTTCGACCCGCTCAACCCTGCCGCCGTCGGCCAAACGCGTGGCCTGCAGCGGCATCACAAGGCGCGCAACCTGCACGTCTCGGGGGCCGTCGGTCCAGTCGATTGTCAGCTGCGTGCCGTGTTCGTTCTTCGCGACGCGCACCGCGAACGACGTCGCGGGGAAGCCTTCACGCAACACGGTCTGCACCAACTGCGCGGTCTCGACAAGCGTCAGCACGTCGGCCAGCACCGCGGGCGCGGTGGCGGAATCCCGGCTGCCCCGCGCGCGGGCGGACTCGGAAATTTGGGTACGGCGATCTGCAATCTGATGGATCATGTTGAACCTCGAATGATGGTGTACCGGACAACGTGAGGCGAGGGCGCCGGCGGCGGCCGCCGGCGCGTTAGAGTTAGGCCTTCAGCTTGCGCATCTCTTCTGCGAGCACCCACATGGCGCGATTCAGGCGGAGATCCTGATCGATGCCGGCCACACCGCGTGTCGACATCCGGCGGCCAGTGGCCGAGCGACCACGCAGTCCGCCCTTGATCACGTTCTCCTGCACGCGCTGGAACGTGGTCCAGAGGTCGGGGCGGTTGTCTTCGGTACGACGCGCGCGAAGCAGCTGATCCTCGGTGATCGGCGCGGGCGCTTCGGTCACGTCGTACCGGAGCGCCAGCACCGACCGCGCAAACACCTGTTGCTCCCCTTCATCGAGCTGCACGGCTTCCATCTCGCTCTTGCATTCACGGATCAGGTCGAACCCGTCGAGCACCTCGTGCGCGCCGTCGACGACGTGGTCGACGACGTCGCCCTTGTGCGGCACGCGGATGTCGTGCGTCGTGTCGCCGAATACGAGACCGTTCTGGCAGACGAATCGGAAGTAGCCGGCCAGCATCTGGTAGCTGCTCGACCCATCGTGGCTGTTGAGGAGGATGATTTCCGGGGTTTCCGGCGACGCGACCTGCGACGCGTGACGGAGCCGGAGCATGTGCTTCGTATGCTCGCGCTTCGCGTCTACGCGCACGCGGGTCTGGCAAACCATGAAGGGCTGGAACCCTTCAGCGCGCAGCTTCGTGAGGAGCTCAATGGTCGGGATGTACGTGTAGCGGTCCGACCGCGAGTCGTGCTTGTCGGCGGCGAAGATCGACGGCGCGACCTCACGAATCTGCTCATCGGCGAGCGGCGTGTTCGAGCGACGGATCGGGGCGTTGCTGCCAAACTTTGTTGCGAGTTTCATGGTTCTCTCCGTTTAAGATTCAGCTTCGATGCGAGTCAATCAGGAATTCGTCGGTAATTACGCTGAACATCTAAGGATTACTATTTAATTATTAAGCCGAGTCGATTTCATCGTGACCTCCGTTCGAGAGTGGTTTGCATTGCTGGCCGCCCGGGCCCCAAGATTCGGCGCTCCCCTCGTAGGGGTTCGGGCCGGTGACGGCTTGACTTCGGCAGACCCGCTGCCGCCAGTCCCCTGAGTTCGTCGTCCCACGACTAGAGGAGCCTGCCGGCGGGCGTGTTCAAGGGCGGTCGCAAAGCCGCATGCGGAGCGCAGCCCGAAGGGCGAGCACCGAACGGGTGCCGCGGCCGGCGAAGCGCACCCTTGAATGCGAACGACGATGGGCTACGGTCGCGTTTGGGGCGACGAGCTTAGGGGACTGGCGGCATGCGCAAAGTTTAGACAGCACCGGCTCGCCGCGCGGCGAGCGCCATTTTTTGCGGCCCTGGCCGCAAGACTGGACAAGCTTGTGCCGCGTGTCGCGGTCGTTCGCGACACGCGGTTGCGCTATGCTTCGGTGTGATCGTGTGAAATCTGAGACGAGTCGATGCTCATTCGAGAACAGGGAAACCTCATCAAGGTGCTGCGCGTCGAGCCTCCCAAGCAACCGCGTGCAAGGGGACGTCGGCGCGAACACGTGCTCGGCACGTTTCGCGCCGACGAGCCTGCACCGCATGAGCTGCTCGCCGTACTAACTCCCGACGAACGCGAAGCACTCGCGAGCTGGCTCTCGGTCTACCGGGAAGGCCAGGCACGCACGGAAGTGCGTGCGATGCTGGCCTCGGCGCCCGCGCAACTGGAATCGCTCGTCAGTGCACTCGAAGTCGCGGCCGACACCATGTCGGCCGACGAGGCGGACCGTGTGTGGGCGCAGCTGCAGGCGATCGCACGGACGCTGAAGGGTCCGGCCATCCGCGGCCGCGCGCAGTGCGCCGGCCGCCGGCGCCGCTTCCCGGACAGCAAGATTTCTTCGCCAAAGGCGAAGAGCTCAAGCAGCTGGCCGAACAATAGTGTAGTGGTCTAATGAATCCGGACACTGATTTAGGCAAGAGTGGTCGCCATGAAGAGGTGTCAGATGAGCAAGCAACGACGTACGTTTTCCCCGGAGTTCAAACAGCAACCCGCCTGTCTGGTGCTCGATCAGGGTTATAGTCATATGGAAGCAAGCCGCTCGGTCGGCGTCGGCGAGACGGTGCTGCGCCGCCGGGTGAAGCAGCTTCAGATGGAGCGCCAGGGCGTCACGCCGCTGGGCAAGGCAATCACGCCGGATCAACAGCGTATACAGGAACTCGAGGCGCGTATCGAACGCCTCGAGCGTGAGAAGGCCATTTGAAAAAATGGCTACCGCGCTCTTGATGTCGGAAGGCATCGAACGTACGAAGTAATTGATCAGATTGGCGCAAGCGAATCGGTCGAGCTGATCTGCGCGGTATTCGACGTGTCGCGGTCTTGTCTGTATGCACACCGAGGGCGAGCCCGACGCGTTGATGCCGAGCGCATGGCACTGCGTAGCCGGGTATCAGAGCGTTCTTACACGTTTGATGACCGAGGTGTGTCGTTTATCGATCGCTTACATTCGAACCTAACCACTCTTTTGTACCAGCGCGTCAGATTGACGTTGGTGCATTGGCGCTTCAGGGAAAGTCAAGCATTGACTGGAGTTCCCGCAACTCACCTCTTCTTGCCAATTGACTGACTTTAGCTGCAAAGGGTGCATGCCGCGGTGCCGCCTGAGCAATCTTTTCCGCCCAGTCAAGCAAATCGGATATCGCGCCCAGTTCGATCAGCACGCGTGCTTCGTCGAGCAATACCGCGGCGGGTGGTTCGAGACACGGTGGATCTTGCGATGCCGGCTGCGCCGATCGATGTTCACGTTGTATCTTCAGCAGCGTAGCGATTGCGTTACGCAAATCGGCAAGACTGATTGGCTTGAGAAGCTGAGCGTCGAAACATTCACTCGCATCCGGCCGTGCTGCCTGGCTGAACGGCACAGCGGAAACGAGAACGACTGGGACATGTGGATGGCAGCTTCGTGCAGCGGCCAACACGTCATGCCCGGATGCCTCTGGCATGAGTCGATCGGTTAGGATGAGTGCCGGAATCGGGCAATCCTTCGCGATCAGTCTCCGGACCGCTGACGCGCCATTATCGTAGGCTTCAACCTCGAACCCGAGGCTGAGCAAATCTCCGCGCAACAACTCTCGGATCTCGGCTGTATCTTCGGCCAAAAGGACGAGTTTTCCACCTCCGTCTATGAGCGGGAGCGCATCGGCCGATTCATGCATGCGCAGACTGTCGACTCCCGCTTCGTCCACCTCATCGACCGTAAGCGCGATGACAACCTTCGTTCCGATTCCTGGGGTACTGTCGAATGTCAAGGTCGCCCCCATCCGGTCGGTCCATAGCTTGACAATAGAAAGCCCCAGGCCGATACCTGGCCGATGGTTGTGTTCCCCTACGCGCACGAACGGCTCGAAAACGCGCTCGTGATCGACGACAGCAATGCCACACCCGCTGTCGGATATGGAGAAGCGCAGATTCCAGCGCCGCTGCGTGCTGTCGACAGGATCCGCGCTGACGGTCAACCGGATACTGCCGTGGTTCGTGAACTTGGCTGCATTGTCCAGAAGGTTGCCAAGCACCTGGTGCATACGCTGTTCATCAAGTTCGATGACTGGCGGTAGATCTCCGACGACGTTTAGAGAAAACTCGTTAGCGCTGCGATTCGCGAGTGCATCGCCATGCTGTGAGACGGCGTCCAGTAGAGCGTAGGTGTATACAGGTTGGGGTGACAGCGTGTCCGCTTCGCGCCCCCTAGCATAGTCGATCAGGTCGTTGACCATACCGAGCATGTGGTTGGCGCTGCGGCGGATGACTCGACCGCGTTCCGCATCCTCGCGACCATCCGCTTGGATGAGATCGGCGAAGCCGATAATCGATGTGAGCGGCGTCCTGAGGTCGTGGCTGATTCGGGCGAGGAAGTCGCTCTTTGCCCGTATCGCACCGTCGGCCTGCTCAAGTGCGCTACGAAGCTCGCGGGTACGTGTAGCGACCGCATTCTCGAGTCGCTCCTGAGTGGCCTCGCGTTCAGCCCAAAGCAGCCGCTGCACTTGTCGTTGCTCAAGCAGTAACTGACGCGACCTGCCGCCGACGATCATCGATAGCAAAACCAGCACGCCGATACTGTCCCAGATCTGTGCGGTGCCTGCGCTAAAACTGGTGGAAATGAATCCGGATAGCACACCGAGGCGAATGAAGAGCGTCGCACAGTCGGGAAGAAACGCTATCAGAATAAGGCGCGCGTTCGCCACCTTGCGCCGGTACGCATGAGCCACGGATGCTATCCACACCAGATTGCAGAGGAGTGTGCCCTGGATGGCGACCGCTGCGCTTGTGCGATAGTCCCCGAACGCGGTCCAGGCGGCGGCGGCGACAAGCGCCGCAATCATGATCTTGTAAGACCAGCGCCATGCACCGAATTTATCGAGTCCAATGAACGAATACAGCAGCGCCGAGAACAGAGCGACACTGATGTTGCCCGCGATGCTCGGCAGGCGCACGAGCCAGTCGCCACCCTGATGAAGAAGCAGCGCGTAAAGATAGCCTTCGAAGGCTAATTCGTAGATGACTTCGGACACCACGGTTGCCGTCAGTATCACGAAGACACGGTCGCGCCACACAGCTGCGAGCACTGCCGAGAAGACGGCCATCGCGAGCATGGCGCCTGTCAGCAGCATATGCGCGGTGATGCTGCGCTGGGCTTCCACGTGGAAGTTCCTCGGGTGCCAGAGATGCAAGGTCAGCGTCAACGATGAACGGCTTCGCACGCGGATCAGATACCGCATTTGCTGGCCAGGTGTCAGCGTGACCGGAAACGCGGTACTGACGGTTTCGAGCGGCCGGTTCGCGATCGGCGCTCCAATTCCGGAACGGTAGCGCACCTTGGCCGCATTACCATCTTGATCGACCACGTAGAAAGCGACGTCTTCGAGACGTACTGGATCGACCGAGATCCATCGCGTGGTAGTTTGCGCGCCTTGATTTGCGAGTGTGCCTGCAATCCAGATGGTCGACGACGTGAAACCTCGTGATAGCGTGCGCGCGGTCGCACGCTGCCAGCCGTCGCTGTGCAAGACGGCGTCAGCTGCGAGGTTTGCCGTGCGATCGTCGAACAGCATGACGTCGTTCGCCAGCGATCGGTACCCGGGACCTGATGCGACGTCGATTGCCTGCGGCCATCGAAGGTCAGCCGAAAACGCGGTCAATGCGAAAAACATCAGCAACCACGCCAGTGCCAGCTGGCTCCCCGCATGCGTGCGTCGGCCGATCATGGATTGGTCAGCGCTTCATTCGCGTGGCTGCCCGCGCGGCGAAGCATACTCGGGGAGACGCCAAAACGTGTCTTGAACGCGGTCGCGAAGTTCGCACCGTTCGTATAGCCGACTCTACGCGCGATGGTCACGATGTCGCTGTTGCTCTCGAGCAGCAGACGCCTCGACTCGTTGAGTCGTTCTTCTCGAATGTAGTCGAATATTGTGAGCCCGATGCAACGTTTGAGCGCTTGCGATAGCCGACGTGGTGAAGTACCGGTCCGAGCGGCAAGTGCTTCGACGTCGGGTTCGTCGGCGAAGTTGGCGAGCACGATGGCCTTAACTTGACGGAAGAGCGCGAGGTCGATATTCGTAGCATCCTGATTAAGCGGCTGGACGCCTGCTGTCGGTTCCGATTCGGTCGCAATGCCATTCAATCTCAAGTGCATGGCAACGCGCAGCTTTACCTCGTCGAAATGGAACGGCTTGGTGATGTAGTCGATCGCACCGGCCTCGAGGCCGGCAACGCGTTCCTCGGGTTGGCTTGATGCGGTCAGGAAAATCAACGGTACGTCTGAAGTGGTCGGATCCGCTTTCAGTCTGCGGCACGCAGTGAGCCCGTCGCAACCCGGCATCTTGATGTCCATCAGAATCAGGTCCGGCCGGACGGCACGTGCCTTGTTCACCCCGTCTAGGCCGTCGCTCGCCATGAATACGCGAAAGTCCTGTTGTCGGAGGAATTCGGCGAGCAGGCTACGATCGTCGAGGTGGTCATCGACAACAAGGACGCGGGTCATAAATCAGCTGCTCGATGTGCTGCGTGCGGAGAGATCGGACGGATGCATATTGTGTTGCCGATAATAATGATCATTCGTTGTGCCGCAATGTCACCATCGCGTCGGCGGAGCAATGTACCGCAGGGAGGATATCTCGGAAGCCAGCAGCCGTCGGCGGCGGGCGAAAATAATATCCGGCACCAAACAAAACAGACCGATTCGCAAAGTATTGCACTGCGTCATACATCGAATTGCTTTATCCGTGACTCGTTTGGGGAAGCGCCGAATCGTTTTCGGTACGCCGTCGAGAAATTCTGCCGGGTTCCATATCCCACTGCCTCGGCGATCGTCTGGATGTCGATAGTCGTTTGTGTAAGCAGGCTTGTCGCATATTGCATGCGCGCTTCGAACAGGAACTGCGAGACCGTCATGCCGGTGCATCGTTTGAAGACCAGGTTCAACCGCAAAGTATTCGTGCTCAACGTACGCGCGAGAGACGGAACGGGAGATGCCTCGTGAAGACGGGCAAGTAGATGGTAGCGGGCATCTCGAAACAAGCGCGTATCCAGCGTATCGCCCGGACACGCGGCAGTGTTTTTGCCGCATGCGTAACGACCTGCACGCGCATGGATGCTGAGGCGCAGGTGAACCTCCTTCAGATCGAAGGGTTTGGACACGTAGTCGATGGCACCTAACCGTAGCCCTTGTACGCGCTCGGCGGGTTGGCCGGCCGCCGTCAGGAAGCAAATCGGGATCGCGCGCGTATCTGGAACAGATCGTAAAAGGCGTGTGGTAGTCAGGCCGTCGCATACCGGCATGCCTACATCCATCAGGATCAGGTCGGGAATAATGGCCAGCGCCTTGCGAAAGCCGTCCTGGCCGTCGCATGCGACAAAAATGCGGCAACCGATGCCGCCGAAGTACTCCGCCAGCAGCAGTCGATCGTCAGGATTATCGTCAATGATCAGGATCCGCATTCCGGAAATGTCACTGGAGCGTGATCGTTCAATTGCTTGTGGCATGTAAATTTCGCAATCGATTGGCGAGAGAGTCCGATGGCTTTATCTACCCGGAGCGCCGGACTGTTTACGGGCGAGATTTCTCTTCTTCCGGGTTAACGGCAACATCCGCCGCTAACTTGAGCTCGCAGTTGATGGTCGGCTCCTTGGAGCACCGAGTGCGACCCCAGTTCGCCCTGGATCTCGGCATCCCGTCGCCAGCCCTGTTCTCGGACGAAGATTTTATCGAGCCCGGCAAACCTTAGCGACAGTCTTTCAAAGGCCTGACCCCCACTTGCATATTCCTCCGCGGTATCGTCCGCTCCAACGATGTGGCGACTACTCCACATCCCGCAACCGAATCGATACTGCATACGCCGCTTGCGTCGCAAGTCGATGGCGAGTCGGCGAGCGGCCAATCACCGACGGGGAAGCTATGCGAATAGCGCATCGAAAAATGGAGAGAATTTCGACAATGAAAAATGAGAGGTCAACGATCCTCTGTACGCGGGTTTTAGGTGTGGGGCTGTTGACCAGTGCGGCATTGGCCGGCTGCGGCGGGGATGCTTCTCCGAATGTGCAGGCTTCAGCATTCCCGACCTGCAGCAGTACCGCTCACGTTCCGAGCGTCGACGGATATCCGGTATACAGGGTACAGCCAGGGAATGTCGACAAATGCTCAATAGCTGCGCATTACGATGCCGGCTATGCAATCGTGGCCGACGGCGATGTCGACATCTGGGGACCGACCGACGATATGCCGGTCTTCAAGGTCGATAGCGGCGTCGCCGCAATGGAGCCAAGCGGCACAGATGGCATCATCAGCACGGTACCGGTAGCTTCATCGATCCCTGTCGCCACGAAGAGCGAGCAGTCGTCGGGCTTCATCCTGGCGAAATCCGCCGTCGACGGCGCGCCGGTAGAGTGCCAGATACAGGACGGCACCACGGACGGGAACGGCATCGATCGCTGCCTGGACCCGGTTCGGGCGAGCCAGGCGCGGCAGCGTCTGACAAAATCCGCAGTGCAGTCGGCTATGGTGCGCGCGACGGTGGACTCTCCGGCGGGCATCGCCGGCAATGCCAATCCCGACCCTTCCGCATGGACCCTGCTCGGCAACAGCTCGCAGGAAGTCAGCCTAGAGTCGTACACAGACAATTGGTGGCAGTCCGACCAAAAAGCCGGCAGCGCGAAACTCCAGTTTTCGTTGTATCGCCTGAATTCAAGCACGCAGAACGACTATTACCTCGTGAAGGCGAACTGGGAAACGACGCCGCAACCACGCATCAATAAGACGCATCCGACGCGCAAGGATGCGTGCGTAAAGGGCGACTACTGCGGTTATTACAACAACCTCCATGATATGGCATTTTCCTTGTCGGTCATCAGGGGCGGTGTGGTGATCCCGGGGAATGTCGATAATTACATGCCCAAAACCGTCGAGAGAAACACCACGGTGACGCAAAAAATGGGCGGATCTCTTTCTTTTGGAGACAAGGGTATAACTGCGTCGGTAAGCGGCGAAATTGCGACTTCGTATACTTATTCTGCACAAAATCTGATTTCGTCTTCCGAACATGGCATCGCGGAATTTATTTCTTCCCATGCGACATCGGCCAGTGATATCTGGAAAACCGATCCCACTACCGTCGGCACGGCCGGGACGGTTGCCTGGGTATTGTTCAGCGTGCCCGAGGGAGATCCCGCCGTCGAAGAGAGCGTGCAGATCAAGGTTTCGAAATTCGAAGGCAACTTCGGTCTGAGGGCCGACAATGACCTGATATCGAGAACTTATCTGTACGACTACAAGCTGGCCAAGCCTTACACCGTCAGCTATTCCACTCCGGCATTCGGTGTAAAGGTTCTGAACGACGACGGCACGACCCGACCAGTCCCTGCCGGACGTAATAACGCGATACGCCTGAAGGCGGGGGAATCCACGGAGCTGCAGATTTCCGCGGGCGATTACTCCACGCCGATCAGGCTGGCTTGGCAAGTCACCAATTTGCCTGACTGGCTGGTGGCGTCGGTCGAGAAAGGCAGCGTCAACAGCGGCAATGGACGTGTCACCGTCACGGTGCGGCCGAACGCGACACCGGGCGTGCTCGGCTACGTGATGATCAATACGAGTCCGCGTGCGGCCGCGGCGTCGATGCGCAACCAGGATATCGCCGTACCGATTCAGGTCGTCCAGTAACAGGCGGGGACATCGATCGTTCGCATTTGCCGAACGCATTCGCAGGCGAAATATTTCCGGGATTGGCTCGATCATTACGAATATTGACCGAGCTATCTGAACACGTGTCCAGTTTATTAATAATGAACCGGTCGCGCGGCAAAATATCACTGAATAAAAATGTCGTTCTCCAATTTGGAGTTCGAATTCATTGTTAAAAAATGGAGTAGATATCGTGAAATCGTTATCAATGAAAGTGACGGCATTCTCGCTTGTCGTGTTTCTGGCATCGTGCGGTGGCGACGATACAGCGTCGCCCCAACCCAAGCCCCAGCCGCAAGCCGCTACCACCGTGATGGTTTATATGCTCGGCTCCGATCTTGAGAGTGGTGGTGGAAACGACGAGGCGGGTCGAAATGCTACGAAGAACCTCGAAGAGATGTTGAAGGCAACCCTGCCGCCCAATGCCAATATCGTGATCGAAACCGGTGGTGCGAATGTCGTCAACGACCCCACCCGCCTCGTGCCGAACTGGATCAATGTAAAGCGCCATGTCATTGCCAACGGTAAGCTTCAGCAGGTCGCGGATCTGGGCAAGGTCGATATGGGGGCGCCGTCAACCCTGTCCGACTTCATTGCATGGACGAAAAGCAAGTACCCGGCCGGCAATTACAAGCTGCTGTTGTGGGATCACGGGGGCGGCTGGACGGGATATGGTGGCGATGAGAATTTCAACAAGTCGCAGATGACATTGCCGAATTTGTCGAAGGCGATTGCGGACGGCGAGAAAGCGGCGAATATTCGCTTTGATCTGATCGGCTTCGACGCATGCCTGATGGCGACGGTTGAAGTCGCGAGCGCGCTGAGCCCATATGCCGACTATCTCTTGGCGTCGCAGGAACTCGAACCCGGCAGCGGCTGGAACTGGACTACTGTCGTGGCCTCCGCGACGCAAGACGCACGTACGTTTGGGAAGTCGGTTGCCGATTCGTACATCGAGAAACAGGACGGCGAGCGGGAATTCAGTACGCTCTCGTTGATCGATCTGAGCAAGATCGCTAACGTTCAGACTACCCTCGAATCATGGACGGGAACCGTGCTCTCGGCGATTTCCGGTTCGGATGACAGTTGGGCCCGGGTCGCCTGGATGCGGGCGACCTCACTGGGCTTTGGCGGCAATGGTAGCGGCACCGACAGTAACCCGTCCCTCGATCTGGTCGATCTGAAACAATTCTCCCGGAACATCGCGGACAAGGTTCAGGGTTCCGTTGCGCTGGCCAATGCGATCAGTCAGGCGGTGGTATATAGCAACACCAGTGCGAATTACAGCAACGCGTCTGGCCTGTCGGTCTACTTTCCGTCTCGATCGTTCATATCTGGCGCAACACAGTCACAGTATCAGGCGATCGATTTTTCGCCGAAGTACCGCGATTTCACAAGCAAATATATTGCCGCCATCGCGTCCAAGCCGCATATCAGCGATATCAATGCAGTCGTCAGGGGAGGGGCGATTACCGGGAGCGTCTCCAGTGACGCCGGGATTCTTTCTCTCGATAATCTTCTTTTTTCCAATGTCGGAACGGATGGTACGGCCACACTGGTAGGCAGCAGCCCCCTGCGCGAGATAAGTGGATTCAGCGCATCGCAGTCGTTCAATGTGCCGCTGTCGGGCGACTGGCCCACGCTCGATGGCTACCCGGTGATTCTCGGCTATCTCTATGCTGACGATAAGAATAAATACTGGGGTGTTCCCATCGAGCTGAACGGAGAGCTGACCTATCTCCTGTATCAGCTCAACGACGATCCTGCCGATGCGGCGCCGCAGTGGACTGCGGTGGGCACGACATCCTCGCTCTCGGATCGCGTACCCCGACTGATGCCGTTACCGGCCGCGGACGACAAGGTGCGCATCCTTGCCGTAAAGCTCGACACGACGACAGGGAGGGCAACCGATCTCGTTCCGGCGACGCCCGTGTTCAGCCTGGCGAATTTCGATCTCCAGTTGGCCCCGGTGCACGGAAGTTTGAGCCAGGCATTGATGGCGACCGATTCGACATGGAATGTCAAGCTTACGGACATTTATCCGCGCAACCCCTGAGCTGAAAAGTGTGGTGCGGCCCGCCGTAAGCCGAATGGTAGAGGCGGGCCACGTGCCTTAAGCGAATCCATGTATCCACCATTGATGTGTAGCAGGGTATTTCTGTGCCACGGCAGCTGGGGTGTCCAAACGCAAATAGCATTTGCTTTTGGACACGCAAAGTTTTTGTAACGGGTATCAGACTCCGAGACGGCCCCGCTTCACGTATCTGTCACGTCTCGCGTCGTTCCCATGGTGAATTGGTAGCGCGCAAATGGCGTTATTGACAAGTTTGATGGTGAATCATTCATTGTCTGAATCTTGGGTCCTGTAATGTGCACTGGTGAATAGGTGCTACGCATGATGAACATTCTGTACACCAACTTCCACGGCGATTACGGCGGCGGCCAGGACACCTATGTCCGCGATCTCGCCGTCGCGATGAGCCGCCATCACCGCGTGACCGTGGCGTCGCCAGAAGGCAGCCGCCTGTCGCGACTGCTGAAGGACAGTCCCGACGTGGCGATCTTCGACATGGAATTCAAGCCGCGCTGGAACCGGCTGTGCCGGGAGATTCTCAGGCTGCGCCAGCGGATCGCCGCCGAGCGCTTCGACGTGATCCACGTGAACGGGTCCGCCGATCACCGGCAGGTGATGCTGGCGCTGCTCGGCTGCCGGTATCGGCCGGCGGTCGTGCTGACCAAGCACAACACCTATCGCGCCGACAGCTTGGGCAACCTGCTGCGTGCCCGGCTGGCCACCGACCACACGATCGCGGTCAGCGACTACGTCGCCAGCATGCTCGCGCTGCGCTCGCCGTACGGCAACGTCACGGTCGTCAAGCACGGCGTGCGCCGGCCCGCTGCCGAACGACTCGCGGCCGACGAAATCCGCCGCCGCAAGATCGCGCTGTTCGGCGCGTCCGGCGCGGATGCGATCGTGCTGGGCAGCAGCGCCGGCACAGCGCCCGAAAAAGGCTGGATGGACCTGATCGCCGCGCTCGGCCGCCTGCCCGAAGCCGAGCGCGAGCGGTTTCGCGTGCTGCTGGTCGGCGCGGAGCCGTCCGGCGAGCAGCGCGCGCAACTCGCGCGGCACGGCATGGCGTCGCGCACCGCGTTCACCGGGCGCCTCGACGATGTGCGGGCGCCGTTCTCGATCATCGACGTGTCGTTCGTGCTGTCGTACCACGAGAGCCTGTCGTATGCGTGCCGCGAAGCGATGTCGCTCGGCTGCCCCGCGATCGTGACGCGCGTGGGCGGGCTGCCCGAGAACGTCGAACCGGGCGTGGACGGCTGGGTCGTCCCGCCGCGCGAGCCCGCGGCGATCGAAGCGATCCTGCGCGCGATCGTGCAGGAACCCGGCTGCGTCCGTGCGATGGGGCGCAGCGCGCGGCTGAAAGGCAAGCGCGAATTCTCGTTTGACGCGTTCGTCGACGCGACCTTGTCCGTTTATCACGAATCGATTCGGCACAACCCCTACCGCTGGGTGACTTCATTGATATCTACAAAATGGCAGTGAATAAGTACCGGGACCTGCACCACAAGGAGCCGCTGGCCTACTGGAATGCCGCACCGATCACCGCGCGGTGGGCCGCCACTGCCGATTTTACTGAGGTCGGAGACTTCAAGACCATGCGGATTTTCCGCGAGGCTGCGTAATCCCGCCTTCCTGCGATCCGCCGATGCTTGCGCTCACCCCACGTTATCCGATCCTGACGTATCACCAGATCCGCCAACTACCGCCGACGACCGACCGGCTGCGCAGCCTGAGCGTCGCGCCCGACGCATTCCGCCGCCAGATGGCGCTGTTCAAGCGGCTCGGCTACCGTGGCCTGAGCGTGCGCGAACTACAGCCATACCTGCGCGGAGAGCAGCAGGGCAAGGTCTTCGGCATTTCGTTCGACGACGGCTTTCGCAACGTGCTCACGCATGCGATGCCCGTGCTCGACGCGCTCGGGTTCACCGCGACCTGCTACTTCGTCGCCGGCCGGTTCGGCGGCGCGAACGACTGGGATGCTGGCGCGCCGACCAAGCGCTCACCGCTGATGACCTGTGAGGACATGCTCGCGTGGCGCGATCACGGCCATGAAATCGGCTCGCATACGCTCGATCACGTTGCGCTGTCGTATGTGCCGACACCTGTCTCGGCATTTCAATTGACCGAATCGAAGCGGCAACTCGAAATGCTGAGCGGCCAATGCGTCGAATCGTTCTGCTATCCGTACGGCGATCTCGATGCGCGCGTGCGCGATGAGGTCATCGCTGCCGGTTACGGCAACGCGACGACGACCCGGCGCGGATGCGCCGGTGCGAACGACGATCCGTTTTTGTTGCCGCGGATTCCGGTCGCGGGCGGGGTCGGGGCTACGAGGCTGTGGTTCAAGTGTGTGCGGGTATCGCTAGGTCAGGGCGCAATGTTTCTGTCGCGTCGAGAAGTGTAGTGGTCAACTCATTCCGGACACTGCGTTAAGTTTTTCTTCCGCGACAGCCGGTGCCAGTCCGTCATTGAACTGATGCGGCCGTATCCAGTTGTACCGGTGCATCAGGTAATGACTGATGTCCCGATGTGCTTCCTGCGCCGTCAGGTATCCCAAGGCGGTGCGAACATACCAGGGCCCCGAATTTACGAGCCGGGCGCTTGACCAGTGGGCGTATGCGAACGGCGTCACGCTGAAGTTGATTCAGGCGGGCAAGCCAACGCAGAATGCGTACATCGAATCGTTCAACGGCAAGTTCCGCGACGAATGCCTTAACGAGCACTGGTTCACGACACTCGCGCACGCTCGGGCTGTCATCGCGGCATGGCGTCAGGACTACAACGAGCAAAGGCCGCACAGCGCACTGAACTACCCTGCGCCGTCAGAGTTTGCGGCGAAACATCGGGCAACCGCGGATGCTCCTGCCGCTTTCCAGGAGTTGGTTTAAATGACCCTAGCCCACAAAACTGTCCCATTTGGAAGTTGAAGATTCCGGCATGACGTTGTCATCGAGACCAGGAGGTCATGCCGTGAAGAAGAGCAAGTTCACCGAAGAGCAGATCGCATATGCGTTGAAGCAGGCCGAGCTGGGCACGCCTGTCGCGGAGGTCTGCCGCAAGATGGGGATCAGCGACGCGACGTTTTACAACTGGCGGACGAAGTACGGCGGGCTATCGCCCTCAGAGCTGCGCCGGCTGAAGCAGCTTGAGGAAGAGAACGCGAAGCTCAAGCGGCTCGTGGCCGATCTGTCGCTGGACAAGGCCATGCTGCAGGATGTGCTGTCAAAAATGTATGGTCCGCCCCGGCTTTGCAAGGCGAGCGTTGTCAATCCGACGCATGTCAGTTTGCGTAAATGTATCCGGCCTCTCGCGAGTCGAACGCTTTTGGCGTTCAGGCCATGATGAGATCTGCGCGTACCGTTCCTAATAAGTTGGCTCGGGCTTCCTAGCTGTGAAGCTTCAATAGGTTGTATCGATGGTTCATCCGGACTGAGTCTGGGAGACTGGAAGTCGCCAAACACCCAACCTTCCAGGAACCCAGCCGGATGAACACCCATAAGAATGCCCGACTCACTTTCGC
>NZ_CADFEM010000020.1:0-137279 GCF_902833245.1 Burkholderia sp. BCC0398
CCCCCGGATCATGACTGCGACTGGGGGCGAGAATCATGCCGGGCCTGGCTGGCCAAAGCCCCGATTATCGGGACGTGAAGATAGTAACGGGGGCGACGCGACGGCGGGCAGGGCACCCGCGCCGGAATGTAGGAAGCGGCTAACGAGAAAGGGCGGGAAAACAGGCGGAAAACAGCCGGACAGCGAACGCAGGCGGAAAACCGGCGGGCGAGCGCGCGGCACACGGGCGCGGGCCCTGTCGCGCCCGCGCCCGTTCCGGCATCACTGATCGATCGGCGACTTCAGCGGCTGATGCTCGCCCGTCAGCCCGAACACGACGAGTTGCGCGGGCTCGGTCGCGCTCGCGTTGCGCGACACCTGATGGCGCGAGCCGGGCGGTTCGTACCAGCCTTCGCCGGCGCGATAGCGGCGCAGCGGGCCGTCGTTCACCTGCGACAGCACTTCGCCTTTCGACACGACGGCGAACACCGAGCCGAGATGCCGGTGCGGTTCGGACACCTGACCGGGCGCATAGTCGACCGTCGCGACGACAGCGAGCTTGCCGGGCGCTTCGGGCACGGCCTGCTGCATGATCGCGTGCACGGTGTCGTCGGCGTCGTGCGCGTGAGCGGCGGCCGGCAGCGCCGCGGCGAGCACGAGCCCGGCGCACAGCGCGACGCGATGGAGCGGGGAACGGATCATCGTCGGCGCCTTACTCGGGCATCTTGCGGAACGCGATCGCGAAGCGGTTCCACGCGTTGATCGTCGCGATCAGCATCGACAGGTCGAACAGCTCCTCGTCGGTGAAGTGCGGCTTCACGGCTTCCCAGACGGCGTCGGGCACGTGGTTGCTGGCCACCAGCGTCAGCGCCTCGGTCCATTCCAGTGCAGCGCGTTCGCGCTCGGTGAAGAACGGCGTTTCGCGCCACGTGACGACGGTCGCGAGACGGCGGTCGGTTTCGCCGCCCTTGCGCGCGTCGGTCGTGTGCATGTCGACGCAGAACGCGCAGCCGTTGATCTGCGACGCGCGCAGGCGGACGAGTTCGGCGAGCGGCTTCTCGATCGAGCTTTTCGCGAGGAATTCCTCGGCGTTGCGCATCACCTTGATCGCATTCGGGCTGGCGGCATAGAAGTTCAGGCGCGGTTGCATGGCAGGTCCTTTTCGGTTGGGTGCGCCGGAGTGGCGCGACAGGACCCACTTTAAGAGCCGTACTGGCCTGCTTGAATACCCAATTCCACGGAAATTCAGGTAACCAGTGGCGGGCCGCCCGCGATGCCGGCATCGAGCAAGCCGGCCAGCTTCGCGAGCGCCGTGTCGATGCGCAGCGCGTCGATCCCGCCATAGCCGAACAGCAGCCCCGGGCGCACCGGCCCGCCCACGTGAAACGCCGAGATCCCGTACAGGCCGATGTCCTGCGCGCGCGCCGCGCGGACCAGCGCCGCTTCGTCGAGCCCCGGTTTCAGGTGCGCGGCGAGATGGATGCCGGCGGTCGGCACGATCGCGTCGAACCACGGCGCGAGTTCGCCGCGCAGGTGCGCGATCAGCATCTTGCGACGCGCGTCGTAGTGCTTCTGCACGCGCTTCAGGTGCCGCGCGAAATCGCCTTCGAGCATGAAGCGCGCGAGCGCCGCCTGCGTCAGCGTGCACGTGTGCCAGTCGACGATCTGCTTCGCCTTGGCCAGCGCGCCGCGCAGCGCGCGCGGCGGAATCGCGTAGCCGATCCGCAGCTCGGGAAAGATGGTCTTCGAGAACGTGCCGACGTACGCGACGAGGCCCGTGCGGTCGAGGCTCTTCAGCGATTCGACCGGCCGGCCTTCGAAGCGGAATTCGCCGTCGTAGTCGTCCTCGATGATCACCGCGCGGCGGCGCTGCGCCCATTCGAGCAGCGCGACGCGGCGATCGAGCGTCATCGGCATGCCGAGCGGGAACTGATGCGACGGCGTCACGTAGACGAGCCGTGCGTCGTCGGGCAGCCGTTCCGTGACGAGGCCCTGCGCGTCGACCGGCACGCCGATCACCGTCGCGCCGAGCGACGCGAACGCGGCGCGCGCGGGCGGATAGCCGGGATCCTCGACCGCGACGACGTCGCCCGGCCGCACGACGACGCGCGCGAGCAGGTCGAGCGCCTGTTGCGCGCCTTGCGTGACGAGCACGTCGTCCCAGCTGCAGGCGACCGCGCGGCTGAATCCGACGTAGCGCGCGATCGCGCCGCGCAACTGCGGATCGCCGGCCGGGTCGTGGTACTGGCCGGGCCCGCGCGCCTGCTGGCGCAGCGCGTGATGCAGGCAGCGCCGCCAGGCGTCGAACGGGAACAGCGTCTTGTCGGTCACGCCGCCGCGAAAGTCGAAGCCGGGCGCGTCCTGCGGCGCGGGCATCGCGAGCGCGTCGGGCAGGTCGTTCCACAGCGCGCGTGCATCGACCGCGTCGATGCGCGGCATCTCGTCGACGATCGACGGCGCCGACGTCGCCGCGGCATGCGGCACGCGCGCCAAGCCGCGGGCGACGAACGTGCCGTCGCCCGCGCGCGTCGTCAGGTAGCCCTCGGCGACGAGGCGCTCGAACGCGTCGAGCGTCGTCTTGCGCGACACGCCGAGCTGTTTCGCGAGGTCGCGCGTCGACGGCAGCCGCGCGCCGCCTTCGAGCCGCCCGTCGACGATCGCCGTGCGCAGTTGCCGGAAGATTTGCCCCGTCAGGTCGTGACGGCCTTCGATGCGGATCGCGATGTCCATCGCAGTGGTTACCTTGATTCCCGGGATTTCGCGTGGATCAGCATACCGGAAGTCGACCGCGCGGCGGCTGTTCGCGGCTAGCGGCCGCAGCCGCGTCCGGCATTCAAAGCGACGTCGCCTTCGTCTCCGGCAGCAGCAGGACGGCGAGCAGCACCACGCCATAGGCTGCGCCGGAAAAGATCGCGATGGCCAGCGCGAGGCCGAGCGAATGGCTCAGCATCCCGACGAGACTCGGGAACAGCGCGCCGATGCCGCGTCCGAAGTTGTAGGTGAAGCTTTGCGCATTGGCGCGGAAAGTCGACGGATACAGTTCCGTCAGGTACGCGCCGACGCCGCTGAAGATGCCGCATGACGAAAAGCCGAGCGGAAAGCCGAGCCACAGCATCTGTGCATTCGACAGCGGGACGGTCAGGTACGCGCACACCGACACGAGGGAGAGCGCGGAGAACAGCATGAAGTTGCGTCGGCGTCCCCACCAGTCGGAAAGATACGCGCCGACGACATAGCCGCAAAACGACCCGACGATGATCACGAACAGATAGGCGCCCGTATCGAGCACCGACAGGTGTCGCTCGATCTTGAGAAAGGCCGGCAGCCACGTCGACATCGCATAGAAGCCGCCCTGGATGCCGGTGCAGAGCAGCGCGGCCAGCACCGTGCGCCGTGCGTGCGCGCGCGAGAAGATCGCCCACACCGACGGCTGGCCTGCGCCTTGTTTGCGGGCGGCGTCCGCCTGCACGAACACTTCCGGTTCGGGTACGTGCTTGCGTACGTACAGGACGAGCAGGGCGGGCACGATACCCACCCAGAACAGGCTGCGCCAGGCCAGCGACTCGGGAAGGACCGAAAACGCGATGCTGTAGAGAATCGCCGCGCCGCCCCAGCCGATGGCCCAGCCGCTCTGCACGAGGCCGACCGCTTTGCCGCGATGGGCGGGTGCGACGATCTCGCCGATCAGCACGGCGCCGACGGCCCATTCGCCGCCGAAGCCGAGCCCTTGCAGCGCGCGCAGCACGAAGATCTGCTCGAAGTTCTGCGCGAAACCGATTGCCAGCGTGCAGACGGAGAACCACAGGATCGTCCCCTGCAATACCTTGACCCGTCCGTATCGATCCGCGAGGATGCCCGCGATCCAGCCGCCCACGGACGAGAAAATCAGCGTCACGGTGCTCAACAGGCCGGCCTTGCCGCGATCGAGGCCCCACAGGTCGATCAGCGAAGCCAGCACGAAGCTGAACACCATGAAGTCGAACGCATCGGTCGCCCAGCCGGCGAACGCCGCCTTGAACGCGCGCTTGCCCGCGGAATCGAGTTCGGCGTACCACGACGCGCGCGGCACGATTCGCAGCGCGGCTTCGTCGGCATCTCTCGTTGTCGTCATTGTTGTTGTTCGTGAAGTAGGGATGGCGCTATCGAAGTGCGGAAGGGCGTTTGCCGGTCGCGAGTGCGCGCCGCACGACGTCCGGCGTGGCCGGCGCTTCGCGGATGCGTACGCCGGTCGCGTGATGGATCGCGTTCAGGATGGCCGCGGCCGTCGGCACGAGCGCCGGCTCGCCGATGCCTTTCGCGCCGTACGGGCCGACGGCCGTCGGCGCCTCGACGAAGATCGACTGCACGTCGGGCATGTCGTGCACGGTCGGAATCACGTAGTCGTGCAGATTGTTGTATCGGCCGGGGTGGTACTTCTCCATCAGCGCCATGCCGATGCCTTGCGCGACCGCGCCTTCGACCTGTCCTTCGAGCAGCGTCGGATTGACCATCCTGCCGACGTCGTGCGCGGCCACGACCTTGAGTACGCGCACGCGCCCGCTTTCGCGGTCCACCGCGACCTCCGCCATCTGCGCGCCGAACGCGTAGGTTGCATAAGGCGTGCCTTGCCCCGACGCATCGAGCGACGTGGTCGGCGGATCGAAGCGCTCCTCGGCCGCGATCACGTAGCCGTGCGCATCGACGGGCAGCGTCCGCAGATCCACCGGATGGCCGTCGACGGCGATGCCGCGCGCATCGGACGAAATCCGCGCATCGGACGCCGCGCCGGCGAACGCGAGCAGCCGGTGGCGCAGCGCGGAGCCGGCAAGGAAGGCCGCGCGACCGGTGATGAAGGTCTGCCGCGACGCCGACGTGCGGCCGCAATCGGGCGACAGCGCGGTATCCGGGCCGACGAATCGCAGCCGGTCGACCGGTACGCCCAGCGCGTCGGCCGCGATTTGCGGAATGACCGTGTTCGCGCCCTGGCCGGCATCCACCGCACCCTGGTGCAGGACGATCGTGCCGTCGCGCCGGATGCCGAAGCGGACCGTCGACGGATTCGGCAATGCGGTGTTGCCGCAGCCGTAAAAGAACGCCGCGACGCCGACGCCATGACGAATGTGGCCGGGCGCCGCCGCATTCAGCGTCGCGATCCGCGCATGCGCGTCACGCCACGCCGGACGCAGCGCATCGAGGCATGCGACGAGGCCGACGCTGTCGTCGAGCACTTGTCCGGTCGGCAGCGTATCGCCGGGGCGCAACGCATTCAGCGCGCGGAACTCGAGTGGATCGATGCCCGCCGCGAACGCCAGCTCGTCGATCAGCTGTTCCTGCGACATCGTCGTCTGCGGCACGCCGAAGCCGCGGAAAGCGCCGGCCGGCGTGACGTGCGTATGAATCGCGCGCGTGTGCGCCGCGTAGTGCGGAATCACGTACGGGCCGCCCGCATGCACCGGTACGCGATTCGCGACGGCCGTCCCCCAGGACGCGAACGCGCCGGTGTTGTAGTCGCCTTCGAACGTCACCGCGCGCAGCCGCCCATCGGCATCGGCGGCGATGCTGGACGTCATGCGGCCGGGATGGCGCTTGGTCGACGTGGCCATCGATTCCTCGCGCGAGAACGCCATCGCGACGGGCCGGTCGAGATGCCAGGCCGCGATCGCGAGCAGCGGCTGGACCGTCATGTCGAGCTTGCCGCCGAAGCCGCCGCCGACCGCGGTCGCCACGACGCGCACCTGTTCCGGCGCCACGCCGAGAATGCGCGCGAGGTCGGCGCGATGCGGATGCGGCGCCTGCGTCGACGAATGGATTTCGATCACGTTGCCCACGCGTCGCGCCCAGCCGGCTTCCGGCTCGAGGTACGCATGCTCGACGAAACTGGACTGGAACGTTGCGCTGACGACGTGACGGGCATCCTGTATCGCGCGCTCCGGGTCGCCGCGGCGCACCACGCCCTCGATCAGCACGTTGCCGGGGCGATCGGCGTGCAGCTGCGGACTGTCGTCCAGCACGGCGTCGGCGATCGCGAGAACCGGCGTCAGCGGCGCCCACCGCACCGGAAAGCGGTCGAAATCGAGCGCCGCGAGCGCGGCGCGCTCGCCGACCACCAGCGCGACCGCCTCGAGATGGTGGCGTGTCTCGGTATCCGGAAGGACCGGCTGGTCCGCGTACGGCGTCGCGACGCCGTGCAGATTCATGCCCGGCACGTCGGCGTGGGTGAGGACGCGATGCACGCCCGGATGCGCGTCGACGAATGCGGCGAGGTCGCCGAACGCGAAACGTGCGCGGTGATGCGGGCAACGCACCGCGCGCACGAACAGGCTGTCGGCCGGGTAGTCGTCGGCGCCGAATCGCTGGCTGCCGTCGACTTTTTCGGGGCCGTCGAGACGCGTGAGCGGGACGCCGACGGACGGCCCTTCGGCCGGCGCGGGCGTGCGGCACCGTGCGGCGGCGCCGCATCCGACTTCGGTCACCGCGTCGACGATCTTCTGATAGCCGGTGCAGCGACACAGCACGCCGTCGATCGCGGCCCGCGCACCGGCGCGGTCGCTGACTTCGCCGGCGTCGATGGCCGCCGCCGCCGCGGTGAGCATGCCGGGCGTGCAGAAACCGCATTGCACCGCCTGATGGGCGAGAAACGCCTGCTGCAGGCGGCTGCCGCATCGCGTGCCGTCGGCAAGACCTTCGACGGTGACGACACGGCGCCCCGCGATCTGCCCGACCGGGATCAGGCATGCATAGCGTGCGTCGCCGTCGACGATCACCGTGCAACTGCCGCAATCGCCCTGGCGGCAGCCTTCCTTGGTGCCGAACTGGCGCAGGTCCGCACGCAGATGGTCGACGAGGCGCTGCGAGCGGTCCGCCGGCAGGGGGCGCCGCGTGCCGTTGAGGTCGAACCAGTCCGGTTCCGGCGAAATCGCCGGGCCGCCGCCCGCGATCGTTTCGCGAACGTCGGCAAGCGGGTCAGGCTGCGGATGCGCCACGTGCGTTCTCCTCGATGCAGCATGTGAAAGCGCGCGAGATGGCCAGCCGCGCGAGATGAAGGCGATGCAGGGCGGTCGCCCGGCAGTCGTCGGCCGGGGACAGCTCGTCCAGCGGCGACGTTGCAAGCACGTCGGCCAGTTCGTCGCGCCGCCGGCCCGTCAGTGCATTTTCGAGCACCTGCATCCGGCGCGCAACGTCGGAGGCGCCGCCGACGGCAACGGCGGCCGCCTCGATCGTCCCCGCGGCGCACACGCGCAACTGCGCGGCGGCCGACACCACGGCGATCGCCGCGCCGTCGCGATTCGTGCACTTGATGAACGACGTACGCGCGTGCGCGCGGGGTTGCGCAAACCGCAGCGCCACCAGCAATTCGTCGGCGTCCAGCGCGGTCCGGCGGTTGCCCAGCAGGAATTCGGCCAACGGCAAGCGGCGCATGCCGCGCACGCTGGCCAGTTCGACGCTCGCATCGAGCGCCAGCAGCGCGGGGATGCCGTCCGCGACGGCGGACGCATGGCACACGTTCCCGCCGATCGTGCCCTGCACGCGAATCTGCCGGGGGCCGATCGACGCGGCTGCGTCCGTGAGCGCCACGGGCAGCCATGTCGTGCGGGCGATGGCGTCCCACGTGGCGGCCGCACCGATACGGGCGACGCCGTCGTTCAGCTCGATGCCGCGCAGCGCGTCGACGCGGCTGATATCCAGCCATGCCGAGCGCGCCGGCACGAGCCCGATATCGGCAAATGCGTCGGTGGCCCCGCACACGATGCGCGGCCGCGGCTGCGCCGCGAGCGTACCGAGCGCTTCGTCGAGGGTAGTGGCGCGAACGTAGTTCATTTCAAGGTGTCTGCATCGTCATGGTCACGCGGGGCGACATCGGCGCCGGCACACGCTCAATCGCCGATCGGCGGATCCTTGCGAACGACCCGCAGCACGCTGTCGATGACGAACGCTTCCCATCGGCGCACGGCCTCCGGCGCATTCAGTTCCTCGCCGAGGAACGCGGACAACGTGTGGCGGTTCGACGTATAAAAATACGCTGCCGAAATGATCAGCAGGAAAACGTCGCGCGCGTTCAGTTCCGTGCGGAACAATCCTTGTTCGGCGCCGTTTTCGAGAATCCTGGCCACGATCTGCACCGCATGCGACGAATATTCGCCCCGGCGTTCGAGCCTGGCCAAATGCTTGCCCTGGTGCAGGTTCTCGGTGTTGAGCAGCGTGATGAAATCGGGATTGCGCCAATAGTAGTCCAGCTTGAAGCGAATCACGGTCTTGAGCGCTTCCACGGGATTCGACGGATCCGGCGCCATCTTGAGCTCCGCCTCGTCCATGCGCCGATAGATGCCTTCCAGCACCGCGACGAACAGGCCCTCCTTGCTCCCGTAGTAGTAATAGATCATCCGGTCATAGGATTTCGCCAGCCTGGAGATCCGCTCCACGCTGCCGCCTTCGTAGCCGTAGCGCGCGAAGACCTTGGTCGCCGCGCGCAGGATCTTGTCGCGGGTTTCCTGTGCCGCTGCCTCCCGGACACCGGTTCCGCGCACCGTCTTGGCTTTTGTTGCTTGAGTCATACCGCTCCTATGGCGGCCGGCAACCTCGTCCTGCCGCCTGAAAGAAACCTGGAACAGCGGCATTCCTCGAACTTTCGTACAGGGAACGCTACATGAATTCGGGATTCTACGGAACTCTCGACGGGTTCGCAACAAATCATAAATAGGTAATTGATTCAAGGGGTTGTGGGAGTCGTGTCCGACGTATCGGCACGCATGGAGGAGGCGTGAACGCTATCTTCACATTTTTATTTTGAGAAACTGCTGCTACCATTCGTTTGTGGAGTACTCACTACATGAAATGTTGATTTCAGGTTGGCAGAGGCCGATGCCGGCAAGCAGGAGATAGACCCATGAACAACGAACTCGACGATGTCTGCAGCGCGCTCGCTGCGCGGACGCCATGGAAATCGCGCGTCGATCCGGGTGGCGCCGAAGCGGGCCCGGCCTTCGACGAACTCATGCCTCGATCGCTGCTGTCGATCGACGTGCACGTGTTGCACGACGTCTCGCGCGCAATGGCGCACGAGGCTTCGCCCGCGACGCGCGTCGCGACACTGCTCGAGTCGGCGCTGCGGGGGGCGGGGGCAACGTGGGGCGTGATCGCGGTGCTGCGCGACGGCGGCTGGGAGGCAGCCGCCGTCGCGACGGCCGCGAACGGACCGCACACCGAGCGGCGGTCGGTCGACCGGCTGCCCGTGCCGATCATTGCCGCCGCCGTGCACCTGCGCAACGGCCTGGTGCTGCGCGATGCGTGCGCCGCCGACCATTGGCGAACGGACGACTATGTGCGCCGCCGCAAGCCGCGCTCGGTGATCTGCGTGCCGATACGGTGCAATGGTGAACTGATCGGTGCGCTGTATCTCGAGCATGGCGACCTGCCGGGCATGTTTACGCCGGCGAAGGCCGCACTGGTCGAGATCATTGCGCCGCATGCCGGATGCGTGCTGGAGAATCTTCGGCTGCGCGACGAGCTGGACGCGCAGCGCGCACGCGTGGGCAGCGTCGAAGCCGCGATGCGCGAAACCCAGTCCGAAATGGACCGCACCAGTCGGCTGACCGCGTACGGAGAGCTTGCGGCGTCGATCGTGCACGAGGTCGCCCAGCCCGTCACGGCGATCGACACGTCCGCGCGTGCCGGGCTGAAATGGCTCGACCGCGGCGCGCCGAACATCGAAGCCGCCCGCGAGATGCTTGCGCACATCTGTGCGTGCACGGTGCGGGCGCGGACCATCATCGGTGCGCTGCGCGCCAGGGCACGGCGCACGGCGCCCGTGTTCGCCGTGTTCGACCTCGCCGATGCGCTGCGCGAGGCGGCGGAGATACTCGAAAGCACGCTGGACGCGATGAAGGTGAACCTGCGCGTCGACGGATGTGCGTCGGCGATACCGATGCGCGGCGAACGCGTGCCGCTGCAGCAGGCCATCATCAGCCTGCTGATGAACGGCGCGGAATCGATGATTGGTACACCTGAAGGAAAGCGTGTCATCGTGCTGACATGCGAATTGGAGCGGAACCTCGTGCGCATCCGGATCGACGACAACGGCGACGGCTTCGATCCGCAGGTGGCCGCGCGCCTGTTCGAACCGCTGTTCACCACCAAGCCGCACGGAATGGGCATGGGGCTGTCCATCTGCAAGTCCATCGTTGAAGCGCACAACGGGCAGCTGGAACTTGCGCCGCGCGAGCACGGCGGCACGCGGGCCACGGTGACACTGCCGGTTTCTTCGATGTGAGCGGGCACGGGCGCGATGTGTCGGGGCGTGAATCGGTGCGCGACCGGTGCACGTCGCGGGAAGGGGCAGGGGGGAAACGGACCGGCTGCCTATACGAACGTATGCGGCGACTCATGCCGACGCGTCAGGCGGCTAGCTGCAGATGCTATGGAGCACGCCGACGCGTCACCTTATGCTCGCTTCACCGGTACACGATTCACGTTGACGACGGCTCGACCGACCCGTCAGCGAGTCGGAATCGCGACGCGGCGCGGACGTGATGCGTGCGCATCGTGACGACGCAGGTCGCCGGAACACACGTGCTTGTCGATCCGATACCAGACATCCAAGGAACCCATCATGAAACTCCGACACATCGTCGTCACCGGCGGCCTCGCCGTCGCCCTGATCGCCGGCATGAACCTGCGCGCGTTCGCGGACGAACGACCCGATACGGCCGGCGCGGATGCCGCGCTCACGACGACGCCGGCGGCCGGCACGTCGAAGAAGGCGGTCCGTGCGGCCAATCGCACGTTCTCGCGGTCGGTGCAGAAGGCACTGTCCCATACGAAGGGGCTTGAAGGGAAGCCGATCGTCGTGTTCGGCAACGCGTCGACCGGACGCGTGACGCTGACGGGCCAGGTCGAAAGCGAAGACCTCGATCATCTGGCGGTCGAGGCGGCGCGGAAGGTACGCGGCGTCACGGCGGTGAACAGCCGGATCACGCTGCGCTCGGAAGGCGGCGCCTGAGCGACGGCCGGACGCACCGCCGTGGCCGCTTGCGTGCGTCCGCTTTCACACGACCGATACGACCGACACGACCGGATGGGAGAAACGATGATGGCGACCCTGCCTGAAGCGGACATCATGATTCGCACGTTGATCAATGTCCTCGATCCTTCGCTGGAGCAACGCGATGTTTGCCGGCAAGCGCAGCGCACGCGATACAAGTCGCGCCGCTTCGGCCGGCGCCGGTGCGACGACGACGACACGCGCGCACGTGAAGCCCCGCTTGACGCGATCGAGGTGATCGAGTGCCTGTCGTCGTCCATGATCACCGTTTCATGGAGCGACTCGCGTTCGGGACGGTATACCGAGCAGATCTGGTGCCGCAGCCGCGCACGCGAACCGGCGGTCTGCGCGTTGACGGGAAGCGCGATCGCGCGCGGCGATCGCGTGTTCCGTCCGCGCTCGAGCGACGTTTGCCTGCCCGCCAACCGGCAACGCATGATTCTCGCGGCGACCATTCAGTCATGCACCGGCGTATCGGTGCCCGACGCGACCGAGCCGGACGCGTGATGCGCGCGGCGCGAGCGGCGGCCCTACGCGGACGGCACCGTCACGACGATCAGCGCCGCACCGCGAAGGCGCTCGGCGAGATCGAAGTGAACCGGGCGCTCGCGCCACCAGCGCGCGAACCCGCTGCTCGCGCGATGGCCGACGACGATCATGTCCGGACGGGTGGTCAGCGCGTGGGCGGCGACGGCGTCGGCCGCGCGTCCGAATCGCACGAAGCCGCGCGCGTCGATGCCGTCGTCCGCGAGTTTGACGATCGCGCGCTGAAGTGCGTCGCGCGCGAATTCCTCGAGGCGGTGGTGGGCGAGACCGGTGAGCAGTCCGGCCGTCTGCGCGTTCGCGGTCACGGGATCCACGACGGTGACGACGTCGACCGCCGCGGACAGCGCGTGCGACAGCGCCGCACATCGCGCGAGCGCGGCCTGTGCCTCGTCGGTTCCGTCATAGACGAGTAGCATTCTGGAAAGTGCTGACATATTTCGTGTCGAGTAGTAGGTGCCTGGTCGCATCCCCCGCGGCGGATGCGATTGCCTACACTGAACACGCCACGCACGGCGTTTATTCCGTCGCCGTTCGTGCATGGCCGCGACGCGCCGCGAGCGAGGCGGACCCGCGGCGATCGACTTGCCCGCGGCAACGTGCATCAGCCGCCGGCCGCCGAACCCGTGAAGTTGTCCCGCGACGTGCGCGCTGCGCCGCCGCCGAGCGCGATGCGGATTGCCTTGCGCGCACGCGATATCCGGCTCATGACGGTGCCGATCGGGATGTCGAGTGTGTACGCGGCTTCCCTGTAGCTCAGCCCGTCGACGCTGACGAGCAGCAACGCGATGCGCTGCGGTTCGGGCAACCGTTCGACGGCGTCGACGATCTGGCGGACGGCCACGGCGGTCTCCGACGCTGCGCGCGGATCGGCGACCGTTTCCAGCAGCGCGTCGCTGCACTCGAGCAGCAGGCGGTCGCGCCGATTGCGTCGCCGCAACTCGTTGAGCCAGATCGAATGGACGATCGAGAAGACCCAGCTGACCGGCGCCGTATCGGACCGCAGTTGATGAACCCGCTCGAGCGCGCGAATGCATGCGCGCTGCACGAGCTCGTCGGCGTCGTGTCGATTCCCGCTCAGACGCAGCGCGAACGACCGCAGACGCGGCAGCATGTCGGGAAGCATCGTTGAAAATTCGGTTGGCTTCATGGGCGGACGGGCGTGCCCCCTACCTGGGGCGAAATGCAGTGACGGCCCGGGCGCAGGCGAGGACGCCGGCGGTGTCCCGCCCGTGCCGGGCTCGACACGAGGGCTGCCGTTCAATGCCCGGAATAGAGTTTCCTCAGCGCGTCGAGCTCGCCGTTCTGTCGCGCCGCCACGAGCTCCTGGCGGACTTCCGAGCGGGTCTTCGCCATCGGTGCGAGCGGCGCCCACTGGGTGGCGGCCTGCACGTCGGAATGTCCGGCGACCGTGTCGGCCGGGGACGCCGCGTAGGCCGATGCAGTCAGCGCGAGCGCGGCGAATGCGAGCGTGATTTTCGAAGTGTTCATGCGGGGCTCCTGAAGAAGGATGGATCGGAACGTATTCGCGTCACCTGATGGCGTCGGGAGCCTGCATGGGCCCGCGGCGTCGTGTTCGTATCAGGTTCCGCCGTGTGTGTATTGAGCCTCCGGGAGGTATCGCGCATGTGTCCGGCGCGCAGCGTTTTGCAATGTCATGTATCCGCCCCGAAGCCCGATACATTCGGATACCCATGGGTGCGTCGGCGCGTAGCGGCAACCGACGGACGCGGTCGGCGCGGTCGATATGCAGCGTCGTTTCCGCGCGGACGCCGATGCACGACCGGCGGTCATGCGCTGTGACGAGGCCGCGCAAGCCGATGAACTGCCGAGCGCGATGCGCACGCAGTTGCATCGGTGAATTGCGACTGGAATAATTGGCGCGTTCGCGTGTTTTCATTGATGCCGGCAGAGTGGGCGATCGTTGGGGCATCGTCCGCATGCGTCGCGGCAACGTGCCCGGCCGCACCATGCGAACGGGGCATCCCGCTTCGAGCGACGGCCGCACCGCATGCGTCGAGATGCCTTCGCGCCGTCACGCGGCCGTCCCAGCAAATTCACCAGCGAATATTTCAATGCCCGAGATCAGAATGCCGAACGTGGCGACTTCATCCGACGATCGGAGCGGCCGTGTCGTCTACGTCGTCGACGACGACGAATTCGTGCGTGCCGCGCTCGTCAGCCTGTTGCGCTCGATCGATCTGGCGGTATGCGCGTTTGCGTCGACCGAAGCGTTTCTCGCGGCGCCGAAGGGGACGGGGCCGTCTTGCCTCGTGCTCGACGTGCGATTGCGCGGGCAGAGCGGGATCGCGTTCCAGAAGTCGCTGGTCGAGAATGGCGGCCCGCAGATGCCGATCATCTTCATGACCGGGCACGGCGACATCGCGATGACGGTGAAGGCGATGAAGGCCGGCGCGATGGATTTCCTGACGAAGCCGTTTCATGACCAGGAAATGATCGATGCGGTCGTCGCGGCGCTCGACCGCGACGCGCAGCGGCTGGAGGCCAGCCAGTCGCTGCTCGATCTGCGCGAATGCTGGGAATCGCTGACGCCGCGGGAGCGGGAGGTGCTGCAACACGTCGCGACGGGCCTGATGAACAAGCAGGTCGCCGGCAACATGGGCATCGCCGAGATCACGGCCAAGATCCATCGCGGCCAGGCGATGCGAAAGATGAAGTGTCGTTCCGTCGCGGAACTGGTGCGCAAGATGACCGCGCTCGGCATCGAATTGCCGTCGCGGTAGCGATGGCGCCGTCGGGAGCAAGCCGACCCATACGTAGATATGGTGGCGGTTCGGCGGCGTGACGGTATGCTGGCGACTTGTGTAGCAGTATGGGGCGAGCGTGCTCGTTCCCCAGGCCATAAGCGCGGATGTCTCTTTCACTCTCAGTCACCGATCTCGTAGCGATTGTCGACGACGATCCGTTCGTGCGCGCCGCCGTGAGAAGCTTCGTGCGCGCGCTGGGCGGCGACGCGTGCGAGTTCGCGTCGGCGCCGGCATTCCTCGTGTCCGACCGGGTGGCGCGCACGCGCTGCCTGATCTGCGACATCCAGATGCCCGGGATGGACGGCATCGACGTGCTGTCGCGGATCGAAGCCGCCGGCGCGCGCATTCCGACCATATTCGTCACGGCGTTCGCCACCGTCCGCCAGCGCGAGCGCGTGCGCGCGAGCGCCGCGCTGTGTCTCCTCGAAAAACCGATCGACGCGCGGGAACTCGAAGGGTGGCTCGCCCGCGCGCTCCGGCGCGGCTGACCGTCTGGCGGTTTAGGTTGCCGCGGCGGCAACCTAAACCTTCGTAGGGGGTGAATGGCCGCTCGTTTGATGGTGCACGCCCCCGTGCGCGTGTTTTCATCTGTCCTGTACCGTCCGCCGCGACGGCGACAGGAGAACGAAGATGGCGCACATTCCTACCTTATCGTCAGCGACTGTGTTTGAATCGCGGGCCACGCGCAGCTTGCGCGGCGTCGCCCGCGCAGTGTTCCCGCATCCACGCGAATTCGTCGTGTGGTCGGTGCGCCTCCTGCTCGTCGCTGGCGTGCCACTGGTCGCGGCCGGCATATACGACGCACGCGCGACGTTCGCGAACGCATTGCGCGCGGTGGCCAGCGAGGGTCTGCTGATCGCCGCCGTCGTGGCGATCCTGTTCGCGCTGGTCGCGACCGTGCTGTGGTCGTGGCTGCGGATGCTCAGGCTGGATGCGACCGTGCGCGAGCTTGCCGATGCCATCGACAAGCAAGGTATCGAGGCGCTCCCCGATACGTGGGCCGAACGCGGCGCGCTATCGATCTCGACGCTCGCACGCGCGATCAACGGCGCGCACCGCCAGCATGCGGAACGCATGACGGAATTGCTGCACGTGCTGGCCGCCTATGCGCACGACCTGCGCACGCCGCTCACGCGAATGATGCTGCGCAGCGAGATGCTGGATGACGGTGCGCTGCGCGATGCGATCGAGCGCGATCTTGCCGAGATGAGCGAACTGGTCGACGCGAGCCTGGCGTGCGCCCGGCTTCAATGCAGTGTGCCGGAGCCGCCGCGCCGTGTCGACGCGGACGAGATGCTCGGTGTGCTGGTCGACAGCTATCGCGACGCGGGCCTCACCGTCGATCTCGACGGACGGGTCGGGCATCCTCTCGTGACGTTCCCGCACGCGCTGCGCCGCGTGCTTGTCAACCTGATCGACAATGCGTTGCGTTACGGAGGCGACGTCCGCCTGTGTGTATGCGTCGACGCGCGGCACGTGATGCTGACCGTGCTGGATTCGGGGCCGGGTATCGTGCCGACGGAGCTCGAGGCGGTGTTCAAGCCCTGGTACCGCGCGCCGCAGACGGCGGCGCGCGCGCCGGGGTCGGGGCTGGGGCTCGCGATCGCCCGCCGGCTCACGCGGGCGATGCAGGGGGACCTGCAACTGAACAATCGCAGCACCGGCGGCCTCGAGGCGACGGTGATACTGCCGCTCGCGCCTGCATGAACGCATCGCCGCGGGCCGTTCATTTCCTCCGATACATTTCGATACGCGAGCGACATACGCCGGATACATGGCGGGCGCCCAATGGGGAAGGCGGGCGCGGCATTCCGCTGGATGGCGCGGTCAACTGAAGGACCGGCAGGCCGGCCGGAATTTCGAGACGACAGGAGGCACGATGGCCGATCCCCACACGATGTCCGCGCGCGGCGCATCGTTCGTGCTGCTGGGCGCGCTGTTGACGGCATGCGGATACGGCGCGACGTTCCTGTTGTCGATGCATTTTCGTTCGGCGGGCGGAGGCGACGTCGATACCGGCGTCGCGCTGGTCGAAGCGATGGTCGGCGCGTTGATCGGCCTGCCGCTGGTCGCATGGCTGGCCCATTCGATCGGCACAGCCCGTACCGCTGCGCTGGCCGCACTCGTCGTCGGCGCGGGCGTCGTCGGGTTTGCGCTGATCGACCGCACCGGCTCACTGAGCGTCGTGCCCGGACTGCTGGTCGGCGTCGGCTGGGGCGCGTTCTACCTCGCGGCGCCGATGATGCTAGCCGAGCGCACCGCGGATACCGAACGCGAGCGCTGGTTCCTGCGGTTCGGGTCGTTTCAGATGGCGGGCGTCGGCGGCGGCCCGGCCGTCGCGTCGCTCGCGATACGCAACTGGCACTGGACGACGGGGACGGTGTTCTGCACCGTCGGCGGATTGTGCGCGATGGCCGCCGTCATGCTGGAATGCTTCGGCCGGCTGTCGCCGGCGTCGCTGCCCGCCGCGCGGCCGATGCGGCCACGATGGGGCCGCGAGATGGCGGCGATCGCCCGCACGCACGCGATCTATCCGATCGCGATCATCGCGCTCGGCTCGAGCGTCTTCTCGGGGCTGATGACGTTCCAGATGTCGATGGCGCAGGAAACCGGCGTGAAGGCCGGAACGTTCTTCGGGCTGTATTCGGCCACGGTGGTCGTCATCCGCTGGCTGCTCGGCGCGCTCGTGATCCGGATGCGCGTCGATGCGACCACGCAGATCCTGCTCGGCTTCATGATCCTGAGCGTCGCGGTGACGTTCGCCGTGCCGCACCATGCGCTCCTTCATTCGGCCAGCGCCGTGCTGCTCGGCACGGGCTACGGCCTCATCTATCCGATCGTCCAGGCGCAGGCCGTCAACAGCGCCGATGCGCGGCATCGGCACGCGGTGCTCACGTGGTTCGTCGCATCGTACTTCGTCGGCGCGTTCGGATTCCCGGCGCTCGGCAGCCTGGTGCTGGTCACCCTGGGCAGGACGATGCTGCTGACGCTCATCGCCGCATGCGGGCTGGCGGCGCTGCTGCTGTCGGTCGTCGAGCACCGCAAGCGAGTGTCGCTCGCGGCGTTCTGAAATCGGCGCAACCGGCGCGCCGCGCCGCCGTTCAGCCGGCGGCGTGCTCGAGAATCGTGCGGACCTCGCCGAGCAGTCCCGGGATCGCGCGATGGCTCGTATGCACGAGCCGCAGGACGCCGTCGATCGTGCAGGCACCGATGACCTGATCGTCGGCGAATCCGGATGTCACGAACGGACCCCACAGCGCGTCGAGCGATACGCCGTCGTACGTGGCGGCGATGGGTTGATTGCCGAGATTCGACAGCAGGACGTCGAAGGCCAGCACGTTCGACAGGAAGCCGGCCGCGTGTTCGACGCTCGGTCGCGCCGCCATCGCGGTATCCAGCGCCTTCAGCTCCGCCGCGACGCTCGCGCGCGTTTGCGACGGCGCGAGGTCCTGCTTGATCTTGCGGGCCGCTGCCCACAAGTCGACCCCGCGCGGGTGATCGTCGATCGTGACGGTCTGCGTGATGTACACGCCGTTGGCGACACCGGCTTCGCTGGCGAGCGCGCGTACGTCGATCGGCGTGACGGTCCTCAACGCGCGCGCGGCCCAGTCGCTCGACAGGCGCCGGCCCGCTTCATGAACGGCTGCGGCAATCGCGCCATGCACGGTCGTGCACGCTTGCCGGGCGCGCGCGGCGAGGCGGCGCGTGGCTTCGGCTGAAAGCGCGACGGCGTCGATGTGCGGCAGCGCCGTCGTATTCGCACGGAACGGCTTCGGCTCCGGCGCCGGAACGGGCGCGGGCAGGGTGGCCGCGTCGTTCAGGTCGGCCGCGAGCAGCGTCTCGAGCGACTGCACGAGCGGCAGCGGCGCCGCGGGCTTGCCCGTCAGCGTGCGCAGCAGTTCGTCGATCAGATACGCGGCGCCCATGCCGTCGAGTACGGAGTGATGCGCGACCAGGATCAGCGTCGACGTCGATTCGCGCTGCAACAGTGTCGCGCGCACCAGCGGCGCGGTCGCCCAGTCGAAGCGCGTCGCGATTTCGCGGGCCGTTTCGGTTTGCCACGACGTCGCGTGGTGCTCGATCACGTGCAACGGCACCACGGCACCGGGTACCGAATGGAACGCCGAATTGTGCTGCGCGTCGGTGGCGATACAGGTGGACAGCAGCGGATGTCTGCGCTGCAGCGCCTGAAAGGCAGCGTGCCATGCGCTGGGCGCAAAGCGCAGGTCGATCTCCGCGACCATCGCGAAATGCGTCGGCCGATTCTGGTCCAGCAACCAGAACAGATGTTCCGTGCTGCCGAGTGCCCGCACGCGCGTGTGCGCGGGCGCCGGACGATCGTCGATTTCCTGCTGCGGGTTCTGCACCGTTTCACTCCCGAAAGGTTGTCTGCCTCAACAGAACACCGCAGGGCGAAGCGTTATTCCCGCTTCGTTTCGGCAATGGCTTTGCCCGGAGCGGCGGATGTGTTTCTCAATGTGTACGCGTCGCGAATGGATACATGACGTTGCAATAGCCCGGCGTCGGGACACATGACCGATACGTGGGCGCGCTCTAATGCATCCCGGCGACGCAATACGTTCTCCGTTCATTCACCCCCATCCAGCACGGTACCGATCATGAGCCAGCAAACCAAAGTCCTGTACACCGGCAAGACTCGCACCACCGGCGGGCGCGACGGCGCGGCCCGCAGTGCCGACGGTCGCCTCGACGTGAAGCTCGCCGGGCCCGGCTCGGCCGCGCCCGGCACGAATCCCGAGCAACTGCTGGCGGCGGGCTGGTCGGCATGCTTCATCGGTGCGATGGGGCTGGCCGCGCAACGGCTGAAGGTTGCGCTGCCGCGCGATACGCACGTCGATGCGGAAATCGATCTGGCCATGGCCGACGGCGCGTACTTCCTGCAGGCCCGGCTGAACGTCAGCGTGCCGGGCGTCGACGCGGACGTCGCGCAGGCGCTGGTCGATGCCGCGCACCAGACGTGCCCGTATTCGAAGGCGACGCGCGGCAACGTCGACGTGGTCGTCACGGTGATCTGACGCGCATCGCGCGCCACGCCGCCGACGCACGGCCGGCGCCCCGTGATCCGGCCTGTCGGGCGACACGCGACCGCGGATGGAATATCTGCGCCGTCCAGCTGTTTACGTGGGCTGTAGGGGTGTTGCCCGTTCAATTTCGCCTAAACCCATGGATACACATCAGATACGGCCGTTCGTCCGCGTCGGCCGGCTTGCACGTTGCGGAGATCGACGTCGATGACCGCGGCCGAACTGTCCGCCATGCTGCCCGCGATGCTTCCGCGCCTGTGGACGTTCGCGCTGCGCCTCTCCGGCGATCGGCACGACGCGGAGGATCTCGTGCAGTGCGCGTGCGTGCGTGCACTCGAACGCGCGCATCAGTTGCGGCCCGGAACGGCACCGCTCAGCTGGATGTTCTCGATCGTGCAGTCCACCTGGCTCAACGAGCTTCGCGCGCGCAGCGTGCGCCGGCGCTCGAGCATGGACTGGGACGACGACCTGCTCGAAACCATCTCCGATCCCGCCGCGCCGACACTGGAGCAGCAGGCGCTGGATGCGCAGATCGTCAGGGCCGTGCAGCAACTGCCCGAAGCGCAGCGCGCGGTGATGTTGCTGGTGAGCGTGGAAGGACTCAGTTATAGCGAAGCGGCCGACGTGCTCGACGTGCCCATCGGTACGATCATGAGCCGGCTGTCGCGTGCTCGCCAGGCGATCGGTGCGCTGTTCGCCGATCGACACGAACGACCCGTGAAAAGCGCGGCGAACAGTGAGGATCAGGGGGCTTGAAAATGGACGACGTCCTGCTCATGGCATACGTGGACGGAGCGCTCACGTCGCACCAGCGCGCGGAAGTCGACCGGGCGATCCGAACGTCGGTCGAGATCGCGACGCGGGTGGCCTTGCTCGAAGCATCGGTGTTGCCCTATCAGCGCGCGTTTCAGCGTCACCCATGGCTGCCGGTGCCGCAGAGTCTGATCCGGACGGTCGCCGACATCGCGCACGCGCATGCGCCGCCGTCGGCGCGGCCGGTCGGCGGCGGCGATCATCGGCAAATCTCGGGTCCAGCGCAGCCCGGCATACGTGGGCGGCCGTCCACGCCGGTTCGCTCGCGCGTTCGCATGATGGCGCCGTGGCTCGCGGTCGCATTCGTCGCGGGCGCGTTCTGCAGCGCCGCCGTACTGCGCTTCGCGCCGCCACCCGCATCGGTGGTCGCGCAGGCGCGGATGTCGCCGTGGATCATGGCGGCCGTCAATTATCAGCGGCTCTATACGCGCGACACCGTTGCATTCGATTCGGCGAACTTCGCGGCCGCCGCGCAGACGATCGACACGATTCGCCGGGACGACGGACTGGGGATTCGGATTCCGGACCTGCGCTCGGCCGGGCTGACGTTCAAGCGCATCCAGCGCCTGAATTTCAATCGCAAACCACTGGTGCAGATCGTCTATCTGCCCGACCAAGGCGCGCCCGTCGCGCTATGCGTGATGAAGGACGAGCGGCCGGACACCGTGCCCGACCGTCAGCAGGTCGGCAACATGGACGTCGTGACGTGGCGGCGCTCGGGAGTCGCGTATGCGCTGATCGCCGCCCCCGGCGACGCGGACCTCGGCGCGCTCGGCGACCGGATCGCCGACAGCGAACCATCGTGACGGCCGGCGCGACGCGCGTGGTGCAACCGGCTGCCGACGGAGCCCGGTACAAACCGATACAAACCGGACAAACGCCGGATACGTCGTCCATTTCCAATCTATCCGTGGACGGCCTGACGGATGGCCGTCTGCACGACGCGCGATGCCCGCACCGACGGCGGATCGCGCGACCCATGAACTGAAATCACATACCGTTGGGGGAACCAGGACATGTCAGAGGATTCGATTCCGCGCGAAATTGCCCATGCGAACGGCGCGCCGGTCAGCAACAACGTCAACATCCAGACGGCCGGCGCGCGCGGTCCCGCGCTGCTGCAGGACGTGTGGCTGATCGAAAAGCTCGCGCATTTCGATCGCGAGGTGATCCCGGAGCGCCGCATGCATGCGAAGGGCGCCGGCGCATACGGGACCTTCACCGTGACGCACGACATTTCGCGGTACACGAAGGCGAAGCTCTTCTCCGAAATCGGCAAGCAGACGCCGATGTTCGTGCGCTTCTCGACGGTGGCCGGCGAGCGCGGCGCGGCCGATGCGGAGCGCGACATCCGCGGCTTCGCGCTGAAGTTCTATACCGAGGAAGGGAACTGGGATCTGGTCGGCAACAATACGCCGGTGTTCTTCTTTCGCGATCCATTGCGCTTTCCCGACCTCAATCATGCGGTCAAGCGCGACCCGCGCACCGGCATGCGCAGCGCGGAAAACAACTGGGATTTCTGGTCGCTGCTGCCCGAGGCGCTGCACCAGGTGACGATCGTCATGAGCGAGCGCGGCATTCCGCGATCGTACCGGCACATGCACGGGTTCGGCAGCCATACGTACAGCATGATCAATGCGCAGAACGAGCGGACCTGGGTGAAGTTCCATTACCGCTCGCAACAGGGCATCGAGAACCTGACCGACGCGCAGGCGCAAGCGCTGATCGCCCGGGACCGCGAAACCCATCAGCGTGACCTGTTCGACAGCATCGAGGCCGGCAATTTTCCGCGCTGGACGCTGTACATTCAGGTGATGACCGACGCGCAGGCGAAAGCGTTTCGGTTCAACCCGTTCGATCTCACGAAGGTCTGGCCGAAGGCTGAATTTCCGCTGATCGAAGTCGGCGAATTCGAGCTCAACCGCAATCCCGACAATTTCTTCGCCGAGACGGAGCAGGCCGCGTTTTCGCCGGCGAACGTCGTGCCGGGCATCGGCTACTCGCCGGACCGGATGTTGCAGGCGCGCCTGTTTTCCTACGGCGATGCGCAGCGATATCGGCTGGGCGTCAACTTCGCCCAGATCCCGGTGAACGCGCCGCAGTGCCCGTTCCACAGTTATCACCGCGATGGTGCGATGCGCACCGACGGCAATCTCGGCGCGGCGCCGTCGTACTGGCCCAACAGCAAGGGCGCGTGGTCGGACCGGCCGCAGCTCGACGAACCGCCGCTCGAGCTGAACGGCGCGGCCGCGCATTGGGATCATCGCGTCGACGATGATCACTATCAGCAGCCGGGCGACCTGTTCCGGCTGATGGATGCGCGGCAACGCCAGTGCCTGTTCGATACCACCGCACGGCAGCTTGCCGGCGTGTCGGCGGACATCCGGCAGCGCCACATCGACAACTGCTCGCGGGCCGACCCGGCCTATGGCGCGGGGATCGCCGCGGCGCTCGCTCGACTGGCTGGCGAACGCGAATAGCGGCGGGGATCGGCGCTGCGCGTTCGGCCGCGGCCGGCGCGCGGCAGCGCGGCTGGCGGGCCGGTTCGACGCCCCGACAGCCGACGTCATGTCGCCGGTGGGCGCGCCGGCCGCGCGGCGCCGCTCGACCCGCCGCGGCGGTCGGCGACGCACGCGCGAGCGCCGCCCGTCACGAACGCGCGGCCGTCTTTGCTTCCAGCATCTTCACGAGCAGATGGAGCGTCCGATTGACCGGCGTGTCGATGCCTGCCGCGCGCCCGCGCCGCACGACCGCGCCGTTCAGGTGATCGATCTCGCCGGGTCTGCCGCGCGCCAGATCCTGCGCCGTCGACGAATACTGGCCGGGCGGAATCGTCGCTTCGATGCGCTCGACGATCGCGGCCGGCCCGTCGGCGAAATGGATGCCTTCGGCCGCCGCGACCGCGATGCACTCGGCGACGGCCGCACGCATCGTTTCGCGCAACGCATCGCGATGCGACATCTCGCCCAAGGGCAACTGGACGATCGCGGAAATCGCGTTGTACGCGCAATTGAGGATGAACTTGTGCCAGAGCGCCGCGCGCACGTCGTCGGCGATCCGGGTCGGAATGGCCGCTGTCCGCAGCACCTGCGCCAGCCGTTCGCTCGACGGCGACGCTTCGATCGCGAGATCGCCGCGGCCATGGTGCAGCAGATGCCCTGGGCCCGCCATCTCGCTGGCGACATAGACCGCCGCGCAAATGACCGGGCCGGCGATCTCCGCGCGCAGCACGGCCGCGTTGTCGACGCCGTTCTGCAGACTGACCACGAGCGCTTGCGGCGCCAGCACGCGGCTCAACGTGCGCGCGGCTTGCGCGGTATCGCCGGACTTCACGCACACGAACACCACGTCGGCCGATGCCGCGGCGTCGATATCGGTCGACGCGTCGGCCGGCACGCGACGGTCGAACGTGCGCGTCTGGACGCGCAGACCCCGGTCGCGAATCGCGTCGACGTGCAACGGACGGCCAATGAAAACCACCTCGTGGCCGTGCAGCGCCAGCATGCCGCCGAAGTAGCAGCCGACCGCGCCGGCGCCCAGAACCGCAAAACGCATGATTGCTCCAGGAGAAGGCGTGAACGTGTCACGCACGGGCGAGGCGCGCGCAAGCGGCAGGCTCGTGCGCCCTCCATCCTCATGGAACACGCGACGGCGGCCGTTTATTCCCGGCGTCGCACCGGATTCGCGACACGGCGTGCCGACATTGCTCCGCCTGCAGTCCAAATGGAGGTTGCCGAGCGCGGCCTTGAACAGTCGCCGCGGAAAATCGACGCGCAATGGAATGACATGGGGTGCCCGGGTGTTGTCCATCCGTAGCGCGTCATCGGGTTGGCGCGCGGTTCCCGATTCCTGACTTTTTCGAGATGAACTTTCCAGACTCGCTTCAGATTCCGGCTGTATCCCATCGCCCGCTGACCGGCCGCGATCACCGGACGCTCGCGCTCGCCGCGCTCGGTGGCGCGCTCGAATTTTACGATTTCGTGATTTACGTGTTTTTCGCGACGGTCATCGGTCAATTGTTCTTTCCGCCATCGATTCCCGACTGGCTGCGGCAGTTGCAGACGTTCGGCATTTTCGCGGCGGGTTATCTCGCGCGCCCGCTCGGCGGCGTGGTGCTCGCGCATTTCGGCGATCTCGTCGGCCGCAAACGCATGTTCACGTTGAGCGTGATGATGATGGCGCTGCCGACGTTGGCGATGGGGCTGCTGCCGACCTATGCGTCCATCGGCATTGCCGCGCCCGTGCTGCTGCTCCTGTGCCGGTTGTTGCAAGGGGCGGCGGTAGGCGGCGAGGTGCCGGGCGCGTGGGTGTTCGTGGCCGAACACGTGCCGCCGCGCCATGTCGGCTATGCGTGCGGCCTGCTGACCGGCGGCCTGACGCTCGGCATCCTGCTTGGCTCGCTGATCGCGTCGACGATCAATCGTCATTATTCGCCGGCGGAGATCGGCGCGTATGCGTGGCGACTGCCTTTCGTCGTCGGCGGCCTGTTCGGGATCGTGTCGGCGTTGCTGCGACGCTGGCTCGACGAGACGCCCGTATTCGTCGAAATGAAGCGGAGCCGGTCGCTGACCCGCGAAGTGCCGCTGAAAGCCGTGCTGCGCGATCACGGGCGAGCCGTGCTGGTATCGATGATCCTCACGTGGACGCTCACCGCCGCGATCGTCGTCGTGATCCTGATGACGCCGACCCTCGTCGCCAGGCAATTTCACATCGCGCCCGCGCTTGCGTTGCAGGCCAATTCGGCCGCGACGTTCTGCCTGACGATCGGATGCATCGTCGCCGGTTCGATCGCGGGACGGTTCGGCACCGGCCGCACGATCTTCGTCGGCTGCCTGATGCTCGGTGCGTCGTACTGGCTGATGGCGTCGCGACTCGCCGTCGATCCGTCGCTGCTGTTGCCGCTTTACGCGCTATGCGGCTTCTGCGTCGGGGCGGTCGCGGCGATTCCGGTCGCGATGGTCCACGCGTTTCCGGCGGCCGTGCGCTTTTCCGGGATCTCGTTCTCGTACAACGTCGCCTATGCGGTGTTCGGCGGTCTCACGCCGGTGTTCGTCTCGGTACTGCTGAAGTCGCATCCGCACGCGCCGGAACTGTACGTGGGCGCGCTGTGCGTGGCGGGTGCGCTGACGGGCATCATGCTGCGGCCTGCACGGTAAGCGGTGCGCTGAAGCCATAGGGACAGGGAGATCCGGCGGTGACGACCGTTCGCGGCAAGCGGGCGGCGCAGCCGCGATCGCCCGATTGGACCGCGGCGCGCCAGTACCTTACGATCCACGACATCCTCACCGTGGAGCGACCTCATGCTGTCCGAAGACGAACTGGCGCTGCTCGACGCGATCCGCGCCACCGGCAGCCTGTCGCGGGCCGCCGCGCAGCTCGGCAAGGCGCCGTCGACGGTGTCGCACGCGGCGCGCCAGCTCGAAACGCGCTTCGACGCGCTGCTGTTCGACCGCCGCGGCTACCGGCTGCAGCTCACGCCGGCCGGACAATTGCTGGCCGACGAGGCGGCGCGGCTGGCGCTCGACGTCGCCCGGCTGACGCAGCGCGTGCGGCAGGTCGCGAGCGGCTGGGAGGACCGGCTGTGGATCGTCAGCGACGAGGTGCTGGAGTTCGATACGCTGCTGCCGGTCGTCCGCGCGTTCGATGCGCTCGATTCGGGCGTGTCGCTGCGCTTCACGCACGAGGTGCTCGGCGGCACCTGGGAAGCGTTGCGCGACGGCCGCGCGGATCTGGTCGTCGGCGCGACGAACGAGCCGCCGGCGATTCCGGGCCTCAAGTGGTTCGAACTCGGCGCGATGGAGTGGGTGTTCGCGGTGTCGCCGCGCCATCCGCTGGCGTCCGTGGGCGGGGTGCTGACGCGCGACGCGATCGGTGCGCACCGATCGGTCGTCGTCGCCGATTCGTCGCGGCGCGCGGCCGGCCGCGCGTACGGGCTGCTCGGCGGGCAGGCGGTGCTCGCGGTGCCGTCGATGCGCGCGAAGATCCTCGCGCAGCGCGATGCGCTCGGCGTCGGCTGGGTGCCGCGCCGGCGCGTCGCGTCGCTGCTCGCGCGCGGCGAACTGGTCGAGAAGCAGACAGCCGACCCGCGGGAGCCGAACCTGCTGTATGTCGCATGGCACGACGACCGCGACGGCCGCGCGCTGCAATGGTGGCTGGAGCAATTGCGCGAGCCGCGGCTCGCGCAGCGGCTGCTCGACGGGATCGACGTCGTCGGCTGAACCTGCTCGCGCCAACATGTTCGACGTTTTCGAACATGTTCGTCGCGCCGGTCGTACGGCAAGGCCCGGCGCCGCGCGCATCCTGTGTTCACGGTCAACTCACCGGTTCACAGGAGAACATCATGCAACGCTTCGAAGGAAAGACGGTCCTCGTCACGGGCGGCAACAGCGGCATCGGCCTGGCGGCCGCCCGCGCATTCGCGGCCGAAGGCGCGCGGGTCATCATCACCGGGCGCGACGCCGACACGCTGGAAGCGGCCCGCCAAACGCTCGGCGAAGGCGCGCTCGCGATTCGCAACGAAGCCGGCAGCGTCGCGTCGGCCCGCGCGCTGGCCGACGCGCTCGCCGCCGCCGGCGTGCGGCTCGACGCCGTGTTCGTCAACGCGGGCGTCGCGAAACTCGCGCCGTTCGCCGACAGCGACGAAGCGATGTGGGATCTCGTGTTCGACACCAACGTGAAGGGCGCGTATTTCCAGATCCAGTCGCTGGTGCCGCTGCTGAACCGCGGTGCATCGATCGTGATCAACGGCTCGATCAACGCGCACATCGGGATGCCCGGCTCGTCGGTGTACGCGGCCAGCAAGGCGGCCGTCAATTCGTTCGCGAAGACGCTGTCGACGGAACTGCTGCCGCACGGCGTGCGCGTGAACGTGGTGAGCCCCGGGCCGGTGCAGACGCCGCTGTACGGCAAGCTCGGGCTCGATGCGGCGACGCTCGACGCGACGGCCGACAAGATCAAGGGCCTCGTGCCGATCGGCCGGTTCGGCACGCCGGACGAAATCGCGTCGACGGTGCTGCACCTGAGCGCGCCGGAATCCGCGTTCATCGTCGGCGCGGAAATCATCGCGTCGGGCGGGATGGGGTTGCTCTGAGCGGTGAGGCGGGCGGGGACCGTAACCGGCCCCCGTCACCTGCACCTATCGGGACGCACAGGCGCCGCGTGTATCGTCGCCGGTTCCCAGTTGCGTCACCGTCAACCCCGAAAACGTCGCGCGGCCCTGTTCGGCAAACACGGCCACGCGATCCGCGTCGAGCGGCGGAAAGACCAGGTCCGTCAGCGCGACGCGGCCGCCGTTCGCGAACACTTCGACCGAGCCGCGATCGACGACGATGTCGAGCCGCAGTTGCCCGCGTTCGAGCGGCAGATCGACGATATGCTCGCGGCTGAACGTGCCGGCGAAATTCGCTTCGCCGGATCGCGAGCGGTCGAGCGTCAGCGTGCGCTTCGCGGTGTCGTACACGATCCGGGTGCCGATCGACCCGTCGGCCGAACGCCGCACGATCAGCCCCGCGCGCGCGGCACGCTGCGGCGAGAGCGTCACCGTGATGCGCTGGACGATGCCGCGTGTGGCGGCCGACAGCGGGCGGGTAGCGGAGTCGACCGTGACGTCGCCTTCATGCACGGCCGGCCGGCCGTCGGCCCATGCGTCGAACGCGGCGGCCGGCGCGACGATCAGGGTCGGCTCGCCGTCGATCGCCTTCAGCGACAGTTCGCGCGGCAGCGTGGTCGCGCCACGCCACGGGGTGGTCGGCACTTTTGCCGCGTAATCCCAGTTGCTCATCCAGGCGATCGCGACCGGCCGGGCGCCGGGTGCGCCGGAGAACGTGCCGGCCGCGTAGAAGTCGGCGCCGTGATCGACCCAGCGGAAGTGCGCGGGATCGGAGCCGGCGGGCGCGACGCGGTCCGGCGTGAACGTGCGGCCGTCGAAATCGCCGACGAAATACATGGCCCCGGAGCCGCCCGCGATCGACCACGGATTCACGTTGACGATCATTACCCATTTGATTCGCTTCGGATCGCCGTCGAGCGGTAGCGGTATGAGGTCCGGCATTTCCCACAGCGCGCCCGCATGCGGCACGTCCGGCAGCGTGAAGTCGCTGAGGAACGACCAGTGGATCAGGTCGTCGGAACGATAGAGCTTCACGACGTGCGCATCGGCGACGACCGTCGTCATCAACCAGTAGCCGCCCGCCGCATACCACGACACTTTCGGGTCGCGAAATTGCTTCGATTCCGGATCGAGCGTCAGCACCGGGTTGTGCGCATACGGCTGCCAGGTCGTGCCCTGGTCGAGGCTGTACGCGAGCGACTGCGCCTGTATGCCCGGTGCGTGACCCGAGCCGGGCTTGTAGACGCTCGTATAGAGCGCGACGAGCGGCGTGTGGCCCGGTGTGCCGAGACCGGACGTGTTCAGCGTATCGGCGACGATCGAGCCGGAGAAGATTTCCTCGGTGGCGTTCGCGCGCATCGCGACCGGCTGCTCGCGCCAGTGGACGAGGTCGGTGCTGGTTGCGTGGCCCCACGACATGTTGCCCCAGTCGTTGCCGAGCGGGTTGTACTGATAGAACAGGTGATAGCGGCCGTTCGCGTAGACGAGCCCGTTCGGGTCGTTCATCCAGTTGCGCTGCGGCGTGTAGTGGAGGGCGGGCCGCCACTGCGGCGTGCCGTTGTCGGCCGGCGTATGGCAGGACGCGGCGACGGCCTGCGTGGACGCCATGCAGACGAGCAGCAGCCGGATGAGGCGGACGGAAAAGCGGAAAGACGTCGATTTCATGCGGTGCCGGAGGCGCTTCGTCGGACGAAGCGGGAAAGGAGGGCGCAGGCCGCCTGCAACGGCGGCATGCGCAACGGTCAAAAGAAAGTCGAAAAAAAGCGGAGGCGCGCACGCGGCACGCGCGATACGCGACTCCTGAACCTCGTGCCTTTGTCGACGATGGTTATTTTCGGTTGCTTAATTGGCTTGGCCGTTCCCGTCGTTGTGGCCGGCCCCCGTCGCCGGCAGGTTCGACGGGATGTCGCCGTAGCCGCCGAGGCCGCCGCGTCCATACGTGCGGTCGACCGCCGTCGACGTGCCGTTGATGTTCACCTTCACCGTCGGCGCGAGCGTGCCGCCGCGGCGCGGGCCGATCGCGTCGATGAACGACTCGACGAGCCCGCCCGGCATCACGTAGTGCGAATACGACTGGAATTCGCGCGGGTTCTGGTTCGGGTCCTGCGCATACGGTGCGCCGGCCGGTGCGGAGAAGTCGGTCGGGTTGCCCAGCACGAGGCCGCTGCCGCCGTTCAGCGGCAGGTAATCGCTGCGGATGCCGTTGCCGACGAAGCCGTACACGCCGTCCGGGCCGTCGACGCCGGCCGCCATCGTCGTGCGGTGGCTGATCGTGAACAGGTAGTACTTGCCGTCCTTCAGGTAGATCTGCGGGCGCTCGGTCTGGTCGTCGACGCAGTTCGCCGACAGGATCGGCGGCAGGAACTTCCACTCGGTCAGTTGCGGGTTCGTCGCGACCGCGAGGCCGACGTTGGCCTTTTGATACACTGCGCCCGAATTCATCACCGCGTTGAGATCTTCGCGGTTCGGATCGTTCGGCGCATAGCCGAGATCGGCCTCGGTGCAGGTGCGTGCGCCGCGCGGGCCGCCGGTGTTGCCTTCGAACACCATGTAGGTCTTGCCCGGATGCGCGGGGTCGGTGAACACGAACGGATCGCGGAACGAGAAGTAGGTGTTCTGCTGGCCGGTCTGGTAGTAGTTGCCGTCCGGCTGCAGCAGCGCCTTGTGATCGCCGAAGCCGGTGAACCACACATGCTTGTCGTCGGCGTGGATGTTGCCGTCGGCGCGCGTGATGATCGCCTGCGGCGGCGTGATGTCGGCGCCGCCGGGGGCCGAGCGGTTGAACGACGTCGCGGTGTAGTACAGGCTGACGTTGCTGCCGTTCGTGAGGCGCGCGGAGCCCGACCATTCGGCGTTGTTGGTCATCGGCGCGGTGCCGAACACCCGGGCGCTCGCGCCGTCCGGGAACAGGTGGCCACCCCAGGTCCAGCCGCCGTTCGCGGGGCGTTGCGACGCGGGGATGCCGGCGCGGCGATAGAAGAAGCCGATGCGGGCGTGGACGTGACGGTCGTCGAACGTGTAGCCCGCGTGCGGATCGGCGGTGAGCGAGAAGATCACCTCCCAGCCCTTGTAGCTGAGCTGGTTCGCACGCAGGTCGGCCAGCGGCCACGTGTCCCACACCCACACGTTCGAGTTGATCAGCGGGAAGTCCTGCGGGATGTCCGGCATCGTCAGCGCTTGCGGCAGCGAGTTCTTGTCGGCGCCGGCGGTGTGCGACTGGGCGACGATCTGGCGGATGTCCGCGCGCGTCCAGCGCATCGTGAAGTTGCCTTCGGGATCGTAGGCTTGCTGCGTATGGGGCGTGGGCACGGGCGCGCCCGTGCCGCCGGACTGCGCGTCCGCGACGGACGCGAAGGCGGCGAGTGCGCCGCCAGCGAGCAGCAAACGTTTGGCCGCGATCGGGCGGAAAAGGGGAAAGTATGTCATCTCGTCGTTGTTTCCTTGGCAGGTGAAAATGAACGGCTGAGTGGGCATCGATGTCCAAACCGGTTTGGATGCTATTTCAAACCGGTTTGGAACGCAAAAGATATTTATTTGACGGTAATGATTACTCAATGGAAATAATTACCCGGTCGGCGCATCCCGGACCTCGGGCGGCCGGGCGGATCGGCGAATGCGAGGAATGACGGTGAAGGTGAATCTGAAGGCGCTGTCGGACGCGCTGGGTCTGTCGCGGACGACGGTCAGCCGCGCGTTGAACGGTTACGACGACGTCAGCGAGGCGACGCGCGAGCGCGTGGCGAAGGCCGCGCGCGAAATGGGCTACGTGGCCGATCCGACCGCGCGCCGGCTGGCGACCGGCCGGGCCGACATGATCGGCATCGTCTATCCGTTCGGCGCCGGCGATCTCGGCGATCCGCGTTTCGGCGAGGTCGTCGCGGGCATCACCGAGCGGCTCGCCGAGCGCAATCTCGATTTCATCATCGCGTCGGCGCGACCGAACGCGGAACTGGACACCTATCGGCGGATCGTCGACGGCAAGCTCGTCGACGGGCTGATCGTCGCGCGCACGCAGGTGGACGATCCGCGTCTCGCGTACCTGCAAGCGAGCGCGTTTCCGTATGTCGCGTACGGTCGCACGCAGGCGGCCGGCCCGTATGCGTGGTTCGACTTCGACAACGAGGCGGGCGCGCGCGACGCGGCGCGCCGGCTGATCGGCTTCGGGCATCGGCGCATCGCGATGATCAGCGCGCCGCTGACGCTGAATTTCGCCGCGCAGCGGCGCGCCGGTTATCTGTCTGCATTGCGCGAAGCCGGTATCCAGGCCGATCCGGCGCTGCTCGTCGAGTGCGCGTTTACGCACGACGGCGGCCAGCAGGCGGCGCGGGCGCTGCTTGAGCGCGCCGAGCCGCCGACCGCGCTGCTGGTCGACAACAACATCGCGGGCGGCGGCGCGTTTCGCGCGCTGGTCGACAGCGGGCTGCGCCTGGGCGCCGATATGTCGCTGATCGTCTACGACGGCGTGCCGCCCGATATCGCGCACCCGTATCGTGTCACGGCGGTCGTGCAGCCGACCGGGCACACCTCGGGCCGCGCGCTGGCGGAGCTGATGCTGCGGCTGCTGGACGACGGCGTGCGCGATCACCGGCTCGAAGCGCCAGTCATCGAAGCGGGGGACACGGACGGGCCTGTGCGCGGGTAGCCGTCGGGAGCCGGCGCGGCTGCAGCGGCCGGCTGCTGCGGGCAAACGGCGAAGGGCGGCGACGGCGATGCCGGACTCCGCCCCCCGTCGAAAAGGCCATGACGACGGCAGGGGCGAATACGCGTTCCTCTAGACGACCGGTCTAATTCGAGGCTATCATCCGTCCTTGTGAATGCGGCGACGTCCCCGGCAGCTTCATGTCGCGAGACGCCGTCGTTTTATTTCGGCTACTTCTAGACGACTGGTCTAATAGGTGTATATCGCATGCGGATGAATGAATCGCACGTTGCCGCGCGCGGGCGGACTAACCATCAGGCGCGCCGCGCCGACGTGCGGCTCCGTTCCCCCGTTCATTTTCGAAGGAGTGTCCGATCATGAAGATTCTGGTTGTCCTGACCTCGCACGACACGCTCGGCGACACCGGCAAGAAAACCGGCTTCTGGCTCGAGGAACTGGCCGCGCCGTACTACGCGTTCAAGGATGCGGGCGTCGAGCTGACGCTCGCGTCGCCGAAGGGCGGCCAGCCGCCGCTCGACCCGAAGAGCAGCGACCCGACGGCCCAGACCGACGCGACGCGCCGCTTCGACGCCGATGCGGCGGCCCAGGCCGAACTCGCGTCGACGCGCAAGCTGGCCGACGTGTCGGCGGACGACTACGACGCGGTGTTCTACCCGGGCGGCCATGGCCCGCTGTGGGATCTCGCCGAGGATCTGCATTCGATCGGCCTGATCGAGCGCACGCTCGCGGCCGGCAAGCCGGTCGCGGCGGTCTGCCACGCGCCGGGCGTGCTGCGCCATGTGAAGAACCCGCAGACCGGCGAGTCGGTCGTGCGCGGCAAGCGCGCGACGGGTTTCACCAATAGCGAGGAAGCGGCGGTCGAGCTGACCGAAGTCGTGCCGTTCCTCGTCGAGGACATGCTGAAGACCAACGGCGCTGAATTCGAGCGCAGCGCCGACTGGGCGCCGCATGTCGTCACCGACGGGCTGCTGATCACCGGGCAGAACCCGGCGTCGTCGGCGCCCGCGGCCGAGGCGCTGCTCGCGAAGCTCGGCCACCGCTGAACACATGGCGCCGGCCCGGCCGGCGCCGCGTCCTCGCCGTCGCCGGGCGCAGCCGGCCCGCCGACGGCCCGCATCGTTGCGCCGTGCGCCCCGCACGACGCATTCCCCGTTTTGCAGGACCCAATAAAGGAGTCGTGGATGTCTGCCCTGTTCGAACCGTTCAAACTCAAGGATGTCACGCTGCGCAACCGCATCGCGGTGCCGCCGATGTGCCAGTACGTCGCCGAAGACGGCGTCGTCAACGACTGGCATCACGTGCATCTGGCCGGCATCGCGCGCGGCGGCGCGGGCCTCGTGATCGCGGAGGCGACGGCCGTGTCGCCGGAAGGCCGCATCACGCCGGGCTGCGCGGGGTTGTGGAACGACGCGCAGGCCGAAGCCTTCGCGCCGTCGGTCGCGGCGATCAAGGCGGCCGGCGCGGTGCCCGGCATCCAGATCGCGCACGCGGGCCGCAAGGCCAGCGCGAACCGCCCGTGGGAAGGCGACGACCATATCGCCGACGGCGATCCGCGCGGCTGGCAGACCATCGCCCCGTCGGCCGTGCCGTTCGGCGCGCACCTGCCGAAGGTGCCGCGCGAAATGACGCACGACGACATCGCCCGCGTGCAGGCCGATTTCGTCGCGTCCGCGCAGCGTGCGCGCGACCTCGGTTTCGAATGGCTGGAACTGCACTTCGCGCACGGCTATCTCGGCCAGAGCTTCTTCTCGGTGCACTCGAACCGGCGCACCGACGAATACGGCGGTTCGGCCGACAACCGCGGCCGCTTCCTCGTCGACACGCTCGCGGCCGTTCGCAAGGTCTGGCCCGAGCATTTGCCGCTGACCGCGCGCCTCGGCGTGATCGAATACGACGGCCGCGACGAAGAGACGCTCGCCGAGTCGATCGCGCTCACGCAGCGGATGAAGCTCGAAGGGCTCGACATGCTGAGCGTGTCGGTCGGCTTCTCGACGCCCGACGCGCAGATTCCGTGGGGGCCGGCGTTCCTGGCGCCGGTCGCCGAACGCGTGCGCCGCGAGGCCGGCTTGCCGGTGTCGTCCGCATGGGGAATCGATACGCCGCAACTGGCGAACCGCGTGGTGGCGCAGGAACAGCTCGATCTCGTGATGGTCGGCCGCGCGCACCTGGCCGACCCGCACTGGCCGTACTACGCGGCCAAGCAGCTCGGCGTCGAGCGTCCGTCGTGGACGCTGCCCGCGCCGTACGCGCACTGGCTCGAGCGCTACCGGATCGCCGACAAGGTGGCCTGAGCGGCGCGCGTCCGCGCGGCGCCGGGTGGTCCGCGCATCGAGCGCGCGTGCCGCCGATCCGGCGCCGATGGATAGAATGGCGGTTCGTCCGGGCGATTGCCTGGGCGAGCCGCCATTTTTTCATTTCGACAGAGGTGCCATGGGCGCACATGTCCCGTCGTCTTCCGATTCCGCCGCGCGGCCGCGTGCCCAGCAGGTCGCCCGCATCGCGCTGTATGCGGCGCTGCTGGTGCTCGCGCTGTGGGTGATCCGCGACTTCCTTCCCGCCATCGCATGGGCGTGCGTGATCGCCATCGCGATGTGGCCGCTGCTGAAGTGCTTCGAATCGCACCGGCTGTTCCGCAATCGGCCGACGCTGATCGCGACCGTCATCACGGCGGCGATCTCGCTGCTCGTCGTGCTGCCGGTGGCGGTCGCGACGACCCAGGCGATCGCGCAGGCGCACGACCTGCGCGAGTGGCTGCACACGATCCAGGACAACGGCATCCCGCTGCCGGACGTGATCGGCCGGTTGCCGTACGGCGCCGCGCAGATCACCGAATGGTGGCAGGCCAATCTCGGCCATCCGCTGCATGCGGCCACCGCGATGCACGGCGTCAATAGCGAGAAATTCATCGCGTTCGGCCGGCAATTCGGCACGAAGCTCGCGCACGTGCTGCTCGAATTCGGTTTCATGCTCGTCACGCTGTTCGTGATCCTGCGCGCCGGCCACAAGCTGTCGGGCGCGTTGCTGCAGGGCGCGCGACGTGCGTTCGGGCGTAACGGTGCGGAACTGATCGAGCGCATGGTCGCGGCCGTGTACGGCACGGTGACGGGGCTCGTCGTCGTCGGGCTCGGCGAGGGCGCGCTGCTCGGCATCGCCTACGCGCTCGCGGGCGTGCCGCACGCGGCGCTGCTCGGGCTCGTCACGGCCGTCGCCGCGATGCTGCCGTTCTGCGCGCCGGTCGTGTTCTGCGGCGCGGCGCTCTGGCTGTTCGTGCAGGGGGCGACCATGTGGGCCGTCGCGATCGCGGCGCTCGGGTTCATCGTCGTGTTCGTCGCCGAGCATTTCGTGCGGCCGGTGCTGATCGGCGGTTCGACGCGGCTACCGTTCCTGCTCGTGCTGTTCGGCATCCTCGGCGGCGCCGAGACGTTCGGCCTGATCGGGCTGTTCGTCGGCCCCGCGCTGATGACGGTGCTGACGATGCTGTGGGCCGAATGGATCGCCTGATCGCGCATGCCGTTGCACCGGTTCGATACGACGGTGCGGCGGTGCGGATGCGCATGCGCGCGCGCTGGCTGCAACGATTGATGACGATTCAGCCGGCACGAAGGCCCGCAAACGCGGGGATTCGGATAAAGATCTCTACATTTCTTTTCGATCCGGACCCAAAGGTCGCGTAGCATGGGGTTTTCGATCACGCCGGTATGGCGCAGCAGATTTCCCGAGCATGCGATTGATTCCGATGGCCCGTCCCGCAGCGACGCTGTCCCTGGCCGCCAGTTGCCTGATGTTGCATGGCTGTGCGTGGTTCGACTCGTGGCTGCCGTTCTCGTATTCGCGCACGCCGCTTGCACGGGCCGCGTCGCGGCACGGCGCGACGCGCGCCGACGTCGTCCGCGTCGCCGGCAACCCGCGCAGCGTCTGGATGGTCCGTAACGGCGGTGGCGTCTGCTACAACTACTTTATCGAGCACGGCAACGATCACCGCGCGTACTTCGTCGTGTTCGACAAGGCCGGCGTCGTCACGCAGTCCGGCTTCGATACCTGCATGGACGCCGATCGCAAGGGCACGCTCCAGTCCGGCAAGCGCGCGTCGCGCTAGGGCGGCGGCCACGCGCGGCGCGAGCGCGTCATCCGGCCGTCACGCTATCGTGTCGACCACGCCGCCGTCGACGCGCAATGCCGCGCCGGTCGTGGCCGACGCCTGCGGCGAGCATACGTACACGACCAGGTTCGCGACTTCCTCCGTCGTCGCCGGCCGCTGGATGATCGAGCTCGCGCGTTCGCTGCGCACGAACTCCACGGCAATGTCGTCGATGCTGCGGCCCGTTTCGTCGGCCTGCGCCTTCAGCATCTCGCGCACGCCTTCCGACATCGTCGGCCCCGGCAGCACCGAATTGACGGTCACGCGGGTGCCGGCCGCGAGCTTCGCGAGGCCGCGCGCGATCGACAACTGCGCGGTTTTCGTGAACCCGTAATGAATCATGTCGACGGGGATGTTCAGGCCCGATTCCGACGAAATGAACACGATGCGCCCGGCATTGCGTTCGATCATCCCTTTGAGGTAATGCCGCGCGAGCCGCACGCCGGACATCACGTTGATCTGGAAAAAATGTTCCCATTCGGCGTCGTCGATGTCGAAGAACGCCTTCAGGCCGTAGATGCCCGCGTTGTTGACGAGGATGTCGGCGTTCGGCGTGTGCTGCGTGACGCGCGCGACGCCGGCCGCGTCGGACAGGTCGGCGGCGACGCCGTCGAAGCTTGCGCCGGGCACGGCGTCGCGCAGTTTCCCGAGCGCGGACTGCACCGACGTGTCGCTGCGGCCGTTGACGACGACGTGCGCGCCGGCGCGCGCGAGGCCTTCGGCGATCGCGAAGCCGATGCCGGCGGTGGAAGCGGTGACGACCGCGGTCTTGCCTTTCAGATCGATCTGCATGTGTGTACCGGTGGGAAGAGGACGCGGAACCCGCCGCGTCTGCCGCGGCGGCCGAATTCAAAGCTTAGGCGATCCAGCCGCGAAGCGTCGGCTCGCTGTTGCGCGGCGCCGCACAGTCTTGTACGGTGAGCGTTCACCGTTCGAACCGGGAGCCCGCCGCGTGAGCCGTACCGCCAACCGATCCGCCGTACCGTCGCCGTTCTGGCGCGATACCGCGCTGCCGTTCATCGAGGCGCGTACCGTCGAAGACGGGCGCGCGATCTGCTACGCGAAGCACACGCACGACACGTTTTCGGTGGGCGCGATCGTCGGCGGCACGAGCACGTACGTGAACGGCGCGACGCACGCACACGTCGGGCGCGGCGTGCTCGTGATCATCGATCCGGAGCAGGTGCACGCATGCAATCCGTACGGTGCCGATGCGTGGGCGTACCGGATGGTCTATGTCGACGTGCCGTGGCTCGCGCGGCTGCAACATTCGCTGGGCCGCGATCCGAACCGCGATTTTCACGGGTTTTCGCCGAAGTTGACCGAGCGCGGCGATCTGTTCGCGCAATTTGGCGGCTTCTACCGCACGCTGGTGTCGCCCGGCATCGATGCGCTCGGCAAGGAGAGCGCGGCGGTCGAATTCTTCACGGCGCTGCACGGCGCGCTCGACCGCGAACTGCCCGACCCGCGGCCCGGAGACGACAACGCCAAGCTCGCGCGCGCGGCCGACTACATCGCCGCCCATTGCCGCGAGGCCATCACGCTCGATGCGATCTGCGCGGCGGCCGACCTGTCGCCGTCGTACCTGATCCGCGCGTTCAATGCGCGTTACGGGATGACGCCACATGCGTTCCTGATCGATCGCCGCGTGCAGTACGGCCGCACCGAGTTGCGCCGCGGCCGGCCGATCGCCGAAGTCGCACTCGACGCCGGCTTTGCGGACCAGGCGCATTTCCAGCGTGCATTTCGGCGAATCGCGGCCGCGACGCCGGGGCAGTACCGCGGCGCGTCGAACTGAGCGCGGCTGAATTCGATGCCGTGCGTGAGCCCGACGAGAGCGGCTGATCCGTTGACTTATGCTGCGCTCAAACGTGCTGCCCTGTCGGGCCTTTCGGTCAAACTGAAACCGAATCAAGCGCCATGCTTTCAACCGCCGCGCTCAATAGCGAGAGAGGTGCGTCCTCGAAAACCAAGATTGGTGTTGAACGATATGGACGTATCCGGGGCGGGGGCCAGTGACGGAAAATTCTGCACGATCGCCTGGAGTGCTTCTTCGGCGATGACACGAACGGTGGGAGCGCCGAGGCAATAATGGGCACCGCAGCCAAAAGCGAGGTTGCGGGCGTCGCTGCGTGCGAGATCGAATCGATTGGGGGCGCGATAATGCTCGGGATCGCGGTGGGCCGACGCGACATAACTCAGTACGACCTGCCCCTCGCGCATCCGGCAGCCGTTCCACAGGAAATCTTTGCGTACGAGTCGTCCAACGAATTGAACCGGCGTATCGTAGCGGAGCGTTTCCGTGACAAGCGCACCCGCAAGGCCCGGACTCCGATGCAGACGCGCCAGCTGTTCGGGATGATTTTGCAGTGCGGCGACGGCGTTGCCTACAAGATAGGACGTTGGCTCGATCGCTGCGAACAGGAGCATCACAGTCTGGGCAATTGCTTCGCGACGGCCGGGGCGGTAACCGTCGACTTCGATGCTCATCAACGCACCTAGCAGTGAATCGCTGGGGGCGCAACGGATGGCAAGGTCGTCGAGGTAGGCAATCAGCTCCAGTGCGCTGATCCGAATGCGTCGGATTTCGTCCAGCGGTAGATTGGTCGATCCGTAAAGCCGGGCGATATCGTCCGACCAGGTCTTTATTCTACCGGCGTCGACGTACGGCACACCGAGCAATTCGGCCAGTACGAGTACCGGCAATGGAGTTGCCAGCTCCGTCATGACATCGAGCCGGTTCGGATCTTCGCGCTCGCGCAACAACGCATCGGTAATGCGGCGCACGCGGGGCCGCAGTTGCCCGGGCATGAGCGGGGCCATTGCCTTTTGCGCTTGCCGGCGCATTTGCGCGTGCCGATGAAATTCGTTGAACGCAATCCAGTCGTCGAATAGGGAAAAGATATCGTCGAACTCGTCCTGAGCTGATTTCGCAAGACCTACAACGGGCAATCTTGCCCGGGACGTCGACAATCGCTGGTCATGCAGCAGTTCGAGGATATCGTGGTACCTGAACATGAGCCACGCCCCGCCAAACAAGTGATCGGCCTGGTAGCAGCCCATATGTTGTCGCATGTATGCGTAAAACGGATACGGGTCGGCAATGAATGCATCGTCGTTGTGCTCGAATACCCGCGGATCGAATTCAACGACGCGCATGAGCGTTGGGTCGGTTGGCGGGCGTCGTGATGTGCAGCGGGTTTCCATCGGGGTCTTCGACGACGGACATCACTTTTCCCCACGGCTGCGGCTGGACTTCCTTGATGATCTTGACGCCAGCATTGCGCAGTTTTTCGATCGCCGCCTCGGTGTCTTCCACATAGAGGCACAATTCTCCGCGGGGCCCAGCAGGTAGCGGCAGCATGCGCTGCTGGAAATAGCTGGCGGCCACGAATGTCCAGAGGCCCAGCCGTTTGCCGGCCAACTCGAGGGTGACATATTCGGGCTCGCTGCCATCCTCTTCCGGAAACCTGTAAGTCTCTCGAAATTCCAGCAATCCCGTATAGAACGCCAACGAACGCTTAAGATCGGCAACGTAGAGGATTGGAAACATATCGAAGTACATGAGCGTCTCCGGTGCCGGTGGTTAATTTACTTTAATTAAAATTAATAAACACCATCAATCAAGAATTTTCAAGCCGATATTTATTTACGTTTCCGGATTGCCGGGCGATCAACGAGTGTCAACGTGCCGCGTGGATTCCCGGCATGCGTCGATGCTCAAGTCAGCAGGTCGCGATAGATTGATGCGACGGCTTTGCGGCCTGTCGCGTGAAACGAGCCGTTATCGGTCAGAACCCTACACGTCGAGCAGGAACAGCGCGCTGCCCGCCAGCAGCAACGCCATCAACCGGTTGAACACGCGCATGCGCCGCGCGTTCGCGAGCCGGTGCCGCAGCGACGCGCCCGCATAACCCCAGCATGCGATCGACGCGAAGCAGATCACCAGATACAGCGCGGCGAACTGCCAGACCTGCGCGCGGTCGCCGTCGGCCGCATACGCGCCCATCGCGGCCACGCACGCGAGCCACGCCTTCGGATTGAGCCACTGCATCGCCGCGCCGGCCGCCGCCGACGGGCCGGCCACGTCCGGATCGGCCGCGAGCCGGCCGTCGTCGAGCGCGAGCCGCAGCGCCAGGTAAAGCAGGAACGCGATCCCCGACCACTGCGTGGCCGTCGTCAGTGCGGGCCAGCGCGCGAGCGCCGCGTGCAGGCCGAGGCCGATCAGCAGGAACAGCGCGACGAAGCCTAGCGTGGCGCCGGCCGCGTAGCGCAGGCTCGCGCCGAGGCCGTGGCGCGCGCCCGCGCTGAGCGCGACGATGTTGACGGGACCGGGGGTGATGGACGAAGCGAGCGCGAACGCGGCCATCGAAACCAGCATGCTCATCAGGTGTCTCCATGCGACATGTTGAAAGTCGCATCGAGACTACGGGCGCGGCGTCGGCCCGTATTGAAGAAAACTGCCCTCGGCGGTGCGCGCCGCCGTCAGTGCAACGCGCGCGGCACGTGCGCCGGTCGCACGCCGTGCGGATCGGTGGAATCGGTGGAATCGGTGGAATCGGCCGGGGCGGCGGCGGCGTCGGCCGCGCGCAGCGGCCCGCCCGACCACGGTTGCGTCGACACCGAAAAACCGAACGTATTGACGCCGCCCGAGCACGCGACGAACACGCCGCCGCCGTGCATCTCGGCCACGGCCTTGACGATCGACAGCCCGAGCCCGTGGTTTTCCTTGCTGTTCGCGCGCGCTTCCTCGAGCCGGTAGAAGCGCTCGAACACGTGCGCGCGCTGCACCGGATCGATCGGCTCGCCGGGGTTCGACACGGCCATCTCGACGAGCGCGTCGCGGCGCGCGATCGTCACGTTCAGCGTCGCGCCCGGCGCCGAATGCTGGATCGCGTTGATCAGCAGGTTCGTCATCGCGCGGCGGAACAGCGACGGATCGACGGCCGCGCGCGCATCGCCGTGCAGTTCGGCGCGCAACTGCGCCTCGTCGAGCGGGATTTCGAGGAAGTCGAGCATGCGCCGCACCTCGTCGGCGAGCGACACGTCCTTCAGGTCGGTCGCGCGTTCGCCGCGGTCGCTGCGTGACAGGAACAGCATGTCGTTGATGATCACGCGCAGCCGCTCGAATTCCTCGAGGTTCGACTGCAGCGTCTGGCGCATCCGGTCGACCGAGCGGTCGCGGCTCGTCAGCGCGACCTGGGTCTGGCCGATCAGGATGCTGATCGGCGTGCGCAGCTCGTGCGCGACGTCCGCGTTGAACGCTTCGAGCCGCGCGTAGGTTTGCTGGATGCGTTCGAGCGCGCCGTTGAACGACGTCGCGAGATCGCGCAGCTCGGTCGGCAGCGCGTCGGTGTGCAACCGCTGGCGGCGGTTGGTCGCGCTCACGCTCGCCGCGTCCTGCGACAGCCGGTCGAGCGGCGCGAGCCCGAAGCGCGCGACCGCGCGGCTCAGCAGCAGCGTGATGACGGTGGCCGTCGCGATCAGCGCGGCCAGCGTCCACACGAAACGGCGCAGCATCCGCTGCGTGCGCTCGCACGACGACGCGACGATCAGCTTCACGTCCGGGCGCTCGCCGCTGCCCGCGATCGCGACGGTCTTCGTCATCACGTTGTAGCTGCTGTTGTTGAGCGCGTACTGCTGGAACGCACCGAATGGCTTGCCGTCGGGCACGCCGTCGACGGGATGGCCGAAGCGGAAAGCGGCGTCGGGGCTGTCGACCTGATAGCGCGTCGACCCGTCGGGCGGTTCGAGGTCGGCGAGCTTTTCCTGCATCACGCGGCCGCGCGCGGCCGTGGTCGCATGCGACACGATCATCTGCGCGACCTTCGCGCGCGTGTCGATCGTCGCGCGCAGCTCGGCGAGCAACTGGCGCTCCATCATCACGAACAGCCCGCAGCCGACCAGCGTGAACACGAGCAGCGACACGATGCCGAACATCGCCGACAGGCGCAGGGCGATCGAGCGTTTCATGCGTGTCGCTCCACGTCGCCGTCCTCGCGCGCCTCGAGCACGTAGCCCATCCCGCGGATCGTGTGCAGCAGCTTGTCCGCGAACGGGCCGTCGAGCTTCGCGCGCAGGCGCTTGATGGCCGTCTCGACGACGTTCGCGTTGCTGTCGAAGTTCACGTCCCACACGAGTTCGGCGATGGTCGTTTTCGACAGCACCTCGCCGCTGCGCCGCGCGAGCACGCCGAGCAGCTGGAATTCCTGCGCGGTCAGGTCGAGCCGCGCGCCGTCGCGAGTCGCGCGGCGGCCGATCAGGTCGACGCGCAGGTCGCCGATCGAGATCAGCGTCGATTCCTGCACGCGTGCGCGGCGCGTCAGCGCGCGCAGCCGTTCGATCAGTTCGAGGAACGAGAACGGCTTGGTCAGGTAGTCGTCGGCGCCGCCGCGCAAGCCCCGCACGCGGTCGTCGACACGATCGCGCGCGGTCAGCATGATCACCGGCGTCTGCTTCTGCGCGCGCAACGCGCGCAGCACGCCGAAGCCGTCGAGCTTCGGCAGCATCACGTCGAGCACGACCACGTCGTAGTCGAATTCGACAGCTTTCCACGCACCGTCCTCGCCGTCGAGCGCGGTGTCGACGACCCAGCCTTCCTCGGTCAGACCGCTTTTCAGGTATTCGACGACTTTCGGTTCGTCCTCGACGATCAGCACTTTCATGTTCGTTGTCCGCGTAACCGGGTTAAGGGCGGCTCAAGGCCCGACGCTCGCGCCGCGCGGCGGGGCCGCCGACGCGACGTCGGACGGCGCGGGGCCGTTAGACGCATCGCCGTCCCAGCCGCCGCCGAGCGCCTTCGCGAGAAACACGACGAGCGCCGCGCGCTGGCCCTGGATCTGCACGGCCTGGCGCTCGCTCGTCAGCAGTTGCTGCTGGGCCGTCAGCACGTCGATGAACGGCGTCAGGCCGCCCGCGTAGCGGTCCTGCGCGAGCGACACGAGCTTGCGCGCGTCGTCGACGGCCGCCGACGCCTGCTGCGCGGCGTCGGCAAGGACCGACAGGCCCGTGACCGCATTTTGCACCTCCTGGAACGCGGTGAGCAGGGTCTGCCGGTAGCTGGCCTGCGCGGCGACGTAGCCGGCCTGCGCGAAATCGACGCCGGCCTTCAGCTTGCCGCCCTCGAACAGCGGCTGGCTGAGCGACCCGCCGACCGACCACAGCAGCGCCGGCACGGTGAACAGGCCCGCGAAGCGCGTCGCGTCCCAGCCGATGTCCGGCGACAGCGTGATGCGCGGGAAATACGCGGCGCGCGCGACGCCGATCTGCGCGTTCGCGGCGGCCATCGCGCGCTCGGCCGACGCGACGTCGGGGCGCCGCTGCAGCAGGTCGCTCGGCATGCCGGTCGGCAGCGCGGGCGCGTTGATCGGCACCACGCGCGGCGGCAGCGAGAACGCGGGGGCCGGCGTGCCGACCAGCGTCGCGATCGCGGTTTCGACCTGCGCGCGCTGCTGAATCAGCAACTGCGCCTGCGTGCGCGTCGCGTCGAGCTGCGCGCGCTGCTGCAACAGGTCGAGACCCGACACCGCGCCGAGGTCGTGGCGCGCGCTCACGTAGTCGAGCGCCTTTTGTTGCAGTTCGATCGAACGCCTGACGACGTCGATCTCGGTGTCGAGCTCGCGCAGCGCGAAATAGCTCGACGCCAGATCGGCGCCGAGTACGAGGCGCGCGTTCGCGAAATCGTCGCGCGCCTGCTCGGAGCTGGCCTGCGCGGCTTCGACGTTGCGCCGCACGCGGCCGAACAGGTCGAGTTCGTAGCTGACCGCCGCGCCGACCTGGATCTCGTTCTGCACGGTCGACATGCTCTTCGTCGCGTAGTTGGTCTGCGGCCGGTCGGCGGAGATCTTGAAGCGCTGGCCGCTCGCGTTCAGCCCGACGGCCGGATACTGTGCGGATGCGACCGACGCGAGCGTCGCCTTCGCCTGGTCGTAGCGCGCGGCGACCGCCTTCAGGTTCTGGTTATTGCGCAGCGCATCGGCTTCCAGCGCGTCGAGCTGGGCGTCGCCGAACGCGGTCCACCAGGCCGGATCGAGCGGCGCGCGGGCCGGCGCGGCCGGCTGCCAGTATGCGTCGGCCGGATCGAGCCGCCACGCGGCCGGCGTGTCGACGGCCGGGCGCCGGTAATCCGGGCCGACCGTGCAGCCGGCGAGCACCGCCGCCGCGACGATCGCGACGGCGCCGATCGCGGCCGGGTGCACGCGCGTGCGTATCGCACTCAAGACTTCGCTCCCGCGACGGCCGAGGCCGGCTGCGCCGCCGGCGCCTGCACGACGACCGCGTCGCCGGTCGCGAGCGCGTCGCTCGGGTTCGCGACGAGGCGATCGTTCGGCGTGATCGGCCCGTCGACTTCGAGCGTCTGCCCGATCGTGCGCACGACCGTCACCTGTTTCAGCCGGACCTTGCCGTTCGCATCGACGGTCGCGACCGTCGGGCCTTCGGCGCGGAACAGCAGCGTATTGGCCGGCACCTGCAGGCGGCCGACCGGCGTCATCGGCAGCGTCGCCTGCACGTACGCGCCGGGCAGCAGCCGCCCGTCCGGGTTCGGCAGCGTGATCTCGATCTGCAGCGAACGCGTGGCGACGTCGATCGCCTGCGACGTGCGCGTGATCGTGCCGTCGAAGGTCCGCCCCGGCAGCTCGGCCTGCGCGACGCTCACGTGCTGGCCGACCTTGATCTGCTGTGCATACGCCTGCGGCACCTGCACGTACAGGCGCAGCCGGTCGGCCTGCACGACCGTGAACAGCGAGCGGCCGGCGTTGCCGGAATTGACGAGATCGCCGACGTCGACGTTGCGCTGCGTGACGATCCCGTCGATCGGCGCGACGATCCGCTGGAAGCCCTTCAACTCGGTGAGGCGGCGCATGTTCGCGTCGGCCGCGGCGAGATTCGCGGTGCCCTGGTTGAACGCGCCTTGCCGGTCGTCGAGTTCCTGCTGAGACACGGCATCGCGCTGGCGCAGCTGCTGCGCGCGGTCGAACGACGTCTTCGCGAGCGCGAGCGACGCTTGCGCCTGCTGGCGTTGCGCGGTGGCCTGCGCGAGTTCCTGGTTCAGCTCCGGCGTGTCGAGTTCGGCGAGCGTTTGCCCCTGCTTCACGTGCGCGCCGATGTCGGCCTGCCAGCGCAGCACGTAGCCGCTGGCACGCGCATAGATCGGCGCCTCGACGAAGCCGCGCAGCGTGAGCTTGCCGCCGGTGGCCGCGTCTACCGGATGCACGACGCTCACGTACTGGCGCGTGTTCTGCTCGGCGACCGCGTCGAGGCGATGCCGGTTCAGCACGTTGACGACGAGGGTGCGCGCGGCGCCGGCGGCCAGCAGCACGCCGATCACGATCACGACGATCCGGCCGCGTCGCGACACCGACGCGCGCGCCGGCAGGTGCATGCCGTGTTCGTCCACCTGGATGCCGACGGCGCTGTGATGATGTTTCTCTTCCATGAATTCAACCAGTTCAACCGGGTAGTGGGGCGAAAGTCAGTGACCGGCCTGGCGCGCGCGTCGCCGGGCCAGTCGCGCATGCACGCCGCCGAACACGAGCGGCACGAACAGCAACGTCGAAACGGTCGCGAACAGCAGCCCGCCGATCACCGCGCGGCCGAGCGGCGCGTTCTGCTCGGCGCCTTCGCCGAGACCGAGCGCCATCGGCACCATCCCGATGATCATCGCGAGCGCCGTCATCAGCACCGGACGGATCCGTGTCGCGCCGGCTTCGAGCGCGGCCGTGAGCGGCGGCGCGCCGGCCGCGAGGCGCTGGCGCGCGAACGACACGACGAGAATGCTGTTCGCGGTCGCGACGCCGACCGTCATGATCGCGCCCGTCAGCGCGGGCACGCTCAGGTGCGTGCCGGTGACGAACAGCATCCAAGCGATGCCGGCGAGCGCGGCCGGCATCGCGCTGATGATGATCAGCGGGTCGAGCCACGACTGGAAATTGACGACGATCAGCAGGTAGACGAGCACGATCGCCATCGCGACGCCCGCGCCGAGGCCGACATACGACGTGCGCATCGTCTCGATCTGGCCGCGCATCGTGAGGTCGGTGCCGCGCGGCAGCGTCGCGCGCGCGTCGGCCACGATGCGGTCGATCTTGCCCGCGACCGCGCCGAGATCGCGGCCCTCGACGCTCACGTACACGTCGATCGCCGGGCGAATGTTGTAGTGCGTGATCACGGCCGGGTTCACGGTGCTGCGCACCTGCACCAGGTTGCCGAGCAGTTGCAGCGGCATGCCCGTGCGGCCGCTGGCGGAGATCGGCGTGCCGAGCAGGTCGTCGACCGACGACAGGTTGTATTGCGGGGTCTGGATCTGCAGCGGGTACTGGACGCCGGTGCGCGGGTTGATCCAGAACGACGGCGTCGTCTGCGAACTCCCCGACAGCGAGATCAGCATGTTCTGCGCGACGTTCTGCGCGGAGAGATTGAGCTGCTGCATGCGCGTACGGTCCATGTCGGCCAGCAGGGTCGGTTCGTCGTTGCGTTGCAGCACGTGTACGTCGACGGCGCCGGGGATTTGCCTGATCTTTTTCATCAGGCTGCTCGCAATGGTCATGTTACTCGCGAGATCGTTGCCGAGCACCTGCACGTCGATCGCGGCCGGCTGCCCGAAGTTGAGGATCTGCGTGATGATGTCCGACGGCTGGAAGAAGAACTCGACGCCCGGGAAGCGTTGCGGCAGCAGCGTGCGCAGCGTCTCGACGTAGTGCGCGGTCGCGCGGTGGCCGGGCTTCAGCGCGATCAGCAGCTCGCCGTCGAGCGTGCCGATCGTGCCGGCGTTGCTGTACGACAGGTTGATGCCGCTCACCGGCAGCCCGAGGTTGTCGACGATCGCGCCGAGCTCGTCGGGCGGCACGGTTTCGCGGATCACGCGCTCGACCTGGTCGGCGAGCCGCGCGGTTTCCTCGATCCGGTAACCGGTCGGCGCACGCACGTGCAGCCGGAGGTTGCCGGAATCGGCGTTCGGGAAGAAGTCGCGGCCGAGCACGAACACGAGGCCCGTCGACAGCACGCAGAAGGCGAGGAAGCACAGCGCGTAGAAGCGGCGGCGCACGAGCAGGATGCTGAGCAGCACGATGTACCACGCGCGCAGCCGTTCGAACGCATGGTTGAACGCGTGATGGATGCGCGCGAAGCGCGACGTCGAAGCGGCGGGGCCGGTGCTCGCCTGCTGCGGGCGGAACAGCAGCATCGCGAGCGTCGGCACCAGCGTGCGCGACAGCACGTACGACGCGAGCATCGCGAACACGACGGCTTCCGCGAGCGGCACGAACAGGAAGCGCGCGACGCCGGTCAGGAAGAACATCGGCACGAACACGATGCAGATGCACAGCGTCGACACGAGCGCGGGCACCGCGATTTCGCCTGCGCCTTCGAGAATCGCTTCGTGCAGGTCGGTACTGAACGACGACCCCCACGCTCCCTCCGGTCGCTGCCCCCCGAGGGGGCTGCTCGGCACGCTTGGGGCGGCCCGGCGCGTACCGAGATGCAGGTGCCGCTCGATGTTCTCGATCGTGACGGTCGCATCGTCGACGAGAATGCCGACCGCGAGCGCAAGCCCGCCCAGCGTCATGATGTTGATGGTCTCGCCGAGCGCGGACAGCGCGATCAGCGACGTGAAGATCGACAGCGGGATCGAGATCGCGATGATCAGCGTGCTGCGCCAGTTGCCGAGGAACAGCAGGATCATCATCGCGGTCAGCACGGCGGCGATCAGCGCCTCGTGGATCACGCCCTGGACGGCCGCGTTGACGAACACCGACTGGTCGAACAGCGGCGTGATCGTGAGCCCCTCGGGCAGCGTCGGGATCACCTTCGGCAGCAGCGACTTCAGGTCCGACACGACCTTGAGCGTCGACGCGTCGCCGCTTTTCAGGATCGAGATCAGCACGCCGCGCTGGCCGTTCTGGCGCACGACGTTGGTCTGCGGCGCGAAGCCGTCGCGCACCGCCGCGACCTCGCGCAGGTAGGTCGTCGCGCCGTTGATCGTCTGGACCGGCAGGTTGCTGATGTCGGCGACCGTATCGGCCGACGCGTTCGTGTCGATCCGGTATTCGGTCTGTCCCATCTTCGCTGTGCCGGTCGGCAGCACGAGGTTCTGCGCATTGACCGCGTTGACGATGTCGGCCGGCGTGAGGCCCTTCGCTTGCAGCGCCTGCGGATCGAGGTCGATCGCGACCACGCGCGTGCGGCCACCGTACGGAAACGGAATCTGCACGCCCGGCACCGTGATCAGCTGCGGGCGCAGGAAGTTGAGCGCGATGTCGGCGAGCGACTGTTCGCTGAGCGTCTTGCTCGACAGCCCGAGCTGGATCACCGGAATGCTCGACGCGGAATAGGTGATCACGAGCGGCGGCGTCGCGCCCTGCGGCATCTGCCGCACGATCGCCTGCGCGGACGACACCGTCTGCGCGATCGCCGTCTGCACGTTCGCGCCCGGTTGCAGGAACACCTTCACGACCGCGATGCCGGGCAGCGACGTCGATTCGACGTGCTGGATGTTGTTGACGGTCGTCGTCAGGATTCGTTCATGGACGGACGTGATGCGATTCGTCATCTCCGTCGCGGAGAAGCCGCTGTAATTCCAGATCACGCTGATCACGGGGATGTTGATCGCGGGCAGCACGTCGACCGGTGTGCGCATCAGCGCAAGCGGGGTGGCCAGCACGATCATGATGGCCATCACGATGAACGTGTAGGGGCGCCTGAGCGCGAGATTGACGATCCACATGGAGGCAGCGGGGCAGGCGGTGATCGGGCGTCGGTGAAGGGAACCCGAATGATAGGCGTCGGCCCGCAACGGGTTACTGTCGCGAAACTGGCGGAATGGTCAGGTTGGGGCACGCCGGCCTTCGGCCGATTCCGCAGACGGAATGCGCGGCCGCGATGGCGACGGTTTCGTGCAGCGGGCGGCGCTCACAGCTGCTCCATGCCGAAGCGCGCGAGCGCGTCGAGATCGACGACCTCGATCTGGTTGTACGCGAGCCGCAGTGCGCCGAGCTTCTCGAGCTGCTGCAGCGCCTGGTTGATCCGCTGGCGCGACACGCCGACGAGCATCCCCAGTTCCTCCTGCGAGATCGACAGCGACGGGCCGGTATCCGGATACAGCGCGGGGTTGAAGAGCTGCGCGAGCGCCTGCGCGACGCGCGCGTCGACGTCGAGCAGCCGGCTGTTCTGGATCGACGCGATGAATTCGCCCATCCGGTTGTTCAGCTGATGAATCACGAAGCGCGTGAACGGCAGGCTCGTGTCGAGCAGCGCATGGAACGTGTCGACCGGCACGAACAGCACGGTCGAGCGCTGGATCGCGACGACCTCGTACTTGCGCAGCTCGCGCTTGATCACGCTGCCTTCGCCGAACCAGCCGCCCGACGGCACGCCGGAAAACGTGCAACCGCGCCCCGACACGTTGAAGATCGCGAGCTTCAGCAGCCCTTGATGGACGCCGATCCAGTATGCGGACGGCGCGAGCCGGCGCGCGATCACGTCGCCGGCGTCGCACTGCACGACGTGCGACTGGGCGAGCACGAGCGCCTGGTGTTCGGGCGCCAGCGTGCGGAACCACGCGCACTGGCCGAACAGCGTCGCGAGCGGCGGCAGCGGGCCCGGTTCGGGGAGCGTATCGGCTGGCCGGGCGGCCGCGTCGGGATGGTCGTGCATGGGTGCGGGTTTGCGAGGATAGGGATAACGCGCAGCGCCTGAGCGGCACTCTGTCGTTTCGACGACAGACGGCTCACAATAGCGCCCGTTAGGCTGTCGGCCATTGAACCACATCAAGACGATCCGGGGTGCACGCATCCCGGTCGACAGAACACGGGAGACAGGATCATGACGCAGATGTTCGAGGCCGGGCTCGGCCGCCGCGATGCCAACTACGTACCGCTCACGCCGATCGATTTCCTGATCCGCGCGGCCGAAGTCTATGGCGAGCGCCTCGCGATCGTGCACGGCGACGTGCGGCGCACGTGGGGCGAGACCTGCACGCGCGCGAAGCAGCTGGCGAGCGCGCTCGCGCAGGCCGGTGTCGGTCGCGGCGACACGGTCGCGGCGCTGCTGCCGAACATCCCGGCGATGGTCGAGGCGCACTTCGGCGTGCCGATGGCCGGCGCCGTGCTGAACACGATCAACACGCGGCTCGACGTGTCGTCGGTGCTGTTCATGCTGCGTCACGGCGAGGCGAAGGTGCTGATCGTCGACACCGAATACGCGGAGCTCGCACATCGCGCGGCGCTCGAGGTGCCGGGCCTGAAGATCGTCAGCGTGGCCGACGCGATGCCGGCCGACCCCGACCGTTTCGCGGGCGCGACCGACTACGAGGCATTCGTGGCGGGCGGCGACGCCGGCTACGCATGGACGCCGCCCGCCGACGAATGGGAGGCGATCGCGCTGAACTACACGTCGGGCACGACCGGCGATCCGAAGGGCGTCGTCTACCACCATCGCGGCGCGTATCTCGCGGCGATCAGCAACATCCTCGAATGGGACATGCCGAAGCACGCGGTGTATCTGTGGACGCTGCCGATGTTTCACTGCAACGGCTGGTGTTTCCCGTGGGCCGTCGCGGCGCGCGGGGGCGTGAACGTGTGCCTGCGCAAGTTCGACGCGAAGACCGTGTTCGACCTGATCCGCCGCGAGCGCGTCACGCATTACTGCGGCGCGCCGATCGTGCAGAGCGCGATCGCGAACGCGCCGGCCGAGTTGCGCGCGGGGATCGACCATACGGTGCACGCGATGGTCGCCGGCGCGGCGCCCGCGCCGGCCGTGATCGCGAAAATGAAGGAAATCGGCTTCGACCTGCTGCACGTGTACGGGCTGACCGAGGTCTACGGCCCGGCGACCGTCTGCGCGAAGCAGGCGCACTGGGACGCCGTCTCCGACGAGGAACGCGCGCGGCTCAATGCGCGCCAGGGCGTGCGCTACCACCTCGAAGCGGGCGCGACGGTGCTCGATCCCGACACGATGACGCCGGTGCCGGCCGACGGCGAGACGCTCGGCGAGATCATGTTCCGCGGCAACATCTGCATGAAGGGCTACCTGAAGAACCCGAAGGCGACCGACGAGGCGTTCCACGGCGGCTGGTTCCATACCGGCGATCTCGCGGTGCTGATGCCGGACGGCTATATCCGGATCAAGGATCGCAAGAAGGACATCATCATCTCGGGCGGCGAGAACATCTCGAGCATCGAGGTCGAGGACGCGCTGTACCGGCATCCGGCGGTGGCGGTCGCGGCCGTCGTCGCGATGCCCGACCCGAAGTGGGGCGAGGTGCCGTGCGCGTTCGTCGAGCTGCGCGAAGGCGCGAGCGCGACCGAGGCGGAGATCGTCGCGCACTGCCGGCAACTGCTCGCGGGCTTCAAGGTGCCGAAGGTCGTGCGCTTCGGCGAGCTGCCGAAGACATCGACCGGCAAGATCCAGAAGTTCCAGCTGCGCCATGCGGTCGGCTCGGACAAGGCGATCGACCTGGCGGGCGACAAGAAGTAAGCCAGCCGCCCGGCCCAGGTCGATCATCGGTCGCCCGTCACGCGTTGCGTTCGAGCCGGAACACGCTGACCGCGTCCGACAACTGCGCGGCCTGGTCGCGCAACGCGACGGCCGCGCGCTCGGCATCGGAGATCAGCGTCGCATTCTGCTGTGTCGCTTCGCCGATCTGCGTGACGGCCAGGTTCACCTGCTCGATCCCGGTCGATTGTTCGCGCGACGCCGCGCTGATCTCGCCGATCAGCGTGCGGACCTGGTCGACCCGCGCGACGATGTCGCGCATCGTGCCGCGCGCGGCGTCCGCGATCCGGTAACCCTGTTCGACGGTCGTCGACGATTCGGCGCTCAGGGCGTCGATCTCCTTGACCGCGGCCGCGCTGCGCTGCGCCAACGCGCGCACCTCGGCCGCGACCACCGCGAAGCCCTTGCCGTGTTCGCCCGCGCGGGCGGCCTCGACGGCCGCGTTCAGCGCGAGGATGTTGGTCTGGAACGCGATGCCTTCGATCGCGCCGGTGATCTCCGCGATCCGGCGCGTCGCGCGGCCGATGTCGTCCATCGTCGCGACCACGCGCTGCACCGCGGCGTCGCCGTTCGTCGCGGCGGCCGATGCGTCCGCGACCAGCGCGTTGGCTTGCGCCGCGTGCTCGGCGCTTTGCTGCACGGCGGCGGTGATCTGCTCCATGCTCGCGGCCGTCTGCTCGACGCTGCTCGCCTGCGTCGCGATCCGCGCGGCGATGTCGCCGCTGCCGGCCGCGATGCCGACCGTGCCGTGCGCGATGTCGGCCGCGCTGTTGCGCACCTGTGCGACGATGCGCGCGAGGCCGTCGCCGATCCCGTCGACCGCCTGCACGAGCCGGCCGATCTCGTCGTTGCCCGCGCTGCCTTGCTCGACCGCGCCCGCGCTGTCGCGAATGCGCACGCTGAGATCGCCTGCCGCGTAGCGCTCGGAGGCGCGGGCGGCGGCTTCCAGCGGCCGGCTCACGACGCGACGCACGACGATCACGAACAGCGTCGCGAACGCCGCGACCAGCACGGCGCCGATCATCAGGAAGCGGTTGCGGGTGGCGCGCATCGTGGCGAGCAGTTCGTCGTCGAGCGCGATGCCGCCGACGAGCCATTGCCACTGCGGAATCGTCGTGAAGGACACGACTTTCGCGGTCGGGCCAGCGTCGTGCGCGGCCGGGTCGGTCGACGTGTATGCGAGCCGGCCTTGGGCCGTCGCGAGCATCTGCGCGTAGGGCGCGCGCGTGTTGTCGGCCGGTTGGCCCGCCGCGTCGGGATGCACGACGAAGGCGCCGCGCGACGGGCCCTGCGATGCATCGAGCACGAAGTAGTAGCCGTTGTCGCCGATCTTCAGCGAGCGGATGCCGTCCTCGACCAGCTTGAGCTCGGCGCCGATGTCGAGGCCGACGAACAGCGCGCCGATCACGCGGCCGGTCGCGTCGGTCACCGGCTTGTACTGCGTGATGTACGACCGGCCGAACAGCTTCGCGAGGCCCGTATAGCTGCGCCCCGCGACCAGCGGCGCATACGCGGGGCCCGCGCGGTCGAGCTTGGTGCCGACGGCGCGCGCGCCGTCCTGCTTCTTCAGTGACGTCGTGATGCGCACGAAGTCGTCGCCGTCGCGCGCGAAGATCGTCGCGATCGCGCCGCTTTTCTTCAGGAACTGGTCGGGAATCGAGTAATCGAGGTCGAGCGGCTGGCCGCCCGCGAAGAGGGTCGGCGCGGCGACGCCGCCGATATCGACCGTGCGTGCCGGGTCGAGCGAGAAGTCGGCCGGCAGGAAGCTCGCGAACAGCGACATCGAACGGCTGGCTTCGGCGGTCAGCGCCTTGTCGAACAGGTCGACCATCGCGCGGATCGACTGCTCCCTGTCGTCGATCCGCAGGTGCGCTTCTTCGGCGAGCTGCTGGCCGGCGAAATGGGCGAGCGTCCACGCGAACACGGTAAACAGCAGGGCGACGAGCGTGCACGCGAGCGCGGCCAGACGCGCGCCGACGCTCACCCGGCCCAATTGGGTCAGTCTCATGGAACATCCTGAGTGGAGTGAGAGGGGGCGGAACGCACGCGTCACCGCTCGTGGACCCGTTAATACGGCAACTTTCGCGAAATCTTTAGCGGCTGTCGCGCATCGCGGACCGGCAGGCGGGCGAAGGGAGGGCGGAGGTCAGTGCGTGACGAGCCACGCGACGGCCAGATAGCGGCCGACCTTTGCGATCGTCACGATGACGAGAAAGGTCGGCAGCGGCTCGCGCAGCACGCCGGCGATCATCGTCAGCGGATCGCCGATCACCGGCGCCCAGCTCAGCAGCAGCGACCAGCGGCCGTAGCGCGCATACCAGCCCTCGGCGCGCGCCAGCGCCGACGGCTTGACCGGAAACCAGCGGCGCTCGCGAAAGTGCTCGATGCCGCGCCCGAGCGCCCAATTGATCGCCGAGCCGGCGACATTGCCGACGCTCGCGACGAGCACCAGCGCCCACACGGGTTCGCGGCCGGCGAGCAGCAGGCCGGCGAGCACGGCTTCGGACTGGAGCGGAAACAGGGTCGCGGCGACCATCGACACGGCGAACAGGCCGCCGTAAGTGAGCAATTCGGACATCGCGCGATTGTACTGGCGGCGTCGCCGCCGGTGCGGGGCGTGCGGTCGTGCGGCCGCGTGGAAAGAAACGCGTCGGCGGTGCTCAGTTCCAGCCGACCATGATCGCGCCCATTCCGACGAGCAGCCCGCCCGTCACGCGGTTCATCGCACGCATCCGCGCCGGCCGCTGCAACGCGCGGCTCAGCCGGTGCGAGAACAGCGCCATCGACGCGACGCCGCCCGCGAACAGCAGCGCGAACGTCGCGGCGAGCAGCAGGTATTGAAGGTTCAGGCTCCAGTCGGCAGTCGGGCTGATGAACTGCGGAAAGAACGACGGAAAGAACAGCAGCGTCTTCGGATTCAGACCGGAAGTCGCGACGCCGCGCCAGAATAGCGTGCGTCCGGTGTCGGCGTCCGGCGCGGCGATTGCCGTTCCGGTGCCGGTGATGCCGGCCTCGGCCGGCGCCGCGGCTGCGCCGGCCGGCGTGCGGCTCAGCCATTGCTTGCCGCCGAGCCACACGAGATACGCGGCGCCGGCCCAGCGCAGCACGGTGAGCGCGTGTTCGTCGAGGTGGACCAGCGAATTCAGGCACAGCGCGGTCAGCGCGAGTTGCAGCAGCACGGCGAGCGTGCCGCCCCAGACGCACGGCAGCGCGCGGCGCCAGCCGGTGCGCAGCGCCTGGTTCATCGTGAGCAGGTTGACGGGGCCGGGTGCGTAGATGAGGACGACGGAAGCAGCGAGGAACGACAGATAAAGCTTGAACGACATGACGGACGGGCAGGAACGGGGAAGCAGGCACCGGCCCCGCACGCGGTCGGATAGGCGTGCGGGCGGCGGGGAATCGCATGCCTGCCGGCCGGCACCGCAACTCGTGATTGCGGCCGTGCGTCCCGTTGCGAGGGGGTGATCGCGGGGAGCGTGCCGGGCAGCAGGCATGGAGAAAATGTATCAAGCGGCCCGGTTAAAAGGCTTCCTGTTTTCCAGCAAAACAGACCTGAAACCGGAATGTCGTTCAGATAGAATGCCCATTTTTAGTAGAAGATTCTTCTCATCATGGCTACCCGCGAACGCACGCCGAAAACGCTCGACAATCAGGACCGCAAGATCCTCGGTGCATTGCAGAAAAATGCGCGTCTGTCGAACGCCGAACTGGCCGAACAGATCGGCATGTCGACCACCGCCTGCTGGAACCGCACGCGGCAACTCGAACTCGACGGCTACATCGACGGCTATGTCGCGCTGGTCAACCAGCGCAAGCTCGGCTATGCGGACATCGTGATTCTCGAAGTCACGCTCGATCGCCATGAAGACGACGCGCTGGCGCGCTTCGGCGCCGAACTGGCGGCGCTGCCCGAGGTGCTCGAGGCGTATCTGGTGTCGGGCGAGTACGACTACTGGATCAAGGTCGCGGTGGACGGCACGGCCGGCTACGAGCGCTTCCTGCGCGAAAAGCTGTACCGGATTTCGAGCATCCGCCACAGCCGTTCGATGTTCGCGCTGCGGTGCATGAAGGACGTGCCTTCGATTCAGGTGTGACGGGGAGAGACAGGAGCGCGGCCGTCGCTGTAACGACGGCGGGTGCGATCGGACCCGGGCGCGGAGAAAAGCCGGCGAACGGCTTACAGGAAAGGCACGCCGGGCAGACGGCCCGCGGGAGCACAAAAACGGATGAATCTTCCGTCCGGCATGGCCCGGCGCCAGCGCGCGCAGGAAGGGAAGAATGGCTTCCCGCCCGGACAACCGCCTGACGACGATCCGCGCCGATGCGAATCGGCGCCGGCTTCGGCCTGAAACACGGCCTCGGGACGACCTTGAAACGCTTCCGATGCGGTGAGCGTATCCGGCCGGGAAGGACGACCCCAGCCTCTTTCTACATGACCGGCGCGCCCGTCCAATACGCCGCGCAACAGCTGCGGTCGGCGCGCGTCAGCGCAAGCGAATCAGGCGACCGGCGCTCCGCTCAGCGCGGCAGGCGCGCGTGCGCTTCAGCGATGACTTCGCAGTTCTCGAGGTGCAGTGCCCAGGCTTCCGCCAGCAGCTCGCCAACGCGTGCGAGCCAGCCAGTGGATTGGGTGGAACGATCGGAGACATTAGACGTTTGCATGACGAAGCCCCATATAGGTGGCGAGTTAGGGATAACCCTAATCATAACGAAACGGCCCCGCCTTGTGAAATGCGATTTCGTTATATGAGAATTACTGACAATTCATGTTGCTGCTGCGCAACATGAACATTGGCGGCCCGCGGTTGTCGGGCAGGCGTGACGACGCCGTGCCGGCGCGGCGTCGCGGGCAGAAAGAAGCGGAATCGAACGTACGTACGTCGGGGAAAAGGGCGCGGCTACCGGCCGATCCACCCGAAGCGCCAGGACAGCCGTCGCGTCGCGGCGCGCAGCGTCTGCGCCAGCGCGCTGTCCGGCCCGCGCGGGAAGCCGCGCGACGAGCCGATGATCGCGATCACGAGCCGGATGCTGCCGGTGTGATCGAACACGGGCGCGGCAATCGTGCCGATGCCCGGCACCGGCGCGTCGAACGCGAAATCGAGTTCGTCCGCGCGGATCGCCGCGAGCCGTGAGCGGAAGGCCGCGTCGTCCGGCGCGGTGCGCGCGCCGGCGAGCCGCACGGGCTCGTCGGCGAGCAGGTCGGCCAGCACGTCGTCGGACATGCCGGACGCGAAAACCCGACCGATCGCCGTATTGACGAGGGACATCACGGTGCCGACCTGCAGGCTCACGTGCTGCGGCCGCGCCGATTCTTCCAGCCGGATCACGGTCGGCCCGAGCGGCCCGAGCGTCGCGGCGGCCACGCTCATGTCGGTCGCGCCGGCGAGCGCGACGATCTCGGCTTCCGCGTCGCGCGTCGGCGACACGCGCTGCATCGCGATCAGGCCGAGCGCCTGCGCGAGCGGGCCGCCGTCGAAACAGCCGGCGTCGTCGCGGCTCAGCAGGCCGATCTTCTGCAGGCTGACCAGATGCGGAAACGCCTTCGCCGCCGGCATGCCGGCCACCGTCGCGAGATCGCGCAGCGGCAGCGCGCGGCCCGCCGACACCAGCGCGAGCAGCAGGTCGCCGGTGCTGTCGAGCGCATTGATCCCGCGCTGCGCCTTCGCGTCGTCGGCGAGCGCGGGCGGTACGCGCGCGGTGCCCGGCGCCGGTGCGGGCGCCGGCTCCGCACGCACCGCACCGAGCGACGCGGTGGCCTGCCGCGCCGCGTCGCGCAACGCCGCGGCGATCGGGCCGTTCCAGTCGACATCGATCGAACCCGTCGAACCGATGACCGTCAACGCGAGCTGCAGGCGCCCGTGCGCATCGAAGACGGGCACGCACATTCCGCTGACGCCCGGGCTCGGCCGGTCGATGCTGCGTTCGATGCCGCGCGCGCGGATCGCGTCGAGTTCGACGTGTTGCGCAGCGGCATCCGGCACGACCGGCTCGCGTTCGGCGCCCGCCAGCGTACCGCCCGCGCCGGCCTGGCTGGCCGCCATCGCGTTGATGTGCGCGGCGTCGCCGAACGCGCGGAACACCCGGCCGGTCGCCGTGGTGTCGAGCGACATCACCGAACCGACGTGCAGGTTCATGTGCAGCGGATAGCCGCCGTGCTCGATGCGCACGATCGTCGGGCCGAGCACGCCCGGCACCGACAGCGCGACGCTCAGGCCGACCGTTTCCGCGAGCCGCGCCGCATGCGGCAGCGTCGCGCGGTAGGCCGGCTGGCGCTCGATCGACATCAGCCCGAGCCGCAGCGACAGCGGGCCGGGCTCGTAGTTGCCGGTGATCGCATCGCGCTTCACCAGCGCGAGCCGCGTCAGGCTCACGAGATAGGTGTGCGCCTGCGCGGTGGAGAGCTCGGCCGCCGCGGCCAGTTCCGACAGCCCGAGCGGCTTGCGCCGGCGCGCGAACGCGTCGAGCAGCCGGCCGCCGACCTCGACGCTCTGGATGCCGCGCTGCGCCTTGGGCTGCGCGTCGTCCGCGCTGACTTCGTGGTTCTGCACGCGATGATTCTTCCGTTGACGAAACCCCGCATGGTATCCGACGCCGTTTTCAGCGCCAGCCCGCAGGTTTACCCGTATTAGACAATAGCAAGCTCGTTTGCCATTGACAAATATTCAACGCAAGCCGATGATCCGCTCATTCCCCTCAACACATGGCTCGCAGCCACGGAACGCACAATGGCCAAAGCATTCGCCTCCCAAGCCGATCTGGAAGAGAAGAAAGTCACCTGGACGAAGCTGTCCGAGAACGCGTACGCGTACACCGCCGAAGGCGACCCGAACTCGGGCGTGATCATCGGCGACGACAGCGTGCTGATCGTCGACACGACCGCGACGCCCGCAATGGCGCAGGACCTGATCGCGAAGATCCGCAGCGTGACCGACAAGCCGATCAAGCACGTGGTGCTGTCGCACTACCACGCGGTGCGCGTGCTCGGCGCGTCCGCGTACTTCGCCGAAGGCGCGCAGCACGTGATCGCGAGCCGCGGCACGTACGAGATGCTCGTCGAGCGCGGCGAGGCGGACATGAAGTCGGAGATCGAGCGCTTCCCGCGCCTGTTCGCCGGCGTCGAGACGGTGCCGGGGCTGACCTGGCCGACGCTCGTGTTCGAGCGCGAGATCACGCTGTTCCTCGGCAAGCTCGAAGTGAAGATCATGCACGTCGGCTCGGGCCACACGAAGGGCGACACGATCGTGTGGCTGCCGTCGCAGAAGGTGCTGTTCTCGGGCGACCTCGTCGAATACGACGCCGCGTGCTATTGCGGCGACGCACAGCTCGAACAGTGGCCGGCCACGCTCGAGGCGCTGCGCGCGCTGGGCGCCGAGAAGCTCGTGCCCGGCCGCGGCCCCGCGCTGCTGAATCCGGTCGAAGTGAACAAGGGCCTCGACTACACGAAGGATTTCGTGACGACGCTGCTCGCGCAGGGCCGCAAGGCCGTCGAGCGCAATCTCGACCTGAAGGCGGCGATGGCGCTCACGCGCGAGGCGATGGACCCGAAGTTCGGCCACGTGTTCATCTACGAGCACTGTTTGCCGTTCGACGTGTCGCGCGCGTTCGACGAAGCGAGCGGCATCGCGCATCCGCGCATCTGGACCGCGCAGCGCGACAAGGACATGTGGGCCGCGCTGCAGGAGTGAATCGCACGCGGCGGGGCGGCATTCGCATGATCGCCTCGCCGTTTCACTGAGGGTTGCGGCATTCGCGGCGGTATCGTGCCGCGGCGCCGGCAGCCGTATCCGGTCTCACAAGAAAGCAGGGCGCATGCACGCCCTCGGAGACTGCCGCGCGCTCGATATCGCGCGGCCCGTTTGGAGAGAGACATGCCCCAATCGCTTCCCGCCGAAGCGACGCTCGCGCACGCGAGCGCTTCGGCGCCGACTTCCGCATCCGCATTCGGCGATGCGCTGCTGTTCCGCAAGATCGCGTGGCGGATCGTCCCGTTCCTGTTCCTCTGCTACGTCGTGTCGTTTCTCGACCGCATCAACATCGGCTTCGCGCAGTTGCAGATGAAGCACGATCTCGGCTTCAGCGATGCGATGTACGGCCTCGGCGCCGCGGTGTTCTACGTCGGCTACGTGTTTTGCGAAGTGCCGAGCAACATGCTGCTCGCGCGGTTCGGCGCACGCCGCACGTTCACGCGAATCATGCTGCTGTGGGGCCTCGCGTCGACCGGGATGATGTTCGTGTCGCAGCCGTCGCATTTCTACGTGCTGCGCTTCCTGCTCGGCGTGTTCGAGGCCGGCTTCTTCCCCGGCATCGTGCTGTACCTGACCTACTGGTTCCCCGCGAACCGGCGTGCGGCGGCGATCTCCGTGTTCTTCGCGGGCGTCGCGGTGGCCGGCGTGCTCGGCGGGCTGCTGTCCGGCTGGATCATGCGCGACATGAGCGGCGTGCTCGGCCTGCACGGCTGGCAGTGGATGTTCGCGATCGAAGGCGCGCCGGCGATCCTGCTCGCGTTCGCCGCGTTCACGTTGCTGGTCGACCGGCCGCAGGACGCGACCTGGCTCACGGCCGACGAAAAGGCGCGCGTCGCCGCGCTGTGCGCCGAAGGCCGCGCACACGGCGGCGCGCACGACGGGCGCAGCGTGCTGGCCGCGCTCGCGAACCCGCGCGTGTACCTGTTCGCGTTCATCTATTTCTCGCTGACCTGTGCGTCGCTGACGCTCAACTTCTGGATGCCGCTGATGATCCGCGACTTCGGCGTGACCGACGTCGTGGCCGTGAGTCTCTACACGGTCGTGCCGAATGCGGTGGGCGCGGTGGGGCTGGTGCTGATCGCGCGCCGCTCGGACCGCACCGGCGAGCGGCGCAAGCACTTCGCATGCTGCACGATCGGCGGCGGCCTCGCGCTTGCGGCGCTGACGCTGCACCTGCACAGCTTCGCGGCGATGCTCGCGTGCCTGTCGGTCGCGGCGACGCTGGTCTTTGCCGCGCTGCCGATCTTCTGGGCCGTGCCGACCCGCTACCTGTCCGGCAATGCGGCCGCGGCCGGGATCGCGCTGATCAGCAGCATCGGGATCACGAGCGGCATCGTCAGCCCGTGGGTGATCGGGATGATCCGCACGCGCACGGGCAGCATGGATCTCGCCGTGTACCTGCTCGCCGCGCTGCTGGTCGCGAGCGGCGTGGCGCTGATGGTGGGCGTGAAGGGAGAATCCGTGCGGCGCGGCTGAACGTCGGCTTTGGCCGGTCGCCGTCGGTGGGCGGCGGCGACTGGCGTCGCGGTTCCCGCCCGGCCCGTATTCGCATCCATCGAGGAGACGATCGATGTCCATCCCCTTGCAAGCGGACGCCGCGCACGCGGCTGAGTCCGGTTCCGCCGCGCCCGGCAACGACGCGCTGTACCGCCGCATCGGCATCCGGATCGTGCCGTTCCTGTTCGTCTGTTACATCGTGTCGATTCTCGATCGCAGCAACATCGGCTTCGCGCAGTTGCAGATGCGGCAGGATCTCGGCCTGACCGATGCGATGTACAGCCTCGGCGCGGTACTGTTCTTTGTCGGCTACGTGCTGTTCGAGGTGCCGAGCAACGCGCTGCTGCGCCGCTTCGGCGCAAGACGCACGTTCGCGCGGATCATGGTCCTGTGGGGTGCGGTGTCGGTCGCGATGATCACCGTCGACAGCGCGAAGCAGTTCTACGTGCTGCGGTTCCTGCTCGGGCTGTTCGAAGCCGGTTTCTTCCCCGGGGTGGTGTTCTATCTGACGTACTGGTATCCGGCGCGCCGGCGCGCGTCGGTGCTGTCGATCTTCTATGCGGGCGTCGCGGTGGCCGGCATGATCGGCGGGCTGCTGTCGGGCTGGCTGATGCGCGCGATGTCCGGCGTGCTCGGGCTGCACGGCTGGCAATGGATGTTCGCGATCGAGGGCGCGCCCGCGATCCTGCTCGGCGCGATCGCATGGTTCTGGCTGTGCGACCGCCCCGAACACGCGCGCTGGCTGTCCGACGACGACCGGCAACGGCTCGCGGCCGACCTGGCCGCCGATCGTGCCGGTGCGCCCGCGCACGCGGCTGCTTCGCTGCGGCGGGTATTGGCCGAGCCGCGTACCTACCTGTTCGCGTTCATCTATTTCTCGCTGACGACCGCGTTGCTGATGCTGCTGTTCTGGATGCCGCTGATGATTCGCGAATTCGGCATTCACGACGTCGTGCACGTCAGCCTGCTGTCGATCGTGCCGAACGCGATAGGCGCGGCAGGCCTGATCGCGATCGCGCGGCGCTCGGACCGCAAGCGCGAACGCCGCCGGCATTTCGCCGCGTGCGCGTTCGGCGGCGCGGTGGCGCTCGCGTTGCTGACGCTGCACCTGCCGAGCATCGTCGCGATGATCGCGTTGCTGTCGATCGCGGCGATGCTGATCTTCGCCGCGCATCCGGTGTTCTGGGCCGTGCCGTCCGCGTATTTCGCGGGGGCCGGCGCAGCGGGCGGGATCGCGCTGATCAGCAGCATCGGCGTATCGAGCGGGATGATCACGCCGTGGATCGTCGGCGTGATCCGCACGCGCACCGGCAGCATGGATGCGGCGATGCTGATGATCGCCGGATTGCTGGCCGCGTGCGCGGTCGCGATGCTGCTTGGCGTGCGCGCCACGCCGCGCGGCGCAGGCCCGGCCGACACCTAGCGAGCCGCAGTGTAGCGCGGGGCCGGCGTATCGGCCGACAAATGCGGCGCCATCGTGCGGCGCGCGGCCTCGTACGCGTCCCATTCGTCACCCGCATGCAGCGAAGGGATCGTCACGAGCTCGCCGCGATCGAATCCGACCAGCGCCGCATCGACCATGTCCGGCGCCGTCATCACGATTTCCTTCGGCAGGTGCTCCAGCGGCAGGCCGCCCGTCTGCCAGAAATCGGTGGCCGTCGCGCCGGGCAGCACGGCCTGCACCTGCACGCCCTTGTCGGCGAGCTCGTGATGCAGCGACTGGCTGAACGCGAGCACGAACGCCTTGCTGCCGCCGTACACGCCGTTCAGCGTTTCCGGCGAGATCGCGACGATCGACGAAATGTTGATCACCGCGCCGCGGCCGCGCGCGACGAAGCCGGGCACGGCCGCATAGGTCAGCCGCGTGAGCGCGGTCACGTTCAGGTCGATCATCCGCGTCATCGCGTCGACGTCGCTGTCGAGCAGCGGCGCATGCGTGCCGATGCCCGCGTTGTTCACGAGCAGCGTGATGCTCGCGTCCTGTTTCAGCTTCGCTTCGACGGCGGCGAGCGCCGCGCGGTCGTTGAGGTCCGCGTCGACGATCTCGACGCTGCGCTGCGTGTCGTTCGTGATGCGCTCGGCGAGGGCGCTCAGCCGGTCGCGGTTGCGCGCGACCAGGATCAGGTCGTAGCCGCGGCGCGCGAGGCGGTCCGCGTAGACGGCGCCGATGCCCGACGACGCGCCGGTAATGACAGCGGTACCGCGATGTGCTTGCGTCATGATGTACTCCGTTTTGATGAGAATGGCCGGATGGCGTGAAGGCATTCTGGCCTCGAAGCGCGGCGACACAAATGACGTAGATGGGTATGATTTCGGACATCGGGGCCAATCGGCACGAAACCGGAGAACGCGGATGCACCGAATCGGCTTTCTGATCAGCGACGGCTTTCAGATCATGGCGCTCGCCGCGCAGTCGGTGTTCGAGTACGCGAACATGGGGATGGACGCGCCGTTCTACGCGATGGACAGCTATTCGGTCGACGGCGGCGACGTGCGCTCGTCGCTCGGGCTGCCGGTCGCCACGCGCGCGCTGCGCGGGCGGCTCGGCGTCGACACGTGGATCGTCGCGGGCGTCAACGATCCGCTCGCCTCGCCGGCGCCGGCCGGCGTCGTTGCCTACCTGCGCCGCGCGAACGGGCAGGCGCGGCGGATCGCCGGCATCTGCACGGGCGCGTTCGTGCTGGCCGAGGCCGGGCTGCTCGCGCAGCGCCGCGCGACCACGCACTGGGCGTTCGGCCGCGACATGCAGCGGCACTACCCGGAGATTCGCGTCGAGGACGACCGGATCTTCATCGTCGACGGCCCGATCTGGACGTCGGCCGGGATGACGGCCGGCCTCGATCTCGCGCTCGCGATGGTGGAAAAGGACCTCGGCGCCGACGCCGCGCGCTCGGTCGCGCACAAGCTGGTGATGCATCAGCGCCGGGCCGGCGGCCAGTCGCAGCATTCGGAAATGCTCGAGCTGGCGCCGAAATCCGACCGGATCCAGAACGCGCTCAACTACGCGCGGCAGAATCTCGGCCGCGCACTGACCGTCGAGGAGCTGGCCGAGGCCGTGCACCTGAGCCCGCGCCAGTTCAGCCGCGTGTTCACGCTCGAAACCGGGCAGTCGCCGGCGAAGGCGATCGAGCGGCTGCGGCTCGAATCGGCGCGGCTGATGATCGAACAGAGCCGCCATCCGCTGGACGTGATCGCGAAGGAGAACGGTTTTCGCGACCGCCGGCACATGCGCGACGCGTTCGTGCGCGGGTTTGGCGTGCCGCCGCAGGCGCTGCGGCGCGATGCGCGGGCGGGCGAGCGGGAAGCGGGCTGACGGGCGCAGCCGTATGCCGCCAGCGCCGGTCGGGAAAATCGCGCAGAATCCCGTCGACATGTTTCGCGAGGAGACACGATGCACGCCGAGCCGTTCGACATTGCGATACCCGATCAAGCACTTGACGACCTGCGTCGACGTCTGCACGACACCCGCCCGCCGAACCTGGCGCCTGCCGAGCCGTGGCAGCAGGGTGTAGACGGCGCGTGGCTGCATGAGCTGGCCGCGTACTGGGCCGACGGCTTCGATTGGCGCGCGGCGGAACGCGCGCTGAATCGGCTGCCGCAGTTCGTCGCGGACGTCGGCGGCCGGCGCGTGCACTTCGTGCATCGGCGCGGCACAGGCCCGAAACCCTATCCGCTCGTCGTCACGCACGGCTGGCCCGGTTCCGTATTCGAATTCCATGCGTTGATCGATCGCCTGTGCGATCCGGCCGCGTTCGGCGGCGATCCGGACGACGCATTCGACATCGTCGCGCCGTCGCTACCGGGCTTCCTGTTTTCTCCGGCGCCTGCGGTGCCCGGTACATCGGCGCTCCAGGTCGCCGACTGCTGGGCGGAATTGATGGCCGGCCTCGGCTACCGACGCTTCGGCGCGCAGGGCGGCGACCTGGGCGCGGGCGTGTCGGTCGCGCTCGGCGCGCGGCACGAGGGCGTGGTCGACGGCATCCATCTGAACTATCTGCCCGGCAGCTACGAACCGCCGATCGACGCGGCGCGGCCGCTGACCGACGACGAACAGGCGTTCCTGAAGCAGCGCGGCGACTGGGCGGCGCTGGAAGGCGGGTACGCGCACGTCCACATGACGAAGCCGCGGACGCTGGCCGTCGCGCTCAACGATTCGCCGCTCGGGCTGGCCGCGTGGATCGCCGAGAAATTCCGTGCGTGGAGCGATTGCGACGGCGACGTCGCGCGGCGGTTTTCGTACGACACGCTGTTGACCGGCATCTCGCTCTACTGGTTCACCGGCTGCATTGGCTCGTCGATGCAGATGTATTGGGAGAACCGGCTGCAGCCGATGCGGTTTACCCCCGGGCAACGCCTGGCGGTGCCCGTCGGTTTCGCGCGCTTCCCGAGGGAAATCAGCCGCCCGCCGCGCAGTTGGCTCGAACGCGTATTCGACGTGGTGCAGTGGACCGACATGCCGAGCGGCGGCCATTTCGCGGCGATGGAGGAGCCGGATTTGCTGGCCGACGATATTCGGCGGTTTTTCAGGCGTTTTCGATAACGAGCGGGGCGGTCGGCGACGCGTGCGAAGTACGCCGGTGGCCATCCTGGCAACCGGGTGCGGCCGCATCGCGCGGATCGCGCCGACGCCTATCTCGAGTCTTACCGCGTAACGAACGCCGTGGCCGCATCCGGCGCCGTACGCGCATGCTTGCGCTGGCGCAGCAGCGCGACGCGGCAGTTCTCGCGCGCCGTTTCGCGGCCGTCGTCGTCGAGCAGCACGAGGTCGCCGCGCATCACGTTCAGCGTGATCACATCCTCGCCCGGCGCGCCGAGCGTTTCCGGCGTATGTACCGAGCCGGCCGGTTCGAGCACCGTCGAACCGGCGTGCGCGACCCAGTCGTATTCGCGGTAGCGCCACGCACCCTGCAGCGTATGGACGAATACCTCGCCGTCGTGCCGATGGCGCGGCAGCCTGCCGCCGGCCGGCATCTTCAGCAGCGCGGTGAGCGTGTCCTCGGCCGCATTGATGTGCAGGTATTTGATCGCGAGCCCCGGCAGGTCGGCGCTCATCGGCAGCCACGGCAGCGCGTCGCCGGGCAGGCACGAGATCGGCGGCAGGTCGGTGGAGAGCGGGGCGGACGGCTGCGTCATGGCGGAAGGCGGGGTGGAAACGGGAAGCCCGCATTATCGCAGAGGCGGATCGCGCGGCCGAACGGGACACGACCGCGTGCCGAAAACGGGGGCGACAGCCGGCTCCTTGCACGATGAAATATACAGTCAAACTGTACAGTTTGACTGTCGATGTGTTATCTTGAATTGATGAACTCGCCATCGTCTCCCCCCGACACGCTCCCCCTGGCCGGTCTCGCCGGCGACCTCCGCATCTCGGTCGGCAAGCTGATGCGGCGGATGCGGGAGCAGACCCATCCGAACGACCTCACGTCGTCGCAGAAATCGGTATTGCTGCGGCTCGATCGCGACGGCCCGGCGACCGTATCGGCGCTTGCACGCGCCGAAAGCGTGCGCCCGCAGTCGATGCGCGTGACGGTCGCGACGCTGGAGGCGCTCGGCGCGGTCGCCGGCGCGCCCGATCCGACCGACGGCCGGCAGACGCTGATCGCGCTCACGCCCGGTTTCCGCAAGGTGCTGCAAGCGAACCGCGCGGCCAAGGACGACTGGCTGTTCCGCGCGCTGCACGCGCAACTGTCGGCGGCGGAACAGGCCGAGCTCGCGGCGGCCGTGAAGCTGCTGCAGCGGCTCGCCGAATTCCAGGACCCGGCGCGTTCGTAAACCGTATCGACCCGCTCGCTGAAAGGATGGCTCGCCCATGAACTTCCTGCATCTCGTGTCGTACTTCTTCGGCGGCGCGTTTCTCGCGAATGCCGCGCCGCATCTCGTCAGCGGGCTGCGCGGCGAGCCGTTCCAGACACCGTTCGCACATCCGCCCGGGCGCGGACTGTCGTCGTCGACCGTGAACGTGGTGTGGGGCGTCGTGAACCTCGTCATTGCTTATGCGCTCGTGCGCCGGGCCGGCGATTTCGACCTGAAGATCACGGCCGACGCGGCGGCGTTCGGCCTCGGCATCCTCGTGCTGGGGCTGTTCCTTGCGCGCCATTTCGGCGAACTGCACGGCGGCAACGCGTCCGACCGGGAGCGGCGATGAGCGTGCCGGCCGCGGGCGTGTTCCGCTCGCTTCGCAGCTTCAACTATCGCGTGTGGGCGATCGGCTCGCTGGTGTCGAACATCGGCACGTGGATCCAGCGCACCGCGCAGGACTGGCTCGTCCTCACGCAGCTCACGCATCACGACGCATCGGCGGTCGGCACGGTGATGGCGCTGCAGTTCGGCCCGCAACTGCTGCTGTTGCCGTGGACCGGCTACGCGGCCGACCGCTTCGACCAGCGCAAGCTGCTGATGGCGACGCAGGCGCTGATGGGCGCGCTGGCGCTCGTGCTCGGCGTGCTGACGGTCACCGGCGCCGTGCGGCTCGAGCACGTTTACGTGTTCGCGTTCCTGTTCGGCTGCGCGTCGGCGTTCGACGCGCCGGTGCGGCAGACCTTCGTTGCGGAACTGGTCGGCGACCGCGAACTCGCGAACGCGGTCGCGCTCAATTCGACGTCGTTCAACGCCGCGCGGATGGTCGGCCCTGCGGCGGCCGGCTTCCTGATCGCATCGGTCGGCACCGGCTGGGCGTTTCTCGCGAACGGGCTCAGCTTCTTTGCGGTGCTGGCGTCGCTGTCGCGGCTTCGGGAAGACGAATTGCGCGCGAACGTGCGGGCAGGCCGCTCGCGCGGCAGCCTGCTCGACGGGTTCCGCTACGTATGGCATCGCCCGGACCTGACGGCGATCCTCGTGATGCTGTTCCTGATCGGCACGTTCGGGCTCAATTTCCCGCTGTTCATTTCGACGATGGCCGCCAGCGTGTTTCACGTCGATGCGCGCGGGTTCGGCTTCCTGTCGTCGATGATGGCGGTCGGCACGATCTCGGGCGCGCTGCTCGCCGCGCGCCGCGAGCAGCCGCGGTTTCGTCATCTGTGGATCGGCGCGGCGCTGTTCGGGCTCGGCTGCACGTTCGCCGCGCTGGCGCCCGGCTACTGGTCGTTCGCGGCCGCACTGGTGCTGACCGGCATCGCCGCGATCACCTTCATGAATTCCACGAACAGCCTGATGCAGCTCTCCACCGAGCCGGCGATGCGCGGCCGCGTGATGGCGCTGCGCCTCGCGGTCGCATTGGGCGGCACGCCGATCGGCGCGCCGGTGGCCGGCTGGGTCGCGAACCATCTCGGCCCGCGTTGGGCGCTCGGCCTCGGTGCGGCGTCGGGCTTTGCCGCGGCGCTCGTCGCGACCCATTTCGTCACGCGCGAGCGCGCGCAGCCGCGCGCGGCCGACGATGGGGCCTGAACGAAGCCGCCGCTACGCCGCCGGCAACACCGCCGCATGCGCGGCTTCGAGGCACGTCTGGAACAGCAGCGCCGCCCGCGACGGCTGCGGCGAGCGTCGCAGCAGGCTCACGAACCGGCACCGGTAATTGAACCGGTGCGGCGCGATCGGCTGCATCAGCCCCTTGTTGTCGAAACTTTCCGCGTAGTGATCGGGCAGGAAGCCCAGATAGCGGCCCGACAGGATCAGCGTTGCAATCGATTCCTGGTCCGACGCGGTCGCGCTGCGCGTGAGCTTCGCGCGATGGCTCAGCTCCATGTTCGGCGAATGGAAACCGAGCCCCGCGAACGCGTGGTGGCGGATCGTCGTCCACGTGAGCTTGCCGTGCGGCGCGTCGAACAGCGGATGCTGGCGGCCGCAGTACAGCAGCATCCGTTCGTCGAACAGCGCCGAATACACGAGGCTGCCGGAGTTGCGGTGCGCGGGAATGATCCCGACGTGGTAGCTGCCGTCGATCACCCCGCGTTCGACCTCGTTGATCGACGCGACGTGCAGGTTCAGCGCGACGTCGGGCGCCTCGTCCGCGAACTGGCGGATCGCGTCGCCCAGGCGCGCATGCGGGTTGGTCGCCGTCTTGTCGAACACCGCGATGTGCAGTTCTCCGCCCATCTTGTCGTGAATCCCGTCGATTCTGCTGCGAAATGCCTCCATCGACGCGAGCAGCCGCAGCGTTTCCTCGTACACCGTCTGCCCCTCGGGCGTCAGCGTGAAGCCCGCGCGGCCGCGCCGGCACAGCACGAGGCCGAGCCGCGTTTCGAGATCCTTCACGTGCCGGCTGATCGTCGAGATGCCGATATTCAGTTCCAGTTCGGCCGCCGCCATCCCGCCGCACTGCACGACGCCCTTGAAGACCCGCAGCAGGCGGAGATCCATGTCGCTGAGCTGCCCGAGCAACGCGCGGCTCTTCGGTTTCTTTGCTTGCATAGTTGCGCAAGTGAACATTGATATTGCGATATTCAAAAGACTAATTGGCGTCCCGACAATGCGCAATATCAATACGAGAAGGAGGGGCGCGCCGCGCCGACCGACATGACCGACATCACCACCGCGCAGCACGACGAAACCAACCTCCGCACCGACGCCGCCTGGCTCGACGCGCACTGGATGCCGTTCACCGCCAACCGCCAGTTCAAGGCCGATCCGCGCCTGATCGTATCGGGCAAGGGCGCGTATTACACCGATGGCGAAGGGCGCAAGATCTTCGACGGCCTGTCGGGCCTCTGGTGCACGGGCCTCGGTCACGGCCGCACGGAAATCGTCGAAGCGGTGAGCCGCCAGGTCGCGCAGCTCGACTACGCGCCGGCCTTCCAGTTCGGCCATCCGAAATCGTTCGAGCTCGCCAACAAGATCAAGGAGCTGACGCCGGCCGGCCTCGATTACGTGTTTTTCACGGGGTCGGGCTCGGAAGCGGCCGACACGTCGCTGAAGCTGGCCCGTGCGTACTGGCGCGCGAAGGGCAAGGGCACGAAGACGCGCCTGATCGGCCGCGAGAAGGGTTATCACGGCGTGAACTTCGGCGGTATCTCGGTCGGCGGGATCGGGCCGAACCGCAAGCTGTTCGGCCAGGGCCTCGACGCCGATTTCCTGCCGCATACGCAACTGGCCGAGAACAAGTTCTCGCGCGGGATGCCCGAACACGGCGCCGAGTTGGCCGACCGCCTGCTCGAGTTGATCGCGCTGCACGACGCGTCGAACATCGCGGCCGTGATCGTCGAACCGTTCTCCGGTTCGGCGGGCGTGGTCGTGCCGCCGAAGGGCTATCTGAAGCGCCTGCGCGACATCTGTACCGCGCACGACATCCTGCTGATCTTCGACGAGGTCATCACGGGCTTCGGCCGGGCAGGCGCGATGACGGGCGCCGATGCCTTCGGCGTGGTGCCGGACATCATGAACTTCGCGAAGCAGGTGACGAACGGCGTGCAGCCGCTCGGCGGCGTGATCGCGACGAAGGAAATCTACGACACGTTCATGGCCGCGGGCGGTCCCGAGTACATGCTCGAATTCCCGCACGGCTACACGTATTCGGCGCACCCGGTCGCGTGCGCGGCCGGCGTCGCGGCGCTCGACCTGCTGGTGAAGGAAGACGCGGTGGCCCGCGTGCGCGATCTCGCGCCGCATTTCGAGGCGGCCGTGCACGGGCTGAAGGGCCAGCGTCATATCACGGACATCCGCAACTACGGGCTGGCCGCCGGCCTGACGATCGCCGCGCTGCCCGGCGAACCGGCACGGCGCCCGTACGAGATCGCGATGCGCTGCTGGGCGAAGGGCTTCTACGTGCGCTACGGCGGCGACACGATCCAGCTCGCGCCGCCGTTCATCGCCGAGAAGCGCGAGATCGACAATCTCGTGAACGCGCTGTCCGACGCGCTGAACGAAGTGGATTGAGCCCGCGCTCGCTTCCGGCCATAACCGAATTCAAGCAAGAGTCAGACACATGAAACACGACAGCAATGTGACCTCCACCGTCGGCCACCTGATCGACGGCAAGCGCGTCGACGGCGGCAGCCGGGTCCAGCCGGTGTTCGACCCGGCCACCGGCGAATCGCACAAGAGCGTCGCGCTCGCCGACAAGCTGACCGTCGAAGCCGCGATCGGGTCCGCGCAGGCCGCGTTCCCGGCATGGCGCAACACGCCGCCGCTGAAGCGCGCCCGCGTGATGAGCCGCTTCAAGACGCTGCTCGAGGAGCACGCGGAAGAGCTGTGCGCGCTGATCACGGCCGAGCACGGCAAGGTGCTCGCCGACGCGATGGGCGAACTGCAGCGCGGGATCGAGAACGTCGAATACGCGTCCTATGTGCCCGAACTGCTGAAGGGCGAGCACAGCAAGAACGTCGGCCCCGCGATCGATTCGTGGAGCGAGTTCCAGGCGCTCGGCGTGGCCGCCGGTATCACGCCGTTCAACTTCCCGGTGATGGTGCCGCTGTGGATGTGGCCGATGGCCGTCGCGTGCGGCAACACGTTCGTGCTGAAGCCGTCCGAGCGTACGCCGTCGTCGACGCTGCGCATGGCCGAGCTCGCACTCGAAGCCGGCCTGCCGCCGGGCGTGCTGAACGTCGTGAACGGCGACAAGGAAGCGGTCGACACGATCCTGACCGATCCGCGCGTGAAGGCCGTGAGCTTCGTCGGCTCGACGCCGATCGCCGAAACCATCTACTCGACCGGCTGCGCGCACGGCAAGCGCGTGCAGGCGCTCGGCGGCGCGAAGAACTTCGCGGTCGTGATGCCGGATGCCGATATCCCCAACGCGGTGAACGCGCTGATGGGCGCCGCGTACGGCTCGTGCGGCGAGCGCTGCATGGCGATTCCGCTCGTCGTCGCGATCGGCGACGAAACGGGCAACCAGGTCGTCGCGGGGCTGAAGGCCGAGATCGAGAAGATGAAGGTCGGCCCGGGCAACGGCGCGGGCGTCGACATGGGCCCGCTCGTCACGCAGCAGCATTTCGAGAAGGTGACGGGTTTCGTCGAAGCGGGCGTGGCAGCGGGCGCGACGCTCGTCGTCGACGGCCGCGGCGTGAAGGTCGACGGCCACGACGGCGGCTACTACCTCGGCCCATGCCTGTTCGACAACGTGAAACCCGGCATGCCGATCTATCAGCACGAGATCTTCGGGCCGGTGCTCGGCGTGATCCGCGTGAAGTCGCTCGACGACGCGATGGCGCTGATCGACGCGCACGAATATGGCAACGGCACGTGCCTGTTCACGCGCGACGGCGAGGCCGCGCGCTACTTCAGCGACAACATCCAGATCGGCATGGTCGGCATCAACGTGCCGCTGCCGGTGCCGGTCGCGTATCACTCGTTCGGCGGCTGGAAGCGTTCGCTGTTCGGCGATCTGCACGCGTACGGTCCGGATGCGGTGCGGTTCTACACGAAGCGCAAGACGATCACGCAGCGCTGGCCGTCGGCCGGCGTGCGCGAAGGGACCGTGTTCAGCTTCCCGTCGAACCGCTGAGTTGACGCGCGCGCCGGCCGCATGCAGCCGGCGCGACGTGCAAAGCCGCAAAAGCCCGCCCCGATCGACGATCGGCGGCGGGCTTTTTTACGTCCCGGCGAAACGCGCGGAACGCGGCGCAAGCCGGCTCAAGGCGCGACCACGTGCCACACGTTCTTGAAGTTGTCGCCGTTGCGTTCGCCCTGTTTCATGTCCTTCGAATAGAAGTACAGCGGCTTGCCCTTGTATGCCCATTGCGGGCTGCCGTCGTCGCGCTTGACGATCGTGTAGGGGCCGACCGGTACGTCGGTCGCGCTGGCCTTGTACGGCGGCCAGAGGGTTTCGCATGGGCCCGAACAGGCGCTGGTGCCGGCGTTGGGCTTGTCCTTGTCGAACGAGTAGACGGTCATCCCGTTCGCGGCGACGAGTGCGCCGTTTTCTTCCTTCGTGATGGAACCCTGGGCCGTGGCCGAAGCTGACGCAATGGCGAGCAGGGCGGAGCTGACGAGCAGCGCGGCTTTCATGAGTGCCTCCTGATAATCCGGTGGGCGGCCGCGATTGCGTGCACGGGCGAGCGTGCGCCGGAATCGCGATGAATGGTGCCGGAGCACGGCGCCGTCGCCGCCGGCCCGCGCGAGCCGCAGCGGGGCGAATGGCGGCGAACGGAGCGCCTTATTCACGATAGGCGGTTTTTGGCGGTGCTGCGAGAAGATCGGGGGGCATATCGGCGGCACGCACGCGGCGCGCAACGGCGCGACGATCGTCGTCGTGCCCGGGTATTCCGCATCCGTCCCCCGAGCCCGCGCCGGGGGTGCGTTGCGGCGGCAACGACCCCGATACGGGTTTGCGTGGATGACATCGCGCGCATTCCGCCGGAATATCTTCGTCAGCGCGAGCCGGGCTCGCGCCGATCCTTCCGGGAGGGACGACGATGCTTCAGGATCCAGGCGATGTTGCGCGCGCCAGCTATCGCGCGTATGTCGACAAGGACCGCGACGCGATCGAAGCGCTGATCGCGCCGGATTTCCATTTCACGAGCCCGCTCGACAACCGGCTCGATCGCGATGCGTATCTCGCACGTTGCTGGCCGAACAGCGCGATAGTCGCCGCTTTCGAGTTCGTCGACGTCGCTGTGCACGGCGAATACGTGTACGTCGTGTACGAAGCCGTGACGACCGCCGACAGGCGGTTCCGCAATGCCGAACGGTTGCGCGTGCGCGATGGCCGGCTTGTCGAGGCCGAGGTGTATTTCGGCTGGTATGTGCCGCACCCGGCGCCCGATGGCGGGTTCGTCGAATCGGGCAGGTGAATGCAATCGCGCGGCGCGAAGCTGACGTTTCGCCGTCGCGAGGGGCCCGCGCAGGGCGGCCCGCCGGGGCGTCGCCGGTTGACGGCGTGCGCGCCGCTCAACCGGCTGCATCGTCTTCCCCCAGCGCCCGAATGAACCGCGAAAACAGCTCAGGCTGCGACGAGATTCCAAGCTTCGCGTAAAGGTGCCGCCGATGCACCTTCACCGTCTCCGGTGAAATCGCGAGCCGCTCCGCGATCGCCTTCGACGAATTGCCGCGCAGCACCATTCTTGCGATCGCCATCTCGCGATCGGTCAGCACGCCCGCGCCGAAGCGCGCGAGCGCCTGCTCGACGCGCGCACCGAGGTCCGCGTCGGGCGTGGCGCGCGCGGCATCGCCCACCAGCCGCCAATGCTGCCGGATGACCGCGAGCACCCACGGCATCGCGGCCGTCAGCTTGCCGAGCGGCTCGACGTCGAAGCGCGTCGACGCACCGAGCGACAGCGACAGCAGCGTGTCGGCGTTCGGTCGCACGAGAATCTGGATCTCGTCGTCGCCGACCGCGTCGCGGAAATAGCTCAGGAAATATTCGCTCTGCCGGAACAGGTCGGGTGCGACTTCCTCGAGCCGGTAGCAGCCGTCGGCGAGCCCGTCGTGCGCGGCCTGCAGGAACGGATCGAGCAGATATAACCCGTTCAGGTAAAGCGGCACCGGCGACGCGGTGTCGGCGCCGCCCGTGTCGTATTCGTCGAGCACGAGCGGCACGCCGTCGCGGCCGATCGCGGTCGCGAGCGCGTTGTCGAACGGCGCCATTTCGTTGAGCAGCAGCACGAGGAACCGCCAGAAGCGCGGCTGGCCGAGATGATCGATCGCGCGGCCGAGCGCCTGGTGCATCGCGATTTCGGAAAAGAGACGATCCATACCACCACCGGAAGGGCGTAACACGAAGGGGGAATAGCGGTCCTGAAATTGGCTTCCTAGACTGCCACGCAATCAATCGGGCCCGAGTATGGGTGTTCAAAAAAAGGCGGCAAAGGAACAAAGGAGCACGAAATGGCGATGATGTCGGAATCGACGGGCACGCTGCAAGCGGCCTCTGCAACGGAAGACGCGCCGCGCGCGCTGTCGCAGACGCTCAGCGTGCGCGACGCTGTGATGATCACCGTATCGGGCGTGACCCCGGCCAGCTCGATCTTCGTGATCGCGCCGTTCGCGATCCAGCAGGCCGGCAGCGGCGCGGTGCTGTCGTTCGTGCTCGGCGGCGTGCTCGCGCTGGCATTCGCGCTCTGCTATGCGGAACTCAGCGCCGCGCACCGCAGCGCGGGCGGCGAATACGTGATGGCCAAGCGCGTGTTCGGCACGCTGCCCGGCTACCTGACCTTCATCACGGTGCTGTCCGTCAGCGTGTTCATCCCGGCCGTGCTCGCGAGCGGCGCCGCGCCGTACCTGAACAGCGCGCTCGGCACGCACTTCGGCAATCAGTCGGTCGCGCTGACGATCGTGCTGCTCGGCTATCTGCTCGGCATGCTGAACATCAAGACGAATGCGTGGATCACCGGCGCGTTCCTGGTCGTCGAAATCGGCGTGCTGATGCTGATCGCCGGGCTCGGCTTCGGGTCGCCGCATCGCGGCGCCGACGTCCTGATCGCACCGGTCGTCGCGAGCGGCAATGCGCTCGTGCCGGCCACGCTCGCGGCCATCGTGCCCGCGATCGGCACCGCGATCTTCTGCTACAACGGTTTCGGCTCGGCCGCCTATCTCGCGGAGGACTTGCGCGGCGGCAACCGCAACGTCGCGAAGGCGGTGATCTATTCGCTGCTCGTGATCCTCGTCGTCGAACTGGTGCCGCTCACCGCGATCGTGCTCGGCGCGCCTTCGCTGACGGAACTGACGAAGAGCGCCGATCCGATCGGCTATGTCGTGCGCTCGCTGAGCAATCCGGCCGTGTCGCGCGTGGTCAGCGGCGGGATCTTCCTGTCGGTGTTCAACGCGATCATCGCGATCGTGATCGCGATGGGCCGCCTGCTGTACAGCAGCGGCCGGCATGCGCTGTGGTCGCGCACCTGCAACCGCGCGTTCTCGACGATCCATCCGCGCCTCGAATCGCCGTGGCTCGCGACGATCGCGCTCGCGATACCGTCGGCCGGGCTCGTGTTCGTGTCGAGCCTCGATGAACTGACCGCATTCACGGTCGACCTGTTGCTGCTGATCTACCTCGTCGTGGGGCTGGCCGCGCTCGCGAGCCGGTTCGTGCGCCGCGACGTCGAGCATCATTACCGGATGCCGCTGTGGCCCGTGACGCCGCTCGTCGCGGTGGCGGGCGCCGCGTATACGCTTTACACGACGCTGGCGACGGCGACGAAGCCGACCGACCTGATCATCATCGCGGGGCTGCTGGTCGCGGCGCTCGTGATGTACGTCGTATGGGCGCGCCACAGCGCGGCATTCCGCGCGCTCTGAGCATCGGCTCGACTCCGTGCATCACCGATACACCGAATCATCGAAAGACAGGAGGAATTGCATCATGCGCACGAGGGATCTCGGCATCCGCATCGGACTCGGCACGCCGGGCCGCTTCAACGCGATCACGGACGTGCCGGGCGTGCGGGTCGGACATTGCACGCTGAACGTCGAGAACGGCGACGCATCGATCCGCACCGGCGTCACCGTCATCGAGCCGCGCGCGGGTGCCGCGCACGATTCGCCGTGCTTCGCGGGCGTGCACGTGCTGAACGGCAACGGCGACGCGACCGGGCTCGAATGGATTCGCGAAGCCGGCCTGCTGACCACGCCGATCGCCTATACGAACACGCACAGCGTCGGCGCGGTGCGCGACGCGCTGGTCGCGAACGAACGCGAAGCGGCGGCCGGCCGCGTGTACTGGTGCATGCCGGTCGTGATGGAGACCTACGACGGACTGCTGAACGACATCTGGGGGCAGCACGTGAACGCCGCGCACGTGCAGCGCGCGCTAGCAGCCGCGCAGTCGGGGCCGGTCGCCGAAGGCGGCGTGGGCGGCGGCACGGGCATGATCTGCCACGAGTTCAAGGGCGGCATCGGCACCGCGTCCCGCGTGCTGGCGAGCGATGCGGGCGGCTGGACCGTCGGCGCGCTCGTGCAGGCGAACTACGGCGTGCGCGAGATGCTGCGCGTGGCCGGCTACCCGGTCGGCGAAGTGCTGCGGCACGTGCATTCGCCGTTTCGCGAAGCCGAAGCGAAAGGCGAGGCCGGCATGGGTTCGATCGTCGTCACGATCGCGACCGACGCACCGTTGCTGCCGCATCAATGCACGCGTCTCGCGCAGCGCGCGAGTGTCGGGCTCTCTCGCGTCGGCGGCGGCACCGAGGATTCGAGCGGCGACATCTTCCTCGCGTTCGCGACCGGCAACGCCGGCTTGCCGGCGGTGAACTACGGCAGCAAGGGCACGCCGACCACCGACGTGCGGATGGTCAACAACGACCATATCTCCGCGCTGTTCGTCGCGGCGGCGGAAGCGGTGGAGGAAGCGATCGTGAATGCGCTGGTTGCGGGCGGCGACGTCGCGTCGCGCGGGGTGCGGGTCGAAGGGCTCGGGCCGGCGCGCTTGCTGGATGCGTTGCGCGAAGTAGGTTGGCGGCCGGGGCGCGGCGCCTGAAACGGCACGCGCCGCTTCAATCGAAGCGGCGTGGTGTAGGACGGCGATGCGGCGATCGGCCGGGCCGCGATCGGCCGGGCCGCGATCGGCCGGACCGCCGTCCGTCCGCGCACGTCATGCATGCGGTGCGGGCGATGCGGGCCTGGCCGTGACGACGCGGCGTCATGCTCAGCTGCCGAAGTAGATGTTGCAGAAGCTGACGGGGCCGACGCACGCGTTCGGGTCTTCCTGCTTCGATTGCGCACGATCGACGCGGCCGGCGGCCTGGATCGCCTCGGCGCGGTTCGCCTGTTGCGGTGCGGCGTCTGCCGGCGCCGGCTGCGCGTGAGCGACGGCAGCGGTGAGCGACAGGGCAACGAGGGCGAGGTGCAGCGGCTTCATTTTGTTTCTCCTGGGTGAGTGCCAGTCTCGCTGGCAGTGAGGAAACTATAGGCTCGCACTGCTTAAAGATTAATCACCGCGCCTGTAGAGCTTATTTCCATCCGGAACAAGGATCCCGTTGCGCGCGCATCGATCTTCAATGGCGGTGCCGGTTGAACGGCGCGTCCTTGTCGAGCAGCGCGCTGCGCATGAAGTGCAGGCAGCCGACGATCCGCTGCATGTTGCGACGCGCGTCGGGCACCGCGTACCACGCCTGCAGCGCGTGCTGCGCCGCGCGGATCGAGAGATTCACGGATTTCAGCGTGCGCGCATGGCGGGCGGGCGTCGGATCGTCGAAGAAGCGCGGCAGTTCGAGCAGCACCGCCTCGATCGAACCGGTCCAGCGCAGCGTCTGCGGCGGTCTCGCTGCGCAGAACATGTGCAGCTCGTCGCGCAGGTCGATGACCGCGTGGCCGATCTCGAGCGTCGACAGCATCCAGCGCAGTGCATCGCGATGCTGCCGCGTGCGGCGCACCAGCAGCGTACGCAGTTGCGCCATCAGGTCGTGCGTGCTCGACTGGAAGCGCTGCGCGAGGCCGTCCGGCGCGCCTTCGCACGCAAGCCTCACCTGGCGGCGCAAGTCGTGCGCGATCCGGCCGGTGAGCCAGGGCATGTGCGTCGGGAACACGACGGCGAACACGAGCGAGCACGCCAGCATCGCGACGACGACCGCCAGCCCGTTGTTGATCAGCACTTCGGGCGTATACGCGATGGTGTTGTCGGGGCCCGCGAGCAGGCAGAAGAACACCGCGAAGCCGATCCCGTAGCCGGACAGGCCGGGCCGCATCGCGAGAAACGCGCCGAGGCCGAGCACCGGCGCGAGCGCCGCGCACAGCAGCGGAAAGCCGTCGATGTTCGGATAGACGTAGCACAGGAACAGGTAGCCGACCGCGGTCGCGAACGCCGCGCCGACGCCCATCTGCGCGACGAACTTCGGCGCGCGCGGCGACGTCGAGCTGAGCGCGCACGCGATCGCGGTGGCGATCACCGCGAGCGAGCCGCTCGGCCATTCGGACGCGATCCAGAACGCGCTCATCGCGCCGACGGCAACCACCGTGCGCAGGAACGCGAAACCGACGAAGAACGCATTGGTTTTCACCGCGTAATGCGTGACCGAGCGCTCGAACGCGTGATCGTCCTGGTCGAGCGACGCATAGGTGTCGACGTAGCCGAGATATTCGCCGATGAACCGGTACAGCAGTTCGATCGCGGTATCGAAGTCGAGCAGGCCGCCGGCCGCGTGCTCCTCGATGGCTCGCCGCGATGCGCGCGCGGCCTTCGGCAATGCACCGTGGAAGCGGCGCAGTTCGAGCAGCGCGCCGGTGGCCGGCGCGATGCCGCGCTGGCGTTCGTCGCGCAATGCGGCGAAGCGCAGTGCGAGCGCGTCGACGTGCGGCGCCAGCGCGTCGAGCACCGCGTCCGACTGATTCGCACGCAGCCGCTTGACGAGCTGGTGCAGCGCATGCAGCCGCGTGCATGCGTTCATGAACTCGCTGTTCAGCCGTGCGAGCCGGCGGCTGCGCGCGCGAATGTGCGGATCCTCGAACGACGCGAATGCACGGTTCGCTTCGAAGCCGACGATGTCGTCGACGAAATCGGCGAAGCGCCGCTCGAAATCGCCGCGCGCGACGTCGCCCGACAGCGCGCCGGCCGTGAACGCCGCAAACGTCGCGTGGCGCGCGCTCAACGAGCGCATCAGCGCCTTCGCGGAACTCAACGGCAGGATCAGCGCGCTGACCGCGCCGGAGCATGCGATGCCGAGCGCGACTTCCGCGGCGCGCGTGAGCGCGGACTGGAACAGCGTCTGCGGCATCATCACGGCCGGCAGGCCGATCAGCGCGGCCGTGTAGCCGGCGAGCACGAAGCCGTACCAGCGGAAGTGGCGGTTGCGCACCGCGAGCGCAATGCAGCCGCCGATCCACAGCGTGATGCCGGCCATGTACAGCTCGGGCTGCTGCGCGAACAGCCCGCCGAGCGCGAGCGCGCCGACGAGGCCTGCCGCCGTGCCGAGCACGCGGTAGAAGCTTTTCGCGAACACCATCCCTGACAGCGGCTGCATCAGCACGAACACGGTGGTCATCGCGGTGCGCGGCTGCGACATCTCGAGACGCATCGCGATGCCCATCGCCAGCAGCGCCGCGAGCACGGTTTTCGCGAGGTGTAGCCAGATCAGCCCGTCGGTCACGACCCAGTCGCGCGCCGCATTGCCGAGCGGATCGAGCCATCGCCTCCATCGTGCCGGTTCGATGGAAGGTCGCGCGATCGCAGGTGGTGGCTTCATGAAAAGGGGCCCAAGGCCGCCCGCGCGAGGTGCCGCGGTGCGTCCGAACGGGTCCGTTCGACTGGTGAGGCGCCGATTGTAGGAGCGCGGCGCCCGCGCATTAACGCAGTTGCGGGGAAACGATAGTTGCAGCCCGAGTAACAATCTGTCGCATCCAGTGGAGGAAAATGGCGGCTCCGCTACAGGTCGCTCACAGGAATGGATACCCTACAAAACATGCGGGTGTTTACGCGCGTCGTCGAGACGGGCAGCTTCACCGCCGCCGCGCAATCGCTGAATTCGACGACGGGCGCGATGTCGCGTGCGGTGTCGGAGCTCGAGGCGCGTTTGCGCACCCGTCTGATGAATCGCTCGACGCGCCGTCTCGCGCTCACGTCGGCCGGCGAAAGCTATCTGCGGCGCTGCCGCCAGATCCTCGCCGACGTCGACCGCGCGGAAGAAGAGGCGAGCTGCGCGCACGAGCGCCCGGCCGGCGTGCTGCGCATGCACAGCTTCGCGAGCGTCGGTCATCACTATGTATTGCCCACGCTGACGCGCTATCACGCGCAATTCCCGGACGTGTCGATCGAACTGTCGCTGTCGCAGCGCATGCCCGACCTGTTCGACGGCACGAGCGACACGGCCGTCGTCACCGCGTCGTCGCTGCCCGATTCGGAACTCGTGTCGCACCTGCTCGGCTCGACGTTCAGCATTCTGTGCGCATCGCCCGACTACGTGAAACGGCACGGCGTGCCGGCCCGCCCGCAGGATCTCGCCGCGCATGCGTGCCTGACGCTGTGTACGCCGGCGTTTCCGACGCACGAATGGGTGCTCGAAGGACCCGAAGGCGTCGAGCAGATTCATGTCGCCGGGCCCGTGCAGACCAATACCGCCGAATCGCTCGCGCTTGCGATCCGCGACGGCATCGGGATCGGCATGCTGCCGCTGTATTCGGCGATCGACGCGCTGCGCGACGGCTCGCTCGTCCGCGTGCTGCCCGCGCATATCCTGCAGAAGATGAACGTGTATGCGCTGTACCCGTCACGCCGCTTCGTCGATGCGAAGGTGCGGACCTGGGTCGAGATGCTGCGTGCACAGGTGCCGACGATGATCGCGCGCGACGTCGAGATGCTGAACGCGATCGATCGCGAACCGCAGGCCGCCTGAGCGCAAGCCGCCTTGACCCCGCGCGCGCATCGGCGCGCGGCGGGTTGCTTCATGCCCATGCCGGAACCGCGTCACTCGCCATCCATGCTGGATGCGAGCGACGCGCGCCGTCACAGCGCGGGCTTGGCCGCCGCGCCCGATTCGGTTGCCGGCTCGCCGGTCGGGCCGTAGGCGGCCCGCGCCGCTTTCCGTTCGGCGAGACGCTTCGCCTGCAGTCGTTCCTGCGCCGCGAGAATGTCGTCCGGATAGTTGCCGATTTCCCCGCGCGCCGGGTTGTAGCCGACCGATTCGAGGTCGATCAGCTCCTGCAGCACCTGCGCGCGCGTGACGGGCGACTTCGCCTGCTGGGCGAACGACAGGGCCGGTGCGACAAGCAGGACGGCAGCGGCGGCGGTAACGACGAGCGATTTCACGAGGTTCTCCTGAATAAGGGGTGGGTGGCCGGATCGACACGCTGCGCGCGGCGCCGACCTTGGACGTCAGTCTACGGAGCGAGTCCGCGTGCAAACACCCCGATTCCAGGAGGGCTGCGTTCCAGAAGCAACAACATTGGCGGCGTCGCCCGCGGCTACTGAACCCGTGTGTGCACACGGCTCCTGCAGGCGGACGACGTCGCGCGATGCCGGTCAGAACCGCGTGCGCATGCCGATCGTGCCGACCACCTGGTTCGCCGTGCTCGACGCGCCGCCCGACGTGTTGATGAACGCCTGGTAGCCGCGGCCCGACGCATGCTGGAACATCGCTTCCGCGTACAGGTCGGTGCGGCGCGACAGCTTGTACACGGCCTGCAGGTTGGCCTGATGCCACTTCGGATCGCTGCCGTGCTTGCTGTCGGGATTCGACACGCTGGCGTCCGTGTACACATAGGCCGCGCCGACGCTGACGGCCGGCGTCACCGCATAGCGCACGTTCACGTCGTAGTTGTTGAACGCGATCTGGCCGCTGGAGCCGAACGCGCCCGTGTTGTCGTACTGCGAGCGCGTGTAGACGAAGCCGACGGTCGCCGGGCCGAACACGTAGCTGACGCCGCCGCCGTAGCTGCGCATGCGGTCCGAGCCGATCGACCAGCCGCCCTGGTTCAGGCTTTTCGCTTCGGCCGAATCGGTCGCGCCTGGGCTCGCGCTCGTCGAGCCCTTCGTGCCGTTCATCTGCAGGTACGCGCCGGCCAGCTTCAGCGGGCCGTTCGTGTAGCTCGCGGCCACGCTGTACGCGCGGTTCGCGCTGAAGTTCGCCGAGTTGGAGAACGCGTACAGCGCGCCGACCTTGAAGCCCGCGATCGTATCGCTCGTGTACTTGACCGCGTTGTTGATACGCAGCGAGTGGTTCAGGTTGTCGTTGTCGAACGGATGCGCGAAGCCCGTATCGCCGAAATCGCCGGACGTCGCGGACAGCGGCGCGACGAAGTCGACCATCGTGTCGTACTGGCGGCCGAGCGTCAGCGTGCCGTAGCCGGCCTGGCTGAGGCCGACATATGCGTGCCGGCCGAACAGCTTGCCGTCCTGGCCGAGCCCGCCGTTGTTCGCGTTGAAGCCGTTCTCGAGCACGAACAGCGCCTTCAGGCCGCCGCCGAGATCCTCGGTGCCGCGCAGGCCGAAGCGGCTGCCGTTGATCGTGCCGGTCGCCATGCGCCACTGCGACGCACCGTTCACGTTGTTGGTATAGGCGATGCCGGCGTCGATCAGGCCGTACAGCGTGACCGAGCTTTGCGCGTGGGCGAGCGGCGCGAACAGGGCGGCGGCGCACGCGCCGGCGATCAGGGTTTTTTTCAAGGTGAAGCTCCTGCGTGTGGGACGGGAAACCAAAGTTCGGCGCAAGTATAGGAATGCGCGGCGCGCGCAAGGGCCGGGCGGCCGCGAGCGCACTGTTCCGGATCCTGCAAGAGTCGTTCACAAAACCGACACGACGCGATGCGCCCGCGCCGGCCGGCGGTTCTTGCGCGACGGCAGGCCCGCGGCTGCTGTCCGGCCCGGCCCGGCTGTCGTGTCGATGCAACATGCACGGTACGTGCGCGCATCGCTGCTTTTCCTCCATACTGGTTGCCCGGACCACACGGCCGCCGACTCGGATCGCGCGGCCGTGTCAATGCATACGACAAGAGGCCCCCATGAACCTGTTCAACGTACGCCTGCGCGGCCGCGACGGCCTGTTCACGATTGGCGTCGATGCCGGCAAGATCGCGCGGATCGATGCGCAAACCGCACCGATCGCGTCCACGAACCCCGACCATATCGATGGCGGCGGCCGGCTCGCGATTGCGCCGCTCGTCGAACCGCATATCCACCTCGATGCGGTGCTGACGGCCGGCGAACCCGCGTGGAACATGAGCGGCACGCTGTTCGAGGGCATCGAGCGCTGGGCCGAGCGCAAGGCGACGATCACGCACGAGGACACGAAAGCACGCGCGCATGCGGCGATCGGCATGCTGCGCGACCACGGGATCCAGCACGTGCGCACGCACGTCGACGTGACCGATCCGACGTTGGCCGCGCTGAAGGCGATGCTCGAAGTGAAGGACGAGGCGCGCGGGCTGATCGACCTGCAGATCGTCGCGTTCCCGCAGGAGGGCATCGAATCGTTCGACGGCGGCCGCGCGTTGATGGAGCAGGCGATCGAACTCGGCGCGGACGTCGTCGGCGGGATTCCGCATTTCGAAAACACACGGGAGCAGGGCGTCAGCTCGATCCGCTTCCTGATGGATCTCGCGGAACGCACGGGCTGCCTCGTCGACGTGCACTGCGACGAGACCGACGATCCGCATTCGCGCTTTCTCGAAGTGCTCGCGGAAGAGGCGCGCGTGCGCGGCATGGGAGCGCGCGTCACCGCGAGCCACACGACCGCGATGGGTTCGTACGACAACGCGTACTGCTCGAAGCTGTTCCGGCTGCTGAAGCGGGCGGGACTGAACTTCATCTCGTGCCCGACCGAGAGCATCCATCTGCAAGGGCGCTTCGACACGTTTCCGAAGCGGCGCGGCGTCACGCGCGTCGCGGAACTCGACCGTGCCGGGATCAACGTGTGCTTCGGGCAGGATTCGATCAAGGACCCGTGGTATCCGCTCGGCAACGGCAACATCCTGCGCGTGCTCGACGCGGGCCTTCATATCTGCCACATGATGGGTTACCAGGACCTGCAGCGCTGCCTGGACTTCGTGACCGACCACAGCGCGACGACGATGCATCTCGGCGATGGCTACGGCATCGCGGTCGGGCGGCCGGCCAATCTCGTCGTCCTCGACGCGGACAGCGACTACGAAGCCGTACGCCGGCAGGCGAAGGCCACGCTGTCGATGCGCCACGGGAAGGTCATCATGCGGCGCGAACCGGAGCGCGTGACGTATCCGGATTGACGGGAAGGCGGGCGAGCGCGGCTCGCCGGCCTTGAGTATTCGTGAAATGCATCAGTCGATTCGAAAAATACGTTTGTCTCATGAGAGGCGCGGGCCTACGATTCGGTCCTGACGACGGCGTGCCACTTGCGCGCCGTCCTTTTTCCTCTTCGTTCGCCGATCCCATGCGCCTCGATCTTCCGTCCGCTCCCGCTGCTGCTTCGCCGACCGCCAGCCCGTTCGCGCGCATGGCCGTCGTCACGGTCCTGACCGGCATCGGCGCAGGCCTCGGCGGCATGCTGCTCGCGTTGCTGCTGCATGCGATCCAGCACGTCGCGTACGGCTACAGCGTCGCGCACGTGATCGGGTCCGAGAGCTTCCTCGCTGGCGTGACCGCGGCCGAGCCGCTGCGCCGGGTCGCGGTGCTGGCCGTCTGCGGGATCGTCGCCGGCGGCGGCTGGTGGGCGCTTTACCGGTATGGCCGGCCGCTCGTCAGCATCCGTCGGGCGGTGCGTGCGGCCGATCCGCGGATGCCGTTCGTCAGCACGACGGTTCACGCGCTGTTGCAGATCGTGACCGTCGCGCTCGGCTCGCCGCTCGGCCGCGAAGTCGCGCCGCGCGAGATCGGTTCGCTGCTCGCCGGGCGGTTTGCCCATGCGGCGCGGCTCACGCCCGACGACTGCCGGCTGATGGTCGCGTGCGGCGCCGGCGCGGGGCTCGCGGCCGTCTACAACGTGCCGCTCGGCGGCGCGATCTTCGTGCTCGAGGTGCTGCTCGGCACGTTCGAACTGCGCGCGCTGATCGTGGCGGTCGTGACGTCCGCGATCGCGGCGGTCGTCGCATGGATCGGCCTCGGCAACGAGCATCAGTACACGGTGCCGGCGTTCGTGCTGAGCACGCCGCTCGTCGCATGGTCGATCGTCTGCGGGCCGCTGTTCGGTTTCGCCGCGTACGGTTTCGTGCGGCTCACGAGCCGCGCGCGCGCGAACGCGCCGAAGGACTGGCGGCTGCCGGTGTTCGCGCTGCTCAATTTCGCGGTGATCGGCGTGCTCGCGATGGGGTTTCCGCAACTGCTCGGCAACGGCAAGGGCCCGGCGGCGCTGGGTTTCGACGGCACGCTGACGATCGGCTTCGCCGCGACGCTGCTCGTGCTGAAGGTACTGATCGAGGCCGGCAGCCTGCGGGCCGGCGCGGAAGGCGGGCTGCTGACGCCGGGTCTCGCGAACGGCGCGTTGCTCGGCGTCGTGCTCGGCGGATTGTGGAGCGCCGTGTGGCCGGGCGCATCGCTCGGCGGATGCGCGCTGATCGGTGCGACCGCGTTTCTCGCCGCATCGATGCAGATGCCGATCACGGCCGTCGTGTTGATGCTCGAATTCACGCGTGCGAATCACGACAGCCTCGTGCCGATGTTGCTGGCAGTGGCGGGTTCGCTTGTCGCGTATCGGCTTGCGCAGAAGCTGGCGGAGCGGCGAGCGACCGCGATCGCGGCCGTCGGCACGCCGGAGGCGGTTGCTCGCTAGCGGGCTCACGCCAGGGCTCGAGTACGCATCGATGCGCGCGGCGATCCATCCACGACGTGGCGTATCTGGAGGGCGACGGGTGGGTACGGGAAGCGCATGCATCGCTGACGCATCACTTCCGTTTCAGAGGGGATTATCCGGGAAATTCTCCCCATAAGATACAACATCAGGGAATTATATTTTCTAAGTACATCCCTTCTATAACTCTGTGATATTGTGAGTTACGAGAGATATCACGCCGGAAGCCCCCCTATGTTGGAATTAAGTTTTCGCAAGCCCAATGAAATCGTCACGCTGCTTTGCGCCAGGCTTCGCACGGAGCGGCTGGCGTTGCAACTGACGCAGAGCGACGTAGCCGCGCGTGCCGGCGTGGGTTCCAATACCGTGTCCAATCTGGAAGCCGGACGCAATGTGAGCCTCGAGACGGTAGTTCGTGTAGCCATGGTCCTGGGACGAAGCAAGGAACTCGAAGGACTGTTCCTGCCGAAGCTCGATAGCCTGGAAGACGTTCACCGGTATGAAAAAAGTGCCAAACGTCAGCGCGTCAAGAGGGGCAACCAGAAATGATCGAGCGGATCGATGTCTACTATGACGGCTGGGGGGAGCACTGGCTGTGGGGATCGATGGTTTCTACGACGGCGATCACGGGGCGCCCGTTGATCGTATTCGAATATAGCGATGACGCGCGCAAGAGGGGGCTGGAACTGTCGTCTTATGCGCTCCCATTGCATGGGGCGAGGCTGCGCAAGGACTTTCCGTCCCACCAGCTGGGATTGCCCGGCCCAGTCTATGACGCGCTGCCCGACGGATGGGGCATGTTGCTCATGGACCGCTGGTTCAAACGCCGCGGTCTCAACGCGGCACGCATCGGGCCGCTGGAGCGGTTGGCTTACATTGGCAACCACGCAATGGGCGCCCTGTCGTTCGAGCCGGTCGCGCTCGAGATCCAGGCACCGCAGCCGGATATTCCTCTCGACCGGCTCGCGGCCGAGGTACAGGAAGTCCTCAATGGTGAGGGCGGCGAATTCCTTCATCAACTGCTGCAGGTGGGCGGCTCTCCGCAAGGTGCCAGGCCGAAGGCCCTGGTCTATCGTGATCCGCAGTCCGGCGTTTTTACCACGGCCGCGGTGGCGGGTTTTGAAGCATGGCTGGTCAAGTTCCCGGCCCGGCAAGAGCATCCCGAGGTGTGCGCGATCGAAATGGTCTACGCCGAGTGCTTGCGCATGTGCGGCATCGAGACCCCGGACACGCTGCATTTCGATTTGCCTGACGGGATGGCGGCATTTGCGTCCAGGCGTTTCGATCGACGGGACGGTCTGCGCGTGCCCATGCAAAGCGTTGCCGCCTTTACCGGTGCCGACTACAAAACGCCGGGTGCGCTGGACTACGTGAACTTCTTGCGCGCGACTCACATGTGCACCAACGACGTACGCGAGAAGGCGCGGGCGTTGGAACGGGCTGTCTTCAATGTCGCGTTCAACAATCGCGACGATCATCCGAAAAACTTCGCATACGTCATGTCGCGATCCGGCCAGTGGAAACTCGCGCCGGCCTACGACGTGACATTCTGCGAGGGACCGGGCGGTTACCACCAAATGGACGTCATGGGCGAGGCGCTGCGGGTCGACCGGGTGGCATTGGTCGGACTGGCAAAGGAAGCGGAGCTTTCCGCAGCGGCTGCCGGCGACATGATCGACGCAATGTGCGGAGTGGCCAGCCAGTTCTCGGCCATTGCGAAGCGCCGCTACGAGGGGATCATCACAGAAGACACGCTGACGGACATTCAGCGTCGAATCGACGAGAACGTTGCGCTGCTGCGCTAGGGCGTGAACATGCCCTCGGGGGGCAGGGGTTGCCGAAAGAGAAGCGGCGAGACGGGCGTTCGTCGGCTCACGGTCTCGCACATGCATGATGGGGATCGGCTCTTGGCAGCGGGGCGCCATCGCGGGGCTCGCCGTGCGCGACATCATAGGATATTGCGTGACGACGCTGCTGTTCGCGGGCGTTGTGTTCGTCGCGCGAATGTACCTGTTCCGACGGCGTGAGGCGCGAGGGGCGGGGGGAACCCGCCTCCCGCCAGCTTGATTCCAGCCGGGCCTTCAGCCGCGCGACCGCACGTCGGCGCGCTCGTGCCCGTGACGCAACGCGAGGCTCGCGAACGCCGCGACGACGAGCGCGGCCGCGAGCAGCGTCAGCCCGTTCTTCGCATTGCCGGTCGTCTGTTCGATCGCGCCGACGACGGTCGGCCCGACGAAGCCGCCGAGCAAACCGCAGGTATTCACGAGCCCGAGCCCGCCGGCCAGCGCACTGCCCGCGAGCCGCGACGCCGGAAACGTGAACACGATCGACTGCACGACGAAGAACATCGACGCGGCCACGCACACGCAGAGCAGCCCCGCCAACGGCGATGCATGCGCGGCGCCGACCATCCCGGCCGCCATGATCACCAGCCCCGCACACAGCATCCGCCGCGAATGACGCGATTCGCGGGCGAAGCGCGGCAACGTGCCTGCGCCGAGCGCGGCGGCGAGCCAGGGCAGCGACGTCAGCAACCCGACCGCGACCGGCGACAGGCGCCCCGACGCGCCGATGATCCCCGGCAGGAAGAAGATCACCGTGTAGATGGTCAACTGATGGCAGAAGTACACGAAGATCGCGAGCCAGATCTGCGGATCGCGCAGTGCGGCGCCGAACGCATGGCCGCCGTGCGCGGCGACGCCTGCGTCCTGCTCGGCGGCCAGCTTGCGCTCGAGCGCGCGGCTGGTTTCCGCGGAGAGCCACGGCGCGGCGCTCGGCCGATCCGGCAATCGCGTCCACACGACGAACGCGAGCAGGATCGCCGGAATGCCTTCGACGACGAACAGCCATTGCCAGCCGTGGAAGCCGAGCGTGCCGTCGAGCTCGATCAGCGCGCCGGCCAGCGGCCCGCCGACGATATTCGCGATGCACACGCCGAGCAGGAAATAGCCGGTCGCACGCGCACGCTCCTCGCGGCCGAACCAGTACGTCAGATACAGCATCACGCCGGGAAACAGGCCGGCTTCGGCCACGCCGAGCAGCAGCCGCATCACGTAGAACGACGTCTCGCCGCTCACGAACGCCATCGCGACCGACAGCGCGCCCCACGTGATCATGATCCGCGTGATCCAGAAGCGCGCGCCGACGCGATGCATGATCAGGTTGCTCGGAATCTCGAAGAGCGCGTAGGTGAGAAAGAACAGCCCCGCGCCGAGCCCGTACGCGGCCGATGAAATGCCGAGATCGACGCCCATCGAATGTTTGGCGAACGCGATGTTGGTGCGGTCGAGAAAACTGATCACATACGCGGCGATCAGCAGCGGCATGAGTTTGCGGAACAGCAGCCGGTTCAGCGACGCGTTCGCGTCGGTCGCGGCGGACGACAAGGCCTGAGCGTGATGAGTGGACATGCGGACGACTCCGGTAAGGGGCGAACCGGCGCGCACGGCAAGCACGGCGCGCCGCGTTCGGCAAATGCCGCTGCGGCAAGGCAGCGGATGGGCAGTCGACGGAGCCGCGCCGGCGGCGCTCGAACGGAGCGGGGCGATCAAGGGCGTCCTGGCGCCGGCCGGCTCGGGCCGGCGCCTTGTCACTGCGCTTGCGGATGCTCGTGTTGAGGGCGGGACCCGGCGATCAGAAATTCACCGCGTCGCCGCCCTTGAGCGCGAGCATCGCGCGCGCCTCGGCCGGCGTCGCGATCTCGAGCGACAGGCCTTCGAGCACCTGACGCATTTTCAGGACTTGCGCGGCGCTCGATTCCGCGAGCTTGCCGGGCGCGATCCACAACGAATCCTCGAGCCCGACGCGCACGTTCGCGCCTTGCGCGGCGCCGATCGTCGCGAGCGGAATCTGGTTGCGCCCGGCGCCGAGGATCGACCACACGTAATCGCCGCCGAACAGGCGGTCGGCCGTGCGGCGCATGTGCATCAGGTCCTCCGGATGCGCGCCGATCCCGCCGAGCAGGCCGAACACGCTTTGCACGAAAAACGGCGGCTTCGCGAGCCCGCGGTCGACGAAGTGCGCGAGGTTGTACAAGTGCGAGATGTCGTAACACTCGAATTCGAACCGCGTGCCGTTCGCGCCGCAGCGCGTGAGGATCGTCTCGATGTCCGCGAACGTGTTCTTGAACACGAGATCGCGGCTTTTCTCGAGATGTTCGCGCTCCCACGGATGCTTCAACTCGGTAAAGCGCTCGAGCATCGGATACAACCCGAAGTTCATCGAGCCCATGTTCAGCGACGCGACCTCGGGCTGGAAATGCAGCGCCGGCTGCAGCCGTTCGTCGACCGTCATGTGCGGGCTGCCGCCCGACGTGAGGTTGATCACCGCGTCGGTCTGCGCCTTGATGCGCGGCAGGAACTCGGCGAACACGGACGGATCCTGCGTCGGTTTGCCGTCGGACGGGTTGCGTGCGTGCAGATGCAGGATCGCCGCGCCGGCCTGCGCGGCCGCGACCGCGGCCGTTTCGATTTCGTGCGGCGTCACGGGCAGATACGGCGACATCGACGGCGTATGGATCGCGCCGGTCGGCGCACAGGTGATGATGACTTTGCGAGCGTTGGCCACGGATGGATTCCTTTCGATGAACGATGCAGGACGCGTCAGAGCACTTCGACGTTGCCGCAGACGGAGATCGCCTGCCCGGTGATCCCGTGCCCGCCCGGCGAGCACAGGAACAGCGCGGTCGCGGCGATTTCGGACGGATCGGTCATGCGCCGCAGCGAGATCTTCTCGAGATAGCGCTTTTCCATTTCGTCGTAGCCGATGCCGAGCTGCTGCGCGCGCGCGTCGATCACGCGGCGCATCCGCGGACCGCGCACGATGCCGGGCTGGATCGCGTTCACGCGGATGCCGAGCGGCCCCAGTTCGATCGCGAGGCTTTTCACGAGGCCGACCACCGCCCATTTGGTCGCCGCATACGGCGTGCGGAACGCGTAGCCGAGCCGGCCGGCGACCGACGACAGCGCGATGATCGCGCCACCGTGTTTCGCTTCGCGCAGCAGCGGCACCGCGCGGCGCGCGAACTGGAATTGCGCGTTCAGGTTGATCGCGACGGTCTGCTCCCACTGCACGGGGTCGATTTCGTCGATGCCGCCGGTCGGGCCGGCGATGCCCGCGTTGTTGACCAGCACGTCGAGGCCGCCGAGCCGCGTCGACACGTCGGCGAACACGCGCTCGACGGCGGCCGGGTCGGATACGTCGGCCAGCGTCGCGCTGATCGCGCCGGCCGCGGCGTGCGGCGGCCGGTCGGCGAGCGCCGCGATCGCGGCTTGCGACGCGTCGCACACGTGCACGCGCGCGCCGCATTCGGCGAACGCGTCGGCGATTTCGAGACCGATGCCCGACGCGCCGCCCGTCACGAGGACGCGCAGGCCGTCATAGGGTTTCAGCAGGTCGGAAGCTGTCATGCCGGGTTGTCTCCATCGTTGATGTAGTGGGATGGCGGCCGCTCGCGTGTCGGGCGGCCGTCGCAAGCGGCCGCTACGGCTTCGCGTTCACGGTCCGCGGCGTCTGTTCGGCCCGCAGCGTCTCGGCGAGATCGTGCGCGGCGCCGCCGATGTCGAGCGCGATGCCGGCCCGCACGCCCGCGCCGTCGCGACGTTCAAGCGCATCGACGATCGCGCGGTGCGCATCCATCGAGCGCCGCATGTGCGGGATGTCGAGCGCGACCATGTTGAGGAACGGGCCGACGCGCATCCACAGGTTCTCGACGATCGCGAGCGTGTTTTCGCTGGCGCCATGCGCGTAGATCGCGCTGTGGAACGCGAAATTGCTTTGCAGGTAGGCGCGCGAGCGGCCGGCCTCGACGTGTGCCTGCATCGTCTCGCAGGTCCTGCGCACGGCCGCGATCTGCGCGTCGGTCATCCGCTCGCACGCACGCTCGGCGATGCAGCCTTCGAGCGCGATCCGCACGTCGCGCAGTTCGTCGAGCATGTCGAGCGTCATCGGCGGGACGACGAGCGCGCGATTCGGGCCGTCTACCAGCGCGCGTTCGGCGCGCAGCCGCGTGAGCGCGGCACGCACGGGCATCGTCGACGAGCCGACCGCCTCGGCCACGCTGCGCAGGCTCAGCGCCTGGCCGGGCGCGAAGCGGCCGCTCATCAGTGCTTCGCGCAGTTGCTGGTAGACCTTGTCGGCCATCGTTTCCTGTTCGATGGCTTTCAGTGCGGGCGGGACGATACGGGGCGGCAAGGCGTGGCTCCTGGGTTTGATCTGCGATCTGTGATCACACTGGTGATGTGCGAAGTTTTGTCGATCGGCGGAGCCGAGTCAAGGCGAACAGGATCGGGGAAAACCAGGGGATGGACGAAGAGGCTGTCGGCGACAGTCGGCAATACTTTTCCGCGTCGGGGTTGGATCCGATCATCGAGGCACGACTGCGGATGGCGATGGAGGCGACAATCCAGGGGCGCGGCCAAGTTACTTCAACGAACCGGGTGCGCGGTATCGTACCGATCGCGCAAATTTTGGAGCCTGTCATGAGGCGAATCTGGATCGCTGCCGCGTTGGCGTGCATCGCGTTTCAACGGCGATGATCGTGGCGAAGGACGTCGCACAAACCTCGCCTGAGGCCGGCTCACGAACTTACCGCCAGAACTTCAAGGACATGGTGCTCGCGGAGTGCCTGGCTACCGCATACAAGCAGGCGCCCGGCGCGAGCAAGGACATCGGCAGCAGCATCGGCGCTTTGCGCGACTGGACCTACTACGACATGGAACGTGCGCCGGACGTGATTCACGCGCTGGTCGCGAAGTATCTGGCTCGCGACTATCGGAATCCGGTCGTCGAACCGGAAGTCGCGGATGTGAAGTTCGACTTCCTGAAGTGCATCGATCTGTATCACGGCAAGGCACTGGACGCTGCGGCGAAGCAATTCGTATCGCGCCCGAACCGTACCTACCGGGTCGAGCATCCGCCGAAGCCGCAGTAGCGATCGAACGTCGTTGCGCGATGCAACGGCGCGCCGTATGCCATTTCGCCGCCGCTATTCAAGCGTCCGGATCGAATTGCTGATCCCGCGCGCACAGTCGATCACCGCCGGCGCGAGCTTGCGACGCGCGTCGTCGAACGTCCAGCGGCTTGTCGGCGCGACCACGTGCACGGCCGCGACCGGCTGCCCCTGGCTGCCGAGCACGGGCGCCGCGATCGACATGTCGCCGATGAACAGTTCTTCCTGGTTGGTCGCATAACCTTCGCGCCGTGCGCTGTCGAGCAACGCGACGAGATCGTCGAGCGCCGTGACCGTGCGCGGCGTATGCGGCGTGCGCGCCATGCCGTCGAGCCGCACACGCGCTTCTTCCGGCGCCAACGCGCTCAGGAACGCGCGCCCGGAGCCGGTGCAGTACATCGGGATGCGGCTGCCGATCGGCATGTGGATCGGCACGAACTTCGTCGACACGAAGCGCGCGACGTACACCATTTCATCCTCGTCCGGCTCGGTGAGGTTGGTGGTTTCGCCGGTCAGGTTCGTGAGCTCGGACAGGAACGGATTCGCGACGTCGATCAACGTATCGGCCGCCAGATAGTTGAAGCCGATCCGCATCACGTGCGGCGTGAGCTGGTAGCGCCGCGTGACCGGATGCTTGCGGATGTAGCCGAGCTTCTCGAGCGTATAGACCATCCGCTGCGCGGAGCTTTTCGTCATCCCCGCCGCGTCGGCCACTTCCGCCAGCGTCATCGTGCGCCGCTTCGCGCTGAACGCGCGCAGCACGTTCAGCCCTTTTTCCAGCGACTGGTTGAACAGCAGATCGTTTGCTTGGTCGGGCGACGTTTCCATGGCGAAGGGCGGAATCGATTCGATATCGCATCATAGCGTATCGAATATCGATACGCAAAAATCTGTTTGCGATGTTTTTGATTCGTTTTAAGATCAAGTCATCGTCGCAGTGTCGATCAGCGACCGGCCGGCGCCCGGATTATTCGAGAAGGAGTCACCATGGTTCCGTTCATCAAGCGGTTCGGCGCACTGGCCGCCGGTTTCGCCATCTGTATCGCACTCTCCACGGCATCGGCGGGCGCCGTTGCGGCCGAGCCCACGCTGAAGGTCGGCGCGACGGCCACCGGCGTGCCGTTCACGTTTCTCGACGTCAAGAGCAATTCGATCCAGGGGATGATGGTCGATGCGATCACGGCGGCCGGGAAGTCGGCCGGGTTTCGCGTCGACGTGCAGCAGACCGTGTTTTCCGCGCTGATCCCGTCGCTCACCACGCAGAAGATCGACATCATTTCGGCCGCGATGCTGAAGACGCCCGCGCGCCAGCAGGTCGTCGATTTCTCCGACACCGTCTACTCGTTCGGCGAAGGCCTGATCGTGAAGGCCGACGATCCGGGCCGCTATACGTCGATGGACGATTTCAAGGACCAGGTGGTCGGCGCGCAGGTCGGCACGGCGTTCGTCGATGCGCTCAACAAGAAGGGCATCTTCAAGGAAGTCCGGACCTACGATTCGATCGCCGACATCATGCGCGACGTCGCGCTCGGGCGCATCAAGGCCGGTTTCGCCGACCAGCCGATCGTCGCGTACCAGATCGAGCACGGCGTCAATCGCCAGGTGCGGCTCGTGCCCGAATACCAGAGCGTCGTGAAGGGGCAGGTGTGCTTCATCGTGCGCAAGGGCGACACCGCGACGCTCGAACAGCTCAACGGCGCGATCCGCAAGATGAAGACCGACGGCACGCTGCAGCAGATCCTGCAGAAGTGGCACATGAGCTGAGCGTCGGCATTCGCTTCCCGACCGGCATCGCCCGCGCGTCGCGGGCATCCCCAGCGGCGGTCTGTCCGGACGTTGCATAGGAGACCTCATGTTTTTTCAGAACGCGATCGATTTCCTGCCGATCCTGCTGAAGGGTGCGGTGGTCACGATCGAGATCACCGCATGCGCGTTCGTGCTCAGCTCGGTGCTCGGGCTGATCCTCGCGCTGCTGAAGGTGTCGCGCAATCGTGCCGTGTCGACCGCCGGCAGCACGATCGTCAACGTGATCCGCGGGCTGCCGATCATCGTCCAGCTGTTCTACATGTACTTCGTGCTACCTGATCTCGGCATACAACTATCGGCGTTCCAGGCCGGCGTGCTCGGCCTCGGCATCGCGTATTCGGCGTATCAGGCCGAGAACTTCCGCGCGGGCATCGAGGCGATCGACCGCGGCCAGATCGAAGCCGCGCACGCGATCGGCATGCGCGGCCCGATGATCATGCGGCGCGTGGTGCTGCCGCAGGCGTTCCGCATCGCGCTGCCGCCGTACGGCAACACGCTGGTGATGCTGCTGAAGGATTCGTCGGTCGCGTCGACGATCACGGTCGCGGAAATCACGCGCGCCGGCCAGTTGATCGCGTCGTCGACGTTCCAGAACATGAGCGTCTACACGCTCGTCGCGCTGCTGTATCTCGCGCTCGGCCTGCCGCTGATGTTCGGCGTGAACCGGCTCGGCAAGCGGCTCGCACTGAGGAGGGGCGCATGATCCGGATCGATTCGATACACAAGCGGTTTCAGCAGCACGCGGTGCTGAAGGGCGTGAGCCTCGACGTGCAGGCGGGCGAAGTCGTGTGCCTGATCGGGCCGTCCGGTTCCGGCAAGTCGACCGTGCTGCGCTGTATCAACGGCTTCGAGACGTATGACGAAGGGTCGATCACGATCGACGGCGTGAAGGTCGACGCGCATTCGAAACGGATCCACGAACTGCGGATGCGGGTCGGCATGGTGTTCCAGCGTTTCAACCTGTTCGCGCACCGCGCGGCGCTCGAGAACGTGATGGAGGGGCCTGTGCACGTGCGGCGCATGCCGGCCGCGCAAGCGCGCGAGCAGGCCCGCGTGCTGCTCGACAAGGTCGGGCTTTCGCACCGGATGAATGCGTATCCGTCGGAACTGTCGGGCGGACAGCAGCAGCGCGTCGCGATCGCACGCGCGCTCGCGATGGCGCCGCAGGCGATCCTGTTCGACGAGCCGACGTCGGCGCTCGACCCCGAGCTCGTCGGCGAAGTGCTCGGCGTGATGCGCGGGCTCGCGCGCGACGGGATGACCATGGTGGTCGTCACGCACGAAATGGCATTCGCCCGCGAGGTGGCCGATCGCGTGTGCTTCCTGCACGACGGCACCATCTGCGAAAGCGGGCCGGCGCGCGACGTGCTCACGCAGCCGGCCCATCCCCGCACGCAGGAATTCCTGCGCCGCCTGCTGGCGTCGGACGGCGCCGACCACCCGGATCGAACATGAGCGCAACGCACGCGGCACCCGGATGGCCCGACTCGCCGTGGCCCGATTCGCTGTGGGCAGCGACCGCCGCGCCGGCGGCCGATACGCCCGCGCTCGACGCGTCCGTGTCGTGCGACGTGGCGATCGTCGGTGCCGGCTTCACGGGCCTGTCGACCGCACTTCACCTGGCCGAACGCGGCGTGAACGTCCGCGTGATCGACGGCGCGCAGCCGGGCTGGGGCGCATCGGGCCGTAACGGCGGGCAGGTGATTCCCGGGCTGAAATACGACCCGGACGAACTTGTCCGCCGATTCGGCGACGAGGCCGGCGAGCAGCTTGCCGGCATCGTCGGCGGCGCGGCCGATACCGTGTTCGACCTGATCGCGCGGCACGGAATCGACTGCGATGCGCGTCGCGCCGGCTGGATCCAGCCGGCGCCGACCGCCGCGATGCTCGACACGGTCGCACGCCGTGCGCAGCAATGGGCGGCGCGCGGCGCGCCGGTCGACGTGCTCGGCCGCGACGACGTCGCGCGGCGGCTCGGCACGCCGGCGTATGCGGGCGGATGGATCGATCGCCGCGCCGGCAGCGTGCAGCCGCTCAGTTATACGCGCGGCCTCGTACGCGCCGTGCAGGCGAGCGGGGCGGTCGTGCACGGCTTGACCCGCGCCGTCGGGCTGACGCGCGCCGACGGCCGCTGGCGGATCGCGACGTCCGGCGGCGCGACGCTGTCGGCCGAGCGCGTCGTGATCGCGACCAACGGCTACACGGACGGGCTGTGGCCTGGCTTGCGTCAGTCGGTGATCGCCGCGAACAGCTTCATCGTCGCGACGGAACCGCTCGCGCCAGCGCTCGGTCGCGACATCCTCGCCGGCGGCGAGGTCGCATCGGATGCGCGGCGTCTGCTGCTGTACTTCCGCCGCGACGCGGCCGGGCGCCTGTTGATGGGCGGCCGAGGCCCGTTCGCCGACCCGCGCGCGCCGAGCGACTGGCGACATCTCGAACGCGCGACGACGCTGTTGTATCCGCAACTGAAGGGTGTCCGGTTCGACTACCGCTGGGCGGGGCGCGTCGCGATCACCGCGGATTTCCTGCCGCACGTGCACGAGCCCGCGCCGGGCGTGACGATCGCGCTCGGCTACAACGGCCGCGGCATCGCGATGGCGACGACGCTCGGCAAGCATCTGGCCGCGCATCTGTCGGGCGATGCGCAACTGCCGCTGCCGTTCCGGGTCACGCCGATCCGGCCGATCCCGTTGCACGGGCTGCAGCGCTTCTATATCGCGGCCGGCGTCGCGTGGTATCGCTTGCTCGACAGCCTGTCCTGACGCAAGCGTGACGGCAGTCGCCATTCGTCGTCCGATCGGGCAGAATCGGCCTGCCCAGTGTCGACCGACGGATGCCGCATGACCGAACCGAACGAACCGCCCGGCCGCCGCGCGTACGCGAGCTTCGCGCAACGCTATGCGGATCTCGCGCCGACGAAGGCGCACAACGCGCTTTACGAGCGTCCGGCAACGATGGCGCTGCTCGGCGACGTCGACGGCCTGACGGTGCTCGACGCCGGCTGCGGGCCCGGCATCTGCAGCGCGCATCTCGCCGGTCGCGGCGCGACCGTGCATGCGTTCGACGTGACGCCGGAGATGGTTGCGCTCGCGCGAACGCGCTGCGCGGGCCTGCCGGTCGACGTCAGGGAAGGCGATCTCGAAGCGCCGCTCGCGTGGCTGCCCGATGCGTCGGTCGACAAGGTGCTGTGCTCGCTCGCGCTCGACTACGTGCGCGATCTCGCGCCGACGCTGCGCGAATTCCGGCGCGTCGCGCGTCCGGGAGGAACGCTCGTGTTCTCGATGGCGCATCCGATGCGCGACTGGATGGACGAACGCACGCGCGGCGACGGCACGTACTTCGACACGTCGCGCTTCGGTTTTCACTGGTCGGGGTTCGGCGAACCGAGGCCGTACGTCGAAGCGTGGCGGCGGCCGCTCGGCGACATCCTGAACGCGGTCGCCGACGGCGGCTGGCGGCTCGACCGCTTCGTCGAACCGAGGCCGCTGCCGGAGATGAAAGCCGTATCCGAACGGCTTCATGCGGAGCTGTCGCTGGCGCCGGCATTCCTGTGCATCCGCGCGCGCTGCTGATGCGGCGCGGCGCGCGGCCGGCGCTCAGTGCTGCGCGGGCGCGTCCGTCAGCGTGCCGAGAAACGCTTCGATATCCTTGATGTCCTGCGCCGTCATCGCAGGCTTGTCGCCCGGCTTGCGATCGAACGGCGCGTCCGTCACGTCGACGTTCGCGCGATATTTCGGCGGGATGTCGTCGTATTCGTCGACCTTGCCGTCCGCACCACGCGCATAGAACTTCTGCGGCGAAATGCTGCGCTCGTTGTAGAACGCCATCACCTGATCGAGCGTGTGGAACACGCCGTTGTGGAAGAACACGCGGCGCGTCGCCGAATTGCGCAGCGTCGGCGTCAGGAACATCCCGCAATACTGCGTCTGGTCCTTCAGGTCGTCGCGGAACGGCCCGCACACGCCGAGATCGTAGAACGCCGGGTTGCGGTTCTGCGCGAGCGCCCGGTTGCGCGGCGCGCCGAGCGCCTCGTACTGGTAATCGGTAAACATCGGCGGCAGCCCGTCCTTGCCGGGTTTCGACAGGTGGCAGCCCGCGCAATTCGCCTTGTCCGGATCGTTGAACAGGCGCAGCCCGCGCAGTTCGGCCTGCGTGAGGCGCGCGCGGCCTTCGAGCCAGCGGTCGTACTTGCTGTCGTACGGATGGAACGACGGATCCTCGACCTGATAGCGCGCGATCGCGAACATCGCCTCCGACACCGCGAGCTGCGGGGCGGAGAACACGCGCGGCCCGAACAACTGCTCGAACTGCGCGCGATGCGACGACTGCGCGAGCTTGCGGGCGACATCGTCGACGCTCGCGTTCGCCATCTCGACCGGATTCAACAGCGGGCCGAACGCCTGCTGCTGCAATGTATCGGCGCGGCCGTCCCAGAACATCCCGCCCTGCGGCACGAGTTGCGGCGCGGCCGACGTGCCGGCCACCTTCTGCGCCTTGACGACGCCGGCCGCCGCCGTCGCCTGCTGCGCGACGCTGGGCGCCGCGTCGTTCTCGCCGGCATCGGGGCCGATGCTGAAGTTCGGCTGGCGGTACAGGTACATCAGGGACGGCGGCGGACGATAGCCCTGCTGCGTCATCGCGAGGCCGCCCGGCTGCACGTCGAGCGCATTCGGCGGGCCGTACGCGTGATCGGGGCTGTGGCACGACGCGCACGATTGCTTGCCCGATGCCGACAGCGACGGATCGTTGAACAATGCGCGCCCGAGCTGCGCGACCGCCGACAGCGGCTGCGCGGCGGGCCGCTGCAGCACGACCGGATGCGGGTTCGCGCCGGTCCAGTCGGCGACCACGGTACCGATCGCCGTCGGCACCCGCGCGGGAAACGCGACGGCGAACGCGCCATAGCCGAGCACGGCCGCGCCGAGCGCGAACGCCGCGCGGCGCAGCAGGCGGGAACGAGCGCGCGGCGCGGGCGTGCCGGCGGCATCGGGAGACGGAAACGCGGGGCGAGCTGTCATGCTGTCGGTCGAAAAAACGGGCGTCGCACGAAGCGACGCGTTGAAATGGAAACGGCCGGCGCGTGATGCGCCGGCCATGCGGTCAGGCCGTGACGGTCAGATCGCCGGGGCCGCGCTCAATGCGGTGCCGAGCGTCGGGTCGAGATACAGCGGCGTCGTGTTCGGCCTCGACGTGAAGTCGAACAGGTTGCGCAGGTCGCCGGCCGTCGCATCGAACGAACCGCCGCCGATACGCTGGCCGCCGAGCCAGTTGTCCTCGATGAAGCGCACGACGGACGCCTGGTCGAGCATCGTGTGATCGACGTAGTTCTGCTTCGCGTACGGCGAGATCACGACGAGCGGAATGCGCACGCCCGGGCCGCAGCGGCCGTTCACGGTCGCGCCGTTCACGCCGGTGGTGCCGCCCGTGCCGCACTTGCCGGCGCCGTTGAGCTGGTCGACCGGGTCCGACGACGCGTGCGTCGGCGGCGTGTACACGTGGTCGTACCAGCCGTCCGAGTCGTCATAGGTGACGATCACGGCCGTGTTCTGCCAGTCCGGCTGCTGCTGCAGGAAGTTGACGACCTTCGTCACGAACGCCTGCTCGTCGAGCGGATCCGAGTAGCCCGCGTGGCCGTCCTGCGCGGCCGGCGCCTTCAAGTAGCTGACCGACGGGAAGTTGCCGGCCTTCACGGCGGCGAAGAAGTCGTCCGTGTCGTACTGGTGGTTCGCCGGTTCGGCCGTCTTGCCGTCGGTCTCGACGCTCGAGCCGATCGCCGCGATCGAACTCGGGCGCGTGTGTTGCGGGTTCGCGGTCGACGCGTAGTACTGGAACCAGTTGTGGTGCGGGATGTAGTCGGCCGTCGCGGCATTCACGGCGGTCGCGACCGTGCTGCGCGCGCAGCCCGTCGTGCCGTTGCCGTTCGTCGTCGACAGGTTGAAGCCGCCCATGAAGCCGCCCCACGTGATCTTCGCGGCGTTCAGCAGGTCGCCGATGTTCTTGCCGGTCATCATCGCCTGGTCGGTCGTGCTCGAACACACGTCGAAGCCCGGGTCGACGTCGTTGATCATCGTGAGGCCGCCCTGGCCGTCATTGATGTAGTACGAGCTGGCGGCGAGCGTCGACGGCTGCTTCGACGTCTTGACGATCTGCATGCCGTTGGTCTGCCCCGCGACGACGTTCAGCGCGCCCGGCGTCGACGGGCCGTAGACCGTCGTGAACGTGTTGTCGCTCATCGCGAAGCGCTGTGCGTAGTTCCACAGCGCGGTCACCGTGTTGCCGTCGAAGTAGCCCATCACCTGGCCCTTCGTGCCGAATGCGCCGGCGCCGCCGGACGAGCCCTTGCCGGTGTATTTCGGGAATAGATCCGCAAGACCGTTGTCCTCGGCCTGCTGTTCGGCCGTGTACGCGTGGTTCTGGTCGGCGGTCGCGGCCTGCGTGCGGTCGAGACGGAACGGGTTCGCCGCGTCGGTGCCGTTGGCCGTGTTCGTGAAGTTCGGGTTCGCGGTGAGCAGCGTGCCCGTCAGGCCGTTGGACGTCGGCGTGCCGGACTTCGCGGTGAACGCCGGTTCGCCCGACGGGTTCGTCGCGTTCGGATAGGTGCCGAAGTAGTGGTCGAACGAGATGTTTTCGCCGTAGATCACGACGACGTGCTTGATCGGCGTGGCGGTCTGCAGCGCATCCTGCGACGACACGGCGGGCGTCGGCGTGGAATCGTCGCTGCCGCCACAGGCGAACAGCGCCAGCGCTGCGGCTGCGCAGGCGGTGACGAGCAAGGCTTGACGGAACATCGGGAAACTCCAGGGTAAGGTCTTCGATGGTGGAGAACGGCCCCGTCGCCGTGTCGGTTCGGCGCGAAGCTCGTGAGGGAGCACGCGCATTGGAACAGCCGCGTATGAAAATATGGGGACGGAGTGTTTTCGCGACGGTTGCGCTCCGGTATCGGTTTCATTACGGTGCGGCGCGAGGCGAAAGAGAACGGAAAGGGGCGGACCGCCCTCAATCTCGCGTCACATGTCGCGGCTGGGCGGCTGCTTGCGGCGCAAGCGATGCGGGGCGGGCGATGGAGAGCCGGCGGCCGGATCGTTGACGGCGCGCCGTGCGTCGCTTTTTTGACAATCCGGTGACGCATTCATACGATGGACGCCTGCCGCGCACCGCGCGGCCTCCGACCCGTCAGCGAGGTTTCAGCGTGCCGATCCCCGTTCTGTTTGCCGTTCTGTGCGCGGCATTCCTGCATGCGTCATGGAATGCGCTGGTGCGCAGCAGCGGCGACCGGCTGCGCTCGGCCACGGTGCTGCAGATCGCGATCGGGCTGTTCGCGCTGCTGTTCCTGCCGACTGCCGCGCCGATCGCGCCGGCGAGCTGGCTCTGCGTCGTCGCGTCGGCCGTGATCCACGTCGTCTATACGCTGCTGCTCGTCCGTGCGTACGAGCACGGCGACCTGAGCGTCGCGTACCCGGTCGCGCGCGGCACGGCGCCGCTGCTCGTCACGCTCGGCGCGGCGGCGTTCGCGGGCGAGCACCTGAACGTCGGTGCGCAAGGCGGGCTGGTGCTGATCTGCGCGGGCATCCTGGCGATCGGGCTGGATCGCGGGCGCGGCGCGAAGCACCGGATGATGCAGGTGCTGCCGACCGCATTTGCGACTGGCGTGTCGATCGCCGCGTACAGCGTGGTCGACGGGATCGGGGTGCGCGAGAGCGGCAGCACGGTCGGCTATACCGCGTGGATGTTCGTGCTGACGGGCGCGCTGATGGCCGTGTACTACCGGCTGCGGGCGGGGCCGCTGCGGTTGACGCAGGCGGTCGGCGAAACCGCGAAGGCTGCCTGCGGCGGCGTGTTCGCGGCGCTCGCGTACGGCATCGTGATCTGGGCGATGGACCGTGCGCCGATGGGGCCCGTGTCGGCGCTGCGGGAGACGAGCGTGGTGTTCGCGGCGCTGATCGCGCGCGTGTATCTCGGTGAGCGGCTGACGCCGCGCCGGGCGGCAGGGTGCACGGTGATTGCTTGCGGGGCGTTGTTGATCAGTGCGTTCGAGGCGGTGCGGTGAGCAAACGCCAAGATGGCCCCGTTCGGACGCCGTGTACGTACGCGCGCAGCCGACAAATCGTCATTGCCCCTCACAGAATCGCCTTGCTTCGGGGCGTAACGCGCGGGTCGTCGCAAAGCCTTTGACACCCGCCTCGGCAAAGGGGGGTTAGCTCGATGTCGATCTGGTACAGGGTTAGTGTTCCGTCGCTGTTCCGCACCATGGCATCGGTGAAAGTTTTTTTGTCGATGATGATGTGTTCGTTCCTGATTCCAAGTTGCTTCAGATATTCGCTCGCGATCTTGGCTCGCTCGGTCTTCAGGCGCTCGCGGTTCCGTTCCGTCGTATATGCACCGGATATGACAACGGCCTGAATTTCTGCATCCGGCCATTTTCGCGCCTCGATTACAGCATTTGCGATTTTCAGCCTGTCAGCATTGGTCACGTCGACGCTGTTGAGCGGTAACGGGATTCGCACCGATTCCCCAATCGTGCATGCATGCGCTGGAAAGATGCCGGCGCATGCCGACAGTGCAATCACCCGTGAGATACCGGAAAATACGGCTTTGATATGGACTCTCATTCCATGATTCTCTTGTCGAAGGTTGCGATGTATCCCGTAATACTGTCCGCATTTCTAATGGCGACGTCGGCATTGCTTTCTGCAAAAGCCCTAGCCCTGATCCTGTGTCGGAATATATGATGTCGCCGGAATTGAATGTGTCGACATAGTGCGTGCATTCATGGATCAGTGTTTTAACCTTTGATGCCGTCCATAGGTCTCCGTTTGAAATTGTGCAGAATTTTGAATAGATGGCGATGATCCGCTTCTCAGAGTCCGGCTTGCATACCCCTGCGATGTTGTTACCGCTGTCGGGCACTACACTGCAGGTAAGACGTCTGTTCATGGAGTCGTCCCATCGAACGATCTTCTCCGGCACGAGCGCCCGCATCGCATTAAGTAGTCTAGGCAAGCCACCGGCAAGGACTGATCTGACATCATTGTCGGAGCGGCCGAAGTAGAGTCGAGCCCGCGCTTGTTCAGCCTTGTCCCAAGCTGTGACGCCCTCAATGCGCTGTAGTATCAGAGAGATTGCTGCATCACGAGCCTTCATGATCAGCTTTCGGAATTCTCTGTTACTCATATTCGAGCATATGGGAGTCGTGTTGATTGACACATACACCATTGAGCCGGGGTTGGTATTGGTGATGGCGCCGGAATGTACCAAAACCCAATTCTCACTGTCGTCAATGTCGAAGTCGTACGGTTTTTTGTCGAAAAAATTGGTCATGCGTCAGCACCCCTTTACATGGATTCTCAAGGGTCAAGCTGAGTTCTTGAGGAATGCTCTAGGGTCGCCAGAAGGGCGATTATTGTCCATCGGACGTATTCGAAATTTTGATTGAATCCGCCCGTGGCTCGTAGCGGGCCGCGCGCATACGAACATGAGATCGTAGCGCTCGATGCAATGCGGATGAGCTGCGAGGTGTGCTACGCGAGGTGGGAATAGGCCGACGAGGGATTCGAGCCTATTCGGGGCGACCACGTGCTGCGGATGCCGGGCGCGCGAATGGCGCCGCCGAGAATCCACGTGTGAAGGTCAGCCCTCCACCGGCATCGCACTCGTGCACTTGATCTCGTCGAGGCACACGCTCGAATGCACGCCGCTCACGCCGGGAATGCGCATCAGCGTCTCGAGCAGGAATCGCGACAGCCCCTTCAGATCGTGCGCGACGACCTTCAACACGTAGTCGATGTCGCCCGTCACCGAGAAACATTCCTGGATCTGCGCGAGATCCGACACGAGTTTCTGGAATTTCGACAAATCGCGGATATGCCCGCGCTCCATCGTCACGTGCACGAACGCGGTGACGCCGAAGCCGAGCGTGTCGGGGCAGAGCCGGGTTTCGTAACGCCGGATCGCGCCGATTTCCTCCAGCCGGCGGTGACGTCGCAGCGTCTGCGCGGGCGACAGCCCCACGGCCTTCGCCAGATCGAGGTTCGACGCGCGGCCGTTCTCCTGCAGCACCGACAGCAACTGACGATCGATACGATCGAGAACCGGGTCAGGCATTTTTGTTTCCTCATTCGTCTCCCGGATGCAATCTTATCTCATAATGTAGGGTTTGCATGAGCGGGTTACGCAACCCGATTTCGCGGTCGCGACGCTAAACTGACGCCGGATTTTCGTGTGCGGCCGCAGCAGTGCGGCGTGAGCGGGCGAGTCGGCGGCCAGTCTGACCGGCGCGCTGACGCGAATCGGTTGCCGCCGCACGCGAAAATTGCAGTCCCCAACCCGGCGCCCCCACGAACGGCCGCCGGCACAGCAAAACAGCGCCCGGCACACCGAGGCGCGCCGCACCGCTTCCGGCGGAGGCGGGCAGAATGGAGAAGACATGGTTTCTGGAAACGAGAGCGACGGCCTGAAGCGCGGGCTGAAGAACCGGCACATCCAGCTGATCGCGCTCGGCGGCGCGCTCGGCACGGGGCTGTTCCTCGGCATCGCGCAGACGATCAAGATGGCCGGCCCGTCCGTGCTGCTCGGCTATGCGGTGGCCGGCATCGTCGCGTTCTTCATCATGCGCCAGCTCGGCGAGATGGTCGTCGACGAGCCCGTCGCCGGCTCGTTCAGCTACTTCGCGAACAAATACGTCGGCCACTTCACCGGCTTCCTGTCCGGCTGGAATTACTGGGTGCTGTACATCCTCGTCAGCATGGCCGAGCTGTCGGCCGTAGGGATCTACGTGCAGTACTGGTGGCCCGGCGTGCCGACCTGGGTGTCGGCGCTGGTGTTCTTCGTCGCGATCAACCTGCTGAACCTGGCCAGCGTGAAGTCGTACGGCGAGACGGAATTCTGGTTCTCGATCATCAAGGTCGCCGCGATCGTCGGGATGATCGGCTTCGGCGGTTGGCTGCTCGTGAGCGGCCATGCCGGGCCCGAAGCGAGTGTCGCGAACCTGTGGCAGCACGGCGGCTTCTTCCCGAACGGCGTGTCCGGCCTTGTGATGTCGATGGCCGCGATCATGTTCTCGTTCGGTGGGCTGGAGTTGATCGGCATCACCGCGGCCGAAGCCGACGATCCGAAGCGCAGCATTCCGCGCGCGACCAACCAGGTCATCTACCGCATCCTGATTTTCTACATCGGCGCGCTGGCCGTGCTGCTGTCGCTGTATCCGTGGCAGAAGGTCGTCACCGGCGGCAGCCCGTTCGTGCTGATCTTCCACGCGCTGAGCAGCAACCTGGTCGCGAACGTGCTGAACGTCGTCGTGCTGACGGCCGCGTTGTCGGTCTACAACAGCGGCGTGTACAGCAACAGCCGGATGCTGTTCGGCCTCGCGCAACAGGGCAACGCGCCGAAGGTGCTGTGCTCGGTCAACAAGCGCGGCATCCCGCTCGCCGCGCTCGGCGCATCGGCGCTCGCGACCGGCGTGTGCGTGCTGGTCAACTACTTCATGCCGGGCAAGGCGTTCGAGGTGCTGATGGGCCTCGTCGTGTCGGCGCTGATCATCAACTGGGCGATGATCACGGTGATCCACCTGAAGTTCCGCCAGGCCAAGCGTGCTGCCGGGGAGCAGACTTCCTTCCGCAGTCTGGGCTATCCTTTCACGAATTACCTGTGCCTGGCGTTCATGGCCGGCATTCTCGTCGTGATGTACCTGACGCCGGATCTCCGTCTGTCGGTGTACCTGATCCCGGTATGGCTCGCGGTGCTCGCGATCGGGTATCGCTTCCGTCAGAAGAATGCCGGCTTTGCGGTGCACGACGGTGCGTCCGCACGCTGACGCAGGCCACGACCGACCATTCTTCCAAACGAGACCGATTCAAGCCATGTTCGAACACATCGACGCGTACCCGGGCGACCCGATCCTGACGCTCAACGAGAACTTCCAGAAAGATCCGCGCGACCAGAAGGTCAACCTGAGCATCGGGATCTATTTCGACGCCGAAGGCCGGATTCCGGTGCTGGGCGCCGTGCGCGAAGCCGAAACCGCGCTGCAGCGCGACAGCGGCCCGAAGCCGTACCTGCCGATGGTCGGCTTGGCCGCGTACCGCGACGCCGTGCAAGCGCTGGTGTTCGGTGCGGATCACCCGGCTCGCGCGGCCGGCCGCATCGCGACGCTGCAGACGCTCGGCGGCTCGGGCGCGCTGAAGGTCGGCGCCGATTTCCTGAAGCGCTATTTCCCGGATTCGCAGGTGTGGCTCAGCGATCCGAGCTGGGAAAACCATCGCTTCATCTTCGAGCGCGCCGGCTTCACGGTGAACACGTATCCGTACTACGACGAGGCCACGGGCGGCCTGAAGTTCGACGCGATGCTCGCGGCGATCGACGCGCTGCCGGCGCGCAGCATCGTGCTGCTGCACGCGTGCTGCCATAACCCAACCGGTGTCGATCTCGACGAAGGCCAGTGGGAGAAGCTGATCGACGTGATCGAGGCGCGCGGGCTGCTGCCGTTCGTCGACATGGCGTACCAGGGCTTCGGCGCGGGCCTCGACGCGGACGCGTTCGCGGTGCGCGAACTGGCCCGCCGCGGCGTGCCGACGCTCGTCGCGAACTCGTTCTCGAAGAACTTCTCGCTGTACGGCGAACGCGTGGGCGGCCTGAGCGTCGTCTGCGAGGACGCGGCCGCGGCCGAGCGCGTGCTCGGCCAGCTGGCCGGCGCCGTGCGCTCGAACTACAGCAACCCGCAGACCTACGGCGCGAAGGTCGTCGCGGCCGTGCTCGGCACGCCGGCGCTGCGCAAGCAGTGGGAAGAGGAGCTGTCGGCGATGTGCCGCCGCATCGCGCGGATGCGCCAGTCGATCCACGACGGCCTGCGCGACCACGTGAGCGGCGAAGCGCTCACGCGCTACGTGAAGCAGCGCGGGATGTTCACGTACACGGGCCTGACCGAAACGCAGGTCGACGCGCTGCGCGAGGTGCACGGCGTATACATCCTGCGCTCGGGCCGGATGTGCGTGGCGGGCCTGAACGACTCGAACGTCGGCATCGTCGCGGACGCGATCGGCAAGGTACTGAAGAGCGGCGTCTGAACGCGGCGCGCCCCGGCGCGCAACGCTGAAGAACCGGCTGTTTCCCGTCGCGGGAACAGCCGGTTTTTTGTTGGGCGGCCGTCATGTGCGAGGCGCGGATGACGCACGGGCAGGCGCGGCGGTACGATCACGGGATCGTACGCAATGCAGGGGAGCAGAGGAGCGACATGGGCATCCGGATCATCCAGCTCGGCACGCCGCGCGCGGCCGGCGAGGGCCTGCGGATCGGCACGGTGCGGCGGCCGCCGCGCGGCGTACCGAAGGCGGAATTCGCGTCGCGCAACTACTATGATGTATGGTTGCCGACGTTGTCGCCGAGCCCCGAGCTCGTCGCGCAAGCGCAGGCCGCCGAAACCGACGCCGAATGGAACGCGTTCAAGCGCCACTTCCGCGCGGAGATGGCGCATGGCGATCCGGCCAAGGTGCTGGACCTGCTGGCCGCGCTGTCGGCGACGACTGCGTTCTCGATCGGCTGCTACTGCGATGACGAAAACCATTGTCACCGCAGCGTGCTGCGCGAGCTGCTCGCGCAGCGCGGCGCGGCGATCGAGCCCGACGCCGGCTGAAGCAGAGGAAGCGGCGGCGCGCGGCTACACCGCGATCGTGCGGTGCAGCCAGCCCGTTGACGTGGGTCAAGCGCGCGGCCGCGCGCGCCACTATGCTCTCGTCATGGAGCCATCACGACGATGACAGACCGACAGATGCACATCGTTTTCCCGTCCGAACCGCCGGAATACTGCGCGCGCGATCTGGTCGTCGCGTTTTCGGCGCTGGTCGACGGGCGTTGCGTCCAGTGCGCGGTCACGGCCGAGGCGCTGGAAGACCATTTCGGCGCGCAGTCGCTGCTCGAACGCGATCTGCTGGGCGCATTCGACGCGCACCGGTCGGCCATCGAGGCGATGGCACGACGAATGCTCGAGGAAATCGGCGGCCGGCCGGTGCTGCTGCACAGCGGGCACTTCCGGCTCGAAGGCTGATACCGCAGGAGGGCGCATGACACTGCAGGGCAACATTCACGAACGCGACTGGTCGGTCGAAGTGGAGACGCGCCCGTGCGAATCGGGCGAATTCCGCTGCCGCGTGTCGGTCGAGCACGGCGCCGGCGCCGCGCGGTTTCATCATACGTTCGAGCACAGCCACGCGTATCCGACGGAGCGCGAGGCGATGATCGAAGGGTTGCGGGCCGGCATGACGTGGATCGAGATGAAGGCGTCGCAGACCTTCAACGTCTGAACGGTCCCGCGCCTGTCGGGCGCAGGCAGACAATCGGCCGGCCGCGATCGAACAATGCGCGCCGCGCCACGGGAAACACGGGCCGCCCCATCGTGAGGCGGCCGGCACTTGCAAGGCGGTCGACGAGCGGGCGGCCCCGTCAGGAGAGACGACATGGGCGTGGGCATGCAGATCGCCTGCCTCGGATTCACCGGTTCGGCTGCGGTCGAGGCCGAAGCCGGCGCGCAACTGGTGCGACTTGAACGGTTTCGCGCGTGGATCGAAGGCTGCGATCTCGCGATCGAATCGCGCACGGCGGCCGATGGTGCGCGCCGGTACGACGTGCGGCTGGAGCTGGTGATGCGCGACGCGACGCTCCGGTCGCTGCCGCCGTGCGTCGGGGCCGACGTGGACGACGCATTGCGTCTCGCGTTCGCGCAGGCCGAACGGGCGCTGCTCGCGTGGCAGGCAGGCGCCGCAACGGTTGCGCTGCGCGACGCGGCGACCGGCGACGCGATGCGGTGACGCGGCGCCGGTCATCCGGCGCCGCGTGTCAGACTCGCGCGAGCGCTTGCGCGTCGATGATGCGCACGCGCTTGCCGCGCGTTTCGACGAGCGCGTCGCGATGAAACCGCGAGAACATCCGGCTGACCGTTTCGAGCTTCATCCCGAGATAGCAGCCGATTTCCTCGCGCGTCATCCGCAGGTTGAATTCGGTCGCCGAATAGCCGCGCGCCTCGAACCGCGACGACAGGTTCAGCAGGAAATGCGCGACGCGCTGCTCGGCCGACATCGTGCCGAGCAACAGCATCTGGCTCGATTCGCGGACGATCTCGCTGCTCAGCATCTGGTAGAGGAAGTGCTGCATCGGCTTGATCTCGCGGCACGCAGCTTCGAGCGCGCCGAACGGGATGATGCACACCACGCTGTCCTCCAGCGCGATCGCGTCGCAACAGTGCTGGCCGCTGCCGATGCCGTCCATCCCGAGCGTTTCGCCGGCGATCTGGAAGCCCGTCACGTGCTCGCGGCCGTCGCGATGCATCATCACCGTCTTGAACGAACCCGCACGCACCGCGTAGATGCTCTGGAACGGATCGTCGGTGCGGAACAGCGCGTCGCCCTGGCGAACCTGTCGCGTCGTGCAGATGATCGCGTCGAGGCGGCCGTATTCGGCGGGCGTCAGGTGCGGCGGCAGGCACATCGAGCGCATCGCGCAGGCCGAGCAGCGTGCGGCGGGATGCTTGGCGGCGTCGGCGCGTGCGGCCGGGCGCGGCGCAATCGTGGGCCGGGGTACGACGGATACGTCGGCGAAGGCGGTGGCGGTGGACATGAGGCGCTCCGGCTCGTCAGGGGCGGCGCACGCGAGCGTGCACCAGGGATTCGATGACACGGCATGCGGTGTCGAATTCGACGGTCTTGTCGAAGAAGTAGTCGGCTCCCGCCGTCGCGCATGCCTCTCTGAATGCCGGCGCCGAGTGGTTCGTCAGCACGATCGTGACGATGCGCGGCGCGGCCTTCGACAGCATCCCGATCAGGTCGAGACCGCTGCCGTCCGCGAGCCGCACGTCGACGATCACCACGTCCGCGCGACTGCTGCGGATATGCGTCCACGCGTCCTGGCCGTCTTCCGCTTCGCCCACGACGGCGACGCCGCGAATCGCGCCGACGAGCAGCGCGATCCGCTGGCGGACGGCAACCGCGTGATCGACGAGAAACACCCTGAGTGCGGCGGGTGACAGGCTGGCATTCATGCCGGCAGTATCGTGTTGCGCCGCCGAAATTGAAATCGGCCGAATTGGAACTTCGTGTAGGCCGCTTCGACGCGGTGTAGGGCGTTTCCTACACCGCGTACGGGAAATCGCCGGTGTGAATCCGACGATGCGATGCCGCGCGAGCGGCGCGCACGGTGGCGCGGCCGGGTCAGCCGGCGCGGCGCGCGGCCAGTGCGTCGCGCGCGGTGCGGCACGCGGCCAGGTCCCATGCGGCGCAGCCGACGCTCTTGAACAGCAGCGGGCCGCCGCGGGCGAAGGTGCCGTTCAGCACGTCGGCGAGCGACGCGACGTGCTGCCAGTCGACCTGCGCGACGATCAGGTCGCCCGCTTCGTGGCGCGCGCCGGCCGGATCGTCGACCACGAGCCGGCTGCCCCGCACCGTGTTCGCGTCGATCTCCGCGGCATCCGCGGTGAACGCGCCGACGCCGACCACGAGCCGGCCTTCGCGCGCGGCGTCGCGATAGACGGGCGTGCGGCTCGTCGTCAGCGTGACGACCACGTCGATCGCATCGGGAATCGCGTCGCCGTCGAGCGGCGCGAGCTGCGGCGCATGCGCGCGGTGGGCGGCGCAGAAGGCGGCCGCGCCGTCCGCGCTCGTGCCGCGCACGTGAAGGCGCGCGTCCGGAAAGATCGCGGCGAGCGCTTCCGCGTGATTGGCCGCCTGCTTGCCGGTGCCGATCAGCAGGATGTCGCGCGGCGCGTCGCCATGCAGCGCCTGGATGCCGAGCGCGGTGATCGCCGCCGTGCGGCGGCCGGTGACGGTCGGGCCGTCGAGCGCGAAGCGCATTTCGCCGGTCGTCGCATCGTACGCGGTGACCTGGCCGAGAATCGTCGGCAGCCCGCGTGCGCCGTTGCCGGGGCACACGTTCACGAGCTTGTGGCTCGCCAGATCGTGTGCGCTCGACGGCATCGACAGCATCACGCCGCCGCGTTGCAGCGGCACGACCAGGCGTTCGGGGCTGACGATGTCGCCTGCCGCGTACTCGACGACCGCTTGCCTGAGCGTGGCGAGCAGCGCCGGATAGTCGAGCAGCGCGGCCGTGTCGGCCGCATCGAAAACGGGAATCGGGGAGAAGGCGGTCATCGTGTACGTCTTGGCGGTCAGTGAGCGTGGACGGCGGACGCATGCCGCGCCCGCCGCAGGTCTGCCGGTACCGTGACACAGGGCAGTGTGGATCGAATCTATACCACTTTCTGGCGCGTCGGCAACCCAGAAAATAAAGCGTGCCGGTGATTTTGGTTCTAATATCTGGCCAGAAGGCTCGCCGCTGCCGCGCTGCCCGCGCCGCTCCGGTATAGTGCGAACCCATTCCAGATCCACGCCCGCGAACGGGCAGGAGCCACACGATGATGTCCGCGCGTCCCGACTCACTCGAAGGCGGTTTCAGGCCGCTGCAGATCTACGAGCAGGTAGCCGAAAAGATCCGCGACGAGATCCGCGCGGGGCGCTACGCGGCCGAATCGCGGCTGCCGTCCGAGCGCGAGCTCGCGGCGCTGTTCCAGGTCGGCCGGCCGGCCGTGCGCGAGGCGCTCGGCGCGCTGCAGAACGAAGGGCTCGTGTTCACGAAGCGCAATTCGGGCACCTACGTCGTCGCGGCCCCGCTCGACGTGCTCGCACAGCGCGGCGACGCGCACGCGGCGTCCGAGGCCGACTTCAGTCCGACGTCGACGCTCGACGTGCGGCTGATCCTCGAGCCCGCGATCGCGCGCCTCGCGGCCGCTCATGGCCGCGCCGACCCCGGCGCCGAGCGCTATCTCGCGCAAATGGAGACCATCACCGACGTCGACGATCCGCACCAGCGCGCGTTGTGGAACGAGAGTGACCGGCTGTTCCACCGGCAGCTCGCGCTGATGACCGGCGACGCGCTGATCGTGAAGATCGCGGACGAAGTCGCGAAGACGATGGACCAGCCGCTCTGGAAGCGGCTGAAGGACGATGGCATCTACGACGCGGGCCGGATCCAGCTGTACGTGTCCGAGCACCGGTTGATCTACGAGGCGATCGTGTCCGGGGATGCCGATGCGGCCGCGTTCTATGTCGAACAGCACATTCGCCGCGTGCGGCGCGACATTGCGCCGAAGTAACGGGAACGGTTTGGTCTTTAATGTGACCAAAATCCCGATGATTATTTTGAAATTGCTTGCGATGTGACCACGTGTGTCCTACATTGGTTTCACCAAAAACCAATCAGGAGACATCATGAGACACCTCGTGACCGCGCTCTCGGTGGCCGTGGCCGCCGGCGCGCTGACTTCCGCGCATGCGCAGGAAGTCGTGATGATCGGCCATTCGGCGCCGCTCACGGGCCCGCAGGCCGCCAACGGCAAGGACAACGAAAACGGCGCGCGGCTCGCGGTCGACGAGCTCAACAAGGCCGGCGTGAAGGTCGGCGGGAAGACCGTGACGTTCAAACTGGTTTCCGAAGACGACCAGGCCGACCCGAAGGCCGGCGTGCAGGTCGCGCAGAACCTCGTCGACAAGGGCGTCGTCGCCGTGCTCGGCCCGTACAACTCGGGCGTCGCGATTCCGGCGTCGCGCGTGTATTCGACGGCCGGCGTGCCGATCCTGCCGGTCGCGTCGAACCCGGCGCTGACGAAGCAGGGCTTCAAGAACATCTTCCGGATCGGCGCGAGCGACGAGCAGCTCGGCGGCACGATGGCCACGTTCGCCGCGAAGACGCTGAACGCGAAAACCGCCGCCGTGATCGACGATCGCACCGCGTACGGGCAGGGCGTCGTCGAGCAGTTCATGAACGTCGCGAAGGCGAACGGGATCAAGATCGTCGACCAGGAATACACGAATTCGTCGGCCACCGACTTCCTCGGCATTCTCACCAAGATCAAGGCCGCCAACCCCGACGTGATCTTCCTCGGCGGCTATGCGGCGCAGGGTGCGCCGATGGCCAAGCAGATGAAGCAGCGCGGCCTGCGCGCGAAGCTGCTCGGCGGCGACGGCATCTGTTCGGCCGACATGGGCAAGGTCGCGGGCGAGGCCGCGTCGATCGTCTATTGCGCGCAGGGCGGCGTCGCGCTCGAGAAGACGCCGGCCGGGCGCGAATTCCTGAAGAAGTACCACGACGCCTATCGCACCGATACGCAGGTCTACGGCGTCAACTACTACGACGGCATGAAGCTGCTCGCCGATGCGATGGTCAAGGCCGGCACGACCACCGACAAGGCGAAGCTGATCGCGCAGCTCGCGAAGACGAACTACGCGGGCGTCGCGGGCACCTATTCGTTCGACGCGAACGGCGACCTGAAAGGCGCGCCGACCACCGTCTACGTGATCCGCAACGGCCTGCCGGAACCGTACGCGAAGTAATTGCCGCACGGCCCGTCACCGGACGGCGGCCCGGCCGCCGTCCTTCGTTTCAACGCATCCGATCCCCCATGAAAATTTCCCGATCCCTGTCCACCGTCGAAGTGCACACCGGCGGCGAGGCGTTCCGCATCGTCACGAGCGGGCTGCCGCGCCTGCCCGGCGACACGATCGTCCAGCGCCGCGCGTGGCTCAAGGAACACGCCGACGAAATCCGCCGCGCGCTGATGTTCGAACCGCGCGGCCACGCCGACATGTACGGCGGCTATCTGACCGAGCCCGTGTCGCCGAACGCCGATTTCGGCGTGATCTTCGTGCACAACGAAGGCTACAGCGACCATTGCGGACATGGCGTGATCGCGCTGTCGACCGCGGCCGTCGAACTCGGCTGGGTGCAGCGCACGGTGCCCGAGACGCGAGTCGGCATCGACGCGCCGTGCGGCTTCATCGAGGCGTTCGTCCGGTGGGACGGCGAGCATGCGGGGCCCGTGCGCTTCGTCAACGTGCCGTCGTTCATCTGGGAGCGCGACGTGTCGGTCGACACGCCGTCGTTCGGCACCGTGACCGGCGACATCGCGTATGGCGGCGCGTTCTATTTCTATGTCGACGGCGCGCCGTTCGACCTGCCGGTGCGCGAATCGGCAGTCGAGAAACTGATTCGCTTCGGCGCCGAGGTGAAGGCGGCCGCGAACGCGAAATATCCGGTCGCGCATCCGGAGATCCCGGAAATCAACCATATCTACGGCACGATCATCGCGAACGCGCCGCGCCACGCGGGCTCGACGCAGGCGAACTGCTGCGTGTTCGCGGATCGCGAGGTCGACCGCTCGCCGACCGGCTCCGGCACCGGCGGGCGCGTCGCGCAGCTCTACCAGCGCGGGCTGCTTGCGGCAGGCGACACGCTCGTCAACGAATCGATCGTCGGCACGGTCTTCAAGGGCCGCGTGCTGCGCGAAACGACGGTCGGCGACATCCCGGCCGTGATCCCGGAAGTGGAAGGCAGCGCGCATATCTGCGGGTTCGCGAACTGGATCGTCGACGAGCGCGATCCGCTCACGTACGGATTTCTCGTGCGCTGAGCCGCGGCGCGGGGCACGCCGCCGTCGCGCGGCGTTCCGGTTGTGGTACCAGGTTTGGCGCGTCGCTCCGATTGCCGGACACGCGCCTTTTTTTGCGTGAGCGCCGGCGTAACACCGCACCGCGTGTGCCAGCCCAAGGCCGCCGCGGGTCGGACGGCCGCGCGAGTTTGGTACGATGCAGCCTTTTCAGCCGAGCCCCACCCGCGTGAATCGCCGAAACGTGCCGTCAGTGCGTGCCTTCTGTGCCAGATGGGTCGCGCGCGCCCAACCCGTCGCGGCCGCCGCCGTCGCGCGGGTCAAGCCTCTCGCCGCCACCGCGTGGCGCCATGTCCGCCACCCGACGCGCCGTGGCGCGCTGCTCGCCGCCGCCGCCGTGCCGGCACTGTTCGCCGCGTACGTGGTCGCGCTGATCCCGTTCACGCCGGGCATCGGCGACATCCGCAAGGCGCGCGTCGACCAGCCCGCGCAGGTGCTGTCCGCCGACGGCAAGCTGCTGGCCGAATTCAAGCCGTCGAACCGCGAATGGGTGTCGCTCAAGCAGATCTCGCCGCACATGGTCGACGCGCTGATCGCGACCGAGGATCATCGCTTCTACGAACACCACGGCCTCGACTGGAAGCGCACGGCGTCGGCCGCGCTCCATACGTTCTCGGGCAGCCGCCAGGGCGGCTCGACGATCACGCAGCAGCTCGCGCGCAACCTGTACCCGGACGAGATCGGCCGCGCGCCGACGCTCACGCGCAAGGTGAAGGAGGCGATCACCGCGCTGAAGATCGAGGCCGTCTACAGCAAGGACCAGATCCTCGAGACCTACCTGAACACGGTGCCGTTCCTGTACAACGCGTACGGCGTCGAGATGGCCGCGCGCACCTATTTCGACAAGTCGGCCGACGAACTCGACGTGCTCGACAGCGCGACACTCGTCGGGATGCTGAAGGGCAACAGCTACTACAACCCGGTGCTGAACCCCGAGCGCGCGCTGCAACGGCGCAACACGGTGCTCGGCCAGATGGTGAAGTACGGCAAGCTGTCGCCGGCGCAGTTCGCGCAGCTGCAGCGCCGGCCGCTGCGCATCGACTTCGAGCGCCAGAAGGAGCCGCCCGGGCCGGCGCCGCATTTCGCGCAGCAGTTGCGCAAGTGGCTGATCGCGTGGGCCGACCGCAACGACTACAACATCTACTCGGACGGGCTGATCGTGCGCACGACGATCGACTCGCGGCTCCAGCAGATGGCGACGCAGGCGCTCACGCTGCAGGGCAATCAGTTGCAGGGCATCGCGAACAACGCGTGGAGCGGCCGCGACGGCTGCGGCACCGACAACGAGGTGTTCCGCACCTTCATGCGCGAATCGCCCGAGTACAAGGCCGCGCAGGACGCCGGCAAGGACGACGCGGCGGCGATGAAGCTGCTCGCGGCCGACCGCGGCTTCCTGCATGCGCTGTGCAAGGCGAAGACCGACGTGCAGGCCGGCTTCCTCGCGATCGATCCGCGCGACGGGCAGATCCGCGCGTGGGTCGGCAGCCGCGACTTCACGCGCGAGCCGTTCGACCACGTCGCGCAGGCGCGGCGCCAGCCGGGCTCGACGTTCAAGCCGTTCGTCTATGGCGCCGCGTTCGCGAGCGGGATGAAGCCGGAGGACACGTTCATCGACCAGCCGGTCGAGATTCCGCTGAAGGGCGGCGAGATCTGGCGACCGAACGATGACGCGCCGCCTACGGGCAAGCCGATGACGCTGCGCGACGCCGTCGCGCTGTCGCGCAACCGGATCACCGCGCAAGTGATGGAGAAGGTCGGGCCGGGCGCCGTCGCGCGGCTCGCGCGCGACATGGGCGTGCGCGAAAGCCCGCTCGAACGCGTGCCGTCGCTCGCGCTTGGCACGAGCCCGGTCACGCTGAAGGAAATGGTCGCGTCGTACGCGACGATCGCGAACGGCGGGCTGTACGTCGAGCCGCAGATGGTCACGCGCATCGAGAACCGCCAGGGCGAGGTGCTCGCCGAATACGCACCGGCGCCGCCCGAGCGTGCGCTCGATGCCGAAACCGACAAGACGCTGCTCGACGTGATGCGCGACGTCGTGACGCGCGGCACGGGCGGCAGCATCCGCACCCGCTTCGGGATCCGCGGCGACGTGGCCGGCAAGACCGGCACGACGCAGGACAACGCGGACGGCTGGTTCATCCTGATGCAGCCGGGCCTCGTCGCCGGCGCGTGGGTCGGGTTCGACGACGGCCGCGTGACGCTGCGCAGCGATTACTGGGGGCAGGGCGCGCACAGCGCGCTGCCGATCGTCGGCGATTTCTTCCAGCGCGCGCAGCGCGCCCGGATCGTCGATACGAAGGCGAAATTCGATACCGAGCCGTCGCCGGGCTGGTTCGGATCGCTGCGCGAGCGCGTGACCGACCTGTTCGACACGTGGTTCCCTCCCGAGGCGAAGAAGGCGCCCACGCCGGTCAGGACACAGCGTATCGAGCGTCCGGCCGAGACCGACGAAGAGGCGGCGTCGGCGGCTTCGGCTGCATCGGCGCCGGATGCCGCGTCCGGCGGCATCGTCGAGGAATGGGTGCCGGCGTCCGAAGTGGCCGCGTCGGCTGCGGCGCTGTCGGCGAGCGCATCGCAGCCTGCGCAGCCGCCGGCAGGCGCCAGTATCACGAGCGGAAGCAGCACCGGCGTCGGCGCCGCCCCGTCGGCCGTGCCGGCTCCGCCACCGCCAGTGCCGGTGCCGGTGCCGGTGCCGGTCCCGGCGTCGCCCGATGCCACGGGTGCGTCGCAGTAACGAAGCCGTTCAGATTCCGCGCGATGCTGCCGTAATCAAGTTGTCACGATAGCTCGCGCGGTCGCTCCGCGCTTCTCCGATGCGGCTTTCCACCGACTACGTCGCGCTCACGCGCGACGATCTTTCCGCCGGCGTCCCGCTCGGCTTCGACCTCTACGACGCCGACGGTGCCGCGCTGCTGCCGGCCGGCACGACGCTGCAGGATGCCGCGCAGCATGCGTTCCTGTTCGACCATTTCCACCCCGTACGCCGACGCGAGGGCAGCGGCATCGAGCCGAGCGTGCCCGGGGCGGCGGGCGCGCCCGCCACGCGCATGGGCTTGTCGGCGGGCGCCGCGATCGGCATTCGCCGCCGGGTCGGCACGACGCGTGCGCTGCAACGCTGCCGGCTGATCGGTGTCGGTGCGTCGGGCGCGCTGTTCGTCGAACCGCTACCCGCCGCCGTGCTCGAGTTCGCACGCGGCGACGACGTTGAAGCGGTGGCGATCGGCGCTGCCGCGGTGTTCCGTTTCGGCGCGACGGTCGAATCGGTGCAGGCGTCAGGCGCCGCGCCGTTCATGATCCTGTCGCCGCCCGGCTTCGTCGACCGGCTGCGCGCGCGCGCGGAGCCGCGCGTGCCGGTGCGCATCGCCGCCCGCTGCAGCGGCGCGGCGCAGGGGGCGGAAGGCATCGGAATGGTGCACGACATCAGCCTGAGCGGCTTGTCGATCGCCGTCGACCGGCCGCTCGCGGCCACCGGCGAGCCGTTGCGCGTGCTGCTTCCGTACGAAACCGGCGGCCGCGTCGAGCAACTGGCGCTCGACGGCACGGTGCGGGCCGTGCATGCCGACCCGGCGGCCCCAGCGCTGACGTTGCATCATGCGGCGTTCGGCGACATCGATGCCGACGATCGCGTGCGCCTCAAGGCGTTGCTGTTCGACAGGCAGATGGCGTCGGTGGATACCGATCGCCCGCGCTGACGCGCTGCCGAGCGTGCCGGATGCCGAAGAGTGGCATTCGGTGTGCGAGCGTCGATAATCGTCTGATGAATCACGTTATTCCCGCGCGATTGTACGGTTTCGGTCAACAGTGAATTTGCGATTTAAGTATTTACCCTGATAGCGGCGACTCCTAGACTTCTACTCATGCGCAACGACCCCGAGTCCGAAGCGCCTGACAAAACAATCCTGGAGGTAACGCATCATGAAATCGCTGATCAAGGCAGTTGCACTGGCCGCCCTCGTGGCTGCACCGGTCGTCTCGTTCGCCCAATCGAACCAACAGCCGCTGACGCGCGCGCAAGTGCGCGCCGAGCTGGTCCAGCTCGAAAAGGCCGGGTACAACCCGAACGACTGGATCAACTATCCGGAAAACATCCAGGCCGCCCAGGCCAAGATCGCCGCCGCGCAGAACACGGGCGCGCAAGCCGACGCAACCGGTTACGGTTCGAACCCGATCGCGACGTCGCAGTCGGGCCAGCGCGCGGTCGTGCCGGCCGTCAGCGACCGCTCGTCGGTGTATTTCGGCCACTAAGTCGGCCGTTGTGTCGCGGCCCTTGGGGACCGTGGCTGAAGGTTTGTCGAGAAAGCCCGCACTCGGTTCAGTTCCGAGTGCGGGCTTTCTCAATGATGCGCAGCGATCGGATGCTTTCGCCGTCAGGAAAACACGACAACCGGCGAAATCGCGTCTCGGGCGTCACCCCGGCACCCGCTGACAATCCGCCGCGCGTGCGCTAGCATCGCGGTCGATGTCGCCGCGGTGGCGCGGCCCATGCACACGGGGCGCAACAAGGCGCCGGGTTCCACACTTCAACGAACAACAAAGGAGCATCCATGCGTGTCTTGACCGGTCTGCTGGGCTCGCTGGCGCTGGTGGCGAGCGTCGCCCATGCGCAGGCGAATTGTGCGGACGCGACGGATCAGGCGACGATGACGGCGTGTGCCGATCGCGCGTACAAGAAATCCGACGGGGAACTGAACCGGATCTACCAGGCCGTCACCGCGCGCCTGCGCGGCGCGCGGCCGCTCGCCGACAAGCTCGTGGACGCGCAGCGCGCGTGGATCGCGTACCGCGACGCCGAATGCCATTTCTCGAGTGCAAATGCCGAGGGCGGCAGTGCATACCCGATGGTCGTATCGACCTGCCTCGACGATCTGACCAAAGTGCGCACCGAAACGCTGAAAGGCTATCTGTCCTGCGAGGAAGGCGACCTCGCGTGCCCGGTGCCCGCGAAGTAACGCGTCATGCGCGGGCCTGCCGAGGCCCGCACCACGCCGGCCAGACGTCGTCCGTTACACGTCGTCCGCTACACGTCGTCCGTTACACGTCGTCCGTTACACGTCGTCCGTTTCGTCGAGCAGCTTGTGCCGCATCGCGTAACGCACGAGCGCCGCTTCGTGCGGCATCTGCATCTTTTCCAGGATCCGGGTCTTGTAGGTGCTGACCGTCTTCGCGCTCACGCACAACGCGTTCGCGATCTCGGTCAGCGTCTGGCCGGCGGCGATCCGCCGGAACACGTCGAATTCGCGGTCGGACAGCCGCTGGTGCGGCAGCGTTTCGGCCGGCTCGTTCAGGCTCTGCGCGAACTGCTCGGCCATCGCGAGGCTCACGTAGACGCCCCCCGACGCCACTTTCGTGACCGCGCCGACCAGCTCCGCGCTCGCGCTTTCCTTCGTCAGATAGCCGGACGCGCCCGCGCGGAACGCACGCACCGCGTATTGCTGCTCCGCGTGCATCGTCAGCACGAGCACGCGCAGCGCGGGCTTCTCGTCCTTGATCTGCTTGATCAGTTCGACGCCGTTGCGGCCCGGCATCGACAAGTCGAGCACGAGTACCTGCGCAGGCGTCGCCCGCACCAGCGCGATCGTCGACGGGCCGTCGAAGGCTTCGCCGGCCACCTCGAATCCGGTGGCGTTCTGGAGGATGTGCCGCAGACCGTCGCGTACGAGCGTATGGTCGTCGGCGATGAGCACCTTGATCATGTGATGAGCGTGTCCTGTTGAACGGTGCCGAGCGGAAACGAGACGGTAATCGAGAAACCGCGCGCGAGCGCGGTATCGATGGTCACGGTGCCGCCCAGCATGTGTGCGCGTTCGCGAATGCCGATCAGGCCGAACGATTTGTCCTCGTGGGCCGGCCCGCCGGGCGCCGCGCCGCGGCCGTTGTCCGCGACGCGCAGCACGCAAAAGCCTTCCTCGATGTCGAGCCGCAACGCCACGCGCGTCGCATCCGCATGGCGCGCGACGTTCGTCAGCGCTTCCTGGACGATCCGGAACAGCGTGGTCGCGCCCGTGCTGGTGAACGTGAGGCCGCCCGTTTCGATGTGGCGCTCGACATCGATCCCGTAGCGGTTCGTGAAATCGTTCGCGAGCCATTCGATCGCGGGCACGAGGCCGAGGTCGTCGAGCATTACCGGCCGCAGGTCGGCCGCGATGCGCCGCACTGACGCGACCGTCGCGTCGATCAGCCGCCGCATGCCTTGCAGATGCGTCTGCAGGCCTGCGTCGGGCTGCGCGCGGCCGGGCATGCGCAGTTGCTGTTCGACGACCGACAGATCCATCTTCAGCGCGGTGAGCTGCTGCCCGAGGTCGTCGTGCAGCTCGCGCGCGATGCGGGTCTTTTCCTCTTCGCGCACGTTCTGCAGGTTCGCCGACAGTTCGCGCAATTCCTCGCGCGATTGCTTCAGCGCGTTCTCGGCCCGCAGCCGCTCGGTGATGTCGCGCAGCATCACCGTATACAGCTTGCCCGACGCGTCGCGGATCTGCGAGATCGATGCTTCGATCGGGAATTCCTCGCCGTTGGCGCGCAGCCCGAACAGCACGCGCTGGCGGCCCATCTGCCGCTCGGACACGCCCGTCACGCCGAACTGGTCGACGTGCTTCGCATGTGCGGCGCGGAACCGTTCGGGAATGAAGCGCGACAGCGGCGCGCCGATCGCCTCCATTGCGGACACGCCGAACACCTGCTCGGCCATCGGATTGAAGATCACGACCGTCTGCTTCTCGTCGATCGTGATGATCGCTTCCATCGACGACCGGATGATGCCCATCATCCGCGCTTCGTTGAGGCTGCCGCGACTGCTCGCGCCCGCATCGGCGCGGCCGCGCAGCAGCGCATGGACGAGCGCCGCGAACCCGAACGACGCGATCAGCCCGGCGGCGAGCACGGTGCCGGCCGCACGCTGCGCGCCGGTCGCGCTCGGCCGGCCGTCCGCGGAATAGGCGAGCGTCAGCGCGGTGCCGCCGAAATTCAGCACATCGGTGCGCCGCATCAGGTCGGGCGACGCCGATGCTTCGTCGGTCGTCGTCTCGACGCTGACGATCGCGCGCGAATCGCCGCTGGCGGTCATCCACAGATCGATCCCGCGTTCCGCGTCGAGCGCACGCTCGACCAGGCGCCGCGGGCTCAGCGCCGCGAACAGCATCCCGTCGACGCCGGCTTCCCGCGTGCCGGACGGCGTGGCGGCGGCCAACGGCGAGCTCGTCACGGGCAGGAACAGCGTCAGGGTGCGGGCGTCGCGGGACGCGTCGTCGTCGGCCGGGTGGACGCCGAGCGCGATATCGCCGGTCCGCAGCGCGCGCGTGAGCGGCGCCGCGTCGGACGCACCGAAGCGCACGACCGGCGAGTTCGACACCGGCGCGCTGAGCGTCGCTGCCGCGAGCGGATCGGCCGGCAGCGGCTTCGCGCCGGCCAGCGCGCCGCGGGCCGCGCGCGTCAGCGGCGCATAGCCGATCTGCCGGACCGGCGAGCGGCCGCTGTCGAGATCGAGCGTCTCCGCATACCGGCGCCATTGGCCGGGCGTCATGTCCGGGACGAGGCCGAACGCGCCGCGCGCACCTTCGAGCACGGCGACACCGGCCTGTAGTTCATGCCGCAGCATCGCGGTCACGTGCGTGGTCCGGCGTTCGAAACGCGTATGAACGGCGGTTTGCCACTGCTCGCGCACGAGCAGCGCGACGCCGAGCGACAGCACGGCGCCCGCGCACAGCGCAACGACGCCGGCCGCGAGCGGCTGGCGTAACATGATCTCGAGGCGCGTCGGCTCTCGGGCGTCCCGCGTCGGGGTTCCACTGACGGTCATTCGATGGCCATTCTGTTGTTCGGGCTGCCCGGGGCACGCGGGCAGCGCGGCAAAACCGGGGGGAAACTCGCACCGGCTGCGTGCAACGACGATTTTCAGGACGAAATTGTGCGCGTTTTACACGTTTTTTGTAATGGGGGCAGTTGAAATTGCGGCAAACGGCGGGCAGCAGCAGGCGCGCCGGGCACGCTTGACGCGCGTCAACGCACGCGTCGGCACGTGGGGCAGACTGTTCGGCAGGCAAGCCGGCGCCGGGCCGGCTCGCGGTAACGGGCCGTGGTTGCGCAACGCGCGACGCACGCCCGGTCGGAGGGACGGACCATGTACAAGCGGATTTTCGTTGGGCTCGATGGCAGCCCGAGCGCGCGTCTCGCGCTGAACGAGGCGATCCGGATCGCAGCCGCGTCCGGCGGCGAAGTGACGTGTGCGTACGTCGTCGAACATCGGCCGCAGCTCGTCGACGTCGACGCCGGCTTCGCAGCCGAGCGCGACGGCGACGTCGCCGCGAACGATGCCGCGACGCCGGTGCTCGACGACGCGAAAGCCGCGCTCGCGCAGCAGCATGTGCGGGGCACGGTGCGCGCGCTCGACGCGTACGGCGAGGACATCGCGACGGTGCTGATGCGCACGGCGGCCGAAGCCGACGCCGATCTGGTCGTGATGGGCACCAGCGGGCGGCACGGCCTGCGCAGGCTGTTGCTCGGCAGCGTAGCGGAATCGTTGCTGCGCGCGGCCGACCGGCCCGTGCTGCTGGTGCGGCACGCCGAGGGCGGGACGCCGGCGGCCGCATAAGCGACGCGGTGCGGCGGTCGACGCTGCCTGCCCCGCGCATTGGCGGGCCGCAGGGCGCCGCGTGCTTGACCGCACATGGGCGTGATCGGCGTACTGCGCCGTGCCACCGGTACGTTCGACGGTGCGCGATTGCACGTCGGCGGTTGCCTCCCGGCACGCAGTTCTGGCAGCATCGGCCGGTGTCCGCTTGTTCGCCGCGCGCATGGCCGCGGCGATCGACGCAGGGACATCCGGCGGCACGCGATCGCAAGAATGAGGGTCGTGCAACCCCGCCGGATGCCGGTTTTCACCCTTACCGACGTCATCCGCCATGCCGATTTCCGCGACCGACCTGATTCGCCAGTTCGACCTGCAGCCGCATCCCGAAGGCGGCTATTTCCGTGAAACCTACCGCGCGACCGATTCGGTCGCGCGTCCGGCCGACGGCGCGCCACGTGCCGCGTCGACCGCGATCTACTACCTGCTGTGCGACGGCGCGTATTCGTCGTGGCATCGCATCCGCTCCGACGAGGTCTGGCATTTCTACGCAGGCGATCCGATCGAAGTGTGGGTGCTCGACGCGCGCGACGGGCTGACGATCCACCGGCTCGGCAACCCGCTCACGCATCCGGGCACCGTGTTCCAGGCGGTCGTGCCGGCCGGCAGCTGGTTCGGCGCGCGCTGCGCGTCGCCGGAGCACGTCGCGCTCGTTGGCTGCACGGTGGCGCCGGGGTTCGAATTCTCGGAATTCGAGCTGGCGGACGCGGCCGCGCTCGCGGCCGAGTTTCCCGACTACGCGGAACATGTCGCGCAACTTGCGCAGCGCCCGGACGTGTGACCGTCACGGTCGCGTCACGCCGGGCGCAAAGCCCGTGCGGACGGCCCGTGTTCCGCGCGGCCGAGGCCAAACCCGTTTAGAATGCGCAGGATGCACCGGTTGGTCGCGGACATGCCGCGGCGGCCGTTGCGCCGCCGTACCGACGGCCCTGTCGCGCGGCCCGCATGTCTTCCAGGAGCGCCGCCGTGTGGCACTTTCCCATCGCAATTCCATCGTCGCTCGGCCCGTGGGCCGTGTTCGCGAGCGTGTTGATCACGCAGCTCGGCGTGCCGGTGCCGGCCGTGCCGATGCTGATTCTCGGCGGCACGATGGCGGCGATGGGGCAGGCGTCCTGGGTCAGCATGTTCGCGGCGGCGATCGGCGCGACGATGCTGGCCGATTCGCTGTGGTTCTTCATGGGCCGCACGCGTGGCCGGCGCCTGCTGAACGGCCTCGTGCGCTTCTCGCTGTCGCTCGACACGACGCTGCGTTTCGCACGTAACGTATTCGAAAGGTATGGTGCGCCGCTGCTCGTGCTGTCGAAATTCCTGCCGGGCCTCGGCCTCGTATCGGCGCCGCTGCTCGGCACGACCGCGATCGGCATCGGTGTGTTCCTGTTCTGGGATCTGGCCGGCGCGTCGCTGTGGGCGGCGTTCTGGCTGATCGGCGGCGCGGCCATTCACGACCAGATTGTCCAGTTCGTGCTGTGGGTGCGCGCGAGCGGCGGCACGATCCTCGACGCGTTCCTCGCGATCTTCATCACGTTCCTGCTGTACCGCTGGGTGCGCCGCGTGCAGTTCCGCCGCTATCTCGCGCAGGTGCGCATCTCGCCGCCGCAGCTCGTCGAAATGATGACGTCCGACGAGCCGCCGCTGATCTTCGACGCGCGGCCGAAGGCGATTCGCGAACGCGAGCCGTACCGGATTGCCGGCGCGGTGCCGGTCGATCTCGATTCGCCGGACCTGCTCGACCCCGAAGTGTTGAAGCGGCCGATCGTCGTCTATTGCGTGTGCCCGAACGAGGCGACGGCGAAGCGCCTGATCGCGAAGATGCAGCGCAAGAAGATGATCCACAACATCCGCGCGCTGAAGGGCGGGCTCGATGCGTGGGAAAAGCACGGTTATCCGGTCGAGCCGCTGCCGGCCGATCTGGATTCGTCGCGGTATTTCGTGCGGCCCGAGCAGGGCGGGCTGGAAGGCGAATATACGGTGCGGGCGACGTTGTCGAAGTGATGCGGCCAGCGTTGCAGGTTTCGGCGCTCGATAGCGCATGTTTTCCATCTTGATTTTTATATATTGTCGACAAGCGAGTTTCGCGGAGCGATCTCCGCTTATCTCGCAATGGTTCGGCTAACAATATCAGGAGCATTCAGCTGCGCTCGGTCGATTGGCACTGTGTCTAAAACCGCGTCGCACCTATCCCAATAAAGTTGCATCCCACCTCAGAATTAACAATCTGAAAACATTATAAAAATATTAATTCTTCAGCATTTTTTAATATCTCCGCCTGCAGGAGCAGGGAAGGCCAATGCTCCTCGTGTCGCGTTAATCATTTCTGACAGTGTGCGGGGATTGCTTCTGCTAGGATCGCGCAGCGGATAAGAGGAGACCCACTGCGAGCGCCGTCTCGCAATCGCGACACGCATGAGAGGCGCTGTCGTTCTGACTATCCGTTGCAAGCGCGTTCAAGACAAGACAGTGAATTACGTTCTGTCCTATTGGCGCTGAATTCAAATCGGATTGCAAGCAGGAACGCAGTGCGCGTCAACGAAGAATGAACAAGAAATGCTATCGGGTTGTGTTCAATCGCGCGCGGGGCGCGATGATGGTCGTTCAGGAAAACGGTAGTTCACCGCATGCAGCCGGGAATTCCAAAGGCGTGAGCGCGCTATCGCGCTTGCGGATCGTTTGGCAGCCGATCGCGATGGCTGCTGCATTGCTGTTTGGGGTGCCGCTATTCAGTTTCGCTCAAATCGCTCCGACTCCGGGCACGAGCACTCATGTCATTCAGACGCAGAGCGGCATCCCGCAGGTGAATATTGCCGCACCGTCAGGCGCTGGCGTGTCGGTGAACACGTACAACCAGTTCGACGTACAAAAGCCGGGCGCGATCCTGAACAACTCGCCGACGATCGTCAACACGCAACAGGCGGGGATGATCAACGGCAACCCGAATTTCGGTGCGGGCCAGTCTGCGCGGATCATCGTCAACCAGGTCAACAGCAATGCGCCGTCGCAACTGCGAGGTTACGTTGAGGTCGCGGGCAATCGCGCCGAAGTGATCCTGTCGAACAGTGCCGGTATTCAGGTTGACGGCGGCGGGTTCATCAATACGTCGAAAGCCGTTCTCACGACCGGCACACCGTATTACGGTGCCGACGGCTCGCTCGGTGGATTCAACGTATCGCGCGGCCTGATTTCTGTAAGCGGTGCTGGCCTGAATGCATCGAATGTCGATCAGGTTGACTTAATTTCGCGTGCAGTGCAGGCCAATGCAGCCATTTACGCAAAGAATCTGAACGTCGTCGCAGGTGCGAACCAAGTCAACCACGACACGCTGGCGGCTACGCCGATCTCTGGCGATGGTGCGGCACCGGCGATCGCAATCGACGTGAGCCAGCTCGGCGGCATGTACGCGAACAGGGTCTTTCTCATATCGAACGAGAACGGCGTCGGTGTCGCGAACGCCGGGACGATCGCGGCACAAGCGGGCGACCTGACGCTGCAATCCAACGGCCAGCTCGTACTCACGGGCAAGACGACTGCGAGCGGAAATCTCACGGCAACCGCAAATAGTATTCAAAACAGCGGCACGACGTATGCGCAACAGAGTGCAAACGTTTCAGCAGCCGGTACGTTGTCGAACAGCGGCACGCTCGCAGCGCAACAGAATACGACGCTCAACGCGAGCACCATCAATTCGACGGGAATGCTGGGCGCAGGTGTCAATAGCGATGGTTCCGTCGGGAAAAGCGGCGATCTGAATCTGTCGAGCACCGGCCAATTGACGGCGACCGGGCAGAACGTTGCGGGCGGGAGCGCGTCGATTTCAGGTGCTGCCGTGAGCCTCGCGGGTAGCCAGACGAGGGCGAACGGTAACGTGTCGCTGAACGCAAGCGCCGGGGACTTGAACCTCTCGAATGCGACAACGAGTGCGCAGGGCGCGCTCAATGCGAACGCAGCGGGTGCGTTGATCAACGATCGCGGCACGCTGTCGAGCCAAGCCAACGCAACGTTGACCGCAGGCAGCATTTCGAATCAAAGCGGCAAGATCTCGGCGCAAGGTCCGCTGAACGTGCAGTCGAACGGCTCAATCGCGAATCAGGGCGGCACGCTGGTTTCTGAAAGTGCGATGCAGGTGCGCGGCGGCGCAATCGCGAACAACCAGGGCACGATCCAGAGCGCGGCCGGAATGAATATTTCGGCAAGCTCGCTGGACAACAGCGCAGGTCGCGTGACGTCGCTGAATTCGGACGGTCTGTCCATTGCCACGACGGGGCAACTGACGAATGCTGCCGGTACGACCGCACTTGGCGCCCAAGGCGGTGTCATTGGTGGCAACGGCGGCGTGGCGATTCAATCGGGCAGCGTCGTGAACCGTGGCGCGGTCAGTGCGCAAACGAATCTGAATGTCGACACGCAATCCCTCGACAACGGCAGCGGGACGTTGTCGGCTGCGCAAAACGCAGTGATCAAAGCGGGTGCGCAGTTGACGAACGGTTCGGGCAGCATCACGGCCGGACAGTTCGCGACCGTGAATGCCGCGACGCTGAGCAACGATGCGGGTTCGGTACAGGCAGCGCAGTTGTCGCTCGGGGCGACGAATTTATCGAACCACGGCGGCACCATTACACAAACCGGGACCGGCGCAATGAATGTTGCCGTCTCGAACACACTTGATAATTCAAGCAACGGCGTTATTCAGACCAACAGCACCGACCTGAACCTGACGCCCGCGACGCTGATCAACGACCACGGGAAAATTACTCACGCCGGAAGCGGTGCGCTGTCGATTTCGACCGGCGCTTTGTCGAACCAAAGCGGCACGATCGCGACCAATGGCGCGTTGAGCCTGAAAGCTGCAGCCGTATCGAATAGCGCAGGTACGCTCGCCGCGCAGCGACAGGCGACGCTCGATGTGCAGTCGCTCGATAACCATGCGGGCGGCTACATCGGTGCGGACAGCATTACGCTGAAGGCTCAAGGCGCTGTCGATAACCGTGCGGGCACGCTCGAAGCGAACAACGGCGTTTCCGTGACGGCCGACAGTCTCGCCAATGATGGCGGCTCGCTTAAAAACGTGGGCACGAGCGCGCTGTCGGTTGGGACGACAAATGCGCTGACGAATACGGCGGGCGGTACGATTGGCGGCAACGGAGCCGTTTCCGTGTCGGCGGGCAGCGTCGACAATTCCAGCGGATCGCTGCTGGCTGGACAAGCGCTTTCGGTACAGTCGAACGGCGCAATCACGAATGCAGCCGGCCTTGTTCAGGCGAACGGGAATCTGTCGCTGCGAGCACAAGGCGCGATCAACAACAGCGCAGGGCAAATCGAAGCGAACGGCACGAATTCGACGCTCGCGCTGTCGGGGAGCAACGTCGACAACAGCGACGGACGTATCGCGAATATCGGCAGCGGTGCAACGACGATCGACGGCGGTGCATCGATCACGAACACGAACGCGTCCGGCAAAGCGGGAGCGGGCACGATCGGCGGTAATGGCGATGTTACGCTGACCACCCAAACGCTCACGAATGCACAAGGCGGTCAGACGCTTTCCGGCCACGATCTGACCTTGAACGTCACAAACAACGTGAATAATGCGAGTGGCGTGCTGTCGGCCGCGAACAACCTCGAGCTGAGCGCGGCAAACGCTGCGTTGTCGAATCAGGCCGGATCGATTCGTGCAAACGGCGCACTGTCGTTGAACACGGCGTCGATCGACAACAAGTCCGGAAAAATCGGCAACGACGCAGGCAGCGGCGGCAGTATTTCAATCCAGACCGGCACGTTTGCCAACCAGAACGGCGTTATCGGCAGCGATCAGGACCTGACGTTGACCGCGAGCGCGTTGAGCGGTGACGGATCGATCGTAGCAGGCCGAAACGGTGCGGTGACGCTCGGTAGCGACTACACGCAGACCATGGCGAACAAGCTGCACGCAAACGGCGACCTCACGTTTTCCACGTCGGGTAAGCTGACGAACCAAGGCGTGCTGGATGCCAACGGCGCGCTGACGGTGAATGCCGCGACCGTGGAGAACCAAGCGGGCGCCGATCTGAATTCCGGCACGACGACAATCAATGCCAACGGCGGCACGATCGATAACGCAGGTCGCATCGAAGGCGATACGGTTACGACCAACAGCACGACGCTGAACAACACCGCGACGATCATCGGCCGTGAAGTGACCGCTAATGCGAGCACGATCACCAATACCGGTGCAGCGGCGGTGATCGCCGCAGCCGAACGGGTGAATTTGTACGCGTCCAACCAGTTGTCGAACACGGGCGGCGCGAATGTCTTCAGCGTTGGCGACATCAATATCGCCGCGAACGGTCAGCGCGACGCGGACGGGTTTCTCGCGAACCGTACGCAAAATGTCTTGAACGATCAGTCCACGATCGAAGCACAAGGCAGTATCGAACTCGCGGCTGGTACGTTCACGAACACGCGTCCGGCTCCGGTGGTGACCACTGAAACCACGAGCACGACGAGTAAACACGAAACCAAGCGTCAGAAGTACATCGTGTGCGCGACGATGAATGCGGACCCGAACGGCGGGTGCTCGCAGGCAATGTGGGTGAACGGCTACAAGACGCCGCTCACCTCCACCTATAGCCCTTCGCAGGTTGTATCGGAAACGTCCGGACCGAACGCGACCGACAAGGTATTGGTCGTGAACGTGAACGGCAAGCAGCAGACGATTTACTACAACACGCTGACGACCCACGCGGACGGTACGGTGACGGTCAACTACTGGGATGCGTACGATCCGCACGTCAACTACGTTCCGGATACGGAATACACGACGCGTAGCGATGGCCACAATGGCTATCAGCGTGTCGAAATCTGGCGCGACACGACGACCACGGTTCAGCAGGACAAGATTGCAAGCCAGGCGCAGCAAGCGCAACTCGTGGCAGGCAACAACATCGTGATGAAGAACGTCGGCACGATCAACAACGAATACAGTTCGATTGCGGCGGGCGGGTCGATCAAGATCGGCGATTCGGATGTGTCCGGCAGTGCAGGTTCAGGCAGCTACGGTGGCACGGTCGTGAACAACGTCGGGCGGACGCTGTATCAGTATCAGACCGACAACATCGTATCGATGTACGCGTGGAACGAGGATACGACGCAGGATCGCGGCACGATCGTTCAGCCTTCGCAGGTGTATACACCGGTTGCCATCGGCGGCACGGGCGGCACGATCATCGCCAACCAGTCGGTGATCATCGACGCAAAGGATGTCAACAACCAGAACGTTGCCGCGCAGAATTCTTCGACTGGCGCAACCGGCGGCACGCTTGGAAATAATTCGACCAATGAGGGCGTATCCGGTGGCAAGTTGACGCCGGTTGGAGCCGCAGGCGGCTCATCGACACCGGTTGGCGCACAGCAATCGGTCGCGAATGCGTCGGGCGCACTGCCGATCACGTTGCCGACGAGCGGTCTTTATTCGATTCACGACGCACCTGGCCAGCCGTATCTGATCGTGACCGATCCACGCCTGACGAGCTATACGAACTTCATTTCGAGCGACTACATGCTCGGCCAGTTGAACCTGAATCCGGCGAGTATCGAGAAGCGCTTGGGTGACGGGATGTACGAGCAGCAGATGGTGCGCAATCAGATCACGCAACTGACGGGGCGCACGTTCTTGCCGGGCTACGCGAGTGCCGAGGATGAATATCGTGCGCTGATGACGAACGGGGCGAACTACGCAAAAGAGTTCGGCCTGGTGCCGGGGATGGCGCTGACGGCCGCGCAGATGGATGCGCTGACGAGCGATATCGTATGGCTGGTCGATCAGACGGTAACGTTGCCGAACGGCAGCACGACGCACGTGCTGGCGCCTGTCGTCTACATGGCGCAGACACACGCGAACGACCTGCAACCGACTGGCGCGTTGATCGCGGCGGACGATGTGGAAATTCATGCGACGGGTAGCGCAACGAATTCCGGCGTGATCAAGGGCGGAACGAAAACGGTCCTGACGGCGACGGATATTTTGAATCGTGGCGGTGCGATTTCGAGCAGCGGCACGAACGGCACGACGGTCGTTTCGGCGAGCAATGATGTCGTGAATGCGTCGGGGATGATTACCGGCAATCGGGTCGCAGTGTCGGCCGGTCGCGATATTGTCAATACAACGTTGGTCGACACAGTTGGCGCAACCGGCACGTCGGGCGCAAGCAAGGTCAGTACGAGTCTGATTGGCCAGCAAGGCACGATTGCGGCAACGGGTGATCTGTCCGTTCACGCCGCGCGCGATTTGAGCATTCACGGCGCGAATTTGTCGGCGGGCGGCGATGCACTGGTGACGGCGGGTCGGGATATCAACGTCGATACGGTTCAGTCCACGACGAACCAATCGATGTATCTGAATGATCAGCATCATTGGGAAGAATCCACGACGAAGAACGTAACGAACGGCATCACCGCAGGCGGCAGCTTGGGGATGCAAAGCGGCAACGACATGACGCTGAAGGGCGCGACTGTATCCGCCGGAAAAGACTTGTCTGCGCTTGCAGGCGGGAATTTGACGGCAACGACGGTCACGGATACCGCGAAGCTCGACAATGTGGCGGCGGACAGCAAGACGCGTAAGGAAGTTGATCACAACTACGACGAGCACGCTGTTGGCACGCAATTCACGGCAGGCGGCAATGCGGCGCTCGGGGCGGCGAGCACCGATGTGTCGAAAGGCAACGTCACGCTGACAGGTTCGTCGCTGACGGCGGGCATGACGAACGGTGTTGAGAACGGTACTGGTGCGGCGAACATCGTTGCAACGGGCAACGTCACGGTGAACGAGGCCCGCGAGGAACACGACAAGTACCAGTCGGTGCAGGTCCAACGCGGCAGCTTCGTCAGCAGCACGAAAACCGATTCGATGCAGAATACGCAGGCGAATGTCGGTGTCGGCAGCACCGTGTCGGGTAATACGGTCAACATTCAGTCAGGCCGTGACCTGACCGTTCAAGGTAGCACGGTGGTAGGGACGAACGATGTCAATCTCTCGGCGGCGAACGACGTCAATATCACCACGTCCAAGGATACGGTTACGCAGGACAGCTACTATCACGAAACGCATTCGGGTATTGGAACCAGCGGCTTGAGCGTGAGTATTGGCACGCAAACGAAGAAAGATACGGATCATGCTTCTTCTGTCACGAACAACGCGAGCACGGTGGGCTCGCTCAATGGCGATTTGACTATCAAGGCTGGCGATACGTTGCACGTGACAGGTAGCGACTTGATCGCCCGGAAGAATTTGACCGGCATAGCGTCGAATGTCGTGATCGATTCGGCAACGGACACCAGTAAAAAGACTCATAGCGAGACGACCAGTAGCAGTGGCGTCACGCTTGGCTTGTCGGGCAGCATCGGCGACGCGATCAACGGTGCGTATCAACAGGCGCAGGCGGCAAAGAGTGGTGCTGGCGACAGTCGTGCGACGGCCCTGCACGCGATTGCAGCGGCAGGTAATGCAGCGATGGGTGTAGCTGGTTTGACAGGCGGTGCGCTTGCGGGCGGCGGCACGCCGAGCATCGGTGTTCAAGTCAGTGTCGGATCGAGTCATAGCAGACTCGATACGTCGGAAAATCAGACGACGCAACGCGGATCGAGCGTCAGCGCTGGCGGTACTACATCGCTGATTGCGACGGGCAACGGTACGCCGGGCAGCGGCAATATCACGGTGACCGGTTCGAATGTCTCGGGCAACGATGTGTTGCTGGTCGCGAAGAATCAGATTGACTTGAAGAACACGACGAACACCGATTCGACGCGTAGTTCGAATTCGTCGTCAAGCGCCAGCGTCGGCGTGTCGATTGGCACGAACGGTATCGGAGTATCGGCCGCCATGTCGCGCGCACACGGCGACGGCAACAGTGATGCCGCGATGCAGAACAATTCGCACGTGACCGGTGCGAATAGCGTGACGCTTCTCAGCGGCGGCGATACGAATGTGATCGGGTCCAATGTGAACGGCGGCAAGGTCACGGCGGACGTGGGCGGAAACCTGAACGTGCAGAGCGTACAAGACACGACGTATAGCACGGCACATCAAAGCAGCGCAGGCGGCGGGTTCAGCGTCAGCACGATGGGCGGCGGGAGCGCAAGCTTTAGTGCGCAGAACGGCCATGCGGATGGCAATTATGCCGGCGTGAACGAACAGGCGGGGATTCAGGCAGGCGACGGCGGGTTCAATGTCAACGTCAAGGGCAATACCGACCTGAAGGGTGCATATATCGGTAGCACGGCCGATGCGTCGAAGAACGCGTTGACGACCGGTACGTTGACGACCAGCGATATCGAAAATCACTCGCACTACGCAGCAGACAGCAACGGATTTAGTGCGGGCGTAGGCGTAGGCAACACTGGCAAGGCGATCGGACCGGGTTCGGTCAGTGGATCGGGTGGCCTAACGCCGATGATTTCGCAGTCGGACAGCGGCGATGAGCAATCGACTACGCGTAGCGGCGTAAGCGCCGGCACGATCAATATCACGAATCCGGCAAATCAGACGCAGGACGTAGCGAACCTGAACCGCGACACGTCGAATCTGAACGGAACGGTATCGAAGACCCCGGACGTGCAGAATCTGCTGGATAAGCAAGCCGACACGATGAATGCAGCGCAAGCGGCCGGTCAGGTAGTGTCGCAAGGCATCGGTGCGTATGCCGACATGAAGCGCTCGGACGCCCTAAAGGCCGCACAGGCGGCATCGGACAGCGGCGATATCGAAGGCATGGTGTCGGCGCTGAAGGACTACAACAATTGGCGCGAAGGTGGAGATTCACGTGCAGCGCTCCAAATGGGAGGCGGCGCTCTCATTGGTGGCCTTGGCGGCGGTGGATTCGGCGCAATCGGCGGCGCGGCGGGAGCAGGTTTGTCATCAAAGCTTGCTGAACAGACCAAAGCATTCAGCGACAGCGTTGGAAACGCGACGGGTTCGTCTCTGATTGGCAACATTAGCGCGAACATTCTTTCAGGGCTGGCCGGCGCTTTGGTTGGCGGTAGCGCAGGCGCTGCGACCGCATCGAACGTCAATCTCTACAATGCGGGAAATGATGCTGGCGAAGCGAAGGACAATGACAAGGCGCGCAAGCTGATTGAAAACACTGTTGGTAAGGCAGTAGCGGATCAGTTAGCGGCGATGGACAATTACTCGGTCAACAAGCTGATCGATCAATTCATTGGGCTGATGCAGGCAGGTGCTAAAGCAAAGATGTTGGAATCGCCGACGGCCTTGATCAGTCAGAGTATTGCAACGGGGGCGGGTGCGGTCGTCGGCGTGGGCGGCGGTAAGCCCCCTACGAGTCCGGGAGCGGTACTGGTGAATTCGTCGGCAGGCCAAGCCGCTGATGCTGCACTTACCGCAACGGGTCGGACACCGCCGAACGCAATTTTGAACAGTGGAAGTGACGACAATGCACAGGTCTCAGGAAGTGGTGCTCGCGATGTCAAAGTAAGCGACTATCAGAAGGCAGCGGATCAACCCTATAACGAGTCCGGCTTATCTGCGGCAGCTAGAGCGTGGGATAAGCATGCCGGCCGTCCAGGAGGAACATTTGAACCGCTCACAGGCTCTATTGCGGATAAGAATGCTGCGGCTAGCGATTTCGTGAGTAGCGTTCTGAACAATCCCAATAGAACTCGGACCGAACTTTCTCGCGGAGGCGTCGAATTCCGCTTGCCTAGCGGACAAGGAATACGATTTAATGAAGACGGCTCTTTTTCTGGAATTTTGGACCCCAAAAAATAGGGTGAATAGCGTGTCGAAATTTGATATTGATTTTGTTAGTGACATGGATCACGAGCACCTTATGGCGGAGATCAGCTTTGAGGGGCAAAGACTGTGCATTATCGACAAGGAATACGGAAATGATGATATGAATATTGAATTTTTGGTTGATTTGTACGTTCTGCCCGAAAGCGTAAAAATGAAATTCAATCTTGATGATTTTATTGGGGCGGTTAATTCTGCAAGGAATGAGTTGCGGAAGTGTGCCTAGTTTATTGCGAGGTTGGCTGCGCTTTTAATCCGAAATCTGCGACGGTTGGATCAAGAAGAGGTGGCGATCTCCATGGTCGTGGGTTTGCCGTTAGCTGCGCCGCACAAACATAATTTGAGGGGGGGGATTTTAGGCGAAATATGACGAATATATGCAGTATGGCACCCCGTTTAAGTTGAATCACAAGAAATGCGAGAGACCAGAAAATTTCCACTTGTGGTCGATCTTGACGGCACGTTGACAACTTCGGATACCTTGATGGAATCCGTGATACGTGTCGTCAAGCGAAAACCTGCAAACCTACTGCGCCTGCCTTTTTGGCTCGCGGGCGGCCGCGCCGCCTTCAAGGCCGAGGTCGCAGAGCATGCGGATTTTCGAGCGGAAACAATTCCATATCGGAAGTCGCTCATCGACTACCTCACCCGCGAACGCGAGAGCGGTCGAAAAATCGTGCTTGCAACTGCCGCACATTGTTCGATCGCCGAGCGTGTGAGCACGCATCTCGGCTTGTTCGATCGTGTCATCGCTACCAGTGGCGACACGAATCTCGAGGGGGAGGCGAAACTGGCCTGTATTCGCGAGCAGATCGGCGACGACTTCGTGTATGCGGGTGACAGCAAAGTTGATTTGCCGATTTGGGCCGGCGCGAGAGGTGCCATACTTGCTGGCGTTTCGTGTGATGTCGCCGCCGATGTTCGCAGCCACGTTCCCATCGAACACGAGTTCACGAATGTCCGCGCAACGTTCTCCACATGGTGCAAGGCCCTGCGTGTTCACCAGTGGCTAAAGAACCTGCTGCTGTTCGTCCCACTGCTGACGGCCTTTGCGTTCCTTGATGTCGACAAAGTCAGCGTGCTCGCACTGGCGTTCTTGTCAATGTCGCTTGGCGCGTCGGCCACCTACATCGGCAACGATCTGTGGGATCTGGACAGTGATCGCAGACATCCAAGAAAGTGCAATCGTCCGTTTGCGAGCGCGGTGTTGTCGATCAGTCAGGGCATCGCGTGCGCAGCGGTACTGCTGACATTGGCGTTTGCATTGGCGTTGGCGGTGTCGGCCGAATTTACCGGCATGTTCGCGCTCTATCTGATCCTGACGACCGCGTACAGTTGGCGCTTGAAGTCGATCGTGCTACTCGATGTGGTCGTTCTGTCATTGCTGTACACGTACCGAATCGTCGCCGGAGCAGTTGCAGCGGAAATTATGGTGAGTCGATGGCTCCTTGCATTCTCCGTGTTTGCTTTTCTCAGCCTCGCGCTCGTGAAACGTTGCTCCGAGTTGGTGTTCTTGCGCCAGAGTGAAAAAAGCGCAACGGCTGGTCGGGATTATCGAGTAGGTGACCTCGAAGTCCTTTGGCCGTTTGGCATCGGTGCTTCCCTTGCTGCGGTGGTCGTATTTGGTCTGTTCATCAATGCCCCGGAAACGGTAGCTCGTTACACGGTTCCGCACCTTCTCTGGTTCGTGCAGATCGGGTTGATCTACCTGTTCGGTCGTCTATGGATCGCAACAGTGCGTGGCACGATGCACGACGATCCGATAGTCTGACCTTGCCCCTGTTTCACGAATCCCATAACCGAGGCAATCAGGCCGCTTGCCCTTGCTGAGCGGCGGCCCAGTTCTTCTCGAACGTCA
>NZ_CADFEM010000021.1:0-105236 GCF_902833245.1 Burkholderia sp. BCC0398
CGTCCCATCGCCATGCTGACGTCTCCCGTTCCGTTGACGTCAACATGCTACGTGAACATAGACCGGTTAACAACGGAACAGGACACTAGCCCAGCGCTCGCCAAAATGAGAAGGCCGGCTCGATGCCGGCCTTTTCGCTGTGCGTCGGCGCAGTGCGTTCAGTCGTCGAGCGGGTTGCGCACGGCGCCGCATTGCCAGCACGCGGTGAATTGCGCTTCCAGCGCTTCGCCGCACTGCCGGCAGCGCCAGGGTGCCGCGCCGGCCGACGGGCCGTGCGACGCGGCATCGAGGAGCCGACGGGCGAGCGCGTCGTCGCGTTCGTCGTCGAGCCACAGTTCGGGCGTGCACGCATCGGCGGGCAGGCCGCCGAGCGCGCCGGTCGCATAGCAGTTGTGCAGCTCACAACCGATGCCGGCCACCTGGAGCACGTTGGCCCAATGCTGTGCGGTCGCGAGGTCGGGTGCCTTGAAACGCATCGCGGCTCCTGTCGATGAAGGCCGGCCCGGCTGGCGCCGGCCGGCCGTCGCACACGTCGAGCGGTCAGCGGACGATCTGGCTCGCCTCATGCACGAGCTGCGCGTACAGCGCGTGCCGGGACGGCGCGATGCGGCCGTCGGCGACGGCTTCGAGGATCGCGCAGCCGGGCTCGTGCAGATGATGACAATTATAGAAACGGCAGTCCGCGAGCAGCGGACGGAATTCCGGAAACGCGCGCTCGAGGCGGCCTTCGGTCAGGTGGTAGAGGCCGAATTCCTGGAATCCCGGCGAATCGATCAGCGCACCGCCGCCTTCCAGCGGGTACAGGCGTGTGAACGTGGTCGTGTGGCGGCCGCTGTTGAGCGCGGCCGAAATCTCGCGGGTCGCGGCTTCGGCATCGGGCACGAGCAGGTTCACGAGCGTCGACTTGCCCATCCCGGACTGGCCGAGCAGGATCGTCGAATGCCCGGCGAGATGCGGCATCAACTGCGCGCGCGCGTCGTCCGGCGCGCCTTTCACCGACAGATCGAGCACGTCGTAGCCGAGCGCGCGGTACGGCGCGAGACGCTCGCGCGCCACCGGCAGCGCGGCTTGGACGTCGATCTTGTTCAGCACGACGAGCGGCTTCAGCTCGTTCGCCTCGGCCGCGATCAGCGCGCGGCCGAGCAGATCCTCGCTGAAATAGGGCTCGGTCGCGAGCACGATCAGCAACTGGTCGAGGTTCGCCGCGAACAGCTTCGACTTGAACTGGTCGGAGCGGTACAGCAGGTTGCGCCGTTCGCCGATCTCCACGATCACGCCCTGGTCGGCCGATGCGAGCTCGTACGCGACGCGGTCGCCGACCGCGATGTCGCTCTTCTTGCCGCGTGGGAAGCATTGCAGCATCGGGCCGCCGTCATCGGGCGCGACGATGTAGTGGCGGCCGTGCGCCGCGATCACGCGGCCTTCGGCCCGCTGCGCGCCGGATGCGCGCGGGGCCGGCTGGCGGGAGGTCGGCCGGCTCATGCGTGCTGCAGCAGGCGGTCGATCCGCTGCGACGCGGGCGGATGCGAGTAGTAGAAGGCCGTGTAGACGGGGTCGGGCGTCAGCGTCGACGCGTTGTCCTCATAGAGCTTCACGAGCGCGCTGACGAGATCCTGCGCGTCGGTCTGGCTGGCCGCGAACGCGTCGGCCTCGAATTCGTGCTTGCGCGACGTGAGGCTGCTGAACGGCGTCGCGAAGAACAGGAACACCGGAATCGCGAGGAAGAACAGGATGAGCGCGGCGCCCGCGTTGCTGGTGTCGAGCGACGGCGTGACGCCGAGTCCCGTGTAGAACCACGTGCGTTGCGCGAGCCAGCCGAGCAGCGCGAGCAGCACGAGGCTCAGCACGAACGACACGAGCATCCGCTTCATCACGTGGCGGCGCTTGAAGTGGCCGAGCTCGTGCGCGAGCACGGCTTCGATCTCCTGGCCGGACAGGCGCGCGAGCAGCGTGTCGAAGAACACGATCCGCTTCGATGCGCCGAAGCCCGTGAAGTACGCGTTGCCGTGCGCGGAGCGGCGGCTGCCGTCCATCACGAACAGCCCCTTGGCCGCGAAGCCGCAGCGCTTCATCAGCGACTCGATGCGCGCGCGCAGCGCGTCGTCCTTCAGCGGCTCGAACTTGTTGAACAGCGGCGCGATGAAGGTCGGGTAGATCAGCAGCACGAGCATCTGGAACGCGACCCAGACGACCCAGGTCCACAGCCACCACAGGTTGCCGGCCTGGTTCATCAGCCACAGCACGACGAACAGCAGCGGCAGGCCGAGCACGGCGCCGAGCAACGTGTTTTTCAGCATGTCGGTGAAGAACAGCCGCTTCGTCATCCGGTTGAAGCCGAAGCGCTGCTCGATCCCGAACTGGCGGTAATACTCGAACGGCACGTCGATCACGCCCGTGATCGCGAGCACCGCGGCGACCAGCGCGACCTGCTGCCCGTAGCCGCGGCCGAGCCAGCCGGTCAGCAGCGTGTCGAGCGCGCCGACGCCGCCGAGCAGCGTGAGGCCGACCAGCACGGCCGCGCTGACGACGATCTCGAGCATCGTCAGCCGGGTGCGCTCGACGGTGTAATCGGCCGCGCGCTGGTGGGCGGTCAGCGGGATGGTGGCGCTGAACTGCGCGGGCACGCCGTTGCGGTGCGCGGCGACGAAGCGGATCTGCCGCGACGCGAGCCACAGCTTGGTGACGACCATCGCGAGTACGGCGATCGCGAACAGCAGGGTGAACGAAAAGGGTGACATCGAAGGCGCCAAAGGGTTCTATGCGAGAATTATATGTTCTTGCGGACCGGCCCCGCTGATGCGATGCCGACCGCCCGGGTGGCGCCGCGTCGGCGCGCCCGGTTCGCTATTTTCCAGGATGAATCATGACCGATACCGCCGCTTCCGCCAGCCAGCCCGCGCTCGTGCGCAACGAGTTGAACCTCGTCTGGCTCGACATGGAGATGACGGGCCTCGACCCGGATAACGACCGCATCATCGAGATCGCGGTCGTCGTGACCAATTCCACGCTCGACGTCGCCGTCGAGGGCCCGGTGTTCGCGATTCACCAGAGCGACGAGACGCTCGCGAAGATGGACGACTGGAACAAGTCGACGCACGGCCGCTCGGGGCTGATCGACCGCGTGCGCGCGTCGACCGTGACCGAGGCGGAAGCCGCCGCGCAACTGCAGGCGTTCCTCGCGCAGTACGTGTCCCCGGGCAAGTCGCCGATGTGCGGCAACTCGATTTGCCAGGACCGCCGCTTCATGGCGCGCTGGATGCCGGAATTCGAGCGGTTCTTCCACTACCGCAACCTCGACGTCAGCACGCTCAAGGAGCTGTGCCGCCGCTGGCAGCCGGCCATCTACAAAGGTTTCCAGAAGCGGGCGATGCACACCGCGCTCGCCGACATCCACGAGTCGATCGACGAGCTGAAGTACTACCGCGAGCATTTCCTGATTCCGGCCGCATCGGCGCCGGCAGGCGATTCCGTGCCGGCCGCCTGAGCGGGCCGGCACACGTGCGGCGCGCGGCAAACGCTCAGCGCCGCGCGCTTTTCGGGCGGAACGCCGCGACCACCGCGGCGTCGGTCTCGATATACGGGCCGCCGATCAGGTCGATGCAGTAGGGCACCGCGGCGAAGATGCCGGGCACGGTCGACTTGCCGTCGGCGTCGCGCAGCCCTTCCAGCGTTTCGCGGATCGACTTCGGCTGGCCGGGCAGGTTGATGATCAGCGCCGCATGGTCGGCCGTTTCGCGGATCACCGCGACCTGCCGCGACAGGATCGCGGTCGGCACGAAATTCAGGCTGATCTGCCGCATCTGTTCGCCGAATCCCGGCATTTCCTTCGTCGCCACGGCCAGCGTGGCTTCCGGCGTCACGTCGCGACGCGCGGGGCCCGTGCCGCCCGTCGTCAGCACGAGGTCGCAGCCGGCGACGTCGACGAGTTCGGTCAGCGTGGCCGAGATCGTCGGCGCGTCGTCCTGGATCAGGCGCGTTTCGGCGCGCCACGGCGAAACCAGCGTGCCGGCGAGCCATTCCTGCAGCGCCGGAATACCCTTGTCTTCGTAGACCCCCGTACTCGCGCGGTCGCTGATCGACACGAGGCCGACCACGAGCTCGTCCGGGTGGTTAGGCTTCGTCGTCATGGTCGTCTCCGGCGTCGTCGGCCGCGTCGTCGTCGCTGTCGGACGCGCCCCCGGCCGCCTTGATCCACTGGAACAGCTCGCGGAAATAGCGCGGCGGCTTGCCTTGCTGCGCTTCCTTGCGTGCGTTGCGGATCAGCGTGCGGCCTTCCTGGATGTCGGCGTCGGGGTGCTGGCGCAGGAATTCGGTCAGCGCGTCGTCGCTCGCGAGCAGCTGCTCGCGCGTGCGCTCGATCCAGTGCAGGCGGGCCGTCGCAGCCTTGTTCACGCCGCGTTGCGCGTCGAGTGCGGTGCGCAGCGCGGCCGTTTCGTCGTCGGTCAGCGAGCGCATCACGCGGCCGACGTACTGGAGCTGGCGGCGCTTGCCTTCGTGATCGGTGATCCGGCGCGCCTCGCGCACGGCGTCCGCGAGACTTTCGGGCATCGGCATGCGCTTCAGTGCGTCTTTCGGCAGGTCGACGAGCGCCTGGCCGAGCACCTGCAACTCGTGCATTTCGCGCTTCAACTGGGATTTGCTGGGGCGATCGTAGCCGTTGTCGTCTTCTTCGGCGACAGGCTCGATCGGCTGGATTCGGGTTTTGCGTGTCATGGGCCGCATTGTATCGCGGTGCGGACACCCCAAGCTTGTCTGTGCGCGGCCCCGGACCTTGCTATGATCGCGGGATACGCAACATTTTGACCATGCGGGCGCCCGCCCGCCACCGGATACCAAGACGATGGCAGCCAATCTCGACGTACAAGCGCGCTATTTCCCGCACACGCAGGACCAGCTCAAGGAAATCGCATCGGACATCCTTCGCCATGCGAAGGCGCTCGGCGCGACCGACGCCGCGACCGAAATCTCCGAGGGCGACGGCCTGTCGGTGTCGGTGCGCCGCGGCGAAGTCGAAACGATCGAGCACAACCGCGACAAGATGGTCGGCGTCACCGTGTTCATCGGCAAGAAGCGCGGCAACGCGAGCACGTCGGACTTCTCGCCGGCCGCGATCAAGGATACCGTCGCCGCAGCCTACAACATCGCGCGCTTCACGGCAGAGGACGAAGCGGCCGGCCTCGCCGAAGCCGAGCTGCTCGAAACCGATCCGCGCGACCTCGATCTGTACCACCCGTGGGCGCTGAGCGCCGACGAGGCCGTCGAGCTCGCCCGCCGCGCGGAAGACGCCGCGTTCGCGGTCAGCCCGCAGATCCGCAATTCGGAAGGCGCGAGCGTGTCGGCGCAGCACTCGCAGTTCGTGCTCGCGACGTCGCGCGGCTTCCTCGCCGGCTATCCGTACTCGCGCCACTACATCGCATGCGCGCCGATCGCGGGCAGCGGCCGCCACATGCAGCGCGACGACTGGTATTCGTCGAAGCGCAGCGCGATCGATCTCGCCGCGCCCGAAGCGGTGGGCCGTTACGCGGCCGAACGCGCGCTCGCGCGGATGGGCGCGCGCCGTCTCGACACGCGCAAGGTGCCCGTGCTGTTCGAGGCGCCGCTCGCGGCCGGCCTGCTCGGCGCGTTCGTGCAGGCGGTGAGCGGCGGCGCGCTGTATCGCAAGACGTCGTTCCTCGTCGACAGCCTCGGCAAGCCGGTGTTCGCGCCGCACGTCCAGGTCGTCGAGGATCCGCACGTGCCGCGCGCGATGGGCAGCGCGCCGTTCGACGAGGAAGGCGTGCGCACGCGTGCGCGCAGCGTCGTGAAGGACGGCGTCGTCGAAGGCTATTTCCTGTCGACCTATTCGGCACGCAAGCTCGGCACGCAAACCACCGGCAACGCGGGCGGCTCGCACAACCTCGCGCTGCGCAGCTCGAACACGCAGGCGGGCGACGACTTCGACGCGATGCTGAAGAAGCTCGGCACGGGCCTGCTGCTGACCGAGCTGATGGGGCAGGGCGTGAACTACGTGACGGGCGACTATTCGCGCGGCGCGGCGGGTTTCTGGGTGGAGAACGGCGTGATCCAGTATCCGGTCGAGGAAATCACCGTCGCCAGCACGCTGCAGGAGATGTTCCGCCATATCGTCGCGATCGGGGCGGACTCGATCGTGCGCGGGACGAAGGAAACCGGCTCGGTGCTGATCGAGCAGATGACGATCGCGGGGCAGTAAGCCGCGCGTGGCGCAGGCCGCCAGGAAACGAAAAAGCCCGACCGGCGTATGTGAGCCGGTCGGGCTTTTTTCATCGTGCGGAAGAAGACGTCAGCCGCGCTTGCGCGTGTAGACGACGAACGCATAGCCGAACGTGTTCGGCGCGGCGGCCCGATGCGCGTCGCGCGAGACTTCCTGCCAGTGCGCGGCGTCGGGCGCCGGGAACGACGCGTCGCCGTCGAAATCGGCATCGATCTCGGTGACGATCAGCTTGTCGGCGAGCGTGAGACCTTCCGCGTAGAGTTGCGCGCCGCCGATCAGGAACGCCTCGGGCACGCCGTCGTGCGCGGCGAGCGCCAGTGCATCGGCGAGCGACGTGACCGTGTCGCAGCCTTCGAAACGGCGCGCGGCGTCGCGCGTGACGACGATGTTGCGGCGGCCGGGCAGCGGCCGGCCGATCGATTCGTGGGTCTTGCGGCCCATCACGATCGGCGCGCCCATCGTCGTGCGCTTGAAGAACGCGAGATCCTCGGGAAGTTTCCAGGGCAACTGGTTGTCGCGGCCGATGATGCCGTTGCGGGCGCGCGCGACGATCAGGGTCAACGTCGTCATGAAGGTCGGGGAAGAGGGAAGACGGAATGGAGCCGATTTTACCGGAACGGCGGCGCGCGCCGGATTCCGCCTGCCGGCGCGGGTATCCGCGTTTCTTGCATCGTGCGCCGCGACGCGTGATGCCCCGCGCCGCGGCGGCCGTCCGAATAAAAAGAGTGCCCGCCGGGGGACGGAGCACAAAAACTTTTTGTGCCGCGAGATTGGCGATACCGGCTCTACCCGATGGCATTCCTTCCGACCGGATCGTCGATTCAATACGCAATCCTGATCGATTCGACGCGTCGAATGATCAGGGATGCGTATTGGCTCGCGCGTTGCCTTCCATCGCATGCCGGATATCGCCCGGTTGAGGCGCCGGCAGCGGCAGCGGCAAATGGGGCGGCGGTGGAATCTCGTCCCACAGCGTCACGGAGGCCTGGCGTGCCGGCAGCGGTTGCGGCGCCGACACGGTCACGATGCCGAACGCGTTGTCGTGTTGCCTGCCCGGCGTGTTGTCGGCAAGCAGCATCGCGCGCTGCGGCTGCATGCCTTCGTCCGCGCAGGCCGGTGCAGGCGGGCCGGCGGCCGACAGCACGAGCGTCATCGGCACGAAGGAAAGTAAAAAAAGTTTTCGCATGGCGACTGTCTCCGGTCGTTTCCGTATTCAGCGAAATACATGCCACCGTACCGGGACCGTTGCCGCCATTGCGATTCGTGCCCGAGCATTGCGAATGACGGCCGAAAACGCCTGAAAATGTTTCAGGCCTGAAACGAGGGGGCTCGGGAATATTGCTGATTCAACCGATACGCTCGAAGGATGAAAATCGGCGCGTGTGTTGGTGACGAAGCCCTTTCTGCGCATCCACTATGTGCAGAGGATTGATCTGCATCGACCTCCTGAGCGATTTGGCCGCATCGCCATCGGCGCTGAAACGGGTTTGTCGTATTCAGCGCCTATAACCAAGCTGTCTTGTCAAAAATTATTGGACGCGAGATAAGCGCCATCATGCGAGGCTTTGTCGTTGCCGCGCATCGGCATGGCGAATCGAGCCACCTCTGGCTGACCCGATTCGATCCTTTTGCACACGATCTGACGTGTGCGGCAATCGTTAGACGGTTGATGAACGGGGTGAGGATATGGGAGCCGATCAGCGGCACGTGATCTACTATTCGCGCGAACCGAACGACGCATTGCGCGGCCATTTCGACGAACGCGGCTGGCGCGTCGATCTCGCCGAGACCGTGCGCGACGTACGGCGCGTCGTGCAGCACGGCGTGGCAACCGCCGGCCTGCTCGATTTCTCGCCGGGCTTCAAGCCGTCGGATCTGCGCGAACTCGAAGCCTGCCTGAGCATCCAGCACATCGGCTGGATCGCGGCGACGCGACGCGGCCAGTTGCAGGACGCGACACTGCGGCATCTCATCCGCGACTATTGCTTCGACTACGTGACGATGCCGTACGAAACCGGGCGGATCGTCGAGACCGTCGGCCATGCGCACGGCATGGTCGCATTGACCGATCCCGTTGCGCCGCCCGTCGGCGCCGGGCGCAGCGAAGGCGAGATGGTCGGCACCTGCGATGCGATGCTCGGGCTCTTCAGGACGATTCGCCGCGTCGCGGCGACCGACGCCCCGGTGTTCATCTCCGGCGAATCGGGCACGGGCAAGGAACTGACGGCGGTCGCGATTCACGAGCGTTCGTCGCGCGCGCAGGCGCCGTTCATCGCGATCAATTGCGGCGCGATCCCGTCGACGCTGCTGCAGGCGGAATTGTTCGGCTATGAACGCGGCGCGTTCACCGGCGCGAACCAGCGCAAGATCGGCCGCGTCGAGGCCGCCAACGGCGGCACGCTGTTTCTCGACGAGATCGGCGACCTGCCGCTCGAAAGCCAGGCGAGCCTGCTGCGCTTCCTGCAGGAAGGCAAGATCGAGCGGCTCGGCGCGCACGTGTCGATGCCGGTCGATGTCCGCGTGATCTGCGCGACGCACGTGGACATGGAAACGGCGCTGCGCGAAGGGCGCTTTCGCGAGGACCTGTTTCACCGGCTGTGCGTGCTGAAAATCGAGGAGCCGCCGCTGCGCGCGCGCGGCAAGGACATCGAGGTGCTCGCGCGCCACATGCTCGAGCGCTTCAAGGGCGACGCGCATCGCCGCCTGCGCGGCTTTTCCCCGGACGCGGTCGCGTCGCTGTACGGCTATTCGTGGCCGGGCAACGTGCGCGAGCTGATCAACCGCGTGCGGCGCGCGATCGTGATGTCCGAAGGCCGGATGATCACCGCGGCCGATCTCGAGCTGAACGACTATGCGACGCTCGCGCCGGTGTCGCTGCTGGAGGCGCGCGAGGCGGCCGAACGGCAGGCGATCGAGCAGGCGCTGCTGCGCCATCGCGGCCGTTTTGCCGATGCCGCGCGTGAGCTCGGCGTGTCGCGCGTCACGCTCTACCGGCTGATGTGCGCGCACGGCATGCGCGATCGCGGCGACACGCTGGCAGGGTTTTCGGCGTCGTTGCCGGAGCTTCCGCGCCACGCTTGCTAAAATTGGCGGGTACGGCCGCCCCTCGCGGCCGAAGGAACCCGCATGAAACAGTATCTCGATCTCGTTCGTACCATTCTCGATACCGGCGCCTGGCAGGAGAACCGCACGGGCATCCGCACCATCAGCATGCCGGGCGCGATGCTGCGCTTCGACCTGCAGCAAGGCTTCCCGGCCGTGACGACCAAGAAGCTCGCGTTCAAGTCCGCGATCGGTGAACTGGTCGGGTTCCTGCGCGCGTCGCGCAGCGCGGCTGATTTTCGCGCGCTCGGCTGCAAGGTGTGGGATGCGAACGCGAACGAGAACGCGCAGTGGCTCGCGAACCCGTATCGCCGGGGCGTGGACGATCTCGGCGACGTATACGGCGTGCAATGGCGTGAGTGGCCGGGTTACAAGGTGCTCGACGCGAACGCTGACGCGCAGATCGCCGACGCGACGCGCCGCGGCTTCCGGATCGTCACGCGTTTCGACGAAGACGGCGCGCCGAAGGTGCTGCTGTACAAGGCGATCGACCAGCTGCGCCAGTGCCTGGACACGATCATGGAGAACCCGTCCGATCGTCGCATCCTGTTTCACGCGTGGAATCCGGCCGTGCTCGACCAGATCGCGTTGCCCGCGTGCCATCTGCTGTACCAGTTCCTGCCGAACGCGACGAAGCGCGAGATCTCGCTGTGCCTGTACATCCGCAGCAACGACGTCGGCCTCGGCACGCCGTTCAACCTGACGGAGGGGGCCGCGCTGCTGTCGCTCGTCGGCCGGCTGACGGGCTATACGCCGCGCTGGTTCACGTATTTCATCGGCGACGCGCACATCTACGAGAACCAGCTCGACATGCTGCAGCAGCAGCTCACGCGCGAGCCGTACGAAAGCCCGCGGCTCGAGATTGCCGAGCGCGTGCCCGAGTACGCGAAGACGGGCGTCTATGCGCCCGAATGGCTGGAGCAGGTCGAGCCGTCCGATTTCTCGCTCGTCGGCTACCGGCATCATGAGCCGCTGACCGCGCCGATGGCGGTCTGATCGCGCGGCCGGGGCCGCGCGGCTTCATCGATTCGCACCTGCAAAAAGGCTCGACCGGCTGATACCGGTCGAGCCTTTTTGTTTCATGTTTGCTGCACCTACTGACGATGCCGCTCCTCGTGGCCGCCCTGCGGCGGCGGATTGCCCGGACGCGGCGCCTCGACGTGCGGCGCCGGCTGTGGCCGTGGCTCCATCCGGGGCGCGGGCATCGACGGGCGCGGTTCCATCCGGGGCGCCGGCTGGGGTTGAGGTCGCGGCTCCATGCGCGGCGCCTGCGGCTGCGGGCGCGGCATGTCATGCACGGCGGGCGCCGGCGGGCGGTACTCGTTCACGCGCGGCGGCGCGACTTCGCGATGGGGCGCCGGTTGCGCGAAGTCCTGGCGCGGTTGCGGCGCGGGGGCGGCCCGTTCGGGCTGCGGCTGCGCTTGGCGGGCCGGCGTCGGGAGATCGGGGCGCGGACGCGGTTGCGGAATCTGCGCGACATGGTCCGACTGCGGTTGCGGTTGCTGCTGCGCGCGCGGCGTTTCGTTCCGGCCGCCGGGTTGCACACCCTGCGGTGTCGGCACGCCGTCCGGATGCGGTACCGCCGCGCTGCGCACGGGCGGCAGCGCATTCTGTCCTGCCGCGTGCAGCGCAGTAGGCGGCGCGGCGCGCTGACGCTCCATCGGCGTGTGCGGCTGCATCCACGCGGGCGACGACGGTGCGCCGGCTGCACGTGCATTGCCGATGCCCGACGGAGCGTTGTTCGCGCCCGGCGGATGCGGAACGCCGTTGCCGGGCGCGAACGCCTGATGCGGGATCGGGTTGCCGGGCGCCTGCGGCGGGCCGCCATTGGTGAAACGCGGTGCGTTGGAGTTTTCGCCGTTCGGCCGGGCGCCGTTCGGCATGCCCGGCGTCGGTACGCCCGGCGTCGGTACGCCCGGCCGGCCCGCCTGCTCGGCGGCCGGCTGGCCTTCACGCGGCGCGCGGCCCGGCTGCACGACGGGGCCGTGCGGGTTCACGAGCTGCACGTTGTGCATCGCCCAGGCGCCGCCGCCCGGCTTGCCCGGAACGCGGACCGGACGCGCCGCGTAGTCGGCCGGCACATTCGTCTTCACGACCGGCGCGCCGGCGCCCGGTACGCGCCCGCCTTGCTGCGCGAGGTGGGCGGCGGCCTGGTCGCGATACGCGGGCGGCACGGCAGGATTGCGCGTCGCGACGTACGGGTGTTGCGCGATCGCCGCCGGCGGACGGTAGCTGGCAGTGCGCAGCCCGCCGGTGAAGCTCTGGCGGACCGGCGCGATGCCGGGCGTGCCCGGCGTGACGTGCGCGTTGCGCCATTGCTGCGGATCGACGTGTTGCGAGAAGTGCGCGACCGGCTGGCCGTGCACGAACGCGGCGGCCGGCACGGCCGTGATCGCATGCGGCGCGCGGAAGTTCACGTACGTCTTGTTGATGTTGGTGATATTGGTGATGTTCGTCACGTTCACGGTCTTGTTCACGTTGACGTTGTTCACCACGATGTTGCGGTTGACGCGGTCGTAGTAGTGCGGGCTCCAGCCGCCCCAGCCCGGATGCCACGGTTCGCCCGGACCGAGCGCGAACCACGCGCAGCCGGCCGCGGCAACGCCGCCGACCGTGAGCGCGACGCTCCAGTCGGAACCGCCGCCGCCCCCGCCGCCGACGAACGCGACGAGCGCCGGCGCATAGACGGGCGGCTGGCTGACGACCATCGGCCCCGGCACCCAGGCCCAGCTGTCGTCCAGGTACGCCCAGCGGCCGTAGTGATAGGGCGCGAAGCCCCACGGCGCGTCGTCGACCCAGGTCCAGCCCCACGGCGCCTGCCAGATCCAGTGGCCGTCGTGATACGGCGCCCAGTCGGCCGGCGTGTCGTTCGGCACCCATACCGCGCCGTAATTCGGGGTTTCGCGCCACGTGCCGTTCGCGTCGAGATCCTGGTAGCCGGGCATGTCGCGGGACACGTAGCGGGCCGACACCGAGCGCGCTTCGGCCGCGTCGCGGCTGGCGGCCCACTGGTCGAGCGCGTCGGGGCCCGGTGCGGCCGATTGCTGCGCGACCTGCAGGTCGGTGCCGGTGAATACGACCTGCTGCCCGGGCGACAGAGGATACTGCCCGTTGCTGCCGTAGACGGTCGCGCTGCCGCTGCGCACCGTCACCGTCGTGCTCGCGCCGTTCGGCGCGACATCGACGCGATAGTCGCCGGGGCCCGTGATGCCGAGCGCGAGGTTCGGCGTGTCGATTTCGTACGATCCGCCGGCCGGCAGACCGCGCACGTGCGTCGAGACGGTGCCGAGACCCACTTTCAACTGCGTCGTCGTGTCGTCGAGGTTCAGCACCGACAGGCTCGTCGATTCGCCGAGCCGCACCGCGGTCGAGCCGATGTGCAGTTCCGAGCGCGCGCCGGCATCGTTCCACAGCTGGTCGCCGGTCGTCAGCGGCCGGTTCACCGCCGCATACGACCAGGTATCGGTGCCGGCCGGTTCGGTCGTCACGGCCCCCGACAGGTAATTGAGCCGGGCGACGCGGCCGGGCGGATCGCCGCCGGGTTGCCGTGCCGCGGCTGCAGCCGGCGGCGCATCGGCAGATTGCGCGAAGGCGGGCGGCAGCGCCGCCAGTGCGGCGAATGCGAGCAGCGTGTAGCGGGCGGTGCGCTTGAGCGCGAACAGGGAGGCCATGGTGAGCGTCATCGTTGTGATCGCGGCGCGTCGATTCGTGCCGTCCCGTTCACGATATCCGCTTGGCCTGTTTCAAGGCACGGTGTTTTGTAAGTCGAATGGCACGCGGTGTAACAAAACCTGTCCATCGCGCGCCGTTGTCGTGCAGCTGCAATGCCGGCGTCAAGCAGACGTAAGCCACGCGTCGAAAACCTGCTGCCCGGGCACCGTGACGCGCAGCACGCGCGGTCGGGCCGCGCGCTCGATCCAGCCGTGTGCGCAGAAGCTGTCGAGCAGCGCCGCGCCGAGCGCGCCGCCGAGATGCGAACGCCGCTCGCTCCAGTCGAGACAGCCGCACGCGAAGCGGCGCCGGCGCGCGCGCTGCTGCGCGACGTCGATGCCCCATTGCGAGAGCGCCTGCGTGCCGCGCTCGGTGGTGTCGATCGCGTCGCCGTTGGCGAATAGCCAGCCGCGCGCGGTGAGGCCGTCGAAGATGCGCACCGCGAGCTCGCCGGCCATGTGGTCGTAGCAGGTGCGTGCATAGCGCAGTTCGGCCGGGACCGTGCGCGACGGCGGCGGAACCGGGCGATGCGGCGCGGCCGCGCGGGCGACGTTCGCGAGCGCTTCGAGCGACGCCGCGATGTCGGCCGACGCAATGCGGTAGTAGCGATGCCGGCCGCGCACGTCGAGGGCCAGCAGCCCGCCCTCGGTCAGGCGCGCGAGGTGCGCGCTGGCCGCGGACGGCGACAGCCCCGCGATCATCGTCAGTTCGCCGGCCGGTCGCGCGCTGCCGTCCATCAGCACCCACAGCATCGCGGCGCGGCCGGGATCGGCGATCAGTGCGCCGATGCGGCTCAGGCCCGGAAAATGGTGGTCGTCTTGATCGGTCATCGTCGTGTCTCGTCGAGCGGGTTGGAGGGCAGTGTAGTCCGCGCGCGCATTCGATGTTTCGTTTCCGGATGAAATGTCGGATACGGCGGTGGCGCGCTGGCGCGGACCGGACCGCGGCCCGTTGCAGGGCACGCGTAGAATGGCCGGACGCGGCGGCAGCGGGCCGCCGCATGTGACGCGATGCAACGATGAAGACGATTTTCTGTGTGTTGGCGGCCGCGCTCGTGTGCGCGGCCTGTGCGTCCGGCGGTGCGGGCGCGACCGGCGAGCGCAGCGGCAGTATCGAGATGTACGGGACGATCGACCAGGGCATCACGGTGCGCCGCTGACCGACGCCGGTCGGCGCGCGAGCCGGCATGGCCGCCGCAGCCCCGCTAGGCGGGGCTTGCCGCGACGCATTGCCGCAGTGCAACGTATAATGGCCCGATTACAGCGCCCCTGCCGCCTGGAGCCACAACAATGCCCCAACCGTCCCCCGTGCCGGCCGCTCTCGACCGCACCGAAACCGTATTCCGCTTCCTTGCCGAGCCTTCGTCCGTGAACTTCGGCGGCAAGGTGCATGGCGGCGCGCTGATGAAATGGATCGACGAGGTCGCGTATGCGTGCGCGGCCGTCTGGTCGAGCCGCTATTGCGTGACTGTCAGCGTCGGCAACATCCGTTTCCAGCGTCCGATCCTGGTCGGCAATCTGGTCGAGCTGAAGGCGCGCGTCGTCGCGACGGGCCGTACCAGCATGCACATCCACGTGTCGGTGCACGCCGGCGATCCGAAGGGCGGCGTGCTGCGCCAGACGACCGATTGCCTCGTCGTGTTCGTCGCGGTCGACGAGAACGGCAACCCGGTGCCGGTGCCGCCGTTCGTGCCCGAAACCGACGAGCAGAAGGTGCTCGCCAAATATGCGGCCGACGTGCGGGCCGCGCTCGACAAGATCGTCGAGATGAAGCCGGAAGAGGTCGCGAAGGGCACCGTCTGAGTGCCGCGGGCGCCGCGCTCGACGCGCCGCGCCCGTCGTCCTGCCGTTACCGCGTCCCGATCATCTGCTCGGGGCGTACCCATGCATCGAATTCCGCCTCGGTCAGGTAGCCGAGCGCGAGCGCGGCCGCCTTCAGCGTCGTGCCTTCCTTGTGCGCCTTCTTCGCGATCTGCGCGGACTTGTCGTAGCCGATGTGCGGATTGAGCGCCGTCACGAGCATCAGCGATTCGTTCAACAACAGGTCGATGCGCGAGCGGTTCGGCTCGATGCCCACCGCGCAGTGATCGTTGAAGCTCTGCGCGCCGTCGGCGAGCAGCCGCACCGACTGCAGCACGTTGTGCGCGATCATCGGCCGAAACACGTTCAGCTCGAAATTGCCGCTCGCGCCGCCGACGTTGACCGCGACGTCGTTGCCGAACACCTGGCAGCACAGCATCGTCACGGCTTCCGACTGCGTCGGGTTCACCTTGCCCGGCATGATCGAGCTGCCCGGCTCGTTTTCCGGGATCGACAGCTCACCGAGTCCGCAGCGCGGCCCGCTCGCGAGCCAGCGCACGTCGTTCGCGATCTTCATCAGGCTCGCCGCGACCGTCTTCAGCGCGCCGTGCGCGAAGACCAGCGCGTCGGCGGCCGCCATCACCTCGAACTTGCTCGGCGCCGTCACGAACGGCAGCTTCGCGAGCCGGCCGATCTCGTCGGCCACGCGCACCGCGAATTCCGGATGCGCATTCAGCCCGGTGCCGACCGCGGTGCCGCCGAGCGCGAGTTCGTACAGGTGCGGCAGCGCCGATTCGACGTGACGGATGCCCTGGTCGAGCTGCGCGACATAGCCGGAGAACTCCTGGCCGAGCGTGAGTGGCGTCGCGTCCTGCAGGTGCGTGCGGCCGATCTTCACGATGTCGGCGAACGCCTTCGACTTCGCGTCGAGCGTCGCGCGCAGCGTGCGCAGCGCCGGCAGCAGGTGGTTGACGATCGCATACGCGGCCGCGATGTGCATCGCGGTCGGGAACACGTCGTTCGACGACTGGCCGCGATTCACGTCGTCGTTCGGATGAACCTTGCGCGCTTCGCCGCGCTCGCCGCCCAGCAGCTCGCTCGCGCGGTTCGCGATCACCTCGTTGAGGTTCATGTTGGTCTGCGTGCCGGAGCCCGTCTGCCACACCGCGAGCGGGAATTCGCGCGGATGCTTGCCGGCGATGATCTCGTCGGCGGCTTCGATGATCGCGTGCGCCTTGTCGTCGGCGAGCACGCCGAGCGACTGGTTGACGGCCGCCGCGGCCCGCTTGACGATCGCGAGCGCGTGGATCAGCTCGGGCGACTGCTTCTCCGTCGAGATCCGGAAATTCTGCAGCGAGCGCTCGGTCTGCGCGCCCCAGAGCCGGTCGGCCGGCACGGCGATCTCGCCGAACGTGTCGCGTTCCATCCGAACTGCTTCATTCATGATGCACTCCTCCTGGAAAGGGGAAAGGCCGCGCGTCGTCGCGCGGCGTCAGGCGTAATCAGACGTATCGTGAGGCAGTCGCGCCGCTGGCGCGGCGTCTCGAGCGGTTCAGCCGACAAGCATAGCGCCGGCCGCGATTTCGCGTCGTGTCGTGCCCACGGCGCGTGACGCGCGCAAACCGGCGCTAGCGCGCCGCCGCGATCAGCGACGCGGTCTTGCGGTGGAAGCGCCATGCCATCAGCACGGCGACGCTCGCGAGGCCCGCCGCGAGCCCCCACCACAGGCCGCGCGCGCCCAGGCCCGCGTGGAAGGCGAACCAGTAGCCGGTCGGGAAGCCGATGCCCCAGTAGCCGAGGGTCGCGGCGAGCATCGGGATGCGCGTGTCCTTCAGGCCGCGCAGCGCACCGGACCCGACGGTCTGCATCCCGTCGACGATCTGGAACACCGCGGCGATGCCGAGCAGCGACGCGGCGAGCGACACCGTGGCCGCGTTGGCCGGGTCGTCGAGGTGCAGGTACAGGCCGACGATCGTATGCGGCGCGACGATCATCACGAGGCCGGACAGCGACATGAAGCCGACGCCGAGCGCGAGCGCGACGAAGCCCGCGTGCCGCGCGGCGACGGGCGAACCCGCGCCGATCCAGTAGCCGACGCGCACGTTGGCCGCCTGGCCGATCGCGAGCGGCACCATGAACGACACCGACGCGACGTTCAGCGCGATCTGGTGCGCGGCGAGCGACGTCGCGCCCAGCACGCCGACGGTGAGGCCGGTGGCGAGGAACAGCGTCGATTCGACGCCGTACGTGATCGCGACCGGCCAGCCGATGCCGATCAGTTCGCCCATCACGGGCAGCTTCGGGCGCGCGGCGGTCACGAAATGGCGAAAGCGCTGCCGGCCGTGCAGCAGCCAGATCAGCGCGAGCGCGGTGAGCCAGATCGTGATCGTCGTCGCGACGGCCGAGCCGAGAAAGCCGAGGCGCGGCAGTCCGAATGCGCCGTGGATCAGCCCGTAGTTCAGCACGCCGTTGACGCCGACGCCGCCGATCGATACCCACAACAGCCGCCGCGCGGCACCGATCGCTGGCAGGAACGCGCGCATCAGCCCGACGCCGATCAGGCTGCCGAGCGCCGCGAAGCGCAGGATGCCCGTGTATTCGCCGACGTGATGCGCGAGCAGCGGCGGCTCGTGGAACATCAGCAGGATCGGTTCGGCCAGCGACAGCGCGACGATCGCCGGAATCGCGAGCAGCACGGACAGCGCGAAGCCCGTCCAGTAGATGTGCGGCACGCGATCCTCGGCCTGCGCGCCGCGCGCGTGCGCGACGCTCACGCTGACCGACGACAGCACGCCTTGCAGGATCGTCACGATCACGAAGAAGAAGTTCGCGCCGAGCCCGCCCGCCGCGAGCGAATCGGGGCCGAGCGAGCCGAGCAGCACCGTGTCGGTGACGCTCATCGCCATCTGGGACAGTTGCGCGATCGCGAGCGGTGCGGCGAGGCGCGCGGTATCGGCGGCATGACTGGACAGGGACGGCGGCGCGGCGGCCGTCCGCGTGAGACCGGAATGCGACATGGAATGGGCGCTCGCGCGGATGCGGGCCCGCGCTGTATGTCGTTATTTTGAGAGACGGCTAGCTTACGGCTTTATTCGTACCGTGTCGAACGCGTGCGCCGATGGCCATGTCGCGGGCAGGGGAACGGCCAGGGCCTGCGCAAGCCCGTTATCAGCGTGAACGGGTGCTATGCCTCGCGTACCGCGATGCGCGTGTCGCCGAGCAGTACGACCTGGCCCGCGCGGATTTTGCAGGTCTTGCGCAGCTCGACCGCGCCGTCGACTTTCACCGCGCCGGACGCGACGATCAGCTTCGCGGTGCCGCCGCTGTCCGCGAGGCCGGTGATCTTGAGAAGGTTGTGCAGCTCGACGTATTCGCCGGTCAGCGTGAAATCCAGATTGGGCATGACGAGGAAGGTGCGCGGTGCGCGGGAGGAAACGCTCCGCATCATACGGCACCGCGGGCCGGCACGCGAGCGCGGGCCGCCGCCGCACGTTGTAAAGGACTGTGAGCGATTCGTCAGCAAATGAAACGGTGGGTAACAGTCTGAGAGATTCGCGAACCGGCCGCGTGGGCCGCGGGTCTTCTGTCGTACCTGCTGCGTGTTGCGGCGGGAACGCGACGGTCCGCATCGCTGCGGACCGGGCGCACAACTTCTTGAGGAGAATTGCCATGTCCAAGATTCGTACGATGCTGATCGGTGCCGCGCTGACGGCGTTCGCCACTTCGGCCGCATTCGCCCAGACGGGCACGACGGCGCAAGGCGCGGCGGGTGCCGGCGTACAGACGCAGGCTCCGGCGGCAGGTGTCGGCGCAGGCGTGCAGGGTGGTGCCGGCGTGAACGCGTCGGGCAATGCGACGGGCGGCGCGACCGATGCGGTCGGCGCGGCAGCCGATGGCGCGAAGGATACGACGTCGTCGGCCGTCCATTCGACCAAGAAGCACACGAAGCATGCGGCGAAGTCGGCCAAGAGCCATGCGGGCTCGGCCAAGAAGAAGGCCGACGACGCGACCGAAGGCGGCGCCTCGGTCGGCGCGCAGGGCGGCGCATCGGCCCAGGGCGCCACGCAGTAAGCGGTGTCCGGCGCCGTTGCGACGCGTGTTTTCGGACGGCGCGTCGCGACGGGCGATCGTCCGGCGGCCCGGTTCGCTTTGCGCGAATCGGGCCGTCTTCGTGGGGTAATAAGCGGGACGCGTACTTACGGCCGGCGCTGGCCTTGCCCCTGGCCCTGGGCCGGCCGCACCGCAGCCGGCGTGAATACGCTGCGCAGCCACGCGGCGAGGCGCGCGAAGACGTCGTACGGTTCCTCGACGAAGATCTCCGGCTTCAGCAGCCGCAGGTATTCCATGATCTGCTGCGCTTCCTGCTTCTGGAACGAGCCGTGCGCGAGCCCGAGCCGCAGCAGCCCGCGCAGTTCGCCGAGCTTGTCGCGCGCGGTGCTGCCGACGCTCATCTCGCATGCGAGCTTGGCCTCGTAGATCCGCTGCCGCAGCGATTCCGCGAGCCGCCACGCGGGCGTCTGCATCAGTTCCTCGAGCGTCTGGATGTCCTGCGCCGCCGCCTTGATCTGCGACGCGAGCGGGTCGATCAGCGACGCGTCGCCCTGTGCTTCGGCGACGATCGCCTTCGCCCAGTCGCGGCATGCCTTCGCGAGCTCGTCGGGCGTCCATTCGGAGCGCGACGCGAAGCCGAAGCCGAATTCGCCGGCCTGCCGCATCAGGATCGCGACGACGTCCGGAAATTCCTTGTCGAGCGTGCGCTTGGCCCATGCGTACTGGCCGCCCTGCAGCATCCGCTGCACGGCGTGCTCGGTCAGCGGCACCATGTTGTCGAGCAGCTTGGCGCGCAGGAAATCCTCGAACGACGGCGTCGCGAATTGCGGGTCGAGTTTCAGCGATACGCGCACGAACGCGTCGTAGTCCTTGCGCAGGGACTCGAGCGTGTCGTCCTTGAGGGAAAGGGTGATCTGGCCCATGAATCATCTCGATGACGGCCCGCGCAAGCCGGCGCCGGCGCGGCGCACCGGAGCGGGCGCCGCGTCGACTGACCGATGCGCGCCGGGGCCGGTGGCGGGTCTTCCTCTCCTATATCGGCGGGCCGCGCGGAAACTTGAGCGCGCGCGATGGAGCGTGCGCTCAGGCGGGCGGCCAGTGCGGGATGACGACCCCTTGCCACAGGAAGAACACCGCGAGCCCGGCCGCGATGGTGACGAGCGGCCGGCGGGTCGCGGCCGACACGAGCACGGCCGCGAGCGCGCCGACGAGCTGCGGATTGCGCCACGTCAGCTCGGCCGTGCCGCCGTGCGGCGAGACGGTCATCGGCACGATGATCGCGGTCAGCACGGTGACCGGCACGAAGCCGAGCGCGGTCCGCACGAGCGGCGGGAACGTCAGCCGCTCGCCGAACAGGAACAGCGTCGAGCGGATCGCATACGTGATGACGGCCATCCCGAGGATCAACAGCGCGTAGTTCACGATGCGGCCTCCGGGCGAGAGCGGGCCCGCGTGCGATCGTGCCGCAGCGTGAGCACGACGCCGATCGCGACGCCGGCGGCGACCGCGCCGAGCAGCCCGAGCTTGTACGGCCAGCCCTGCCAGAAGTACGCGAGCGTGCCGGCCGTCGCGGCCGCCGCGAAGTAGCGCAGCGTGCCGAGCTGCGGGACGACGATCGCGATGAAGGTCGCCGCCATCGCGAAGTCGAGGCCGAGCGACTGCAGGCCCGGGAACGCCGTGCCGAAGCCGATGCCCGCGAGCGTCCAGACCTGCCAGTTCAGGTACATCGCGAGCCCGGAGCCGAAAAAGTAGTGGGGGCCGATCGTGCCGGGCGGGTAGTGCCGGTAGTGCCCGTAGGCGACCGCGAACACTTCGTCGGTCATCAACGCGCCGAGCGTCGCGCGCCAGCGCAGCGGCAGGTGTGCGACATAGGGCGCGAGCGTCGCGCTGTACAGCAGGTGGCGCAGGTTCACGATCAGCGTCGTGGCGAGCACGACGGCGAAGCTCGCGCTGCCGGCGATCAGGCCGAGCGCGATGAACTGCGCGGACCCCGCGAACACGGCGAGCGACATCAGCGCGCCATGCCAGGCGGCAAGCGGGCCGCTGCCGACGAGCGTGCCGAAAATCACGCCGAACGGCGCGGCGCCGATCATCATCGGAATCGTGTCGCGCGCGCCATCGAGCCATTCGTTGAGCGGGCGGCGCGGGGGTGAGGCGGGTGTCTCGTTCAAGTAGCGCTCCTCCATGAGCTGGAGGATAGCGGGCCGGTGGCGGGCCGGCTTGTATGTTCTTGCGCTCGCGGGAGCGGGGTCGGTGCCCGAGTGTCGGCCGGCGCGGCGGGTCGCTGCGCGGTGCGGTCCGACCGACGACGGCGGGAAGCCGTGCGTCAGCTTGCCTGCCAGCGCCCGGGCGGCACGCCGAACATCCGTTTGAAATGCCGCGTGAAGTGGCTCTGGTCGACGAAGCCGCTGGCCGCGGCGACATCGGCGACCGGCACGCCCGCGCGTAACGGTGCCAGCGCGCGCTGCAGCCGCAGCTGGTTGCGCCACGCATGCGGCGGCATGCCGGTCGTACGCGTGAACAGACGCGCGGCGTGGAACGGCGACAGGCCGACCGCCTGCGCGACGTCGTCGAGCGTCACCGCGGACGTCAGATCGGCGGCGAGCCGCTCGCGCATCGCGTCGACGCGCGGTTCGTCGGCCGCGAGCGGCGCCGGTTGCGGCCGCACGTCGGCATGGCGCACGATCAGCGTCGACAGCCCGTCGAGCATCGCGGTTTCGGCGGCGAGCGGATCGTAGACGCGCGGCGCGTCGGTAGCCGGACCGTCGGCCGCATGCGACGACAGCGCGCGCTCGCTGCCGGCTTCCAGCATCCGATGCGCGAGCGTGAGCCGGGCCGCCAGATCGGCGTCGCGGATCACGCCGGGGGCGAACCATGGCGGATCCTGCGGGCGGCCCGCGACTGCACTCGCGAGTTCGCGGATGAATTCCACCGGCATGTAACTGACGCGATAGCACCAGCCCTCGTCGGCGGCACGCGACCCCGTATGCACTTCGCCGGGATTGATCACGGGCACGGTGCCCGTTTCGGCGACATAGCCGTTGCCGCGATAGGTGAAGCGTTCCGCGCCTTCGAGAATCACGGGGATCGTGTACGCATCGTGCCAGTGGGGCGCGAACGCGTGATCGCGATAGGTGGCCGTGAGCAGGTCCGCGTCCGGCACGAGCGGCGTGCGCCAGTAGCGTGCGGAATCGGGAAGGCGGGTGGCGGACATGATCGGGCGCGGGAGCGGTCGAACCGACAGTGTATCGCTCGCGCCCCCGGCGGGTGCGGGCTTACTTGACCGGAATCGTCGTGCCGGCCGGCATCGGCACCGCGGTGACGGCGTTCTTCGGGCTGCCGCTGACGATGCGGTCGCTGTAGGTCAGATAGACGATCGTGTTGCGTTTCTTGTCGACCACGCGCACGACGTGCAGCGTCTTGAAGATGAACGACATGCGTTCGCTGAATACGTCGGCCTGCTGCTTGAGCGGTTCCTTGAAGCTGATCGGGCCGACCTGCCGGCACGCGATCGACGCTTCGCTCGGATCCTCGGCGACGCCGAGCGTGCCCTTGATCCCGCCGGTGCGCGCGCGCGACACGTAGCAGGTCACGCCGTTCACGACCGGATCGTCATAGGCCTCGACGACCACGCGATCGGAACCCGTGACGCGGAAATGGGTGTTGACGCTGCCGACTTCCTCCGCGTGCGCGAGCGGTGCGGCGGCGACGGCGGAGAGCAGGAGGGCGGCGGGGGCGAAACGGAGGAGGCGATGCTTCATCGACGGAACCGGATGCGGATGCGGGACAGAGACTCTAGCATGCGCATGACCGGGTCACGCAACGCAGGAAGGCGGACAAGGGGGCCGGAAAAACAAAAGGCCCGTCGAATGACGGGCCTTTCGCTATTTGGCTCCCCGACCTGGGCTCGAACCAGGGACCTACGGATTAACAGTCCGGCGCTCTACCGACTGAGCTATCGGGGAATAAATCGGTACATCTGCGTGCTATGTTTTCCAACAAAAAACCCGTCCACTTTCAACGGGCTTTTGCGTTTTTGGCTCCCCGACCTGGGCTCGAACCAGGGACCTACGGATTAACAGTCCGGCGCTCTACCGACTGAGCTATCGGGGAACAAACAAGCAACAGCAGAGAAACGAGATTGTATGGAGTGTTCGCTAACCTGTCAACACTTCGAAGCCGCGACGCATGAAATTTTTTTGCGGTCGCCGCCGTGCGATCAGCGCTCGAGCAGGTGCAGCTTGTCCTGCACGTCCTTCCATTCGTCCGCGTCGGCCGGCGCCGGCTTGGTCTTCGTGATCGACGGCCAGTTCTTCGCCAGCTCGGCGTTCAGCTCGGTGAACTGCTGCTGGTCGCCCGGAACGTCTTCTTCGGCATAGATCGCATTGGTCGGGCATTCGGCGACGCACACGGCGCAGTCGATGCACTCGTCCGGATCGATGGCGAGAAAGTTGGGACCTTCACGGAAGCAATCCACCGGGCACACATCCACGCAATCCGTGTATTTGCACTTGATGCAGCCTTCGGTCACAACGTGAGTCATTAAAACGCTCCTGCTTGGCGGTATATGGGGTGGCGTTTGCGCCAAAAGCGGCATTGTAACTGAAGCGCCAAACCCGCATGACGAGGTCGGCTATCCGGCTTATATCGTTTCGTGATTAGTTTATGGGGCGCGCGACACGGATACCCGTACGCCAGGCACCGGCACGATACGGCAAGGCGGCGGCCGGTTTCACGATGGTCGGGCCCGCATTCGGGTAACATGGCCGACAGACCGGGCGGCGCGCGGTGCGCCGGTGCCCTGTCACGATATTGGCGCTGCCGTCATCATGATCATCACTTCGCTGCTGGACACGGATCTCTACAAGTTCACGATGATGCAGGTCGTCCTGCATCACTTTCCCGCTGCAAACGTCGAATACCGGTTCCGCTGCCGCACGCCCGGCGTCGATCTCGTGCCGTACATCGACGAGATTCGCGACGAGGTGCGCGGCCTGTGCTCGCTGCGCTTTTCCGACGTCGAACTCGACTACCTGCGGCGGATGCGCTTCATCAAGAGCGACTTCGTCGACTTCCTCGCGTTGTTCCACCTGAACGAGAAGTACATCTCGATCACGCCGTCGCCGAAGGGCAACGGCGAGATCGACGTCGTGATCGAGGGGCCGTGGCTGCACACGATCCTGTTCGAGATCCCGGTGCTCGCGATCGTCAACGAAGTCTATTTCCGCAACACGCAGCGCGAGCCCGACTATCGCGAAGGGCGCGAGCGGCTGCGCGAGAAGATCAAGCTGCTCGGCGCGAAGCCCGAATTCGCCGACTGCAAGATCGCCGACTACGGCACGCGCCGGCGCTTCTCGAAGGTCTGGCACGAGGAAGTCGCGCTCACGCTGCGCGACGGGCTCGGCCCGCAGTTCGCGGGCACGAGCAACGTGCTGTACGCGATGAAGCACGACATCACGCCGCTCGGCACGATGGCGCACGAATACCTGCAGGCGTGCCAGGCGCTCGGCCCGCGGCTGCGCGATTCGCAGATCTACGGCTTCGAGATGTGGGCGAAGGAATATCGCGGCGACCTCGGGATCGCGCTGTCGGACGTCTACGGGATGGACGCGTTCCTGAACGACTTCGACATGTATTTCTGCAAGCTGTTCGACGGCGCGCGCCACGATTCGGGCGATCCGTTCGACTGGGGCGAGCGGATGCTGCGCCACTACGAGGCGAACCGCTGCGACCCGCGCACCAAGGTGCTCGTGTTCTCGGACGCGCTCGACATCCCGAAGGTCATGCAGCTGTACGAACGGTTCCGCGGCCGCTGCAAGCTCGCGTTCGGCGTCGGCACCAACCTCACCAACGATCTCGGCTACGTGCCGCTGCAGATCGTGATCAAGATGGTTCGCTGCAACGGTCAGCCGGTCGCGAAGCTGTCGGATTCGCCGGGCAAGAGCATGTGCGACGACAAGGCCTATCTCGCGTACCTGCGCCAGGTGTTCGGCATCGCGCAGCCGGTCGAGGAAGACGCGTCGAAGTAGGCGTTGGCCGTTCGGCCGAAGGTGTGTCGCGCCAGGGGGGGCCGGTATAATCCGACGTATTGCACGCCAACGTCACGAGGACCGTTCATGGACACTTCCGCCGCCCGTCGCCAGATCCTCGCGCGCATTCGCGCGGCGCAGGGGCGCGCGGCCGAACCCGATGCAGCGGAGCGCGACGGCGTCGCCGACTATCTCGCGCGGCATCCGCAGGGCCCGCGCCCGCCGGCGCCGGCCGACCTCGTCGCTGCTTTCGTCGACGAAGCGGGGCGCCTGTCGACCACGGTCGACGAAGTCGCGACGCTGGCCGACGTGCCTGCCGCCGCCGCCCGCTATCTTGCTGCTCAGGGTCTGCCGACGCAGGCCGTCGCATGGCGCACGCTGGCCGATTTCGACTGGGCCGGCGCCGGCCTGTCGGTCGAGTGCCGCAAGCCGCGCGACGGCGATCTCGTCGGCCTGACCGGCTGCTTCTGCGCGACCGCCGAAACGGGGTCGCTGGTGCTGCTGTCCGGTCCCGACACTTACGCATCGGCCGGTCTTTTGCCGGAAACCCACATCGCGATCGTGCCGGCGTCGCGCATCGTCGCCGGTCATGAAGACGCGTTCGCGCTGATTCGCGCGGAGCGCGGCGAGCTGCCGCGCGCGGTCAATTTCGTGTCGGGCCCATCGCGCACGGGCGACATCGAGCAAACGATCATTCTGGGCGCACACGGCCCGTACCGCGTGCACGCGATCGTCGTACGGGGCGCATGACGCGCCTGCCGCATTCACCGTTACTCGAACAAGGAAGTTCCGCATGAAACGACATGCCGCCTGGGCGGGCATGGCGTCGGGAATCGCGCTTGGCGCCACTCCCGCGCTCGCATCGGCCGCCACGCTCGACGGTGCCACGCTGTCCGCGCTCTGGGGCATCCCGTTCGCCGGGATCCTGCTGTCCATCGCGCTGTTCCCGCTCATCGCCCCGGTGTTCTGGCATCACCACTTCGGCAAGATCGCGGCCGGCTGGGCGATCGTGTTTCTCGCGCCGTTCGCGGTCGCGTTCGGCGCCGGCGCCGCGTTCGGCACGCTCGTGCATGCGCTGCTCGAGGAATACATTCCGTTCATCGTGCTGCTCACCGCGCTCTATACGGTCGCGGGCGGCATCTGCGTGAATGGCAACCTGCACGGTTCGCCGAAGCTGAATACCGCGATCCTCGCGCTCGGCACGCTGCTCGCGAGCGTGATGGGCACGACGGGCGCCGCGATGCTGCTGATCCGGCCGCTGCTGCGCGCCAACGACAACCGCAAGCATGTCGTGCACGTCGTGATCTTCTTCATCTTCCTCGTCGCGAACGCGGGTGGCTCGCTGTCGCCGCTCGGCGATCCGCCGCTGTTCCTCGGCTTCCTCAACGGCGTGAGCTTCTTCTGGACGACCACGCATCTCGCGCTGCCGATGCTGTTCATCTGCGTGGTGCTGCTCGCGCTGTTCTTCGCGCTCGATACGTACTTCTACCGGAAGGGCGGCGAGGAGCGGCCGGCCGCGCTCGATCCGACGCCCGACGGCGCGGCGCTGTCGATCGACGGCAAGATCAACTTCGTGCTGCTGGCGGCCGTGATCGCGCTCGTGCTGATGAGCGGCGTGTGGAAGCCGGGCATCTCGTTCGACGTTTGGGGCACGCACGTCGCGCTGCAGAATCTCGTGCGCGACGTCGCGCTCGTGGTCGTGACGCTCGCGTCGCTCGCGCTGACGCCGCGTTCCGCGCGCGACGGCAACGCGTTCAACTGGGCGCCGATCGAGGAAGTCGCGAAGCTGTTCGCGGGCATCTTCGTGACGATCGCGCCGGTGATCGTGATCCTGCGCGCGGGTGCGGACGGCGCGTTCGCGCAGATCGTCCATCTCGTCACGGGCCCCGACGGCAAGCCGGTCGACGCAATGTACTTCTGGGCGACCGGCATCCTGTCGTCGTTCCTCGACAACGCGCCGACCTATCTCGTGTTCTTCAACCTCGCGGGCGGCGACGCGCAGACACTGATGACGACCGGCGCGTCGACGCTCGCCGCGATTTCCGCCGGCGCGGTGTTCATGGGCGCAAACAGCTATATCGGCAACGCGCCGAACTTCATGGTGAAGGCGATCGCCGAATCGCGCGGCGTGAAGATGCCGAGCTTCTTCGCGTACCTCGGCTGGGCGCTCGTCGTGCTGATACCGGTATTCCTGCTGACGTCGTGGCTTTTCTTCACGGCGTAAGCTGACGTTTTTCAACCCCGAGCGGGCGGCTCCGGCGGCGCATCGCGCGCCGCGATCCGTCCGCGGTATGCGGAGATGGCGATGCAGAAGATCCTGGTCGCGCGTCCGATCTTTCCGGACGTGATCGAACGGCTCAAGCAGTATTTCGACGTCGACTGGAACGACGGCGATGCGCTCGCGCCCGACGCGCTTGCCGCGCGTCTGGCCGACAAGGACGGCGCGCTGACGGCCGGCGACCCGGTCGGCGCGGCCACGCTCGCGGCGGCGCCGCGCCTGCGGGTGGTGGCGAACATGGCGGTCGGCTACAACAACTTCGACATGGCCGCGTTCAACGCGGCGAACGTGCTCGGCACCAACACGCCCGACGTGCTGAACGAGTCGACCGCCGATTTCGGCTGGGCGCTGATGATGGCCGCCGCACGCCGGATCGCCGAATCCGAACACTGGCTGCGCGCCGGTCACTGGCGGAAGTGGGCGTACGACGGCTTCCTCGGCACCGACATCTACGGTTCGACGCTCGGCGTGATCGGGATGGGCCGTATCGGCCAGGCGCTTGCGCGCCGCGCGCGCGGTTTCGGGATGCAGGTGATCTATCACAACCGGTCGCGCGTCGCGCCCGAGATCGAGGCCGAGCTGGATGCCGAATACGTGTCGAAGGATGCGCTGCTTGCGCGCGCCGATCATGTCGTGCTCGTGCTGCCGTACACGAAGGAGAACCATCACACGATCGGCGCGGCCGAGCTCGCGAAGATGAAACCCACCGCGACGCTGACCAACATCGCGCGCGGCGGGATCGTCGACGACGCGGCGCTGGCCGCCGCGCTGCGCGACGGGACGATCGCCGCGGCCGGCCTCGACGTGTACGAGGGCGAGCCGAGCGTGCATCCGGCGCTGCTCGAGGTGCCGAACGTCGTGCTGACGCCGCATATCGCGAGCGCGACCGAAAAGACTCGCCGCGCGATGGCCAATCTCGCCGCCGACAACCTGATCGCCGCACTGGGCGAAGGGCCGCGTGCGGGGCAGCCGCCGAATCCGATCAACCCTGACGTGATCGGGAAGCCGCGCGCATGACGACGACGTTGTTGCTTGCGGCGGTCGTCGTGCTGGCCGTCGCGCTCGCGGTGGCGATCGTCGCGCTCGTGCGCGGCGGCGGCCGCCACGACGACGCGGCCGTGCTCGGCGACCAGATCGAGGACGCCGCGCATGCGCAGGCGCGCGCGGTCGAGCGGCTCGAACGCGAATTGCGCGGCGAGATCGTCGAGACCGCACGCGGCTCGCGTACCGAGCTGGCCGGCAGCTTCGCCCAGTTGCAGCAGACACTCGCCGCGCAACTGACGAGCGTCGCGACCGTGCAGAACAACCAGATCGAGGGGTTCGCGCAGCAGCTCGGCAAGCTCGTCGCCGGCAACGCGCAGCAGTTCGACGCGATGCGCGAGAGCGTGCAGCGCCAGGCCCAGCAGGCACGCGAGGAGCAAACGGGCGCGCTGCGGCTGTTCGGCGACACGCTGAACCGGCAGCTCACGCAACTGACCGAGGCGAACGACCGCCGGATCGGCGAGGTGCGTGCGACGCTCGAACAGCGGCTGAAGGAAATCGAGACGAACAACGCGGCGAAGCTCGAGGAGATGCGCCGCACCGTCGACGAGAAGCTGCACGCGACGCTCGAGCAGCGGCTCGGCGAATCGTTCAAGCTCGTGTCGGACCGGCTCGAACAAGTGCATCGCGGGCTCGGCGAGATGCAGACGCTCGCGGCCGGCGTCGGCGATCTGAAGAAGGTGCTGACCAACGTGAAGACGCGCGGCACCTGGGGCGAAGTGCAGCTCGAGGCGCTGCTCGAACAGATGCTTACGCCCGACCAGTACGCGAAGAACGTCGTGACGGTGCCGAAGCGTACCGAGCGCGTCGAATTCGCGATCCGGCTGCCGGGGCGGGACGCCGGCACGCGCGACGCGTCGCCGGTGTGGCTGCCAATCGACGCGAAATTCCCGCGCGAAGACTACGAGCGGCTGATCGACGCGCAGGAGCGTGCCGACGCGGTGGCCGTCGAGGAGGCGGCGCGTGCGCTCGAGGCGCGGGTGCGGATGGAAGCGCGCACGATCGCCGAGAAGTACGTCGCGCCGCCGTACACGACCGATTTCGCGCTGCTGTTCCTGCCGACCGAGGGGCTCTATGCGGAGATCCTGCGCCGCCCGGGGCTGACCGACCTGCTGCAGCGCGACTATCGCGTGACGGTCGCGGGGCCGACCACGCTCACCGCGCTGCTCAACAGCCTGCAGATGGGGTTCCGCACGCTCGCGATCGAGCAGCGTTCGAGCGAGGTGTGGCAGGTGCTCGGCGCGGTCAAGACGGAGTTCGGCAAGTTCGGCGACGTGCTCGCGCGCACGAAGGCGCAGCTCGAAACGGTCACGCGCTCGATCGAGTCCGCCGAGCAGCGCACACGTGTGATGAACCGCAAGCTGAAGCAGGTCGAGGCGTTGCCGGGCGATACGGCGGCCGGGTTGCTCGGCGCGGAAGAGGCCGAAGGCGCCGACGCGGACGACGCGTGACGCGCGTTGCTGGCAACTGTCGGACAGAAGAAACGGGCGCCCGTTTTCCTTTGCAGCGGTCACCGGCGCAGCCGGCTCGCGTTCAATGCGCGGCGAGCGTGTCCAGCGCGTCGCCCGTCACGCGCACGATGCGCCACTCCGGCAGCACGGTCGCGCCCATCTTCTCGTAGAAGTCGATCGCCGGCTGATTCCAGTCGAGCACCGACCATTCGAAGCGCGCGCAACGGCGCTCGACGGCGAGCGCCGCGAGATGGCGCAGCATCGCGGTGCCCAGGCCCGTGCCGCGCTGCGACGGCTGCACGTACAGATCCTCGAGATAGAGCCCGCGGCGGCCGAGGAACGTCGAATAGTTGTGGAAGAACAGCGCGTACGCGACGATCGTGCCGTCTTGTTCGGCTACGCGTGCCTCGGCGGCAGGATGCTCGCCGAACAGCGCGTCGGCGAGATCGGCTTCGGTCGCGACGAACAGCTCGGTGAGCTTTTCGAACTCGGCCAGCTCGCGCATCAGCGCGAGGATCGTGCCGACGTCGCGCGTGTCGGCCGCGCGGATCAGCGGCGTGCCGCTCACGCTTCTTCCGGCGGATCGGACAGCACGATCTCGATGCCGCCGAAGCGCGATGCGACCCAGTTGTACGCATGGCACGCGATCCACAGCAGCACGAAACCGAGGATCGCGTTCAGCAGCAGTGCGCTCAGGATCGTGCTCAACTCGACCATCCCGTAACGGATATACGCAACGAGAATGCCGAGCAGCACGATCGGCACGCTGAACGTCAGGTAGACGAGGATCAGCGCCTTGGCGGTCTGCCCCGCGGCGATCGACGAGATTTGTTTCTTCATGTGCGGATTGCCCCCGTAGAAATATACCGATTGGAATTCAGATCAGGCCGTCGAGCGGCAGGATGTCGACCGGGGCGCCCGCGTCGACTGCCGCGGAATCGTGGCCCAGGACGATGAAACAGTTGGCGGCCGCGAGACCGCTCAGCGACGCCGAGCTTTGCGATCCGACCGGTACGACGTGCCATTGACCGTCGGCGGCGCGCGTCGCGATGCCGCGCAGGTAGTCGGTGCGGCCGGGGCGTTTCTTCAACGGTTGCGTGCTGAGCGCCGTGTACATGGCCGGCGGCGGCGTGCGCGCGCCGGCCAGCGTCAGCAGCGCGGGGCGCACGATCGCATGGAACGTCACGGCGGACGCGACCGGATTGCCGGGCAAGCCGAAGAACAGCGCGTGACCGGCGTCGTCGGCCGCGCGGGCGAGCGTACCGCACGCGAGCGGGCGGCCCGGTCGCAGCGCGAGGCTCGCGAACGTCACGTCGCCGAGCCGGGCCATCACGTCGCGCGTGAAATCGGCTTCGCCGACCGACACGCCGCCGGACGTGATCACCGCATCGGCCTGCGCGGCGATGGCGTCGCGCAATGCGGCTTCGAGCGCGGCCGGGTCGTCGCGGACGATCCCGAGATCGATCGCGTCCACGTGCAGCCGTTCGAGCATTGCGATCAGCATCCCGCGATTGCTGTCGTACAGCGCGCCGCGGCCGAGTGGTTCGCCGGGCTCGCGCAACTCGTCGCCGGTCGAGAACACGGCGACGCGCACGCGCCGGCGCACCGTGACGTCGGCGATGCCGAACGACGCGAGCAGGCCGAGATCGGACGGCCGCAAAATGCGGCCCGCGGCGAGCGCACAGGTGCCGCGCGCGAGATCCTCGCCGGCCTTGCGGCAGTTCGCGCCGCGCGCGACGTCGTGCGCGGCGAAGCGAATCGCGTCGCCGTCGACGCGAACGCGTTCCTGCGGAATCACCGTGTCGCATCCGGCCGGCATCGGCGCGCCCGTCATGATGCGCACGCATGCACCGGCCGCCACGGCGCCGTCGAACGGATGGCCGGCGAACGCGGTGCCGACAACCGTCATCGCGACCTCGCCCTGCGCCGACGCGAGTGCCGCGGCTCCGCCGTCGAACGCATAGCCGTCCATCGCCGAGTTGTCGTACGCGGGAATGTCGAATGGCGCGCTCACGTCGGCCGCGAGCACGCGATCGAGCGCCTCGCGCAGCGCCACCGTATCGCACGCGTCGACGGGCACCGCGAAGCGGCACGCGAGTGCCTGCGCGTCGGCGAGCGACAGCGGGGCATCGGGGTCGGGTGCGGTTCGGGAGGCGGGCGAGGATTGCGTGATCATCAGTCGGACTGCGCCGCAAGGCGTATCGGGTTCGTGGCCGGTGGCGCGAGGAGGGTGCCGGGGCGCGGGTTTCGCGTGCGGCAGACGCCGGGCGGGAACGGCGCGGGGCCGTCAACGGCGGGCCAGCGCGGCCAGTTCCTGCCAGGAATTGGCATTGTAAAACGCACGCTCGTCGCGAAACTCGACTTCGACCGTCGTGTGGCGTGCGTACCACGCACGCATCTTGCGGTCGCCGGCCGCGAGTCGGGCGGCGAGGTCGTCCGCCAGCGACGTGCGCAGCAGCGCGAACGTCGGCTGCGGCGAGCGCATCTGCTGCGCGTCGACGGTGACCGCCATCGCGATATCGGCCTGTTGCGCGTCGAGCGCCGCATGCAGCCGCGCGACGAGGTCGGCGGGCAGATAGGGCGTATCGCACGGCGAGCACGCGACCAGCGGTGCGCGCGCCGCGCGCATGCCGGCAAGCAGGCCCGCGAGCGGCCCGGGGAAGTCGGGGGTTTCGTCGGCGACGATGCGCGCGTCGAACGGCGCACCGAGTTCGGCATAGCGATCGGCATGGCGATTCGCGCTGATCACCGTCTCGTCGACCTGCGGCGACAGCCGGCGCAGTACGTGCAGCGCGAGCGGCGTACCGTCGAGCAGTTGCAGGCCCTTGTCGACGCCGTCCATGCGCGTGGCGCGCCCGCCCGCGAGCAGCAGGCCGGCGATCGACGGGGAGGCGGGAGCGGGCATCGTGCGCGGATGGACAGAGCGGCGTGCGTCAGCCGCCGATATACGACATTTCGACGCGCTTGCCGGCGCCGTCGGCCGATGCGCTGCCGCGCAGTTGCGAATAGCGGTCGGTGCGCGCGTGCCAGATGCGGGCGATCGCGGTCGCGATCTCGGCATCGGTCGCGCCGCCGCGCACGAGCGCACGCAGATCGTGCCCCGTCGACGCGAACAGGCACAGGTACAGCTTGCCTTCGGTCGACAGCCGCGCGCGCGTGCAGTCGCCGCAGAAGGCCTGCGTGACGCTCGAGATCACGCCGATCTCGCCGCTGCCGTCCGCATAGCCCCAGCGCTGCGCGGTCTCGGCCGCCGTGTGCGGCTCGAGCGGCACGAGCGGGAAATGTTCGGCGATGCGCGCGACGACGTCCGCCGACGGCAGCACCTCGGTCATGTTCCAGCCGTTCGACGTGCCGACGTCCATGTATTCGATGAAGCGCAGGATCACGCCGGTGCCGCGAAAACGCTCGGCCATCGGCAGGATCTCGCTGTCGTTGGTGCCGCGCTTCACGACCATGTTGACCTTGACCGGCGCGAGGCCCGCGGCCTGTGCGGCGAAGATGCCGTCGAGCACGTCGGCGCTCGCGAACTCCGCGTCGTTCATGCGCTTGAACAGCGTATCGTCGAGCGCATCGAGGCTGACCGTGACGCGCGTGAGCCCGGCGTCCTTCAGCGCGCGCGCCTTGCGCGCGAGCAGCGAGCCGTTGGTCGTCAGCGTCAGGTCGAGCGGGCGGCCTGCGTGCGTCGTCAGGCGCGCGAGCCGCTCGATCAGGAATTCGAGGTTCTTGCGAAGCAGCGGCTCGCCGCCCGTGATGCGGATCTTCTCGACGCCGTGTGCGACGAAGAGCCGCGCGACGCGCTCGATTTCCTCGTGCGTAAGCAGCGCGCTGTGCGGCAGGAACGGATAGTCCTTGTCGAAGACCGCGCGCGGCATGCAGTACACGCAACGGAAGTTGCAGCGATCCGTCACCGAAATGCGCAGGTCGCGCAGCGGCCGGGCGAACGTGTCGGCCAGCGTGCCGTCGGGGGCATGCGCGACGCCGGAGACGTCCGGCATCCCGCTGACGTCGGCGAGGGGAATGATGCGTCGGGACATGTTGGAAGAAGTGCGAACCAGACTGCTATTTTAGCCGCAACCGGCCGGCGGGGCCGGTGGGCGGAAACCCGCAGCGCGGACGTGAAAAAGCCCGCCGGAGGCGGGCTTTTCCTAGGTCGTGCGATGCGCCGTTCAGTGGTGCGTCGTTTCGACCTGCTGCATCGGGGCCGTATCGGCCGGCGGCAGCACCTTGCGTTCGCGCGGCACGCGGGCCGGGCGCGGGAGTCGCGATGCGGCTTCCTGCGCGGCCGCGAACTTGTCGGCGTCCGTGTTCACCCAGACGAGACCGGCCTGCTCCAGCACGACATCCAGGCTCGCCGAAGCGGGCGCGGCTGCCGGTTGTGCGGGAGCCGGCGTCGGTGCCGGTGCGGCGACGGCCTCGACCGGTGCTGCGTCGACAGGCGCTGCTTCGACCGGTGCTGCTTCGACCGGTGCCGGTTCGACTGCCACCGGAGCGGCTTCGATCGCGACGGCCGGTGCGGCTGGCTCGACCGGTGCGGCTTGCGGCGCCTCGACAGCGACCGGCGCGGCTTGCGGCGCGTCGACAGCGACCGGCGCGGCCGCCGGCACTTCGAACGCATCGGTCGGCGATACCGCGACCGGCGCCGGGCCCGCTTCCGCGACCGCCGGTGCGACCGGTGCCGGTTCTGCTGCCTGGACGGCGACGACGGGCTCGACCGGGGCGGCCGGAGCCGCTTCGGCGTGTGCCGGCGCCGGCTGCGCTTCGACAGCGGCTGGTGCGGCATGCTGCTCGGCGACGGCTTCCACGGCGACCGCGCTGGCCGCGGCCGCGACGACTACCGGTGCGGCAGTGTGGGCCGGTTCGGCCGCGACCGGCGTCACGGCTTGCGCCGCGACTTCGCCTTCGGCGCCTTGCTCGGCCTGGTCGACCGAGCCGTCTTCCTCGCGCTCGCGACGACCGCCGCGGCGGCCGCGACGGCGACGGCGGCGTTCTTCGCCGTCACGTGCGCCGGCTTCCGCATCGGCTGCCAGTTCCGCGCCGGGCAGGGCTTCTGCAACAGCCTTGTCGGTTTCCGGTTCCGGATGGTTTTCGCCGCGGGTGACGGTTTCGAGCGTGGCCGCATGCTGGGTCGGCTTGCGGCGTTCGCCGCGCTCGCGACGCTCGCCGCGTTCCTGGCGCTCGCCACGGCCGGCTGCTTCGACGCCTTCCGGCTGTTCGACGCGCTCGCGCGGTTCGCGGTTTTCACGCGGTTCGCGCGGCTCACGGGCTTCACGCGGCTCGCGACCTTCGCGCGGGCCACGGCCCTCGCGGCCTTCGCGACCCTCACGGTTTTCACGACCTTCGCGGTTTTCGCGACCCTCGCGGCCCTCACGCAGCTCACGACCCTCGCGCGGCTCACGGCCTTCACGCGGTTCGCGCACTTCCTTGCCTTCGCGCTCCTGGCGTTGCGGCTGGCCACGGCCGGCGGCTGCCTGGTCACGGCCGCCTTGCGCCTGCTGGGCGCCGCCGCGACGGTTGCGGTTGCGATCGCCGCCGCGCTGCTCGGTCTTTTCGGTGCGCTCGCGAGCCGGGCGGGCTGCCTGCTCCTTCGCCGGGGCTGGCGCGACCGGTGCGGGCGCCGGTGCCGGCGACACGCCGAACAGGCCCTTCAGCCAGCCGATGAAGCCGCCGCTTGCCGCGGCGACGGGCGCCGGGGCGGGGGCCGCAACGGGTTCGACCGGACGCTGCGGCGCCGGGCTCGGTGCCGGACGCTCGGGCGTGATGCCCTTGACCGCGGCTTCCTGCTTCGGCTTCACTTCGGCCGCACGCTTGCTGTAGCCGGTTTCCGACTCGAGCTCGCGGGCCGCTTCCTCGGCCATCTTCCAGGATGCGCGCGGATCGTCGAGGCGCGCGTCGTCGTGACGCAGGCGCTCGAGCTTGTAGTGCGGCGTATCGAGGTGCTTGTTCGGGATCAGCACGATGCCGACCTTGAAGCGCGACTCGATCTTGTTGATTTCCTGACGCTTTTCGTTCAGCAGGAAGGCGGTCACCTCGACCGGCACCTGGCAGTGGATCGCCGCGGTGTTTTCCTTCATCGCTTCTTCCTGAATGATCCGCAGGACCTGCAGCGCGGACGATTCGGTATCGCGGATGTGGCCGGTGCCGTTGCAGCGCGGGCACGTCACGTGGCTGCCTTCCGACAGCGCCGGGCGCAGGCGCTGGCGCGACAGCTCCATCAGGCCGAAGCGGGAGATCTTGCCCATCTGCACGCGCGCACGGTCGTGCTTGAGCGCGTCCTTCAGGCGCTGCTCGACTTCACGCTGGCTCTTCGCCGATTCCATGTCGATGAAATCGATCACGATCAGGCCGCCGAGGTCGCGCAGGCGCAGCTGGCGGGCGACTTCGTCGGCCGCTTCGAGGTTCGTGCGGGTGGCCGTTTCCTCGATGTCCGCGCCCTTGGTCGCGCGGGCCGAGTTCACGTCGATCGCGACGAGCGCTTCGGTGTGGTCGATCACGATCGCGCCACCGGACGGCAGCGGCACCGTGCGCGAGTACGCGGTTTCGATCTGGTGCTCGATCTGGAAACGCGAGAACAGCGGCACGTCGTCGTGGTAGCGCTTCACCTTCGCGACGTTGTCCGGCATCACGATGTCCATGAACGCACGGGCCTGATCGTGGATTTCGTTCGTGTCGATCAGGATTTCGCCGATATCGGGCTGGAAATAGTCCCGGATCGCGCGGATCACGAGGCTCGATTCCAGATAGATCAGCATCGGCTGGCCGGCGTTGCCGCTTTGCGACGCCGCTTCGATCGCGCGCCACAGTTGCAGCAGGTAATTCAGGTCCCATTGCAGTTCCTCGGCGCTGCGGCCGATGCCCGCGGTACGGGCGATCATGCTCATGCCGTCCGGAATCTGCAGTTGCGCCATCGTTTCGCGCAGTTCCTGGCGCTCGTCGCCTTCGATCCGGCGCGACACGCCGCCGCCGCGCGGATTGTTCGGCATCAGCACGAGGTAGCGGCCGGCGAGCGAGATGAAGGTGGTGAGGGCGGCGCCCTTGTTGCCACGCTCTTCCTTCTCGACCTGGACGATCAGCTCCTGGCCTTCGCGCAGCGCATCCTGAATGCGCGCGGAGCGCATGTCGATGCCGTCCTTGAAGTACTGGCGGGCGACTTCCTTGAACGGCAGGAAGCCGTGGCGGTCTTCGCCGTAGTTGACGAAGCACGCTTCGAGCGACGGCTCGATACGGGTGATGACACCTTTGTAGATATTGCCTTTGCGCTGTTCGCGCCCGGCGGTTTCGATGTCGATGTCGATGAGCTTTTGCCCATCGACGATGGCGACGCGCAGCTCCTCCTGCTGCGTCGCATTGAACAGCATGCGTTTCATGAACGACTCCAGGCGGCTCCGCTGCCGGCGCCTCGCGGTTGTCAGTCGCGAGGGCGGGAACGACGGCAGGCCGCACCTTGTTGTGTTGTCACGAGCACGCTGGAGCGGGAACGCTGGCGGGGAGAATTGCCTGAAGAGGCGCTTGGGCCCGAAAGACGGGGCCGGCGGCCATAGGGCACCTGCGAATACGGCTTCAAAGCACGGCGTTCACACACCGCACGCTGCAAAAGCGCGCTAAGCCTGTCCGGGCATTGCCACGGGCGCGCGCAATGCGTCGCGCGCGCCGACGGGCGGCAGATGCTGCGGCTTGGGCCGCAGCGGGGAGTATCGAATCCAGCCCGACTTTCCCGCTTGGGGTGTACTTCCCTGGTTTGACGTCGCCAAGCCCCGCACGCTTCGCGGGGCCAAATCGGGCGCAACGCCGTAATTTTCGCAACCGGCAGCCTGCGGACGCACTGCGCGCCGTCGGGCTGCCGATCAAATTCTTTTCAACCAACTTTCCGTTACCGCGGCGCCTTGCCGACCGAATCCGCCTGTGGGCGCGATCCTTGCCGACGGGCGGCGCCGTGCGTGCAACTTGCTGCATCTCTTTGATTAGGGGCGAGCAGCGGACCCCCGGCGCAAGTAAAATAGCGGTTTGCGCTTGCGCCTTGCCCAATTCAGCCGGGGCCGGCCGATCAGGCCACCCACAACGTCAGGCTGGGCAAAATTATATTCAGTATGAATGAGTTAGGCAAAATATCCCAGAATTCGGTCGCAAGCGGCCAGGTATCGATGATCGAGATCGACGAAAACTCGGCCGGTCAGCGTATCGACAATTTCCTGTTGCGCGTCTGTAAAGGCGTGCCGAAAAGCCATATTTACCGGATCCTGCGCAGCGGCGAAGTGCGCGTGAACAAGGGCCGGATCGACGCGCAGTACCGCCTGGAACTGGGCGACCTCGTCCGCGTGCCGCCGGTGCGCGTGGCCGCGGCCGACCTCGCACGCGCCGACACGCCGGTCGTGCCGCCCGCGAATTTCGACGTGCTGTACGAGGACGACGCGATGCTCGTGATCGACAAGCCGGCCGGGGTCGCGGTCCACGGCGGCAGCGGCGTCGCGTTCGGCGTGATCGAGCAGATGCGGCAGGCGCGCCCGCGCGCGAAATTCCTCGAACTGGTGCACCGGCTCGACCGCGAGACGTCCGGCATCCTGATGCTCGCGAAGAAGCGCACGGCGCTCGTCGCCCTGCACGAGCAGATCCGCGAGAACCGGATGGACAAGCGCTACTTCGCGTGCGCGCACGGCGAATGGCAATCCGACTGGGGCCGGCGCCGCGCGGTGAAGGCGCCGCTGTTCAAGTATTCGACCCCGGAAGGGGAGCGCCGCGTGCGCGTGCAGGACGATGGGCTGGCCTCGCATACGGTGTTCAACCTCGTCGACCGCTGGTCCGACTATGTGCTCGTCGAAGCGGAACTCAAAACGGGTCGGACCCATCAGATACGGGTGCACCTCGCGCATCTCGGCTTGCCGATCGCCGGCGACGCGAAGTATGGCGATTTCGCACTGAACAAGGCGCTGGCGCGCGCGAACGCGCAGCCGTCGCTGAAGCGGATGTTCCTGCATGCGCACCGCCTCAAGCTCGCGCATCCGCTGACCGGCGAGGCGCTGCAGTTCGATGCGCCGTTGCCGGCCGAATGCCGGCGCTTCCTCGATCAACTCAGCGCATTGCGCGATACCGCCTGAACCGCATGGCTCGACAGCAATTTGACCTGATCGTCTTCGACTGGGACGGCACGCTGATGGATTCGACTGCGCACATCGCGCACAGCATCCAGGCCGCATGCCGCGATCTCGGTCTGCCCACGCCGTCCGACGAGGCCTCCCGCTACGTGATCGGCCTCGGGCTGCGCGACGCCCTGCAGATCGCGGCTCCGACCCTCGATCCGTCCGACTATGCGCGGCTGGCCGAACGCTACCGCTATCACTATCTGCTCGACGACCAGCGCATCGAACTGTTCGCCGGCGTGCGCGAGCTGCTCGCCGAACTGCGCGACACGGGCTACCTGCTCGCCGTCGCGACCGGCAAAGGGCGGGTCGGGCTGAACCGCGTGCTCGACCAGTCGAAACTGACGAGCTGGTTCGATGCGACGCGCTGCGCGGACGAGACGTTCTCGAAACCGCATCCGGCGATGCTGCACGAGTTGTCGCGGGAATTGGGGCAGGACCTGTCGCGCACCGTGATGATCGGCGACACCACGCACGACCTGCAGATGGCCGCCAGCGCCGGCGCGGCCGGCGTCGGCGTCGCGTACGGCGCGCACCCGGCCGATGCGCTGGCGGCGCTCACGCCGCGCTTCGTCGCGCCGGACGTCGGCGCGCTGGCCGCCTGGCTGCGGGAGCACGCATGAGCGCGGCGCCGGACGCCGTGCGCGTATGCGCGTCCGACGCGCTGACCGACGGCGGCGTCGGCGTGCGCGTCGACGCGACGCTGCGCGGCGAGCAGGCCGTCGTGTTCTTCGTGCGTTACGACGGCCGCGCGTACGGCTACCTGAACCGCTGCGCGCACGTGCCGATGGAGCTCGACTGGGCCGAAGGGCAGTTCTTCGAGTCGTCGGGCCTCTATCTGATGTGCGCGACGCACGGCGCGATCTACGCGCCGGATACCGGCAAGTGCGTCGGCGGCCCGTGCCGCGGCGGCCGCCTGCGACCGGTCGAGGTCGACGAGCGCGACACGCCCGACGGCCGTGCGGTATTCTGGGTGCCCGATGCGGACCTGCATCCTGCCACTTCCGCCACGACCGATTGACGACACTACTGCATGGCCGACCAACCGAATTCCCCGGATTCCTCCTCCCGTCCCGACAGCCGTGAACCGAGCTGGGAGCGCGCGGCGCTCGAGCGGATCGCGCTCGCGGCCGTCAAGGAGCAGCGCGCGGCACGGCGCTGGAAGATCTTCTTCCGCTTCGCGTTTCTCGGCGTGTTCGTGCTGTTCGCGTTTGCGCTGATCGATTTCTCGAGCGATTCGAAGTTTTCGGCGAGCGGGCGGCATACGGCGCTCGTGACGATCGACGGCGAGATCGCGGCCGGCGTCAACGCGAACGCCGACGACATCAACACGGCGCTCGACGCCGCCTTCGACGACGACGGCACGGTCGGCGTCGTGCTGCGGATCAACAGCCCGGGCGGCAGCCCGGTGCAGGCCGGGATGGTCTACGACGAGATCCGGCGGTTGCGCGGCAAGTATCCGGACAAGCCGCTGTACGTCGTCGTGACCGACATGTGCGCGTCGGGCGGCTATTACATCGCATCCGCCGCCGACAAGATCTTCGTCGACAAGGCGAGCATCGTCGGGTCGATCGGCGTGCTGATGGACGGGTTCGGCTTCACCGGGCTGATGGGCAAGCTCGGCGTCGAGCGGCGCCTGCACACGTCGGGCGAAAACAAGGGCTTCTACGATCCGTTCTCGCCGGAAACGCCGAAGATGGACGCGCACGCGCAGGCACTGCTCGACCAGGTGCATGCGCAGTTCATCAAGGCGGTGAAGGATGGCCGCGGCAAGCGGCTGCACGAGACGCCCGACATGTTCTCGGGCCTGTTCTGGACCGGCGAAAAGAGCGTCGAACTGGGCCTCGCCGACGGCTACGGCACGACCGACACGGTCGCACGCGACGTGCTGAAGGCGCCGGATCTGGTCGACTACACGGTGAAGGAAAGCCTGACGAATCGCGTCGCGCGCAAGTTCGGCGCGGCCGTCGGCGGCGCCGCGATGAAGGCGCTGACGGCCGGCGGCGCGTCGGTCAGCCTGCGCTGACGGCTGGCGGCAATCGGCGGGCCGCGACGGCCCGCCTTTCATCTGGCTGGCGGATCGCCGTTCGCGGCATCAATTCGCGAGCAGCAGGAAGATCGCGGGGCGCTTGTGCAGATTCGGCGCAGGCGCTTTTTTCCAGTCGGCCACCGTGCGGCTCGCGATCGTTTCGGTCGCGAGGGTCAGGTCGGCCGCGACGCAGATCTGCGTCGACGGCGCGCAGGTCGCGACCAGCGTGTCGAGCATCGCGTGATTCCGGTACGGCGTTTCGATGAAGATCTGCGTCTGGCGCGCCTTGCGCGACAGTTGCTCGAGTTCGCGCAGCCGTTTCGCGCGCGCGGCCGCATCGACCGGCAGATAGCCGTTGAACGCGAAGCTCTGGCCGTTCAGGCCCGACGCCATCAGCGCGAGCAGGATCGAACTCGGCCCGACGAGCGGCACGACCTTCACGCCGCGCTCGTGCGCGCGGCGCACCAGCAGCGCGCCGGGGTCGGCGACGGCCGGGCAGCCGGCTTCCGACACGAGGCCCGCGTCCGCGCCGGCCAGCACGGGCGCGAGCAGCCGGTCGATGGCGCCGGCCGGCGTATTGACGTTCAGCTCGCTGATCTCGATTTCCTGGATCGGCCGCGTCGTGCCGATCTTCTTCAGAAACGCGCGCGTCGTTTTCGCGTTCTCGCCGATGTAATAGCCGAGCGTGCCGGCGCGCGCCTGCACGGCGGCGGGCAGCACGGCGGCGAGCATCGATTCGTCGCCTTCGCCGAGCGTGTTCGGGACCAGATAAAGCGTGCCGGCGGTCATGCGCGGTCTCCTCGGGTGGTGGCAAACAGCGGATAGTCGGCGGCGCGCAGCATCCGCGTGAGGGCGATCAGCGGCAGGCCGACGAGCGCGGTCGGGTCGTCCGAGTCGATCGCGTCGAGCAGCGCGATGCCGAGCCCTTCGGACTTCGCGCTGCCGGCCACGTCGTACGGCGTTTCCGCGCGCAGGTAGGCGTCGAGTTCGGCTTCGGGCAGCGAACGGAAGCGCACGTGCGTGACGATGTCCTCGACCTGCGCGTCGTCGGTGCGGCTGTCGTACAGGCAGAGCGCACTGTGGAATTCGACTTCGCGGCCCTGCATCGACATGAGCTGCGCGAGCGCGCGCTCGTGCGTGCCGGGCTTGCCGATCTGGTGCCCGTCGAAGGTCGCGACCTGGTCCGACCCGATCACGAGCACGCCGTCCGGCGCATCGATCGTCGCGGCCACGGCCCGCGCCTTCGCGCCGGCGAGGCGCAGCGCGGTCGCGGCCGGCGTTTCGCCGGCGAGCGGGGTTTCGTCGAGGTCGGGCGACACGACGTCGAAGGGCACGCCGAGGCGCTCGAGGAGCGCGCGGCGGTAGCGGGAACTGGAGGCAAGAATCAGCCGCGGCGGGCGGCAAACGGTATCCGGCATGGTCGGTTGGATCGGTGAGTCGTCAGGTGTGGCGCGGCGTTGCGCGGACGCAAGCTTAAGTGATTGACCGCAAAAGGTAAAACAGGTATGCTTTCCCGCTTTTCGTCGGCAGGCTTTCGTTGTGGTGGCGCCTGCCGGGTCTTCGGAAGTAAAGTACGTCATCCTTCGATGAGCCGTACGCGAGCGGTGCCAAGCCGGATCCGCAAGTCAGCCTGTAGGCAGGAGCGCACATGAACACTTCTTCTGGCAAACCTGCGGCGGCGCTCGATCCGCACGCGGTCGACCTGTTCGAGTTCGCCCGCAGCGGGCGGCAGGCAGCCGGGGCGGTGCGCCTCTCGCAACTGCCGCGCATGTTAAACGAAGTGCCGACGGACGCGCCAGATCGCGACACGGTCTTCACGTGGCAGGCGGAAGGGTTCACGCAGAAGGAGTTGCAGGACGACGGCGCCGACGGGCAGCAGCCGTATCTGCGCCTCGCGGTGCACGGCCATGCGTGGCTCACGTGCCAGCGCTGCGTGACGCCGTACGATCAGACGTTCGACGTCGACATGACGTACCGGGTCGTCGCGACCGAAGAAGAAGCTGAGGAATTTCCGCTCGACGACGATGAAGCCGATGTGATCGTGGGCTCACGCCAGTTCGATCTCGTCGACTTGATCGAAGAGGAATTGCTGCTTTCGTTGCCGCTCGTGCCCAAGCACGAGGTTTGCCCGGCAGTTCACGAAAGCCTCGTGTCGGGCGCGAGCGGTCCCGCGGAAGCGGCGGACGAGGAGTCCGACGAAGCCGGGGACGAAGGCAAACGGCCGAATCCGTTCGCAGCGCTGCAAGCGTTGAAGAAGGACGGTGACGGCACCAAGAAACACTAAGCAGTTGTGGCGCGGGAAGGCGTAGGGCTTTGGGCCAGGGTAGTTAAGCGCCGGATCGGGCTGTGTTAGAATCCGGAAAATTATTTAGGAGTTAGTCATGGCAGTCCAGCAAAACAAGAAGTCGCCGTCGAAGCGCGGCATGCATCGTTCGCACGATTTCCTGACGGCAGCGCCGCTGGCAGTCGAGCCGAGCACGGGTGAAGTGCATCTGCGTCACCACGTCAGCCCGAACGGCTACTATCGCGGCAAGAAAGTCGTCAAGACGAAGAACGACTAAGCGTCAAGTCACGCGTTGCGCGCTACGCTCGCCGTTCGCGTGACAACTGGTTCGCTTGACACTTTCCTGGCTCAACAAAAAGGCGGCATTCAACTGCCGCTTTTTTGTGCCTGAAATTCGTCGCATTCCATGACCGTAAAGCTCACAATCGATTGCATGGGAGGCGACCACGGCCCGTCCGTGACCGTTCCCGCGGCAGTCAAGTTCGTCCGCGCGCATCCCGATGCGCACCTGATGCTCGTCGGCATCGAAAGCGCGATTCGCGCTCAGCTGAAGAAGCTGAAAGCCCTCGACGATCCCGCGTTGACCATCGTGCCCGCCACCGAAGTCGTGGCGATGGACGATCCTGTCGAAGTGGCGCTGCGCAAGAAGAAGGATTCTTCGATGCGCGTCGCGCTCAACCACGTCAAGGAAGGCGCGGCGCAGGCCTGCATCTCGGCCGGCAATACCGGCGCGCTGATGGCCGTTTCCCGTTACGTGCTCAAGACGCTGCCCGGCATCGAGCGGCCCGCGATCGCGTCCGCGCTGCCGAACCCGACCGGCTACACGATGATGCTGGACCTCGGTGCGAACGTCGACTGCGAGCCGCAGCACCTGCTGCAGTTCGCGGAGATGGGGCACGCGCTCGTGGCCGCGCTCGAAGGCAAGGAGCGCCCGACGATCGGCCTGCTGAACATCGGCGAAGAGGTCATCAAGGGCAACGAGACGATCAAGCGCGCAGGCGAGCTGCTGCGCGCCAGCACGCTCAATTTCCGCGGCAACGTGGAAGGCAACGACATCTACAAGGGCACCGTCGACGTGATCGTGTGCGACGGCTTCGTTGGCAACGTCGCGCTGAAGACGTCCGAAGGGCTCGCGCAGATGCTGTCGAACATCATCCGCGAGGAGTTCGGCCGTTCGCTGATGTCGAGGCTGATGGCGTTGCTCGCGCTGCCGGTGCTGATGCGTTTCAAGAAGCGCGTCGACCATCGCCAGTACAACGGCGCGGCGCTGCTGGGGCTGAAGAGCCTCGTGATCAAGAGCCACGGTTCGGCCGACGCGTACGCGTTTGAGTGGGCGATCAAACGCGGGTATGATGCCGTCAAAAACGGGGTGCTGGAGCGCCTCGCGCGCGCGATGGCGGATAATTCAGTGTCGCTCGGCGATGGCGGACACAACGCGGGCGGCGCGGGCCAGGCAAGCCCGGCCGCAGGCCATCACGCCGAACCTTCCGCTGCGCAATCCTCTAAAGCATAAATGGCCCAATCGACTCTCTATTCCCGCGTGCTCGGCACGGGCAGCTACCTGCCGCCCGACCGCGTCACGAACCAGCAGTTGACCGATCGTCTTGCGAAGGAAGGCATCGAGACCAGCGACGAATGGATCGTCGCGCGCACGGGCATCCACGCGCGCCATTTCGCCGCACCCGACGTCACGACGAGCGATCTCGCGCTCGAGGCGTCGCGTCGTGCGATCGAAGCGGCCGGTATCGATCCGCAGTCGATCGACCTGATCATCGTCGCGACTTCGACCCCCGATTTCGTGTTCCCGAGCACCGCGTGCCTGCTGCAGAACAAGCTCGGCATCAAGAACGGCGGTGCGGCATTCGACGTGCAGGCCGTATGCTCGGGTTTCGCGTATGCGATGGCCACGGCCGACAGCTTCATCCGCAGCGGCCAGCACCGCACCGCGCTGATCGTCGGCGCGGAGACGTTCTCGCGCATTCTCGACTTCAAGGACCGCACGACCTGCGTGCTGTTCGGCGACGGCGCGGGCGCGGTGATCCTGTCCGCGTCGGAAGAACCGGGCGTGCTCGGCAGCGCGCTGCACGCGGACGGCAGCTACTCGAACATCCTGTGCACGCCGGGCAACGTCAATCGCGGCGTGATCGACGGCAGCGCATTCCTGCACATGGACGGGCAGGCCGTATTCAAGCTCGCGGTCAACGTGCTCGAAAAGGTCGCGATCGAAGCGCTCGCGAAGGCGAATCTCGCGCCCGAGCAAATCGACTGGCTGATTCCGCACCAGGCCAACATCCGCATCATGACCAGCACCTGCCGCAAGCTCGGCCTGCCGCAGGAGCGCATGGTCGTGACGGTCGACCAGCACGGCAACACGTCGGCGGCGTCGATCCCGCTGGCGCTCGACGCCGCGGTGCGTGACGGCCGCATCCAGCGTGGCCAACACGTGCTGATCGAAGGCGTCGGCGGCGGCTTCACCTGGGGCGCGTCGGTCTTCCGCTTCTGATCCGCGGCGCGCGACAAGCCGCGCGCGGATCCCGTCGGCGCGCCGTTCGTGCGCGCCGTCCGAATCGATTCAATTGGGGACGATATGAAATTTGCATTCGTTTTTCCGGGGCAGGGCTCGCAAGCGATCGGCATGCTCAACGCATTCGCCGATCTGGCCGTCGTGCGCGAGACGCTCCAGGAAGCGTCCGATGCGCTCAATCAGGATCTCGGCAAGCTGATCGCCGAAGGTCCGGCCGAAGAGCTGAACCTGACCACCAACACGCAGCCCGTGATGCTGACCGCCGCATACGCGTGCTACCGCGCGTGGCAGCAGGCAGGCGGCCCGGCGCCGTCGATCGTCGCCGGCCACAGCCTCGGCGAATACACGGCGCTCGTCGCGGCCGGCGCGCTTGCGTTCAAGGACGCGGTGCCGCTCGTGCGCTTCCGTGCGCAGGCGATGCAGACGGCCGTGCCGGTCGGCCAGGGCGGCATGGCCGCGATCTTGGGCCTCGACGACGACGCGGTGCGCGCGGTGTGCGCCGAAGCCGCGGAAGCGGGGGTCGTCGAAGCGGTGAACTTCAATGCGCCCGCGCAGGTCGTGATCGCCGGCAGCAAGGCCGCGGTCGAAAAGGCATGCGAGATCGCGAAGGCGAAGGGCGCGAAGCGCGCGCTGCCGCTGCCGGTGTCGGCGCCGTTCCATTCGTCGCTGCTCAAGCCGGCGTCGGACCAGCTGCGCGACTATCTCGCGAACGTCGACGTGAAGGCGCCGCAGATTCCGGTCGTCAACAACATCGACGTCGCCGTGGTCAGCGATCCGGCCGCGATCAAGGATGCGCTGGTGCGCCAGGCCGCAGGCCCGGTGCGCTGGGTCGAGTGCGTGCGGCACATCGCCGGCACGGGCGTCACGCACGTGATCGAATGCGGTCCGGGCAAGGTGCTGGCCGGCCTGACGAAGCGCATCGACGGCAACCTGACGGGGGCGTCGGTGTTCGATCCGGCTTCGCTCGACGAAGCGCTCAAGCTCGCGACCGCCTGACGCGGCGCCTTTTCCCAAGCAACGGATATTCGATTCATGGACAAGACTCTCGATAAACAGGTTGCGATCGTGACCGGCGCGTCGCGCGGCATCGGCCGTTCGATCGCGCTCGAACTCGCGCGCCTGGGCGCGACGGTGATCGGCACGGCGACGAGCGAATCGGGCGCCGCCGCGATCACCGCGGCGTTCGCGGAAGCGGGCGTCACGGGCCGCGGCGCGGTGCTGAACGTCAACGACGCAGCCGCGGCCGAGGCACTGATCGATGCGACCGTGAAGGAATTCGGCGCGCTGAACGTGCTCGTCAACAACGCGGGCATCACGCAGGACCAGCTCGCGATGCGGATGAAGGACGAGGACTGGGACGCGGTGATCGACACCAACCTGAAGTCGGTGTTCCGCCTGTCGCGTGCGGTGCTGCGCCCGATGATGAAGGCGCGCGGCGGCCGTATCATCAACATCACGTCGGTGGTCGGCTCGGCCGGCAATCCGGGTCAGGTCAACTACGCGGCCGCGAAGGCCGGCGTCGCGGGCATGACGCGGGCGCTCGCGCGCGAGATCGGCAGCCGCGGCATCACCGTGAACTGCGTGGCGCCGGGCTTCATCGACACCGACATGACGAAGACGCTGCCGGAAGAACAGCAGGCCGCGCTCAAGACCCAGATTCCGCTCGGCCGCCTCGGCAGCCCGGAGGACATCGCCCATGCCGTCGCGTTCCTCGCATCGCCGCAGGCCGGTTACATCACCGGTACGACGCTGCACGTGAACGGCGGCATGTACATGTCGTAACGGTTTTCGTTTACCATCCGCGCCGTATCCCGTTTTTCAGGCGGACCGGCGCTTGATCGACCATCAAGCCAACGCGCGTTTTGCCGTCAGCAAACCTGATAAAATGCGCGCACTTGTAAATCTGAACTTTCCCTCGGAGGGGTAATGGACAACATCGAACAACGTGTCAAGAAGATCGTCGCTGAGCAACTGGGCGTCGCGGAAGCCGAGATCAAGAACGAAGCTTCGTTCGTGAACGACCTGGGCGCCGATTCGCTCGACACGGTCGAACTGGTGATGGCTCTGGAAGACGAGTTCGGCATGGAAATCCCGGACGAAGAAGCAGAGAAGATCACGACCGTTCAGCAAGCGATCGACTACGCTCGCGCAAACGTCAAGGCGTAAGCGCCTTTCGCGCTTGTCCGCCACGTCGCCGCGATCATCGCGATTGACGCGCCATCCTGCCGGCTCCGCGCCGGACGGACTAACAGCCACAGGGCTCGCAGGGCTGGTTCCTGTGGCCACTGTGGCTTTTGTTTTTGTCATCCAATAATGGAAAAGAGGTTACCGTGAGCCGCCGTCGTGTTGTCGTTACAGGCCTGGGGCTGATTTCGCCTGTTGGCAATAATGTTGCCGACGGCTGGGCCAATCTCGTCGCCGGCAAGTCCGGTATCGCCACCGTCACGAAGTTCGATGCGTCGAACCTCGCCTGCCATTTCGCGGGCGAAGTGAAGGGTTTCAGCGCCGAGGAGTACATCCCGGCGAAGGAAGCCCGGAACATGGATACGTTCATCCATTACGGCATCGCCGCCGGCGTCCAGGCCATCCGGGACAGCGGGCTGGAAGTGACCGAAGCCAACGCGGAACGCATCGGCGTGCTGGTCGGTTCCGGCATCGGCGGCCTGCCGATGATCGAGGATACGCACCAGACCTACGTCGATCGCGGCGCGCGCCGGATTTCGCCGTTCTTCGTGCCGGGTTCGATCATCAACATGATCTCGGGTCACCTGAGCATCATGTTCGGCCTGAAGGGCCCGAACCTCGCGGCCGTCACGGCCTGCACGACCGGCCTGCACTCCATCGGCCTCGCCGCGCGCCTGATCCAGGCTGGCGACGCCGACGTGATGGTCGCGGGCGGCGCCGAATCGACGGTCTCGCCGCTCGGCATCGGCGGTTTCGCGGCAGCACGCGCGCTGTCGACCCGCAACGACGATCCGGCGACCGCGTCGCGTCCGTGGGACAAGGACCGCGACGGCTTCGTGCTGGGCGAGGGTTCCGGCGTGATGGTGCTCGAAGAGTACGAGGCGGCGAAGGCGCGCGGCGCGAAGATCTATGCGGAAGTCGCAGGCTTCGGCATGACGGGCGACGCGTACCACATGACCGCGCCGAACATGGATGGTCCGCGCCGCTGCATGGTCGCGGCCCTGCGCGACGCCGGCATGAACGCCGACGAGGTCCAGTACCTGAACGCGCATGGCACGTCCACGCCGCTGGGCGACAAGAACGAGTCCGACGCGGTGAAGGCGGCGTTCGGCGAGCACGCGTACAAGCTCGTCGTGAACTCGACGAAGTCGATGACGGGCCACCTGCTGGGTGGCGCGGGCGGCCTCGAATCGGTGTTCACGGTGCTGGCGCTGCACAACAACGTGTCGCCGCCGACCATCAACATCTTCAACCAGGACCCCGAGTGCGATCTCGATTACTGCGCGAACACCGCGCGTGACATGAAGATCGACGTGGCCGTGAAGAACAACTTCGGCTTCGGCGGGACCAACGGCACGCTGGTGTTCAAGCGCGTCTGACGTCGAATCGCTTGACGAGTCCATTCGATGCTCCGGCCGGGCGTCCGCAGCGCTTTGCGTTGCGGGCCTCGGCCGTGTCGTATCTCGTGCTGGCCGCGTTCGTCGCGTCGGCTGCCGCATCGGCGTACCTGTTCTGGGCGCCGCGCGCGGGCGCTGCCGCCGGCGCAGGCGTGGCGGCTGTGACGGCGGCGCTGCTGGCCGTATGCGCGGCGCGGGCTTGCGCCCGCCGGCTGCCGGCCGAGCTGCAAATCGATGCGTTCGGGGAGATTGCGGCGTTTGGCCGCACCGGGCGCTTGCTGGCCCGCGGCCGTGTGACGGGCCATGCGCACTGGAGCAGCCTGCTGCTGGTGCTGTCGGTCGGGCAGGGTGCCCGGCGCGCGCGGCCGCTGCTGATTCCGGCCGACGCGCTCGATGCCGCGTCGTTCAGTGCGCTGTCGGTGCTGGCGAGAACGGCCGGGGCGGCGGCGCGGGCATGACGGCCGCGCGGTTACCGACCGTAACCAGCGGCCGGCGCCGGAACGCTACAATAACGCTCCGCGTTGCATCCCTAGTTAACGGATTTGTCAGGTGAGTGAAAAAGAAATCGATCAGGCTCTGGTCGAGCGCGTACAGAAGGGCGACAAGGCGGCGTTCGAACTCCTGGTCTCCAAATACCACCGCAAGATCATTCGGCTGATCTCGCGCCTCGTGCGGGATCCCGCCGAGGTCGAGGACGTGGCCCAGGACGCGTTCATCAAGGCGTATCGTGCGCTGCCGCAATTCCGCGGCGAATCGGCGTTCTATACGTGGTTGTACCGAATTGCCGTCAACACGGCGAAGAACTACCTTGCGACGCAAGGCCGCCGGGCGCCGACCTCGACCGAGGCCGATGCGGAGGAAGCGGAAACTTTCTCCGACGCAGACCAACTAAGGGATATCAACACGCCTGAGTCGATGTTGATGAGCAAGCAGATTGCCGAGACGGTCAACGCTGCAATGGCTCTGCTGCCCGAAGAACTGCGCCAGGCAATCACGCTGCGCGAGATCGAGGGCCTGAGCTACGAAGAGATCGCGGAAATGATGGGCTGTCCGATCGGGACGGTCCGGTCGCGGATCTTCCGCGCGCGCGAAGCAATCGCTGCCAAATTGCGTCCGCTGCTCGATACGCCCGAAGGCAAGCGCTGGTAAGCGCGACGGGCGGAACGACGCGGGTCGGGGTCTAGTTACGGATAGAGTCGTGAAGTCACGACGGGGTGTGCAAGATGGGGAGCATCATGGGGTCGGTCAATACGCAATCGCAAGCGTGCTCGCGCGGCGAGCGCCTTTCCGCGCTGGTCGACGGCGAAATGTTCGATGGCCCGGATCACGGGCAGTTTCTGGCTGAGCTCGACCGCGCGGATCGCGCCGTGTGGGCCCATTACCATCTGATTGGCGATGCGCTGCGCTCGGACGAGCTCGCGCTGCCGCCCGCGCTGAGCGTCGCGTTCACCGCGCGCATGTCGGCGGCGCTCGAAAGCGAGCCGCACCTGCTGGCGCCGGCGGCTGCACCGGTCGCGCGCAAGCTGCTGTCGCTGCGCCGCCGTGTCGTGCCCGCGTTCGCGGTGGCCGCCGCGGCCGCCACGCTGACGTGGATCGTCGTCCCGCAGATGCAGACGGCCGGTGCGCCGGGCGCCGTTCAGGTCGCGTCGGCAGGCGCGCCGCAGAGCGGCAACCTGCAGCGCGTGACGGTTGCGCAGGCATCGGCCCAGCCGGGCCTGCAGGACGTCAACATCATTCGCGACGCGAGCCTCGACCAATATCTTGAAGCGCACCAGCAATTCGCGCAGCAGCCCGTCGTCACGGGTTCGATGCCGCTGATCCGCGCTGCCGTGACCACCACGCCAGGCCAATAAACCCGATGCGGACATTGCAGTTGAATCACGCCATCTCCGGATGGAAGCGGCTGCCGGCCCTCCTGCTTTGCGCAGCCGCCCTGTTGTCCGTTCAATCCCTTCCCGCCAGCGCCCAGCAACCGGACGATCCCGTCGCGACCCGCAAGGGCGCCGCCGACTGGCTCGACCGCGTCCAGCAGGCCGCGCAGCGGCAGAGCTACGAAGGTACGTTCGTCTACCAGCGCGGCGGATACGTGCAGTCGTCGCGCATCGCGCACGTCTCGTCCCGCGACGGCGAGTTCGAGCGGATCGAAACGCTCGACGGCAAGCCGCGCAAACTGCTGCGGCACAACGACGAGTTGTACACGTTCGTGCCCGAGCGCAAGCTGTGCGTGGTCGAGCGCCGTCAGACGCGTGATTCGTTCCCCGCGCTGCTCGGCGCGAGCGGCGAGCACGTGATGTCCGTCTACGATGCGAAGTCGCTCGGCAAGGACCGCGTGGCCGGGATCGACGCACAAGTCGTCGAGCTCGTGCCGAAGGACGCGTACCGTTTCACGTACAAGCTGTGGGCCGACGCGCGCACCGGGCTGCTGCTGCGTTCGCAGACGCTCGACGCGAACGATCGCGTGCTCGAGCAGATCGCGTTCTCGCAAGTGCAGACGGGCGGCGCAAGTGGCGACAAGGCTGCGATCGCAGCGGGCATGCGCAACCTGGGCGGCTGGACGGTCGTGCGTCCGCCGGTCGCGACGGTCGACATGGAAGCGCAGGGCTGGCAGCTCGCGCCGAGCGTCGCCGGCTTCCAGAAGATTCGTGAAGTGCGCCGGCCGATGGCCGCGCGCGATGCGGGCGATCCGCCGATCCCGGTCGACCAGGCCGTCTTCACCGACGGCCTCGCGACGGTCTCGGTCTTCATCGAGCCGGCCGAGAAAAACACGCGCAAGGAAGGCGCGGGCAGCACCGGCGCCACGCACGTTCTCGTGAAGCGCCGCGGCGACTACTGGATCACCGTGCTCGGCGAAGTGCCGCCGGCAACGTTGCAGCAGTTCGCGTCTGCCATAGAATACAAGGCTTCCAAGTAACGCTACGGCTCCCGACATGACGAAACTCACGCTGCGCAAAGTGCTCGCGGCGGCGGCGCTGTGTGCCTGCCTGCCGCTCGTCCCGCAAACCGCTGTCGCTGTCACGCCTCCCGCTGCCAGCCTGCCCGATTTCGCCGACCTCGTCGAAAAGGTGGGCCCCGCGGTCGTGAACATCCGGACCACCGCGAACGTGCCGGTACCCGGCCCGCGCGGCGTGCTCCCGCCCGGCTTCGACAACGGCGACATGTCGGAATTCTTCCGGCGCTTCTTCGGCATTCCGCTGCCGCAGGCGCCCGGCAACGGCGGCGGCAACGGCAGCAACCCGAAGAACGCGCCGGCGCCGGACAATGGGCCCGACACCGAGCAGAACCGCGGCGTCGGCTCGGGCTTCATCGTGTCGGCCGACGGTTACGTGATGACCAATGCGCACGTCGTCGACGATGCGGACACCATCTACGTGACGCTGACCGACAAGCGTGAATTCAAGGCGAAGCTGATCGGCGTCGACGACCGCACGGACGTCGCGGTCGTCAAGATCCAGGCGTCGAACCTGCCGGTCGTCGCGATCGGCGATTCGAACAAGGTGCGCGTCGGCGAGTGGGTCGTCGCGATCGGTTCGCCGTTCGGCCTCGACAACACGGTCACGGCCGGCATCGTCAGCTCGAAGAGCCGCAACACGGGCGACTACCTGCCGTTCATCCAGACCGACGTCGCCGTGAACCCCGGCAACTCGGGCGGGCCGCTGATCAACATGCAGGGCGAGGTGATCGGCATCAACTCGCAGATCTACAGCCGCACTGGCGGCTTCATGGGCATTTCGTTCGCGATTCCGATCGACGAGGCGATGCGCGTGGCCGACCAGCTGAAGGCGACCGGCAAGGTCACGCGCGGCCGGATCGCGGTGGCGATCGGCGAGGTGACGAAGGACGTGGCCGACTCGATCGGGCTGCCGAAGGCCGAAGGCGCGCTCGTCAGCAGCGTCGAGCCGGGCGGCCCGGCCGACAAGGCCGGCATCCAGCCGGGCGACATTATCCTGAAGTTCAACGGTCGTCCGGTCGAGGCGGCGTCGGACCTGCCGCGCATGGTCGGCGACACGAAGCCCGGCACGAAGGCGACGGTCAGCGTGTGGCGCAAGGGTCAGGCACGCGATCTGCCGATCACGATCGCCGAGACGCCGGCCGAGTCGACGGCGAAGGCCGAGCAGCGCAAGAACGCGCCGCAGAAGCCGCGTCAGGCCAATTCGCTCGGCCTGACGGTCAGCGACCTGACGGCGGAGCAACTGAAGACGCTGAAGCTGAAGAACGGCGTGCAGATCGATGGCGTCGACGGCCCGGCCGCCCGTGCGGGCCTGCAGCGCGGCGACATCGTGCTGCGCGTCGCCGACATCGACATCGCGAACGCGAAGCAGTTCGCCGACGTGACTGCGCAGCTCGATCCGCAGAAGGCGGTCGCGGTGCTCGTGCGGCGCGGCGACAACACGCAGTTCGTGCCGGTGCGGCCGCGCGCGACCCAGAAGTAACGCGCCGATGTTCACGCTCTACGGCCGCGGCTGGTGCCACCTGTGCGACGACATGCGCGACGCACTGGCGCCGGTGGCGGCCGAATTCGGCGTCTCGGTCGACTACGTCGACATCGACACCGATGCGGCGCTCGTCGCGCGTTACGACGAGGACGTGCCGGTGCTGCTGCTGGACGGCGCGGAAGTGTGCCGCCACCGGTTCGACGACGCCCGGGTGCGCGGCGCGCTGGCGGCCCGGCGTTGAGCCTGGCTTGCCGCGGGCCCGTGCCGCTTCATACGGGGTTTGATCCGGCGGGCGCGCCGCCGGCTCCCGCGGGGCGGGCGTCCGAAATCCCGCCCGGCGTAAGCCTTTTCGGCTAAAATAAGCCGTTTTTTCACCGACTTACACAAGGCGTGCTCCGCAGTCGTCGAGCGCGCCTTTTTCGCTTGATCGGCACTGAATGGATCATATTCGCAATTTCTCGATCATCGCGCACATCGACCATGGCAAGTCGACACTCGCGGATCGCATCATCCAGGTATGCGGCGGCCTCGCCGACCGTGAAATGGAAGCGCAGGTGCTCGACTCGATGGACATCGAGCGCGAGCGCGGCATCACGATCAAGGCGCAGACGGCCGCGTTGTCCTATCGCGCACGCGACGGCAAGGTCTACAACCTGAACCTGATCGACACGCCGGGGCACGTCGACTTCTCGTACGAGGTCAGCCGTTCGCTGTCCGCGTGCGAAGGCGCGCTGCTGGTGGTCGACGCGAGCCAGGGTGTCGAGGCGCAGACGGTCGCGAACTGCTACACGGCGATCGAGCTCGGCGTCGAGGTCGTGCCGGTGCTGAACAAGATCGACCTGCCGGCCGCGAACCCCGAGAACGCGATCGAGGAGATCGAGGACGTGATCGGCATCGACGCGACCGACGCGACGCGCTGCAGCGCGAAGACGGGCCTCGGCGTCGAAGACGTGCTCGAGTCGCTGATCGCGAAGGTGCCGCCGCCGAAGGGCGATCCGGCCGCGCCGCTGCAGGCGCTGATCATCGATTCGTGGTTCGACAACTACGTCGGCGTCGTGATGCTCGTGCGCATCGTCAACGGCACGCTGCGCCCGAAGGACAAGATCAAGATGATGGCGACCGGCGCGCAGTATCCGGTCGAGCACGTCGGCGTGTTCACGCCGAAGTCGCGCAATCTCGAGTCGCTGTCGGCCGGGCAGGTGGGCTTCATCATCGCCGGCATCAAGGAACTGACGGCCGCGAAGGTCGGTGATACCGTCACGCACGCGACCAAGCCCGCCGCCGAGCCGCTGCCGGGCTTCAAGGAAGTGAAGCCGCAGGTGTTCGCGGGGCTGTATCCGGTCGAGGCGAACCAGTACGACGCGCTGCGCGAATCGCTCGAGAAGCTGAAGCTGAACGACGCCTCGCTGCAGTACGAGCCGGAAGTGTCGCAGGCGCTCGGCTTCGGTTTCCGCTGCGGCTTCCTCGGGCTGCTGCACATGGAAATCGTGCAGGAGCGGCTCGAGCGCGAATTCGACATGGATCTGATCACGACCGCGCCGACGGTCGTCTACGAGGTCGTGCAGAGCGACGGCTCGACGATCATGGTCGAGAACCCGGCGAAGATGCCGGAGCCCGGCCGCATCGCCGAAGTGCGCGAGCCGATCGTCACCGTGAACCTGTACATGCCGCAGGATTACGTCGGCTCGGTGATCACGCTGTGCGAGCAGAAGCGCGGCTCGCAGATCAACATGCAGTATCACGGCCGTCAGGTGCAGCTCACGTACGAGATCCCGATGGCCGAGATCGTGCTCGACTTCTTCGATCGCCTGAAGTCGGTGTCGCGCGGCTACGCGTCGATGGATTACGAGTTCAAGGAATACCGTTCGTCGGACGTCGTGAAGGTCGACATGCTGATCAACGGCGACAAGGTCGACGCGCTGTCGATCATCGTGCACCGGTCGCAGTCGCAATATCGCGGCCGCGAAGTCGCCGCGAAGATGCGCGAGATCATTCCGCGCCAGATGTACGACGTGGCGATCCAGGCCGCGATTGGCGCGCACATCGTTGCGCGCGAGAACATCAAGGCACTGCGCAAGAACGTGCTCGCGAAGTGCTACGGCGGCGACATCACGCGGAAGAAGAAACTGCTCGAGAAGCAGAAAGAAGGTAAGAAACGCATGAAGCAGGTGGGTTCGGTCGAGATCCCGCAGGAGGCGTTCCTCGCGATCTTGCGCGTCGAAGACAAATAACAGGACTGATCCTTTTATGAATTTTGCGCTGATTCTTTTTGTGCTCGTCGTCGTGACGGGCGTAGCGTGGGTGTTGGACAAACTGGTGTTCCTGCCGCGGCGTCGCAAGGCGGCCGACTCGGCGATCGAGGAGTTCGATCGCCAGCAGTCGCGCATCGACAAGCGTTTCGCGGACGAAAACGCGACGCAGACGCGGTCGAAGCTGCGTGACGAAAAGCTGCGCCAGCCGTGGTGGCTCGAGTACACGGCAAGCTTCTTCCCGGTGATCCTGGCCGTGTTCGTCGTGCGTTCGTTCATCGTCGAGCCGTTCAAGATTCCGTCGGGCTCGATGGTGCCGACGTTGCTCGTCGGCGACTTCATCCTCGTCAACAAGTTCGAGTACGGGCTGCGCCTGCCGGTCACCAACACGAAGATCACGCAGGGCAGTCCGCTGTCGCGCGGCGACGTCGTCGTGTTCCGCTATCCGAAGGACGAGTCGGTCGACTACATCAAGCGCGTGATCGGCCTGCCGGGCGACACGGTCGCGTACCAGGACAAGCAGCTGACGATCAACGGCCAGCCGGTGCCGGAAACGCCGCTGCCCGATTTCTTCGACGACGAGCGCCAGAATTACGCGAAGCAGTTCGAGGAAACGATCGGCACCAAGAAGAACGCGATCCTCAACAACCCGGCCGTGCCGCCGTTCGTGATGGGCGCATACGACTATCCGTATCGCGACAACTGCACGTACAACAGCCGCGGCGTGATCTGCAAGGTGCCGCCCGGTCATTACTTCATGATGGGCGACAACCGCGACAACAGCGCGGACAGCCGCTACTGGGGTTTCGTGCCGGACCAGAACATCGTCGGCCGCGCGTTCTTCATCTGGATGAACTTCGGCGACCTGAAGCGCATCGGTTCCTTCAACTGACCGCCTTCGATGTACACGCACGACGCGACGCACGGGCCGCGTCGCGTCGTGCCGAACGACTTTAAGAACCGGCGGTAACACCGCCTCGTCACGCCTTTTCGTGTCCGGCCGTGCCGTTTCGGCCCGACCGGGCGCCCGCGTTATACTCCTGCACATGCCCTCATCCCAGTTGGAAAGCCGGCTGCGCTACGAATTTCGCAATGCGGAATTGTTGCGCCAGGCTTTGACCCATCGCAGTCACAGTGCCACGCACAACGAACGGCTCGAGTTTCTCGGCGATTCCGTTCTGAATTGCGCGGTGGCCGCCCTTTTGTTCCAGCGGTTCGGCAAGCTGGACGAAGGTGACCTGTCGCGCGTACGCGCCAACCTCGTCAAACAGCAGTCGCTGTACGAAATTGCTCAGGCCCTGAATATTTCGGACGGCTTGCGGCTGGGCGAGGGCGAGTTGCGCAGCGGCGGGTTCCGCCGCCCGTCGATCCTCGCGGACGCGTTCGAAGCCATCATCGGGGCCGTATTCCTCGATGGCGGCTTCGAAGCCGCCCAAGGGGTCATCAAGCGCCTCTATATCCCGATTCTCGACCACATCGATCCGCGCACGCTCGGCAAGGACGCGAAGACGCTGCTGCAGGAATACCTGCAGGGGCACAAGATCGCGCTGCCCACCTATACGGTCGTCGCGACGCATGGTGCGGCGCACAATCAGCAGTTCGAGGTCGAGTGCACGGTGCCGAAGCTGGACGTGAAGGTATCGGGTTCCGGCGCGAGCCGGCGCGCGGCCGAGCAGGCCGCCGCGAAGAAGGCACTCGACGAAGTGATGGCGGCCGCGCCGATGCTGGCCGCGAAGCCGAAGCGCTCGAAAAACGCGCGTGGGTCCAAGCATGTCGAACCCGAGATCGTGCCGGGTGTGAAGGGCGTGCAGGAAGCGCTCGACCTGCGCTCGCCCGAGCGGAAGGAACGTGCGGCGGCGCGCGAGGCCCGGGCGGCCGGCGCGGTGCCGGCGGCAACCGTTGCGGCTGCTACTGCGGCTGCGGGCGTCGAGCCGGCCGTCGCGCCGATGGCCGCGATTCGCGCGGCGCATGTCGAGCCGGCAACGGACAAGGGCGAACGGGCGGCGAAGCCGGCGACCGACAAGGTGGCCGACAAACCGGCCGAGCGGGCCGACAAGGCCGCGGAAAAGCCCGCCGAGGCCGCGCCGCGCGCAGCCGACAAACCGGCCGGCCATGCGGCCGATCCGGCATCGTCGTCGGCCGACAAGCCTGCGGCGGGCGCCGATTCCGCCGCGCGCGCGCCGGCGCGCGCACGCGATGCCGCGGCGCCCGACGCCGACACGCCGCCCGGCGGCGCGAGCCTGGCTGCCGCGCAGGCGCGCGTGGCCGATGCCGACCACTGAATTGCCCATCGATCGTGCCGCGCGCCGCGCGGCCGTTTCCGAACCTGTCTCCCAAACGATATGAACACTCCCGCTCCTACCGGTTTCCGTTGCGGCATGATCGCGATCGTGGGCCGCCCGAACGTCGGCAAGTCGACGTTGATGAACGCACTCGTCGGCCAGAAGATCAGCATCACGTCGCGCAAGGCGCAGACGACCCGTCACCGCATCACCGGCATCAACACGTTCGACGACGCGCAATTCGTGTTCGTCGACACGCCCGGCTTCCAGACCCGTCACAGCACCGCGCTGAACCGTTCGCTGAACCGCGCGGTCACGTCGACGCTGACGTCGGTCGACGTGATCCTGTTCGTGATCGAGGCCGGCCGCTTCGGGCCCGACGACCAGAAGGTGCTCGACCTGATCCCGCCCGGCATGCCGACGCTGCTGATCGCGAACAAGATCGACCGCGTGAACGACAAGGCCACGCTGTTCCCGTTCATGCAGAAGGTGAGCGGGTTGCGCGAGTTCACCGAGCTCGTGCCGCTGTCCGCGCAGAAGCCGGAAGACATCAAGCGCCTGCTGGACACGATCAAGCCGTACCTGCCGGAAGGCGAGCCGATCTACGGCGAGGACGAGCTGACCGACCGCAGCTCGCGCTTTCTCGCGGCCGAAATCCTGCGCGAGAAGGTATTCCGCTGGACCGGCGACGAGCTGCCGTACACGAGCACCGTGCTGATCGACAAGTTCGAGGAGGAGGGCCGCCTGAAGCGCATCTTCGCGACGATCCTCGTCGAGCGCGATTCGCACAAGGCGATGGTGATCGGCAAGAAGGGCGAGAAGCTCAAGCAGATCAGCACCGAGGCGCGGATGGACATGGAGAAGCTGTTCGACGGCCCCGTGTACCTCGAGACCTTCGTGAAGGTGAAGAGCGGATGGGCCGACAACGAGGCGGGGCTGCGTGCCTATGGGTACGAATGACGCGCTGACGTCGACCGAAGACGCGGTGACGGCCGGCGCGAACGACGCGCCGCTGCCGGCACCGCCCGAACCGCCGCGCAAGGCGCGGCGCGCGACGTCTCGCACGTCCGATTTCCGCGTCGCCGAGCAGCCGGCGTTCGTGCTGCACAGCTACCCGTATCGGGAAACGAGCCTGATCGTCGACGTGCTGACGCGCGACCACGGCCGGCTCGCGCTCGTCGCGAAGGGCGCGAAGCGCCCGCACTCCGCGTTGCGCGGCGTATTGCAGACCTTCCAGCCGCTGCTGCTGTCGTGGTCCGGCAAATCCGAGGTGCGCACGCTGACGGGCGCCGAGTGGGTCGGCGGGATGCTGCCGCTCGGCGGCGACGGGCTGTTGTGCGGTTTCTACGCGAACGAGTTGCTCGTGAAATTCTGCGCGCGCGAGGATCCGCAGCCGCCGCTGTTCAATCATTACGTGCTGACGCTCACGCGTCTCGCGCACGGCGAGCCCGCCGTGCAGGTGCTGCGCTCGTTCGAGCGCGTGCTGCTGCGCGAGACCGGCTATGCGATGGCGCTGAACCGCACGGTCGCGCGTCGCGCGGTCGAACCCGAGCGCCGCTACGTGTTCGATCCGGAGCGCGGCGTGCGCAATGCGGACGACGACGTGCCGTCGCACTGGCCGGTCATCACCGGGCAGACGTTGCTCGACATGGAGCAGGACGATTACCATCGAGCCCAGACGGTCGCGCAGAGCAAGACGCTGATGCGCTTCCTGCTGAACACCTATCTCGGCGGCACGCCGCTCGCCACGCGTCAGATCCTGATCGACCTGCAAAACCTATGAGCTTCTTCCTGACCACGCCCACCGCCATCGACCTCGGCGTGAACATCGACCACGTCGCGACGCTGCGCAATGCGCGCGGCACACGCTATCCCGATCCGATCCGCGCGGCGCTCGCCGCCGAAGAGGCCGGTGCGGATGCGATCACGCTGCATTTGCGCGAGGATCGTCGTCACATCGTCGACGCCGACGTGCGCGAACTGCGCCCGCTGCTGAAGACGCGCATGAATCTCGAATGCGCGGTGACGGCCGAGATGCTCGACATCGCGTGCGAAGTGCGTCCGCACGACGCGTGCCTCGTGCCGGAGAAGCGCGCGGAACTGACGACCGAAGGCGGTCTCGACGTGGCCGGCCACTTCGAGGCCGTGCGCGCGGCGTGCAAGCAGCTCGCCGACGTGGGCGTGCGCGTGTCGCTGTTCATCGACCCGGACGACACGCAGATCCGCGCCGCGCACGAAGCCGGCGCGCCGGTGATCGAGCTGCATACGGGCCGCTACGCCGAAGCGCACGACGAAGCGGAGCAGCAGCGCGAATACGAGCGTATCGTCGCGGGCGTGCAGGCCGGCGCGCGGCTGGGCCTGAAGGTCAATGCGGGCCACGGGTTGCACTACACGAACGTGCAGCAGATCGCCGCGATCGACGGCATCGTCGAACTGAACATCGGCCACGCGATCGTCGCGCACGCGATCTTCGCGGGCTGGGACAACGCGGTGCGCGAGATGAAGGCGATCATGGTCGCCGCACGCGTCGCCGCGCTGCACGGCGGCGCACGGTGACGATGCGAGGCTGCCGCGCCCCGCACGCCGTGTGCGACGCGCCTGACCCGGGCTCGCCGGGCCACTCCGGCGGAGACTGACATGGCGATCTACGGCATCGGTACCGACATCGCGCAGGTGAGCCGCGTCGCGGCCGTGCTCGAACGCACGGGCGGCCGGTTTGCCGAGAAGGTGCTCGGCCCCGACGAACTGCGCGTGTTCCACGCGCGGCGCGCACGCTCCGAGGCGCGCGGCATCGCGTTTCTCGCGACGCGCTTCTCCGCGAAGGAAGCGTTCTCGAAGGCGATCGGGCTCGGCATGCACTGGCCGATGACGTGGCGCGCGCTGCAGACGCTCAACCACCCGAGCGGCGAGCCGTACGTGGTCGCGTCGGGCGAGCTGGCCGACTGGCTGGCCGCGCGCGGCATCACGGCGCGCGTGACGGTCAGCGACGAACGCGACTACGCGGTGTCGTTCGTGGTCGCCGAGACGGACGCTGAAACGGCCGCCGCGCGTGCCCCTGCACCTGTTTCCCGAACCTCCTCCTGACGGAATTCCCGATCTGATGAAAACGACTCCCGGCCCGGTCATGCTCGACGTCGTCGGCACGAGCCTGTCGCGCGACGATGCGCGGCGCCTCGCGCATCCGAATACCGGCGGCGTGATCCTGTTCGCGCGGCACTTCCAGAATCGTGCGCAACTGACCGCGCTGACCGACGCGATCCGCGCGGTGCGCGAAGACATCCTGATCGCCGTCGATCACGAGGGCGGGCGCGTGCAGCGGTTCCGCACCGACGGCTTCACGGTGCTGCCCGCGATGCGCCGCCTCGGCGAACTGTGGGATCGCGACGTGCTGCTCGCGACGAAGGTCGCGACCGCCGTTGGCTACATCCTCGCTGCCGAATTGCGCGCGTGCGGGATCGACATGAGCTTCACGCCCGTGCTCGACCTCGACTACGGGCACTCGAAGGTGATCGGCGATCGTGCGTTCCATCGCGATCCGCGCGTCGTCACGCTACTCGCGAAGAGCCTGAACCACGGGCTGTCGCTCGCCGGCATGGCGAACTGCGGCAAGCATTTTCCCGGGCACGGTTTCGCGGAGGCCGATTCGCACGTCGCGCTGCCGACCGACGACCGCCCGCTCGATGCGATCATCGAACAGGACGTCGCGCCGTACGACTGGCTCGGGTTGTCGCTTGCCGCGGTGATTCCGGCGCACGTGATCTACACGCAGGTCGACAAGCGGCCGGCCGGATTCTCGCGCGTGTGGTTGCAGGACATCCTGCGCGGCAAGCTCGGCTTCACGGGCGCGATCTTCAGCGACGACCTGTCGATGGAGGCTGCCCGCGAAGGCGGCACGCTCACGCAGGCGGCCGACGCCGCGCTCGCCGCCGGTTGCGACATGGTGCTCGTGTGTAACCAGCCGGACGCGGCCGAAGTCGTGCTGAACGGATTGAAGGCGCGGGCTTCGGCCGAATCGGTGCGGCGCATCAAGCGGATGCGCGCGCACGGCAAGGCGCTGAAATGGGACAAGCTGATCGCGCAGCCCGAGTATCTGCGGGCGCAGGCGCTGCTGAAGAGCGCGCTGGCGTAAGCGGACAGGGATGGCGCGCAGCGCCGTTCCGGTCGCCGGAATGAATTTGAACGCAACTAACGGTCAGATCCGACCAGCGCCCGTATTCAGGCGCCCGCCGCTCAGTTCACCTTCATCCGCTGCAACTTGTTGTACAGCGTCTTCGGGCTGATGCCGAGCAGCGTCGCCGCACGGTGGCGCGTCCCGCCGACCGCGTCGAGCGTCGCGCGGATCAGCAGATCCTCGACGTCCGACAGCGGCGTGCCGACCTTGATCTGCACGCTGCTGCCGTTCAGCGCGGCGCCGGCGGAGAAGCTGGCCTCGCCGGCACGCAGCGTCTCGATGAAGTCGCCCGATGCGTCGTACGCGAAACGCACGCGTTCCTGCAGTTCGCGCACGTTGCCCGGCCATTCGTACGACAGACAATCGCGCACGAAGCCTGGCGCCGCGCGCTTGTCGGTCGTGCTGCGGCCGGTCGCGCGCGCTTCGCGGTTCAGTTCGTCGATCTGCGCGTCCGCGATCGCGAGCGCATCGCCGTCGCGCTCGCGCAGCGGCGGCATCGTGATCGACGCCGCGTCGAGACGCAGCCACAGATCCTCGCGCAGCGTGCCGTTCGCCACCGCTTCGCGCGCCGGACGGCGCGTGGCCGCGATCAGCCGGAAATCGCTGGTGATCGAACTCGTGCCGCCGATCCGCATGAAGTTCTGCGAATCGAGCGCGTGCAGCAGCGCTTCCTGGAGCACGAGCGGCAATGCGGTGATTTCGTCGAGGAACAGCGTGCCGCCGCCGGCCTGCTCGAACAGGCCCGATTCGCGGCGTTCGGCGCCGTCGAACGCGCCGCGTTCATGGCCGAACAGCACGCTGTCGAGCGACGCGCCGTGCCGGCCGGCCTGCGCGAGCATCCGGCAGTCGAACGAGACGAACGGCCCCTTGCGGCGCCGGCTCAGTTCGTGCAGCGTGCGCGCGGCCAGCTTCTTGCCGGTGCCGGCTTCGCCCGAGAACAGCACGGCCGTTTCGGTGCGGGCGTTGTGCTCGATCATGTCGTACACGTGCTGCATCGCGTCGCTGCGCCCGACGAGCGCGCCGAAGCGGCCGAGATGGCGCAGCGACGCACGCAGCGACTGCACTTCGTCGATCAGTTCGTACGGGCGGGGAATCCGCGCGAGCAGGCTGCGCAGACGCGGGATGTTGATCGGCTTCAGCAGGTAGTCCCAGATGCCGTGACGCAGGCCCTCGATGGCGCTCTCGACCGTCGCGTTGCCGGTCAGCACGATCACGGGCAGCGAGCCGTTCGGCTGTTGCTGCGGCAGGTGCTGGAGCAGGTCGAACCCGCTGCCATCCGGCAGGTTCAGGTCGACGAGCACGACGTCGGGGATCGAGCGGCCGAGCGCCGTGCGCGCTTCGGCGAGCGACGTGGCCGTGTCGACCGAGAAGCCGTCTGCGGCGAGCAGCGCGGTGAGGCCTGACAGGCTGTTGGGATCGTCTTCGACAATCAGGGCGTGTGGCATGGTGGACGCGAGTCGAGTCAAGAGAGGCGGGCTGTCGGCCAGCGGACCGCAGCCGCATGTCGGATTAAAGACTGATTTTATGCCCCACCGAACGCGTCACGCGCATTATTTCTCCGGCGCTATAAAACAGTTACCGATGATACAAATTGAATATCTTTACCGGTGGCTTTTGTGCTGCTTCCGGCGCCGAGTTGTGGCAGCTGTTGACGCCAGACAAACAAAAAGCGCCCCGAAGGGCGCTTTGTTCAATGCGGGTATCGCCGACGATTACGCGCGGCTGCGGTATTCGTTCGTGCGCGTATCGATTTCGATCTTGTCGCCGGTGTTGCAGAACAGCGGCACTTGCAGTTCGAAGCCGGTCGCCAGCTTCGCGTTCTTCAGCACCTTGCCCGACGACGTGTCGCCCTTCACGGCCGGTTCCGTGTAGGTGATTTCGCGAACGAGGATCGTCGGCAGTTCGACCGAGATCGCCTTCTCGTTGTAGAACACGACTTCGCAAGCCATGCCGTCTTCGAGGTAGTTCAGCGCTTCGCCCATCATTTCGGCTTCGACTTCGTACTGGTTGTAGTCGGCGTCCATGAACACGTACATCGGGTCGGCGAAGTACGAGTACGTCACTTCCTTGCGGTCGAGCACGACGACGTCGAACTTGTCGTCAGCCTTGTAGACCGATTCCTGACCTGCGTTCGTCAGCAGGTTCTTCATCTTCATCTTGACGACGGCCGAGTTACGGCCCGACTTGTTGTATTCCGCCTTTGCGATGACCCATGCTTCGCTGCCGATCTGCACGACGTTGCCTACGCGGAGTTCCTGTGCGGTCTTCATAAAAACTGTCCTGATCCAATCAAATAAATAGGTGCCTGAGCGTTGCGCAACGGCTGACGGCGCAAGCGGCGGGGCGTTCCGGGGGGCGCCAAGCGCCCAAACGCGAGCGCTTGCGTGGTCAGCCGTCGGATAACCGCTTATTTTAACTGAGATTTTGCGTATTCCGCCAGCTTTCCCGCGAGATCGCCGACGGCCGAGAGCGCGTCGGCCCAGCGGCGTGCATTGGCGTGCAGCGCGGCGCGATGTTGCCAGAAATCGGCCCAGTCGGGCGTGCCGGCGCCGTTCCATGCATGCCAGAACCGTTCGAGCGCCACGCGCGGCGCATCGGCGAGGCCGGCCGACAGGTGCGCGAGCGCGGCGTCGAGCTTGGGCAGGTGCACGTCGTCGGCCTGCGGGTAGATGTGCCACACGAACGGCTTGCGCGCCCATTGCGCGCGCACGAACGAATCCTCGCCGCGCACGAAATTGAGATCGGCGACCCACAGCAGCGGGTCGTAGTCGGCCTGCGGCACGAACGCGAGGCCATGGGCGGTCAGGTTGCCGCTGTGCACGTGGGCGCCCGCCTCGAACGCTTCGACCCCGAAAAACCGCGCGACGGCGGGCGACAGCCGCCCGACCGGCACGAGCGCAACGACCGGCGACGGACCGTCGCGCCACTGCGCGAGCAGTGCGTCGACGGCCGGGTTCTCGTAGGCGAACAGGCTGACGACCGTCGTGCCGGGCGCCGGCGGCGGGCCGCCGGTCGCGCGCTGCCACCACGCGGCGCGCGCTGACGGATCGGCGTCGAAGGCCGCGCGGCGCGTGTCGAGGTCGCGCTCCTTCGGCACGCCGCCGGTCCCGGCCGACAGGCCCGGGAAGAAGAACGTCTTCAGCAGCGGGTAGCGCGGATGCGGCGACGGCCGCAAATGGAAATCGGCGACCCAGTCCTCGGCGCTCAGGTACTCGAGGTTGATCCACACGGGGCGCCGCGCGCGCCGCGCCATCGCCGCGAGATACGGGCCGGGCAGTTCGCACGCGAACGCCTCGATCACGACATCGGCGATGTCCAGCGCGTCGCCGACTTCCGCGTGCCAGTGCTCGATCACGATCGCATCGACCGTTTGCCGCCCCGCGTCGGGATCGACTTCGGGCAGCAGGCGCGCGAACGTGTGCAGGTCGTCGACGAACAGCCGAACCTGCCAGCCGTGCTCGTGCGCGAGCTGGCGCGCGACGCGCCAGCACACGCCGATGTCGCCGAAATTGTCGATCACCGTGCAGAAGAGGTCGCAGGCGATCGGTTCGCCCGGCGCGAGCGGGACGGCGGAGAGGGGGGCAGCGGCGGGGTGTGGCATCGAAGCGGGCGGGTGAATGCTCTAAACTGGCGATTCTAATAGACCCGTTCCGCGTTACAAGGCGCCCGGATCACGCATGACATCCCCAGAAGCCTCCGATACTCCGTTCGAACCGAAGAAGATCCTTGCGCAGTTGCCGCACATGCCGGGCGTCTATCGCTATTACGACACGGCGGGCGCCGTGCTCTACGTCGGCAAGGCGCGCGACCTGAAAAAGCGCGTGTCGAGCTATTTCACGAAGACGCAACTGTCGCCGCGCATCGCGATGATGGTCACGCGCATCGCGCGCATCGAAACGACGGTCACGCGCTCGGAAGCCGAAGCGCTGCTGCTCGAGAACAACCTGATCAAGGCGCTCGCGCCGCGTTACAACATCCTGTTTCGCGACGACAAGTCGTATCCGTACCTGAAGCTCACCGCGCACCGTTTTCCGCGGATGGCGTACTACCGCGGCTCGGTCGACAAGCAGAACCAGTACTTCGGGCCGTTCCCGAGCGCATGGGCCGTGCGCGAGAGCATCCAGATCCTGCAGCGCGTGTTCCAGTTGCGCACCTGCGAGGATTCCGTCTTCAACAACCGCACGCGGCCGTGCCTGCTGCATCAGATCGGGCGTTGCACGGCGCCGTGCGTCGGCGCAATCTCCGGCGAGGATTACGCGGTCGACGTGTCGAACGCCGCGCGGTTCCTGCTCGGCCGGCAGTCCGAAGTGATGAAGGAACTCGAGCAGAAGATGCACGCGTTCGCGGCCGAGCTGAAATTCGAGCAGGCGGCGGCCGTGCGCAACCAGATGAGCTCGCTCGCGACGGTGCTGCACCAGCAGGCGATCGAGGTCGGCAGCGACAGCGACGTCGACATCCTGGCCGTCGTCGCGCTGGGCGGACGCGTGTGCGTGAACCTCGCGATGGTGCGCGGCGGCCGGCACCTCGGCGACAAGGCGTATTTCCCGACGCATGTCGAAAGCGCACTGACGCTCGCCGAGGGCGGTCTCGGCGAAGAGGCCGAACCGGTGGAGGCGGTCGGTGCGACGGTCGGCTCGACGGTCGATGCGGTGCCCGATCAGGCTGCGGAAGAGGCCGGCGGCGCGCGCGGCGCGGCCGCAGCGTCGGTCGAGGCCGAGGTGCTCGATGCGTTCATCGCGCAACACTATCTCGGCAACCGCGTGCCGCCCGTGCTCGTCGTCAGCCATGCGCCGGCGAGCCGCGACCTGCTGGAGCTGCTGTCCGAGCAGGCCGGCTACAAGGTGTCGCTGGTGCGGCAGCCGCAGGGACAGCGGCGCGCGTGGCTGTCGATGGCCGAGCAGAACGCGCGGCTCGCGCTCGCGCGGCTGCTGTCCGAGCAGGGCTCGCAACAGGCGCGCACACGCGCGCTGGCGGACACGCTCAGCTACGACAGCGACGATCTGGCGACGCTGCGGATCGAATGCTTCGACATCAGCCATACGATGGGCGAGGCGACGCAGGCGTCGTGCGTCGTCTATCACCATCACAAGATGCAGTCGAGCGAATACCGCCGCTACAACATCACGGGCATCACGCCGGGCGACGATTACGCGGCGATGCGGCAGGTGCTCACGCGCCGCTACGAGAAGATGGTCGAGCAGGCCGCGCAGGCGGCGGCCGCCGACGAAGCGGCCGGCATCGACGGCGAATCGACGCGCGAGGCCGAAGCGTCGAGCCTGCTGCCGAACATCGTGCTGATCGACGGTGGCAAGGGTCAGGTCGAGATCGCGCGGCAGGTGTTCACCGAGCTCGGCCTCGACACGTCGATGCTGGTCGGCGTCGCGAAAGGCGAGGGGCGCAAGGTCGGCCTCGAGACGCTCGTGTTCGCGGACGGCCGCGCGCCGCTCGAACTCGGCAAGGAGAGCGCCGCGCTGATGCTCGTCGCGCAGATCCGCGACGAGGCGCACCGCTTCGCGATCACCGGCATGCGGGCGAAGCGGGCGAAGGCGCGCCAGACGTCGCGGCTCGAGGAGCTCGAAGGCGTCGGCGCGAAGCGCCGGCAGCGGCTGCTCGCGCGCTTCGGCGGGTTGCGCGGCGTGGTGGCCGCGAGTGTCGAGGAACTGGCGAGCGTCGAAGGCATTTCGCACGCGCTCGCCGAGCAGATCTACAAGCAGCTTCACTGACGCGGCCGTGCGGCCGGCGGCGTTGCCAGCGTTCTTGTGGCAGGCCGGTCGACACGGCACAATTGCGAATCCTTTACTGTCCCGCATGCCATGCCGTTCAATTTCCCGATTTTCCTGACGTGGGTACGGATCGTGCTGATTCCGCTCGTCGTCGGCGTGTTCTATCTGCCGGACACGGTGATGGGCGGCGCGCACCGCAATCTCGCGGCGGCGGCGATCTTCATCCTCGCCGCGCTGACCGACTGGTTCGACGGCTTCCTCGCGCGCAAGTGGAACCAGACGTCGTCGTTCGGCGCGTTTCTCGACCCGGTGGCGGACAAGCTGATGGTCACGGCCGCGCTGCTGATCCTCGTGCAGATTTCGCGGGTCGACGCGGCGATCGCGCTTGTGATCGTCGGTCGCGAGATCGCGATTTCGGCGCTGCGCGAATGGATGGCGCAGATCGGCGCGTCGAAGAGCGTCGCGGTGAACCAGCTCGGCAAGTTCAAGACCGCGTGCCAGATGGTCGCGATTCCGATGCTGCTGTTCTACGGGCCGCTGCCGCTCGGCATTGTGACGATCGATACGCGCGTGTGGGGCGAGTGGCTGATGTACCTGGCCGCGGTGCTGACCATCTGGTCGATGCTGTACTACATGAAGCTCGCATGGCCGCAGATTCGCGAGCGCGGCGGCGCGTGACCTGCTGCGCCGGTTCGGCAGCGGTTTTTGTAAAAAGGGCTGGAAAAGCCCTTGACACACGAATGTGCCTTCGACATAATCTCGCTTCTCCGCTGCACGACGAATTAAGTGTGTGACGGGGAAGCAGTAGCGCAGCAATACGCGGGAGTAGCTCAGTTGGTAGAGCGCAACCTTGCCAAGGTTGAGGTCGCGAGTTCGAGACTCGTCTCCCGCTCCAGATTTTTTCTGGCAGCGTGTTGGTTGGCAAAGCGCTGCAGATGCAGGACACATGCGGGAGTAGCTCAGTTGGTAGAGCGCAACCTTGCCAAGGTTGAGGTCGCGAGTTCGAGACTCGTCTCCCGCTCCAGATTTTTCTGGCAGCGTGTTGGTCGGCGAAGCGCTGCAGGTGCAGGACAATGCGGGAGTAGCTCAGTTGGTAGAGCGCAACCTTGCCAAGGTTGAGGTCGCGAGTTCGAGACTCGTCTCCCGCTCCAGTAATGGGGAAGCCACGCTTCCCTTTTTATTTGATGGACTTCCGGTCCTCGAATAAAAATCTGTCGCTTGCCTCACGGCATCCGGACAGTCCGCTTTTGGCGCGATAGCAAAGCGGTTATGCAGCGGCCTGCAAAGCCGTTTAGGCCGGTTCGACTCCGGCTCGCGCCTCCAAGTAGAACGAGATAAAGCCCTGATTCGTCAGGGCTTTTCTTTTTTCTGCGGCGCTTTCATTCTTGTAATAGAGTGGCCTAGAGTGGTAAAAAGTCGCCTGTAACCAACTAAAAACCGACACCAACCACCCGTCAATCGGCTAATTGGCAATCGAGGCGAGTTCATCTAGGCATGGCGAACAAACGACTGCGGCCGTCCGGCACGTGGGAATACACGATCAAACGGGCGAAGCTGCTACCAAAGCCACTTTCCCTGACCTTTGACACTGAGGAAGAAGGCGACGCGTACGTCGCCCGATTGGAGCAGCTGCTGGACGCCGGCATCGTGCCGGACGAAGTGGTCGAGCAACGCGAAGCGATCGCGACAACAGGGGACGCCATTCGAGCGTACCTGCGCCGCGTATCGGTCCCTGATTCCGACGTCCAGGTGCTCAATGCGCTCCTCGGACGAGCGGCCATCAAAGCAAAGTCGCTTGCGACACTCGATTACCAGTGGGTCGAGCAGTGGGTGACCGCCATGAAACGACACGACCACCTTTCGCCGTCAACGATCCGGCACTACGTCGGTGCGTTGGCTCGCTGCTTCGATTGGGTGGTGAGATCGGGCACGCCGATGTTGGCGACTAACCCTCTCCGCCTGCTCCCGAAGCGATACGCAACCTACACTGATGAAGATCGGGTCGCGGTCGAGGCGCAGGATGTCGACGCGAAAGAGGACGTACACCGGGATCGGCGGCCGAGCGAGGCGGAGCAGGCCGAGATTCGACGACTGATGGCCGGCGGGAAGCCAAACGGCCGCGAGCGTGCGTTCGATCTCCTGTACCGGCCGGCGCTGGTGTTCCTTTTCGAGCTTGGCATCGAGTCCGCCATGCGGATGCGGGAAATGTACACGCTGGAGGTCGACCAGTTTGATGTTGCTCGGCGGACGGTGTCCCTTGAGAAGACGAAGAATGGCAGCAAGCGCTCGGTGCCGCTCACGACGATCGCGATAGCCGCGTACGAGCGGTACATCGTCGCCGTGAATGGCGGCGACCCAGAGATGAACGGTTTCACGTTCGACTCCGGCCGCTTGTTCCCGTGGGTTGGCGATATGGAGGCGTCGATGCGGGCCGAGGGCGTGCAGCCGCTCAAGCGCAAGGTGCTTGCTCGCGTCTCGTCCCGGCTATCGGCGCAGTTCGGGCGGATATTCGACGCGGCAGGTTGCTCGGATCTTGTGTTTCATGACCTGCGGCACGAGGCGACGTCGAGGCTGTACGAGCGTACGACGTTGAGTGACGTTCAGATCGCGAAGATCACGGGACACACGAATCCCAAGGTCTTGATGCGGTACGCAAACCTGCGGGGGAGCGATCTCGCCGAAAGGCTTTGGTGAGACCCCGGCCGGGTGGCCGGGGTGGGTCTGGATCGATCACGCGGCCATTGCGGCCGGCGCGTCCATTTCGGGGAGGTGTGGAAGGGGGCGTGCTTTGCGGCCGGGCCGGCGCGGGTCCGTCTGCGAAAGTTGCTTTCGGATTGCCTTGTCGACTCGGGCGTCAGTTGCTGGCGATCCGCACCGGATCTGTTCGATCCGCTTCTGCGTTTGCGCCTGCACCTGTTCACGCAGGTAGGCCACGACGTCGTCCTCCAGAAAGACCCATGCTCGGCCGATCTTGGCACCAAGGATGTCGCCCCGATGGACGATGTCGAGCAGCGTCGTGCGGTCGATCTTCAGGAATTCCGCGCACTCGATCAGGTCAAGCGTTCTCACGCGTTACCTCCTCGATCTGCAGTGATGCGGTAGCGCCATTGCTCCAGTTGCTCGATGTATTCGGCGTGCGTCGGGTGATCCGCGACGGTAAGCCAGCATTCGTGGCTGCTGAAGGCGCCGCCGCTGATCGCATGCGCGCTCAACCGGTTAGCACTGATCTGCGCGGCGAGATCGGTAAGTGCGGTGACAAGGTGATCAACTGTGTCTGCCTGCAGTTCGAGACGAAACTGGACTGCGCGCTTTGGGGGCGTTGTCATCGGCTAACGCTCCCCATTATCGAATGGCGCTGACGATACGATCGAGCTTGCCGTCGATCTCCAAGATCGCCAATGCTTGCATTGCGGTTGCCATGCGTTCGAGGACGGTGGCATAACGTTCAAGGCGGTCAATGTCGGCCGTTTTCAGGAGACGCTGCATCGTGTCGCCGAGTTCGTTTGCCGACTTCCGAACACTCCCCGCCGCTTTTTTCGTCGACTCAGAGACTTGCTTCTCGGCATCGATCATGCGGGACAGCGAGCGTTCGAAGAGGGCGATTGCATCTTGCGTGGTGGATTCAGCCTTTGCGAAATCGGTGTTCATGTCTTTAAGTCGGCGTTGAAAGTAGTGAGAGTCGGCGTTGATGTAATTCGCAACCATCGTCAGCGTATCGAGGTTGCTAAAGAGAGGGCCTTTGCTGTCTTGCCTGATTGGCTTAAGTCCGTACACTTCGGCCGGATTGTTCCGTGATGGGATCATTTCGATTCGAATCCTTGGTTCTTTGAATCTGGCTCACGTTGCGAGAGTGCACGGCCAAGCTGCATCAGGCCGGTTTCCAGCGTGATCCCGGCGGTTGCTGCCCAGGTGCGCGCATCCTGCGCGGCCTTGTGGCGGGCGAACGAGCCGATCTCGTCGGACATCAGGTCAAGCAGTTCGATGTCGGCCGCGTGCGAGATCTCAGCGATCAACACGCGGATTTCGACACGAAGGGCGTCGAATCGCGCGAGTCTGCCTTGGCGGACATCCGCCAAGTCTTCGTTCATCTGGACTGGTTTGCGCCGCGCGAGCGGCGCTTCGTCTTTCTGGATCGTTTTTACGGGCGTCAGCCCGTCGTTGTCCGACTGCATCGAAGTGCCGTTGACGCTCGCTAGTGCGATAGCCGGGCGCTTCTTCGCGTGTTCCCGCTTTCGCGGCAGCGGACGTGGGGTAGAAAGGGCCGGGCGCGGGGTCATTGGGCGACCTCCTGCAAGGCAGGATGCTTGGTCGCAAGCTCGGGCGTCCAGTCGGGATCGGGCATGGTGTACAGCTTGTCGAGCCATTTGTTGACGGATGCTGCGGCCCTCGATTTGGCCCGCCCGCCGTGGTGCATCAGGCGAGTCAGATCGGACACGGCCGAGCGAATGGCTTGTACGCGAGTCGGGAATATCGCCGGCGTATCCCGCATCGAGGGGTAGTGATCGCCGAAGCCGTACGTCGGTGCGATGTTCATTTCGAACGAATAGATCCACGCGCCTTCTTCGGGTTGCGCGATGTAGATGCTGGCGGGGATCAGACCTGAACCAGTCGCCTTCGGTGCGTGAAGTTTCTCGCAGCCCTCAAACACGCCGTTCGGGTTTGGCGCGTGAATCGCATGCGTTTTCGCGCGCTCCGGAAGATCGAGTAGGTCTTCCATGCCAATCAGCGCGCGATGGACGCCCTCGATCGTGCTTGGCGAGAGTTTTCCGAAGCCGGGATCGTGCAAGACAGACTGCACGGCCTGCAAAAGTTGCTTTGCACGCGGTTCGTCGATCTTCGTCGGTTTGGGGGCAGAGGGTTTGGTGGTCGGCGTGTCGCCACCCAGGTGCTTCTTCGTCACCTTGGTCTTGCCTGCTTCCTTCGCTTTCGACAGACCAGACACGATGCGCTCGAGCGCCTTGTCGCTGCCATGCGTGCGGATCTCTTCGATCGCGAGTGTGCCTGCGATCGCGCCGCTGCGGACAAGATCGTGGAGTTCGGCCGGGGCTTTCTCCAGCAGCGCGGCGTCGCGGATCGACTGCTCGGAAATGTTGAGTCGGGCGCAGATGGCTTTGGTGTCGAATCTGTGAATGTCGCGCAGCTCGGCGATCGACGTCGCGAGATCGAGCGGCGACGCCGGCTTCGATACGTTGCTCACGTAACCGTCGATCACCATTTCTGACCGTTTCACGTCACGCGAATCACGGACAACGATCGGAATCTTTCCGAGGTCTTTCCCGGCCTTGACCGCTGCTCCGGCCGCGAGGTAGCGATGCTGGCCCTTGTAGACGTAGAAATAATCCTTGCCGTCGACCTTACGCACATAGCAATGCAGCGGGGAACCCTTGTCGTACCCGTTTTGCATCATCAGTGCGGTCAGTTCCTTGACCCATTGCGGATCGACCGGGCGGACGTTGTCGCGCGGGTCGTAGCGCAGCGCTTCGTATGGAATCATCCACAGGTCAGCGGAGGTCGCGCCGGCCGCGGCTGCTGCCGCCTTCGTGTTCCCGGTCTGGATCGGGGCGGTCAGGTCGAGCTGTTGGGTGTGGTCGTCCATTACGCGATCTCCCGCGCGGCCTCGGTGCGCGCGTTGCCCCGCTTCTTCGCTTTATCGATCACCTTCGACGCCTCGACATTCGCTACGCGCTTGGCGTCGCGCAGGCGCTTGATTGCGTCGGCGCAATTGCCTTCGTCCGGAATCGAGATCTGCCTGCGGGCGATCTCTGTACCGTCGAGGATCAAATATTCTGTATGCACGCTGTCCGGCAGCGGGCGGCGCCCAACAACGTACTTGCCGATCAGGATCGGTGTCGACGGACGGCGTGCGTTCCGGTCGTATCGCGTGAAAGTGCGGAGTGAGAGGGTGTCGCGACGTTCGATGTGGAAAAGGGGTTCTGCTTTGACTTTGATGCGCGGCATGGTGGTCTCCATGACGCCGGGGTGGGCTCGCCCCGGCAATGTCGGGGCGATTTAGACAGTGACGTTGTAAGCGGTCGTTGGGGCGACGACCGGATCGTCTTGAAACACATTCACGACGACAAACAGGAGGGCGGCCACGACGGTCCAGCGGAAGATCTTCGATTTCTCAAAGTTGCTTTGGCGGGCCGGTTCGGACGGCGTGATGCGAGGTGTGCTTTCGTCGCGAAGCCATTCATGGCGTTCGGTTGACTGATGGTCGAGCATTTTCATGGGCTTCTCCAAAGGCTGCGCGGGCGGCAGCGATGAAGACGCATGTTAGGCATTCCTTTGTCGCTGCGCAATAGGAATGCCTAACTATTTTTTCATGTCATCGCATTTGCTCGCGAGGGAGCCCGGAGGGGGCGGCGAATCTTCCTGAAAGGTGTTGTATTCTTCCCACCAAATACTGTATGTTTATACAGTGTTTAAGGGAAAATATTGCCGAGGGGAGGTTGTTGCGGGGCTATGTCAACAGGGGAATTGCGCTGCAAACCGGGCGATGTGGCGATCGTCAGTCGATGCCGGAACCGGTCGCGTATCGGCATGCTCGTTCGGATCATCGGCCCGCACGGCAGTGATGACTTTGATTGGGATGTCGAGATTCTTGGTGGGCCGATCAGAGGGCGCGGGATACGTTCCGGGCGTGTCGGAACGCACCGCAAGGCCGCTGTATTCGACTGGAACCTCACCCCTCTTGCGGGTCAGGCGCATTCAGATCGAGAAGGTCACCAGACTGCTGTCCGCGCAGATCTTCAAACACCTTGAGCGTTTCCAGCAGCGCGACAAATGCTGCCGACGGCAATCCAAGCTTGTCTGCTTTGGCGAGCGCGTCAACTAGTGCTTGAGCATGCGTACCTAGGCTCTCTTGTCTCTGGGGGGCGGGCGCATTGGCTCGACGCACCATCTGGCCTTCGCCAGTGGCGAGCCACCACGGATCAACGTTCAGGAATTCGGCCGCGAGTAGCAAGTTCGCGCCCTCCATCTTTTTTGTTTTCCCGCTTAACCAGTCGCTGACCGAGGGCGCTCGCACTCGGCACGCTCGCGCCAGATCTGCAGCCTTTTTCTCAGGCGGCAACTTCATTGCCTGTTCCAGGCGTTCGGCTAGTGTCGTCATTAGGAAAGCCTAACTGAATGGACATAAGGAATGCCTTGCTTTTCATGTAAGGAGCGCCTAACATGGCGGCATGAATACGCTCCTGAATCGAGACCCGTACGCGTGCGCCGTGATCGATGCATTCGGCGGAACCGCCGCGACTGCCCAACTGTGCGAAGTCCGGATGCCGTCCGTATCCGAATGGCGTCGAAACGGCATTCCGCGAGCGCGTCTGTTGTTCTTGAAGCTCGCGCGTCCTGACCTGTTTGCTTCTCTAGACGTACACGACAACTCGTTGTCACACCCCATCGACGCGTGACAGCCGTAGTTACGCACCTCGTGAACTGAATCTTAGTTGCGACCCAGTGCGCGCGACAGGATGAAAGTCACTCTCTACCAATCTCCCGCTATGACCTGCCGATACGACAGTACCGAATGGCTGGACGTGCTTTATACGTCCGTTCGCAACACGCCCGGCGGTGTCGCCGACGCGGCGAACCACCTCACGATCCGGCGCGGTAAGAACATCACGCCGGAATCGCTTCGCCTCCGCCTGCGTGGTGTTGGCGACAGTCGCTTGTCGATGGAAATGTTCGAGCTGCTGATCGAGTGGATGCAGGAAAAGGCAGAGGGAGAGGTGTACGCGCTGGACGCGCTGCATGCGTTGAACGCGCGCTTCGGGCTGGTTGCCGAACACGTCGAAGACCATGCCACTGACGACGTCAGCGAACCCGGCACGCTGCGTCTTGTTTCGACGGCGCTCCACCTGCAGGCGCATGTTGGTCTCGTCGCTGACGACGTGACGCGTGCGCTGGCGGATCAGCGGATCGACGATCAACACGCCGAGAAGATCATCGCGACCGGCCGTAAGGGCCAGCGTCTGTTCCAGCGTTTGATTCACGCTGCTCGCAACCTCGCCGCGCGTCGACGTCGTCGTCATGGAGCGGTTTAAGCCCGGCATGGGGTGCTGTCGTCCCGACCGTGAGCATATCGGCCTTTGCTGCTCGCCCGAGCAGCAATTGGCATGCGCTGTCACGACGCTCGCATCCCGATTCGAATCTGCCCCCGCTGAAGCGGGGCGCTTGCTATCCGAACTGATCGCCACGTTTCCCGATTGCCTTGCTCCGATTCTTGCGGAGGCGAGCGCAGCGGGGCGCGTGCGTCTGTTCATCGAACGAGCTACGCGCGCGTGCGCCGCGCTCGCCTCCAAGGCGGAACGCCACGCGTTTCGCGACCAGCTTACCGATCGTCTCTGCGCGCTGGACCTTGCCGCGTTCGACGATCTCATGTCGGCGGAATGGCGTCGACTGCGCGGCAAATAACCGGAGACACACGTGAACGTGAACGGAATCAGTAGCGCGTTGCGACGCGGTGCATCCCAGTACAGCCGCTCGCCCAGCGGACGGCAGTGCTATGCGGCGGGGCGGGCCGCGTGGCGAAGCTTTTCTCACAAGGTCGCGCGCGACCGTCGTCTCGTCGAGCTGGAGGCGGCTCGTCGTGCGAGCTAACAGAGCGCGGCTCAACGAATAGTGATCTGGCCGCGACATGCGGCCAAAGTGATTTTGACAGAGGAAATTTTCATATGGCGACACTGGACCAGATCATTCAGCAATTGCGCGCGGCGGGACATCCCGACTTGCCCGCCGGCCATCCGGTCGCGGACGGCAAACATCACCGGTATGGGCCGCGCAAGAAGTACTGGTATCAGCTTCGCGAGGTTGTGAGCAAGGGCGCAGTGATCGGCTACGGCGGTACGTTCGGCCACTTCGCGGGCGACGATCCCGGCACCGAGCGCTTCGAGTGGAGCGGCGCACCCATGAGCGAGGAAGTGCTCGCGGAGACGCGTCGCCGGCAGGAAGCCGCCGACCGTGAGCAGGCCGAGCGCGATGCGCGTCAGGCGAAGCTCGCCGCGAACCGCGCGCGCGATCAGTGGAACCGCGCGGCAGAGCACGGCGAGTCCGCCTATCTTGAACGTAAGCGCATCACGGCCGAAGGCGTGCGTTTCGACGCGGACGGCACGATCTTCGTGCCGATGTATCAGTACGGCGATGACGCTCGGCTCGTCGGTCTGCAGAAGATCACGCCGGACGGCGCGAAGCGCTTCAACAAGGGCATGGAAAAGAAAGGCGCGTCGTATCTGCTCGGCGAGGTCGGCGCAGACGACCAGATCGTGCTGGTCGCCGAAGGCTACGCGACCGCGCGCTCGATCCGCATGGCAATCGACGAGGCGTTTGCAGTCAATGTCTGCTTCGACGCCGGTGGCATCCTCCCGGCCGTGCGCTATCTGCGTGCGACGTATCCGGATGTGCACGTGCTGGTCTGCGCCGACGACGACTGGAAGATTGAGCAGCGCATGCGCGACTGGCTCGCCGACGAATTCGCTTTCCGGGGTGAACCAGTGTTTGGCGCCGACCCGGTGCGGATCGAGGCGAAGAACACGTGGTACATGGTCGCCGCGTCACGCCGTCGTGACGACAATGGCGTGCCGTATGTCGAGGTGAGCTACGGAAACGACGTGATGCCGTTGCGCCGTAAGCGCTTCGAGAACACGGGCCTGAAGCGCGCGTACGAGGCGGCAGCGACGGTCACCGACGTCAGCGTGGTCTATCCGGCATTCACCAATCGCGGCGAGCGCAAGCTGACCGACTTCAACGACCTGCACGTCGAAGAGGGTATCGATCCTGTCCAGGCGCAGGTGCAGGCGGCGATCTTGCGCGTCATCGCGCCAGCGAACGAAGAGATCCGACCGGCGACGGTTGCGGTGTCGACTGCGGACGATACGCCGACGAAATCCGCCGCGACGTCCGCTGCCGCGAAACAGCCGGAATGGGATGGCCGCGAGGCAGAGAACGGCGCGCACACATGGGAGCAGGATCTCGCGCGTTCGGACAAGGGCACGCTGCTGCCGACGCTCGGCAACGTGCACATGATCTTGGCGAATCACAAAGCGTGGCAGGGCGTCATCGAGCAGGACGACTTCGGTGGCCGCGTGATGAAGCGCAAGGCACCGCCGTTCCGGCAAGGCGTGAAGGGCGAGTGGACTGACATGGATGATCAGCGCTGCGCGCTTTGGTTGTCGCAGCGCTATGGCCTCTCGGTGCGCACCGATATCGTGATGAACGCGGTTCTGTTGGTGGCGGACGAGAAGCACTTCCATGACGTGCGCGAATACCTCGAAGGGCTCAAATGGGACGGCGTGTCGCGCGTGCGATCGATGCCGTCGACCTACCTGCGTGTCGCCGACAGCGAGTATGTGCAGCTCGCGTTCATGAAATGGATGATCGCTGCCGTCGCGCGCGTGATGGAGCCGGGCTGCAAGGTCGACAACGTCCTGATCCTCGAAGGCAAGCAGGGGCATCGCAAATCGACGGCGCTGAAGGTGCTGGCCGGCGCTTCGTGGTTCACGGATACGCCAATCCAGATCGGCAACAAAGACACATACGCGGTGCTGGCCGGGAAGTGGGTGATCGAGCTGGCCGAGCTGGACTCGTTGAACAAGGCCGACTCGTCGGCGGTGAAGAGCTTCTTCGCGACGGCCGTCGACCGGTTCCGCAACTTCTACGGCAAGCGGGCGACCGACGTCCCGCGTCAGTGCGTGTTCGCCGGCTCGGTCAACTTCGACACGTACCTGAAAGACGAATCGGGCAACCGGCGTTACTGGCCGCTGCGTGTCGGCGGGCTGGTAGACATCGACGGCATTGTGGCCGTTCGTGATCAGCTCTGGGCGGAAGCCGTGCACCTGTATCGCTCGGGCGTCGTGTGGCACGTCGAAGAGCATGAGCGCCCGCTGTTCGAGATCGAGCAGGCGGAGCGCTACGAAGGCGACGTGTACGAGGACAAGATCGCCAAGGCCCTGGAATTCGTCTCGCGCACGACGATGGAAGAGATCCTCGCGGACATCCTGAAGCTCGATACATCGAAATGGACGCTGGCAGAGCAGCGCCGCATCGGCAAGGCGTTGAAGTCGCTCGGCTGGGTGCGCAAGCGCGAGTCGACCGGATCGCGCGGTTGGTACTACGTGAAGGAAGAGCAAGAGCCGGAAGCGGAGCGCGAACTGGTCGCAGCAGGTGATGACGACAGTCCGCTGTAATCGCGTGGCGCGCCGTGCCTGCACGGTAAGCGCGCCACTTGCCCCGTCTTGGCGCGCTGTGGACGTCCCACGTCCCAACGTCCCAAGGAGCGGCCTCGGGTGCGCGTGCAGGGGCGCGACATGCGCGACGTGAGCGACGCATGTCGCATGTCGCAGGCGCGCACCCCTGCAAGCCTTTTCCCTTGGGACATTGAGACATTAGGACGAGTAGGAGAGAGTGATGATCGATTTGAAAGAGCGGGTGGGCGTTGCTATGAGCGTTCGTGGTCAGTTCACCGACCCGATTGCCGATCCTAAAGTTACTTTGGGCGCGCTCGCCTTTGCGAACGATCTCGGGAGTTTGCTGGCCCGAATCAAGGCCGGGCCGACGCCGACGTCTGCGATGGTTCGACGCGCAACGTTGCTGTTGGCGCAGATGATCCGGACGTCGGGCCGATTCAAGCGTGCGCGGTTCACGGGGCTGTCGCGCGAGGAGCGTCGCGACCAACGTGCGGGACATGCTGTCGAGCGTGCGAAAGCGGACATCGTCGAGCGGTTCGCGCTGCGGTTGCTGGACGAGTGGGTGAACGATCAGTGCGTCGAGTGCGAAGGGCGCGGCGTCGTGCGTCGCGCGCGGGCCGTCACGACATCAACGCACGCGTGTGATGTATGCCGAGGCAGCGGAAAGGTATGTGTATCAGAGGAGCGAATCCCGTTCTTCGAAGGGCGTAACGGGCCGCTTGTCTTTCGTGAATATGAACCGTGCGACGAATGCGGCGGGATGGGACGGATCGCGGCGTCGCCCGCTTCGGACGCGAAGGGCCGGCACATTTGCCCCGACTGCTCAGGTTCCGGCAAGCGGCAGGTCGACGACGCTGGCCGGGCGCACGCGCTCGGCGTATCGCTTGACGACTATCGGAAGAATTGGTCATGGCGCTTTCACGACATGCTCGCGCTGCTGGATACAGTAGATGGATCGGTGTACGACACATTGCGTCGACAATTGCGAGGATGAAACGTATTCCATTTCAAGAGCGGATCGCGTAAACTTTGCACATCCTTTACCGAGTCACTGGATAAATGCGCGACCGCATACTCGTGTCGCAACCTTCGCCCGACAGGCGTACTGAATCGCGGGAGCGCCGCGACCAACAACGATAACTGTCTGCCGGGATCTGTTGGGAGGGCGTTCGCCCTTACGAAATGAATATCGAAGCCCTGAGTGCGAAAGCCCTCGGGGCTTTTTGCATTGGGGCGCTGAAATGCAGAGCAAATCGGCGAGTGCCGGTCCAGGTGAACTTTGGGCGGTGTGGGTTGAAGATTATGTTGCGGGGATTACCGCGAGATGTGTCTCGAACGATGATGTGGTGGATTTGATCGTACGGGACCGCGATATCTGTGGCATTGAATCCGCTGCGGTTTCTAACATGGGGGTGAGCTATGCGTGTCGAAATACGTGACGACTCGGGGGAGCTGCTTTGGGCGGTTTGGAGAAGCGCAGGCAGTTGTGGCGGGGTGACGAATTCGAGCTACGGCAAGGATGGCACCCTCAAGCACATCGTCAGCGTACTCGAGGATGCCCGGCAGCAGGCGGTGGGTGAATTAGCTGTTTCTCACGAAGTCGATTGAGTAGCGAATATTCGCGCTACCCCCGCCGAGGTCGATTGTGACATTCCAGTAGCCTGTTGACGGCACGGCGATTCGAGCGGGCAACCTCGTGTAGTTCCCGCCGAAATACTCAAAGCGTTGTCCGGATCGATAGCGTTGGAAATTGCTATCCGTTGTCAGCATCACATTGCATTGATAGTCGCAATTGACTACGACTACATCGCCCTCGTTGAGATGCTCTCTCGAATGAATGAAGTCCATAGGTCTTCCTCGTTGTTATGCCCGCTTGCCGGGGTGATTGATCCTAGCATGGGTCGCAACAAGCCCCATCCACGTCAAGCTGGTCGGCGTTCGGCCCATGTTGGCAGGCAGGGACCCTAAGAAGGGACCAGCACGCGGGGGCTCGCACCCGCGTTTTTTCTCTACTGGCGAGTCTCCATAGGGGGTCATATTCATGCCGACTCAGCAGCAGATCGCTGACCATCTCGACCTTGACCAGTCGGCCGTTTCGCGGTTCGTCGACAAGGTCCGGCTCGATTACCGCGTGGCGTCGATCGACGAGATCCGCGTCGCGTACATCCGGCATTTGCGCGAGGTCGCGGCCGGCCGGTCCAGCGGTACTGGCATCGATCTCGTCGCCGAACGGGCGAAGACCGAGATCGTCGATCGAGAGATCAAGCTGCTGACGCTGGCAGAGAAGAAGGGGCAGCTCGTCAATGCGGCGCAGCTCGAACAGGCGTACGGCCTGATGGTCGGCGCATTTCAAACGGAGCTGCTGTCGCTGTCCGACAAGCTGGTGCAGGAGCTGCGCACGCTATACGGCGTCGAGGTGGACGTCGAATGGTTGAACGAGCACATATATGGATGCCTTGAGCAGCTTTCTGAATACGACCCAGACAGTCCACGCGGTGATTCGCCGGATCGCGAAGATGCTGCGTCCGCCGGAGCGGATTGGGACGACGGATTGGTCGCGCAAACATCGCAGGTTGAGCGCGAAGGGATCGGCCAGTCCCGGCCGGTATAACCCGAACATCACGCCGTGGGTGTTCGGCATGCACGAAGCGCTGGACGATCCGACCGTGCAGAAGGTCGTGTGCATGAAGTCGGCACAGGTCGCGTGGACGGATGGCGTGCTGCTGAACTACATCGGCAAGCGGATCGACGTTGACCCGTGCCCGATGATCGTCATGTTCCCGAAAGAGAAAACGGCGAAGAAGTTCAACCTGGAGAAGTTCGAGCCGATGGTTGAGGTGACGCCTCGCCTGTCGGCGAGATTGCCGGTTCACGCGGCCCGCGACAAGAACAACTTGTGGGATCACAAGACGTTCGCGCGCGGCTTCCTGAAGTTCATCACGTCGAACGCGCCGGACGAAGTGAAGTCGACGCCGGCCCCGGTCGTTGCGGTCGAGGAGCCGGACGACGCGAACACGAACGTGCGCGAGCAGGGCGATTCGATCACGCTGCTGGAGGAACGAAACAAGAGCTATTCGGCCCGGCGACGCAAGATGATTTTGGGCGGCACGCCGACCATCGACGGCCTGTCTCGCATCCAGCAGGCCTACGCTGCATCGGATCAGCGCGTGTATCTGGTGCCGTGCCCTGATTGTGATGAGGAGCATGAGCTGGCGTGGGAAAACGTCACGTGGAGCGATGGCGCCGAAGTCGTGCACGAGGTCTACGGCCGCGCACAACCCGAGACGGCCCGGTACACCTGCCCGCATTGCGGCTCGTTGTGGGACGACGCGACGCGTATTCGCGCTGTCCGACGCGGGCGATGGGTTGCGACGGCACCGTTTCACGGCGTTGCTGGCTTCCGCATCAACGAGCTGGTGTCGCCGTTTCCCGGCTCGAACATGGCCGAGCTGGTCAAGAAGTGGCTGACGGCCGACAAGGCGCTGCGCGAGGGCGACGATACGAAGATGCGTTCGTTCGTGAACAACTCGCAGGGCCGGGCGTACAAGTACAAGACGGATCTGCCTGAACTGGACGTGCTCGCGCAACGTGCGCTGCAATACGCGGAGCTGACGGTGCCGCTCGGAGGTCTGGTGTTGACGCTTGGCGTCGACGTGCAGCACGACCGGCTCGCGATCGTCCTGCGTGCATGGGGACGGGGCGAGGAAAGCTGGCTCGTCGCGTGGGGCGAGATCTACGGCAACGTGACGGAGCAGCAGCAAGACCCGATGACAGGCGGGGTATGGGGCGCGTTGACGATGCTGCTGTCGCACGCATACCGGCATGAGAACGGCTGGTTGCTGCGTGTACGTGCAACGTCGATCGACTCGTCGGACGGTGCGACGTCGGATGCGGTTTACAAGTATGTGCGTGCGGCGCAGCACGCGGGTTACAACGTCATGGCGGTCAAGGGCAGTAGCAACGTCGACGCGGAGATCTTCAGCGTGCCGAAGGCGTCGATCGACTCGACGCGCAACAACAGCAAGGCCGCGAAGTACGGGCTGCGGCCGTACATGGTCGGCGTGAGCCGCGCGAAGGATTTGATCCTCGAAAACCGACTGAAGCTCGAAGGCGACGGGCCGGGCCGCATGCACTGGTATAGCGGGGTCCGTAGCGACTACCTCTCGCAGCTCACGGCGGAGGTCAAGGTGCCGGGGCCGCGTGGCGGTAAGCGCGTGTGGAAGAAGATCAGCCCGCGCAACGAGGCGCTGGACTGCGAAGGGTACGCGCTGCACGCGGCCCGCAGCGTGAAAGTGCACCTGATGACCGAGGCGCACTGGCAGGTCGAGCAGCATCGTGCATCGCAGGTCTCATTGTTCGATGCGGTTCCGGTGCTGGAGGCATTGCCTGCGGCCCTGCCGGCCGAGGTGCCCCCTGATCCGCCGGATGTGGCCGAGATTATCGAGACGCCGCGGCCGTTGCCGCAGGTAGCAAAACCCACCGAAACCCCGCCCCCGAGCGGGGTTTCGCGCATTCAGGGGCGTCGCGTTGGACGCTCGACGTACCTGACGCGGCGCTAAACGAGGGAATGGCATGGCATACACGAAACAGGATCTGCAGAACATCCAGTCTGCAATCGCGAAGGGCGAGCTGGAAGTGCAGTATGCCGACCGGCGCGTGAAATATCGCTCGATCGGCGAGCTGCGCGAGGCACGCACCGAGATCATTCGCGACCTGAACGGCGCGGCTGGGCGTTCGTCGATCGTCCGGATTCGCCACGCCGGCAAGGGGGTGCGATGAAGCGCGGCTTTCCGTCACTCGCGCGGCGCGGATTCGTGGTGCCGACGCGGCTGAAGGCGGCGGCATATGAGTCGGCGAGCACGACGGGCGCACGGGCGAAGTCGTGGCGTGCGTCGAGCGCGGGACCGAACGCGGCGGCGGCGCAAAACCTGCCGTTGCTGCGCTCGCGCGCTCGCGACGCGATCCGCAACGATCCGTGGGCGAAAACGGCGATCGCACGGCTCGTATCGAACACGATCGGGAACGGCATCCAAGCGCACCCGCAACATCCCAACGACGCAGTCCGCCAGATGCAAAAGCAACTTTGGGAGGATAGCTGCGAGGAGATCGACGCTGACGATGTGTTCGACATGGCGGGCGTGCAGACGCTTGCCGCGCGGGCGTTCTTCAGTGACGGCGAGGTACTGGTTCGTCGCCAGTTCCGCAGTCCGAGCGAAGGTTTGGCGGTTCCTATGCAGATCCGGCTTCTCGAGGGCGATTTGCTGCCTATGGAGAAGAGCGAGGTGGTGCCGGGCGGGGGCGAGATCGTCAACGGCGTCGAGTTCAATGCGGACGGTCGACGTGTTGCGTATCACTTGCTGCAGCGTCACCCCGGCGAGTACGGGCGCGCATCGACGGGCAACATGCAGACCGTGCGCGTGCCCGCCGACGAAATCGCGCACGTTTTCCTCGCGTTGCGGCCCGGCCAAGTGCGCGGCGTCCCGGAGCTGTCGACCGTGTTGCTTCGGCTCAAGTCGCTGGACAACTTCGACGACGCAGTGCTGTTCCGGCAGGAGGTCAGCAACCTCTTTGCCGGGTTTATCACGAAGCCGCCGAGCGAGCCGGGCTTACCGGGAGATCCCGTCACGGGCGCGGAAATGCAGTACGACGTCGACGGGTTCTCGCCGGTCGTTTCGCTCGAACCTGGAAGCATGCAGGAACTGGCACCGGGCGAGGACGTCAAGTTCGCCGAGCCGCCGGGCGCGGGCACGGACTACGGGCCGTTTATGCGTCAGCAACTGATGGCGGCTGCGGCCTCGGTCGGCATGCCGTACGAAGTCATGACGGGCGATCTGCGCGACGTGAGCGATCGCGTGCTGCGGGTGATCCTGAACGAGTTCCGGCGGTCGATCGAGCAGATCCAGTGGAACGTGTTCATTCACCAGTTTTGCCGGAAGGTATGGCGCTGGTGGGTCGATGCCTGCGCGCTGTCGGGCGCTATGCCGATGGCGGACTACTACCGACGCCGTCGCGACTATCTGCGGGTGCGATGGGTGCCGCAGGGCTGGCCGTACATCCATCCGGTGCAGGACGTCACGGCGAAGCGGATGGAGATCCGCTCCGGACTCGCGAGCCGGACAGGCGCGGTGCTGTCGCGCGGCGACGATCCGGAGCAGGTCGACAACGAAAACGCGGCCGACCTTGCGCGTGAGCGCCGGCTCGGCATTCGGTATGACACGCTCGAACCGTTCGACGGTGTGGGCGATCTTTCAAATGGGGAGGGCGAATGAAAGGGAAGAAGCGCTGGTGGGACATCCGCGCGCAGGCGAACTCGGCCGGCGAGCAGGTCGCCGAGATCCGGATCTACGGCGACATCGGCTTTTGGGGCACGGACGGGGAACTGTTCGCATCGACGCTCGATGAGGTCGCCGCGACGGCGACGTCGATCGTCGTTGCCGTCAATTCGATGGGTGGCGACGTGTTCGACGCGTTCACGATCTACAACGCGTTGCGCCGGCATGCCGGCAAGGTGACCGGCCGCGTCGACGGCGTCGCAGCGTCGGCTGCATCGCTGATTCTGATGGCGTGCGACGAAATCGTGATGCCGTCGAATGCGATGCTGATGATCCACAACCCGCATACGGTGGCGGCCGGTGAGGCGACCGATCTGCGCAAGCTCGCAGACCTGCTCGACAGCACGTCGGACAACATGCTCGCGGCTTATGTGGAGCGTAGCGGTCGATCGGACGACGAGGTCCGGGCCATCATGGACGCAGAGACCTGGCTGACCGCAGCTCAAGCGCACGAGCAAGGATTCTGCGACACGATCGCCGAGCCGATCCGGATCGCCGCGTACGCCGGCGCGGCGCGACACGTCGCGCGTTTCTCGGCCGTGCCGGATCCGATCCGCGCGATGCTTACCGACGATGTCGAGCCGCCGCCGGTCTCTGCGCCGCAACCTCAGCCGCAGCCCGCACCGCAGGTCGGGCCGGACGTTGCGGCGCTGGCGTCGCACGTGTATGCGGCGTGCCGTGACGCAAAGATCGAGCACTGCGCCGAAGGCATTGTGCTGGCGACGGGGCTGCGTGACCGCGCGACTGTCGACGCTGCGATCCGAAGCGCACAGGACATTGCCGGCATCTGTCTGGCCGCGAGCCTGACCGAGCTGACGGCCGGCTTTGTCGCGGATGGTCTGACGCCCGATCAGGTTCGTGCGCGGCTGTTCGAGCGCGTAACCGCGTCGCAGAAGCCGATCAACCATCGAGCTGTCCCGGCCGCGCAGCAAGACGTGCCAGTGGTCGCGAATGCGCCGCGCGCGGCGTCCATCTACGCGGCTCGCAAGAGCGGAAAGTAACTTTGACGTATCCCGAGGAGGGGAAAACTCATGTCGAACGTGAAGCAACAAGGGGTGTTGACGGCCGAATTTCTGGTATCGGAGGGCGAAGGGCAGATCTCGCGCGATCGCATCGTCGTCAAAGCCGGAGCGGCGCTGCCGGCCGGGCAGGTTCTCGGCCTGACGAGTACCGGTGAGTACGCGCCGTACGACAACGCGGCTAACGACGGTTCCGAGGTCGCCGCGGGGGTGCTCTATGCGGCGCTGCCGGCGTCCGACGCGCCGCGTCCGGCAACCTGCATCGTGCGGCTCGCCGAGGTGGCCGGTGCGCTCTTGACGGGGCTGGACGTTACCGGTCGCGGTGATCTCGCCGAGCGCCACGTGATCGTCCGCTGACCACAGTCGGCGCGATTCAAGGCCACGCAGTACGCGTGGCCTTTTTTGTATCCATTTCATGTTGGAGGTTGTATGGCGGACATCGCCCTGTTTCAAGACGACGCGTTCTCGCTGTCGTCCCTCAGTGCTGCGATCAACGAGCAGCCGTATGTGCCGGGCCGCATCGGCACGCTCGGCCTGTTCGAAGAGGACGGGATTACGACGACGACGGTGCAGATCGAGCGCGACGGCGACACGCTGTCGCTCGTCGCGGCAGGCCAGCGCGGTGCACCGGCCGCCGTTGTCGCGGGCAGCAAGCGCAGCATGATCCCGTTCAATACGGTGCACCTGCCGCAGCGCGCAGTGATCATGGCCGACGAAATCGCGAACCTGCGTGCCTTCGGTTCCGAAACGGAGCTGGAAGCGATGCAGACGGTCGTGAATCGCCGGCTCGCGAAGATGCGCCGACAACTCGATGCGACGCACGAGTTCCACCGCATCGGCGCCATCAAGGGCGCGGTGCTCGATGCGGACGGAAAGACGGTCCTGATCGACCTGCTGAAATACTTCGGCATCGAGCAGACCGTGATTCCGTTCGAGCTGTCGACCGCGACGACCGAGATTCGCCAGAAGTGCGTCGAGGTGCAGGATGCGATCGAAGACGCACTTGGCGCGATGACCTATACCGGTGTGCGCGTGCTGTGCGGGCGCGAGTTCTGGAACAAGCTGATCGTCGCGAAGTCGGTGAAGGAAACGTATCTCGCGTCGGTGATGGCCGCGCAGCTGCGTGGCGATGCGCGCGACGCGTTCGACTTCGGCGGCTGCACGTTCGAACGGTATCGCGGGCGCGTCGGTGATGTCGGCTATGTGGCGGACGACGAAGCGCACGCCGTGCCGGAGGGTGTGGCCGAGCTGTTTATCACGCGCTTTGCGCCGGCCGACTACGTCGAAGCGGTCAACACGACGGGCCTGCCGTACTACGCGAAGCAAGAGCTGATGGACTTCGGCAAGGGCGTCGAGATCGAGGCGCAATCGAACCCGATCCATCTGTGCACGCGCCCGAAGGCGCTCATCAAGCTGAAGGCGTGACGTGGCGTTCCGGGATCTGATCTCGGACGTCGACGCAGCGGTGCTGCGCGACCTGGGAGACGCGGATATCACGATCGACGGCCGGTCAGTCGAAGGGATGTTCGCGTCGCCCTGGCTCGGGCCGGATCTCGGCGGCCAGCGCACGCAGCTCGTTGCGCCGGTGTTCCATCTGCGCGACCGTGACGCTGCTGCAGTTCGGCAGGGCAGCATCCTGATCGCGAGCAGGGAGCGTTACCGCGTGCTCGAAGCGCATCCGGACGGCACCGGCTGGACCGTCCTCATTCTCCAGTAGGCGACATGGACGATCTGAAGATCGAAATCGACATCAAGGAGGCGACGACCGTGCTGCAAGGCTTGTCGCCGTCTGCGATGCAGGCAGCGTGGCGACGGACGTTGCGCAAGACGGCGGGGTGGATCAAGAGCCAGACAGCGAAAGAGGTCGGGGCCGCGACGAAGATCCCGCAGAAGGTCATCCGTCGCCGCCTCTACTTCTTTCTTCGCTCGGCTGACACCGGCAAAGTGTGGCTCGGCCTGAACCCAATCGAGGCGCATCGCCTTGGCAATGCGACGAGGACGCGCAAGGGGATGCGAGTCGGTCGCCAGTCGTTCGATGGCGCGTGGCGACAATCGAAGCGAAAGCCAGACGGACCGATCTACGAGCGGGTCGGCAAGGAGCGGATGCCTTACCGGATGGTGACGGTGGCATGGCAACAATCAGGCGATCCAGCTTTTCGACGTGCAGCCAAGGCGTGCGAGGCTCGGCTGATGATGATTCTCCGTCAGGAAGTGAACTACGAACTGCAGAAGGTGATGGGCCGTGCTTGAGAACCTGAAAGCGCTACATGAAGCGATTGAGCGCGACATGCGCGTGAAGCTGCCGACGATCAAGCGCATCGAGGCATACCCGCGTCTCGGTCAGAAGATCGAAACGCCATTGATCGCGATCGAGCTGAGCGAGTTCGAACCCGGTCACGACGATGGCACGGGCGACGTGGCGCTGATCGCGCGCATGCAGGCCCGGGTTGTGTTCGATCCGATCGACGAGGGTGCCGAGCTGGCCGTGCGCGAGGTTGCCGCGCGTGTCGCGATGGTGGTGCACGGCAACACGTGGCAACTGCCGATGACGCCGGGCAAGGTCGTACAGGTGGCGGAGGATCCATTCCGGCCGCAGCTCGATACGTACTGCGTCTGGCTCGTCGAATGGACGCATGAATTCGGTCTCGGCACCGAGCTGGACGAGATCCCGGACGGTCGACCCGTCGTGTGGGGCGTTGATCCGGGCACCGGACCCGGCAACGAAGGTCAGTACTGGGATCCGGCGGACGCGGGAGGCGGCGAACCATGAGCGACTACGAGCTGGGCGAGATCGATCGCCGCATGGCCTGCATGGTGCAGCACGGGACGGTCGAGACCGTCTCCTATCAGCCGCCGCAGTGTCGCGTGCGAATCGGCGATTGGGTCAGCGACTGGATGCCATGGAAGACCGCCGCAGCGGGTGCGGTCCGTTTTTGGCGTCCGCCGTCTGTTGGCGAACAGGCGTCGATGTTCGCGCCGTCTGGTGATCTGGCCGGCGCGTACGCGGCTCCGGGGTATTACTCGGATCAGCATGGTGGCTCGGCGCGGTCCAATCCGAACGAGACCGCGTGGGACTACCCGGACGGGGCATCGGAGGTCTATGACCACGAGAAGCACGAGTACCGCGTCGACGTGCCGGCAGGCGGGCGCATCGTGTTCCGCATCGGCGCAACGGAGCTGGAACTGCGCGCCGATGGCGTGACGTTGCGCACGCAGCAATTGCTTGGCGACGTGCCCGATTCGACGTTCACGGGCAACACGACGACCGAGAAGCTGCTGACGTTCAACGGCGGGATGCAGGGCAAGGGCGGCGGTGACGGTGGCCCTGCCGTCCAGGTTGAGGGCGGAGCGCGTTACACGGACGACGTCGAGATCGGCGGTAAGTCGTTCCTCGAGCATTCGCACATGGAAGAGGGTGACGGTGCACCCGTGTCGCCGCCGCTGTAACGCACACATTCGCAAAGTTGCTTTGCCCCGCTTCGGCGGGGTTTTGTTTTTGAGGGAGTCACCATGGCAAAAGACACTCCGCAGGCCGTTACTCGGGCCGCTCCGTTCGTCGCGCGATTTCTCGATACGCGGTTCCGTAGTCGCGTGATCGTGTTCCCGAGCGGCGACGTCGTGCACGTTCTTTCGGGCGAAGCGATCGCAAGAACGGAAGCCCAGATCGAATACCTCGATGCGCATCCGGAATTCAAGCGGCTTGAGGAGCGCGGATGAGTCGATCCGGTGCGCTCGTCGGCATGGACCGATGGACGGGTGCGCCTATCAGCGGCGTCGCGCACCTGAAGCAGAGTCTCGGCGACATCCTGAGCACGCGCAAGGGTACTCGGCGAGAGCTGCCTGACTACGGTTCGGACATCCCGTTGATGGTCGATCTTCCGATCACGCGCGGATGGATTTCGGCGGCACAGGCGGAGGCCGCGCGGGCAATCGGCCGATGGGAGCCGCGAATCAAGCTCGCTCAGGTCAAGGTGCTGTCAGTGATCGACGGCAAACCAACGTTCGCGATTCGCGGCGAGTACGACGGTACGACCGTCGAAATCGAGGTGCCAACATGACGATCATCGATCTCGCTTCGCTGGACCCGCCTGATCTTGTCGAGGTGCTCGACTTCGAGGCGGCGTTCCAGATGAAGCTGGAGTATTTCAAATCGATCTATTCCGACTGGACGGCGGCACTGAAGTCAGATCCGGTCGTCAAGTTGATCGAACTCGCGGCATACGACGAAATTCGCGCCGCGTCGCGCGTGAACGACGCAGCCCGCGCCGTGATGCTGGCGTTTTCGACGGGAGCCGACCTGGAGCATCTGGCGGTGCTGCTGGATACGGAGCGAGCAGTGGTCGACCCCGGCGATCCGGACGCAAATCCGCCAATCGAGCGGCGCATGGAATCGGACGACCGGCTGAAGTTGCGCACGCAGATGTCGATGGAGCGCGCGACCGTCGCCGGGCCATTCGCGGCATACCGCGCGTTTGCGATGGATGCGTCGGCCGACGTCCTCGATGTCGCCGTCGATCGCCCTGAAGCCGGCACCGTGCGGCTCACGATCATGTCCGCACGTGGTGACGGTGTACCGGATCAGGCATTGCTCGATCTGGTCCGCGCGAAGGTTTCGCCCGAAACAGTTCGTCCGCTCAATGACACGGTTCTTGTCGAGCGAGCGGACAAGATCGAGTATGCGATCAATGGGGTGATCTATGTCGGCAGCGGGCCGGATCCGAACATCGTGCTCGACGCGCGGCGCAAAGCGCTTGACGGCGTGGTGGCGAAGTCACGACGGCTTCGTGCAGGCATGCCGCGAACCGCGATCGAGGGTGCGCTGCATGCACCTGATAGCGGCGTCACGCGCATCGAATTGAGTTCGCCGGTTGCTGATGTCCTGTGCGGTCCACGTCAGTTTGCACTCTGCACCAGCATCAATCTGGAGGTGAAGGCCGATGACGCATGAGCCACTTCTACCATCGAATCAGACGCCGCTCGAGGCGGCTCTGGCGCAGGTCATGCGGCCGAGCGTCGATCCCGAGATCTTGCGCACGTTGTGGGACGCCGATCGTTGTCCGACCGCATGGTTGCCGTGGCTCGCGTGGGCGATCGCCGTCGATGGCTGGGAACTGGCCGAATCCGAAGACGCACGCAGGGCGCTGGTGAAGGGCTCGATGGCGTTGCACCGGAAAAAGGGCACGCCGTGGGCGGTGCGGGAGGTGATTCGGCGGCTCGGCTTCGGCGAGGTAACGATTATCGAGGGGCGCAGCGGTCGTCGGCGCGATGGCTCGTTTGTTCGTAATGGCGACCTGTTGCACGGCAGGGCGAGCGCTTGGGCCGAGTACATCGTGAAGCTTGGTGTCCCGATCACCCGTGATCAAGCCGACAAGCTGTGGCGGGCAATTGAACGTTACGCACCTGCACGCAGCCAGCTTGCTGCGCTCGACTATGCGGCCGTTCCGATCCGCCACAACGGCGTTGCGCGGCGGGATGGGCAATACACGAGAGGGAGTATTACAACATGACCAATTTGGTTGAGATTGAGCGGTGGGAGGACGGGGTCTATCAGCTCGAAACATCGGATCCTGTCGTTGGTGGCCCTGAGGGAATCGACAACCTGCAGGCGAAGCAACTCGCGAATCGCACGCGTTTCCTGAAGCGCGCGATCGAGGCCGGTCAAAGCAACTTTGACCAGCACGTTGCGGCGGTCGATCCGCATCCTCAGTACGCAACGCATGCTGATCTGGCGGAGAAGCTGGCCGCGTTGGTAGCGCAGTCCCCGGAGACGCTCGATACGCTCAGTGAGCTCGCGAAGGCGCTCGGCAATGATCCGAACTTCGCGACGACGATCACGAATCAGCTCGCGCTCAAAGCGCCGATTGATTCGCCGGTTTTCACTGGTACCCCACGTGGCGTCACGGCGGCCGCGTACGACGCCTCGACGCGCTTGGCGACGATGACTGCGCTCGCTGGTGCTGGCGTGCGTTTCAGCGCATTCGGGTCCATCAGCGGGACCTATGCACTTGCGCTCACGGATCTGCCGAAAATCATCGCGGTTCAAGCCAACGGACAAACCGTGACCCTTCCGCCGGCTACAGACGCGCACGTCGGCGCAGTGCAGCGACTGTTTGTGTATCCGGGAACGAGCAACAGTATCACGGTTGCGGCACCCGCCGGACAGCAGGTATCAACGCCGACGACGGTCGGTTCGTCCGTTGCCGTGTCGGCAAACGGGTTTACTGATTTTGTTTGGGAGGGTACGGCGACGCAGCATTGGGAAGTCAGCGGTGCCGGAGTGATGGACAAGATTCCTGCGTTCGGTGCTTCCCTTGCCACCAGCGGCTACCAAAAGTTGCCCAGCGGACTGATTTTCCAATGGGGCGTCGCGAATACGTCTGGAAGCGGCGACGTGCAAATTATCTTCCCGATCGGCTACACGACTGCCTGCTATTCGGTCGTTGCATCGCCGAACTCGAATCTCGCAAGCGGAACGTTCGACGCGCCAAACGGGATTACCGCTTCCGGGTTTTGGGTGGGAGGCTACCAATGCTCATCGTCCCCGCCGATTCGGAGTTCGCACGAGTGCCGTTGGATGGCGATTGGGAAATAAGGAGGGTACATGGGTAAAAAATTCGCAGCGTTCGACGCTCAACGCAATATCACGGCGTTCTATGACTCTGTCGACAGCCCGGTTCCGGCGGATGTGAGCGTCGTCGATCTGTCTGACGAAGAGTGGCGTATAGCGATTGACGCGCCGACACATGGATTGCGCGCGATGCTCGATGAAGGGATGCGCGTAGTGTTGGCCGAGCCGCCGGTGCGGACACGTTCCGAGGTCGCCGCCGTCAAGCGGGCTGAGCGAGATGCGGCGCTTCATGCAACGGACTGGCTCGTCTCACGACACCAAGACGAAAAGTCACTCGGCGATGGAACAACGTTGACAGCTGATCAGTTCGAGTTGCTCCTCAAATATCGCCAGTCGTTGCGAGAGTGCAGCGATTTGCCGGGGTGGCCGAACGTGTCGCTACCGGCGCCGCCGCTGTTTGCGACGCGGGGTACGGCTGCGGTCGACTGATCGCACGATCAAGTTTCACACACTGCCAGGCCGCTCATCGAGCGGCCTTTCTATTTGTAGCTTTCTCGGAGATCTGAATGGCTGCTACTTCTTTCTACCACGGCGTCACGACCGTACTGGTCGACACTGGGCCGCGCACGATCGCCGTGCCGTCGACGTCGGTCGTCGGTATCGCCGATACCTACACGCCGGGAGCGGACCTTGTCGCGCCCAACGTGCCCGTGCGCATCACGAGCGAATACGACGCGGTCGCTGCGTTCGGCGAGACCAGCCCGATCACGCGCGCGATTCAAGGCATCTACAAGCAGAGCAAGACGGTCATGGTCGCCGTCGGCATCGCGGCCGATCAGACCGACGCCGAGCTGACGTCCGCGATCATCGGTGGTGTGTCGGCAGGCGGTGTGCGCACTGGCATGCAGGCGCTGCTCGATGGCAAGTCGCTGTTCGATCTGAAGCCGCGGCTGCTGATTGCGCCGGGACACACAGCCAAGCAGCCGGTCGCGACGGCGGCCGACGAGCTGGCCGCGAAGCTGCGCGCAATCGCGATCCTCGACGGGCCGAACAAGACCGATGAAGACGCGATCGCGTACGCGAAGAACTTCGGCAGCAAGCGGCTGTATCTCGTCGATCCCGGCGTGCGCTATTGGGACACGGCGAAGAACGCGGATGTCGACGCGCCGGCATCCGCATACGCTGCGGGTCTGTTCTGCCAGACCGACGCGGCGATCGGTTTCTGGGCGTCGCCATCGAACAAGGAAATCGTCGGGATCAGCGGCACGAAGCGGCCGATCGAATTCCTCGACGGCGACGAGACCTGCCGCGCGAACCTGCTCAATAACTCGTTCATCACGACGATCATCCGCGACGGCGGGTATCGCCTGTGGGGCAACCGCACGCTGTCGGCGGATCCGAAGTGGTCGTTCGTGACGCGGGTGCGCACGCTCGACATCGTGATGGACGCGGTGCAGGCCGGCCACAAGTGGGCAGTCGATCGCGGTATCACTGCGACGTACGTGAAGGACGTCACCGAAGGGCTGCGAGCGTTCATGCGCGATCTGCGTATGCAGGGCGCGGTGATCAACTTCGAGGTGTACCCGGATCCGAAGCTCAATTCGGCGTCGCAGCTCGAACAGGGCAAGGTGTACTGGAACATTCGCTTCACGGACGTTCCGCCGGCAGAAAACCCGATCTTCCGCTTCGAGGTCACCAACGAGTGGCTGACGGAAGTTCTCGACACGCAATCGTAAGAGGTCACGCATGGTCCCGGAAACTCTGAACAACATGGCGCTGTACGTTGACGGGCGCGGCTTCGCCGGTCGCGCGCCCGAACTGAGCCCGCCGAAGCTGAAGATCAAGACGGAGGACTACCGCGCAGGCGGCATGGACGCACCGATCAAGATCGACCAGGGCATGGAAGGCTTGCAGGCCGCGTTCTCGATGGGCAGTGTCGAGCGCGACGTGCTGAAATTCTTCGGCCTGGCCGACAACAATGCATTCAACGCGACGTTTCGCGGCGCATTCCGCGACACGCGCGGCAAGGTGAAGTCGGTCGCGCTCATCATGCGCGGCATGCTGTCCGAATACGATCCCGGCAGCTGGAAGCCGGGTTCCACGTCGGAACTGAAGTACACGGCCGAGCTGACCTACTACAAGGCCGAGATCGACGGCGCGGTGATCTGCGAGATCGACGTGCTGAACATGATCCGCATCATCGACGGCGTCGACCAGCTCGCCGACGTGCGCAAGGCGCTCGGCATGTAAGTGCGGTGGCCGGCGGCAATGCCGGCAAAGTAACTTTTCGATAACCCGAGGGGCGGTCCGTTGACCGCCCCTTTGTCATTTCTGAGGTGCTGAATGGAAACCGTGAAGATCACGCTGAAGTATCCCGTCTCGTTCGACGGTGTCGTGCGCAACGAGCTGGTGATGCGCCGCCCGAAGGTGCGCGACATGCGTACCGCGAGCAAGCAGGCGCAGGGCGACGACGAGCTGCGCGAGATCGTGCTGTTCGCGACGCTCGCCGAGGTCGCTCCCGACGATATCGAAGCAATGGACATGGTCGATTACGACGCCATGCAGCGTGCGTACGAATCCTTTCGATCCGTTTGTCCGGCTCCCAATCGAGACGGTAAAGGCGCTGGCTCGACGGATGATGAAGGAGTACGGAGCGCAGCCGCAGTCGGTTGAAGACATGACGATCGACGAATTGTTGTGGTGGCTGACGGATTGAGCGAGGACAGACATGGCACGCGATATTGCACTGGGCATCGTCATCGGCGGTGCGGTCTCGGCAACGCTCGGTAAGGCGTTTGCCGATACGAATTCGAAGATCGTCGGGCTGCGCAAGACTGCGAGCGAGCGCGGCATGTGGCAGCGGCAGATTGGCGAGACGATCAAGCTGCAGGAGGAGTTCCGCCGTCTGCATCTTTCCGGCGACAGCGCGGCTGACGGGATCCGGCGCAAGCTGGACAACAATGTCCGTGCGCTGCGTGACGCGGGTTTCGAGGTCGACCGGCTTGATCGCGCATATGCCCGGCTCGGCCGGACGGTGCGCGGACTGGAGCTGAAGGCCGCCGGTCATGAGCGTCTGACGGCGGGTCGCGAAGGCATGCGCAGCGCGGCTGGTGATGCGGTGAAGCTCGGTGCGGCCATCGCCGTGCCGACCGCCGTATCGGCGCAGTATCAGGCGATCATCCGGGACATTGCCATCAAGGCCGGCATCGCGCGCACCGAGCAGGAGCGCACGATGTCCGAGCGTATCCGTCGCGACGCGCTGTCGAACGGTATGGGGCGCAACGAGCTGGCCGATGCCGTCAACCAGATGGTCGCGGCCGGGATGGACGTCGACCGGGCGCTGAACTTCGGCCCGGCCGTCGCGAAATTCTCGGTGGGTCAGGGGGCGTCGAGTGTCGAGACGGCGCAGATGATCCAGGCGCTGCAGCAGAACGCCAACATCGCGGATCCCAAGGCGATGATGAAAGCGCTGGAGGCGATCGCGTATCTCGGCAAGGAGGGCTCGTTCGAGTCCGTCGACATGGCGCGGTGGTTCCCGGTGCTGCTTGCCGAAATGAAGAAGATCGGCATCACGGGGCAGGACTCTGTGACGCAGCTCGGCGCGATGCTGCAGGTTCAGATGAAGACCGCCGGCAACGCCGACGAGGCGGCGAACAACCTCAAAAACTGGTTCTCGAAGATCGGTTCGGGCGAGACCGAGCGTAACTACAAGAAGGCCGGCGTCGACTACGAAGGGAAGATGAAGGAGGCGATCGGCAAGGGCTGGTCGACGCTGGAGGCGTCGTTCGTTCTCGCTCGGGCGTACATCGAGCGCGTCGATCCGAAGAAGGCGGCGCAGCTCGCAGCGGTGGCGAAGCAGCTCAACAGCGAGCTGGATCCCGCCAAGCGTCAGGCGCAGATGCGAGCCTTCGAGGACACGATGAAGACCGGCGACCTGTTCAACGACATGCAGGTCAAAGCGGCGCTGACGGCCTACATGCAGAACGCCGATCTGTATCAGAAGCTCAAGCGCAACGCAGCGGACGCCAATGGCGAGATCGACAAGGATCTCGCCGATCGCCGCGCAACGTCGAAGCAGATCTGGAGCGAGGTTGTCCAGCAGTGGGACGACGCGATGCGCAGTATCGGCGATGCGCTGCGGCCCGTGACGGATCTCGCCGGCAAGGTCGCTAAACGGGCTGGTGAAACGGTGCAGCGCGCGTCGGACGCTGCCCCCGGCGCGACGGCGGCAGTCGTCGGCGTCATTGGCACTGCGATTGCGGTTCGCGGCGCACGTGCCGCATGGAGCATGGGGCGCGGGGTGCTCGACATTCTGCGCGGCGGTTGGATGGCGCGACGCGGTGGCGGTGGGGCGGCCGGGGGCGGTGCTGCCGGAGGGCGCGTCGGTAAGGCGCTCGATGCGTTGAGCGGCGCTGCCGGTGGCGTGCAGCGCGTATTCGTCGTCAACCTGCCGGGTAACGGTCTTGGCGGCGTTGCTGGGGCCGCAGGCGACCTGCTCGGCGATCTGGCCGGTGGCGGCTCCAGCGGCGGCCGGGTTCCGCGCGGTCGTCTCGGTCGTGTCATCGGTGCGTTTCGGACGGTCGCAGGCCGTTTCGCCCCGTACGCCGGGAAGCTGGCCGTCGCCGGCAGCGTCCTGAAAATCGCATTTGCGGCCAAGGACGCGTATGCGGTTGCACGCAGCGATCAGCCGACCGCGCGGAAGGCGGAAGGGTACGCGAGTATCGGAGGCTCGCTTGCCGGGGGCGTCGTCGGGGCGAAGCTCGGTGCCGGCATCGGCATGCTCGGCGGCCCGATCGGTGCGGCCATCGGTGGCGTGCTCGGCGGTGCGGTCGGCACGTTTGCCGGTGGCAAGTTACTTGGGGCGATGGCGCGGTGGGCGACGGGTTCGAAGGACGGCGACAGCGACGCGGTGAAGGCGGCCGCGAAGGTGGCGGCCGGCCCCGACTCGCCGCAGTCGCGACCGTTCAAGGTCGAGCAGCAAAACTCGTTTGCCCCGGTGTTCCACATCAAGGTCGAGGGCGGCACGGACGCGGAGATTGCGGACAAGCTGCTCGCGCGCATCAATCCGCTGATCCAGCGAACCATGACCGAGTCGATGGACAAGAGCAACCGGTCGGCGATGTTCGATGCGCCGCATCTGTAAGGGGAAGGGATGGACTTCATTTCGAGTGTGACGCAGGCGGCAACGCAGGCGAGCATCGCGTCCGAACGCGTGCGGCACGTGGTGCGCGTGTTCGATCGGAATCGCAGCGCGAGCCAGAACACGGTCGACACGTTGACGAAGCTCGCGACGGGGAACCTCACGTCGGCTGCTGACCTGTTGCGCGGGGCGACGAGCCTGCTGTCGGTGGCCGGAGACCTGAGTCCGCAGATCGGTACGGTGATGCGCAGTTTTGCAGCGACCGGCGCTGCCGTCAGCGGCATCGTGAAGATGATCGGCGGGGTCAATCACCCGTTGATCCAGTCGGCCGCGCAGTCGGTCATGGGCGCGTTGGGCGACACGAAAACTCGGTTCACCGCGTTGGTCGGCGAGCAGACGGCGGGCGCACTGCAGTCGTTCGCGCAGACGACCGGCCTCAGCTCCGTCCTTTCCGGCCTGTTCGACAGTGCGACATCTTCCACCCCTCATCTGCTGACGCTATCAACAGATGACGGGGACGCGTTCCACTTCGGACTGTCGACGGCGGCGTTCGACAAGCTGCGGCGCTCGACGCGCTTCAAGATCGCATCGCAGGAACGGCTGAATCGCGAGGAGGCGCAGCAGCCAGTGAGTCAGGGCGGCGACACGATCACGCTTTCGGGCGTCGTGTTTCCGTCGCTCGGTGCCGGCTTCCGTCAGCTGGAGACGCTGCGCGCGATCGGCGCGAAGTTGAAGCCGGTGCAACTGACGGCCGGCACGGGCGACGTGCTCGGTCGCTGGTATCTGCACAGCGTCGACGAAGAGCAGGAGGCGCTGATGTCGGACGGTGCGCCGCGCAAGCAAACCTACACCCTGGAGTTCGGCCGCTATGGCGAAGACTTTGCGAACCTCTGACGGGGACATTCTCGACACGCTTTGCTATGCCCATTACGGGACGTTGAAGGGCACGGTCGAGGCCGTGTACGAAGCTAATCCGGGCCTCGCGCGGGAGCCGCAGCCGTTTCGTTCCGGCGTCTTGATCACGATGCCGGATCTCGACACGCCGCGCGACGAACCGATTCAGCTTTGGTCGTGAGGGAGGTTCAATGCAGGCAATTTTTCAAGTGGTCGCGAACGGGGCCGACATCACGCGCGTGATTCAGGATCGCGTGCTGCGGATCCAGACAACCGACAAGCCGGGGCTAGAGGCGGACGAATGCGAGATCGAGCTGGACGATCGGGACGGCAAGGTCCGATTCCCGCCGAAAGGCGCGACGTTGAAGATTTCGCTCGGGTGGGAAGGGCAAGGGCTGTCGATGCTCGGCGAGTATGCCGTCGACGAGATCGTACTGCGCGGACCGCCGGCGACGATCATCATCCGCGGCCGACCGTCCAACATGCGCGCGACGTCGAAGACGCAGCGCAACGGCAGCTGGACGAACGTGAAGCTGGCCGACATCGTCGGCGACGTCGCTCGGCGCAACAAATGGGTGGCCGCGTGTTCGGTCGACGCTGCCGTGCCGCGTGCCGACCAGTTCGGCGAGAGCGACTTGCACTTCATCACGCGCATCGCGCGGCAGTATGGCGCAACGGCGACGGTGAAGGCGGGCAAGCTGATCGTCGGGCCGATCGGCGGCGGCAAGAGCGCGAGCGGCAAGCCGCTGCCGGTCATCACGTTGACGCCGAGCGATCTGACGGACTACGAGATCTCGTTTCCCGATCGCGCGAGTTTCGTTGCCGTACGGACGAAGGTGCACGACAAGAAAACGGGGAAGAAGATCGACCTCACGATCCCGAATCCGGATGCCCCGCCGGGCGCCGCCGCTGTCCATACCGAGCGCCATGCTTTTGCCAATCCAGAGGCCGCGAAGGCCGGTGCGAAGTCGCGTCTCGAGAAGCTGAACCGGCACACCGCGCGCAGCGTGCTGCGCATGAAGGGACGCACGGACATATCGGCCGAGAAGACCGTGAAGCTGTCGGGCTTCAAGCAGGAGGCGGACGGCGACTTTCTGGTCGATTCCGTCCGGCATACCTATGCGGGTAACGGTTGGGATACGTCGGTGGAGCTGAACGCTGGCAACAAGGGCAAGGCAAAGGTCGGCCATCGCAAGAAGCCGACGAAGAAAGTCGACCTGGTCGTACCGTCGCCGCCGAAGTAACACGCGCGTGCATCAATTTCTGGCAGCCGCCTCGAGGCAACTCGGGCGGCTTTTTTTATTTTCAGCGGGGGTTTGATGGGTGATGAAAAGCAGGAGGGGCTGGCCGTCCAGATCGCGACGTTGACGCAGCAGATGCGCGCCGTCGCGGCGAGTGTCGAGGACATCAAGCGATCGGTGCAGCCGTTCGCGGATCTCGACCGGCGGCTCGCGGAGATGGCGGTGCGAGCGGAGACGGTGCGCGAGGACGTCGGACTGCTGTGGAGCCGCTCGCGTGCGGAAGAGCGTGCCCGCGGCGAGCTGGCCGACGAGATCGCCGACGTCGATCGCAAGGTCGATGCGATGAAGAACAAGGCGACGGGCGCGATGTGGGTGCTTGGCGTGTGTCTCGGCGTGGTGCAGACGTTTCTGGTCGGTTCGATCGTCTGGGTCTTCACGCACATCAACGAGGGCGATGCGCTCAACCGACTGCAGCAGCAGCGCATCGATTTACTGGAACAGGCACTGAGCCGGGGAGGGAAACAATGAACGTAACGGCGAAGATTGACGCGCTGATCGGGCGCGAAGGCGGGTTCTCGAACGATCCGAACGATCGAGGCAATTGGTATCTCGGGAAGCTCGAAGGAACCATGTGGGGTGTGACGGCCGCCGAAGCCCGCGCGTACGGATACACGGGGCTGATGAGCGACATGCCGCGCACGACGGCCGTTGCGATCTACGAGTCGCGTTACTGGCGGCGACCGAAGTTCGATCAGGTCGACGCGATCTCGTCGACGCTTGCGGAGAAGCTGTTCGACATCGGCGTGAACACCGGGCCGCCGACCGGCGTCAAGTTCATGCAGCGGGCGCTGAACGTCCTGAACCAGAACGAAAAGACGTTCCCGGACATCGCGGTCGACGGTGGCATCGGCCCGATGACGATCACGGCGCTGAAGGCGTTCCTGCAGCAACGCGGGGCGGACGGCCATCGTGTGCTGTACGGCATGATCGCCGCGCAGCAGTCGGTGTTCTATATCGAGACAGCCGAGCGCCGGCCGGAGAACGAGAAGTTCGAGTACGGCTGGCAACTTAACCGTGCGTTGGGGGTATGACGATGCTGGACATTCTGAAGACTGTTGCGCCGTGGCTGGTTACGGCGCTGACCGGCGGTGTGCCGGGTATCGCGGCGATGGCCGCGTCGACGATCGCGGACAAGCTCGGCTTCGGTGACGGTTCCGTGGACGCCGTGAAGGCGGCGCTGGCCGGCCAGTCGGTGACGCCCGAGCAGCTGCTCGCGTTGAAGCAGGCCGATGCGGACTTCGAGCTGAAGATGCGGCAGGCCGGCTTTTCTCACGCCGAGAGCATGGCGGGCATTCAGGTGCAGGCCGACAAGGTCGCGGCCGACGATCGCGCGAGCGCTCGTCAATACGCGACGGCGGAGCACGACCACACGGCACGGAATCTCGCCTACATGTACACGGTGGCGTTGTTCGTCGTGATCGGGCTGGAGTTCTATCTGGCGATCGGCGACATCAAGATGCCCGACGTCGTGAAGAGCACGCTCGACACGCTGCTTGGTGTGCTGATCACGATGGTGATCGGCTCGAAGGAGTACTTCTTCGGCTCGTCGTCGCGGGCGGACAAGCAGGCGGACCGCATCACGCAGTTTGCCGTATCGCCGGACATCACGGTCACGGGCGGAGCGATTGATCCGAAGATGATCGCATCGGTTCCGATCGAGCATCGGACGCCGTGACGGCCGTGATGCACTGAAGAAACAGGGCGGCCGCGGTGCGGTTGCTGACGTTCGAAGAAACGCGTCACGGCGGGCGACGCCTAGTTGATCGGCTCGAGGTAGAAGCTGCGCACCGTTAGGTCCATCTTGGCGTCGCTGCCCGAACGCCCGCCCGAGCGGGCCTTTTCCGATACTGCAATTTTGCTGAAACAGAGAGCGAAAATTCACTGCACTTTTTGTATGTGGTTTGTTGCTACTTTTCCTCCAAGCAGGCTCGATGAGCCATTTCTCCTAAGCCGTTGAGCGAGATGAACCAAAAGTCGAACCTGACGTCTCTACGGATCACGACGGTCCGCCTCTCGCCGCGGACGAAATAAAAAGCGGTTGCCTGACCAGCGATGCGCGTATGATGGGTTGATCCGAGCGCCACTTGTAGACTGACCGCTCGCTCTCTCACCAAGTCCGCGTCGCGCCCTGCCTGCGCACGACATTTGCCCCCTACACCACACTCGTCGCGCCGTGCAGCAGCACGGTTCGAGATCGGCTCGCGCGTCCTCTTTGAGCGAACTCAAGGGCTCTCGCGAAGCAGCAAGTCATGATAAGAATCATCAGAAGGCGGCAAACATGAGCTGGTACTGCGAAGCGGAACGCGAATTACTGCATATCAGGCGAGCCATCGGGCTACTTGAGCAAGCGCAACACGCCTTCATCAACAAGTCGTCGGTGAACGATCCGGCGTACTGGAGGGTCAAGCTCGGCAAGCTTCGCACGCAATGCATGCGAAACAAGGTCCTCGAAATTCAAGTGGACGACCTTTTAACCCGCCTCGCTCTGATCCAGGATCCGCACTGTAGCAAGTAGGAACCTGGCCTTTCACTCTCAGCCCCTTCCGGGTCCGCGCGCATTTCTGCGAGCAGCCCGAAGGCGCCGTGTTCGAAATTTGGAGAAGCATCATGATTGACGCCAACCCGAGCAATACGTTTCGGCACCTTCCACTCTCGCCCGAGCAAGATGCGGAGGTCCGGCACTATATAAAGAAGAAGGAGCAAAGGGGCGAACAATGGGACACACCTGAGTTGGCGATGATGCTCGAAGACATTCTTTCCCCGCCGCTCACTGACGACGAAGAGCCAGAGCCTGCTGTCGAAGAAACGAAACTGGCCTGCGAATATGCATTAGCTTCGGTTGACGAAGCCATGGAATCTGTATCGGCCAGCGAAGAACGACTCGCGGCGATAGAAGCCCAGGAAATGAAGCACCCTGGACGATAGGGCGTTGCCGACGTCCAGACTCCAATTCGCGACCGAACAGTCGCTAGTGGCCCTTCATCGTGGGTACCGTTAAATGAGGCGCGCATTGTTGGCACGGTTGGCACCGGCTGAATCGACAGGCGTGGCACGAGAAATGGGGCGTGGACAATCCCGACTTAGCTGGTTCCGTGCCGACATTTGGTCTAGGCGCCCACGGCGAGAATTCGAGCGGTTGATCGTGCTGAATGATGGTGTCGACCGCCTATGCTTTGATCATCACCGGGAGCAAGCCATGACCCCCCACGACGTAATCACGATCTTCGAACGGTTGAATGCAGAAGGGCGAGCAGCGGTCGATCTAGACCATGCATGTGCGGGCTTCGCTGGTTGGCTGGCGAGCGTGTGGGATACATTGGGAGAAGAAGACATAGCGTTGCTGACATCTATCGGCGCGACGCTGTATCGCGAAGGCTACGGGCGGCGATACTAGGGACTATTCGCTCTCGATTGGAGCAGCCCCCTGAAATACCGGACATAGCCTCTCACTTAAACTAGCGGGTAGGCATAAGACTGTGTTTTTGACTAACACCAGGCAGGAAGTGATGGAAGTGTTGACGGGCCCGGAGCGTCGGCGGCGCTGGACGGCGGAGCAGAAGCTGGCGATGGTTCGCGAGAGCCTCGAGCCCGGGAAATCGGTTTCGCTGGTCGCGCGCCAGCACGGCGTGAACCCGAACCAGCTGTTCCACTGGCGCAAGCTGTACCAGGACGGGAGCCTGTCGGCGGTCAAGGCTGGCGAGGAAGTGGTTCCGGCATCGGAGCTGGCCGACGCGCTCAAGCAGATTCGCGAGCTGCAACGGATGCTCGGCAAGAAGACCATGGAGAACGAGATTCTCCGCGAAGCAGTCGAGTATGGCCGAGCAAAAAAATGGATAGCGCACTCGCCCTCGCTGCCGGAGGACGACCAGTGAAACTGGTTTGTGAAGTTCTCGGCGTGTCGCGCTCGAACGTATCGGCACGACTGTCGCGTCCGGCGACATGGCGCGACGGCCGTCAATCGAGGCAGACCGACGATGCGAGCGTGGTCGAGGAAATCCGTCGGGTCGTTGGCGATTTGCCCAGCTATGGCTATCGCCGGGTTTGGGGCACGTTGCGCAACGAGCGCGTTGCGGGTGGGCTGATGCCATTCAATGCCAAACGCATCTATCGCGTCATGCGCACGCACGGGCTGCTGATGCAGCGCCGACCGACTCCGCCTCAACCGCAACGTCGACACGATGGCAAGGTGGCCGTGGCTCGCAGCAACCAGCGTTGGTGTTCGGACGGCTTCGAGTTCCGCTGCGACAACGGCGAACCGCTGCGCGTGACGTTCGCGCTGGACTGCTGCGACCGCGAAGCGATGAGCTGGGCGGCCACGACGGCAGGCCACAGCGGCGACATCGTGCGCGACGTGATGCTGGCTGCAGTGGAGAATCGGTTTGGCAACGAGTTGCATACGCCGTCCGAAATTGAATGGCTGACCGACAACGGTTCGGGCTACACGGCCGACGACACACGCCGGTTCGCAGTGGCCATCGGCCTGAAGCCATTGACCACGCCGGTGTGCAGCCCGCAAAGTAACGGCATGGCCGAGAGCTTCGTGAAGACCATGAAACGCGATTACGTCGCCTTCATGCCGAAGCCGGACGCGGCGACTGCTGCGCACAACCTGGCCATCGCGTTCGAGCAATGAAATGAACGCCTCCCACCCAAGCCGAGACGACGGTGCCGACCTATAGTTAGACGGCCAAGGAGTCTTGGT
>NZ_CADFEM010000022.1:0-102926 GCF_902833245.1 Burkholderia sp. BCC0398
AAGCAAGGGCTGCTGTCCAGAGAACACTTCTCGGTCGATGGCACGCTGATCCAGGCTTGGGCCAGCCACAAGAGCTTCCGGCCCAAGGACGGTTCGGACGATCCGCCAGCCGGCGGTGGCCGCAATGTCGACACCGACTGGAAGGGCAAGCGGCGCAGCAACGACACGCATGAATCGAGCACCGATCCGGATGCGCGCCTGTTCCGCAAGGGGCGGCAAAGCGGAGCCATCCTTTGTTATCAGGGGCACATCCTGATGGAGAACCGCTCGGGCTTGGTGGTCGGCGCAGTGGTCAGCCACGCTGATGGTTTCGGCGAACGCGCGAGTGCGTTGCGCCTGCTCGATTGCGTGCCGGGTCGTCACGCCAAGACGCTCGGCGCCGACAAGGGTTACGACATGCGCGACTTTGTGCGGGATTGCCGAGCGCGCAAAGTGACGCCACACGTCGCGCGCAACGACACGCATCAAGGCGGCAGTGCGATCGACGGCCGCACCTCGCGGCACGCCGGTTATGGCATTAGCCAAGTGATTCGCAAACGCATCGAAGAGCACTTCGGCTGGGGCAAGACCGTCGGCAGGATTCGACAGACCGCGTATCGCGGCCTCAAACGGGTCGACCAGCACTTCAAGCTGACGATGCTGGCGAGCAATCTGACTCGAATGGCGCGAATGCTGACGGTGGTGCCGCCGCAAGGAGCGGTGCAATGAGCCGCCCAAGCGCGGCCGTCGTACGGCAACGCGCCGGCTGGATCGCTCGCGAACGGTCCAGCTTCGGCGATTCGTTGGCAACTCGGCAGCCAAGCGCATACGAAATCCTTTTAAACAGTGCCCCAGTCATCAAAGCGAGGCGCTTTTCAACAGCCTGCTAGTGAGGGGCGACGGACTACCGACCGGATTTTGTTTGCAACACCGGCTCTTGTCTGAACGCTCGCCGAAACAGATTCAATTGCGTCTCAAACATTCCAACACCCAACCCATCCCAACAAAATCAAATAGTTACGAACAAATCCAGATCAAATTTCGTTTCCAAACGCCCACTGCTGGCCATGCAAACCGCCGCCTCCGTCTGTCAGCAAGATGAAGCTTCTTTACGTTACGGAATCAGTTGATAGTCGACACCGCGCTCGCGGATCGCGGGCGGTTCGCGTTCGTGATGGGGTGAATGGCCGTCGAATGACAGCCGGCGGTACGGCGGCGCAGCGGTATGACGGTACGCGTTGCCGCCACCGGCGTGATGGGAATCGCGATGTTTGGATGGCGCCGCGATTGCGACGCATCGTGCAAGACGGATCGTTCCAGCAGGCAACGAGCGTGCCGGCCACGTGCTCAGCACGCGATGCGATCGCGTGCCACGCCACTGGCGTGACACGCGTCCTCCGTTACAACGCAGCGATCCGCCGGCGGAAATGTTCGGTACCGGCGACGATCTTGTCGAGCACCGCGTCGAGCGCCCAGAAGCGTTCGCGCACGTCGTAGTCGATCGCCCGGCACTTGATCGACCCGAACGTGCCGATCCGCTGGTGATACAGCTTCGCGAGCGCCGGGTAGCCCAGCGCCTCCGAGACCGCCGAGACGACGAGGAACGTCGACAGTTCGTCGGCGAGCGCCGGATTCGACTCGCCTTGCGTGCGCAACCACCGGTAGAGATCGGGATGGAAGTTCGTGAACACGCCGTTGAAACCGGCGGAGCCGGCCTTCATCGCGTCCCACGCGATCGCGGCGTTCGCGTTCAGGATCTTCAGCGGCGATCCCTCGGCAAGCGCGACGCGCCGCTTCACCGTCGCGAGATCGCAGCTCACGTCCTTCAGCATCACGAACCGACCCGTGTCGATGCACGCGCGCAGTTCGTCATCCGACAGAAGCCGCCGGTAAGGCGCCGGACATTCGTACAGGCCGAGCGGGAGATCCGACGGCAGTCGCGCGAGCAACCGGTGCAGATGGTCGAGCAACGCGGCGCTGCCCTTGCGTTGCGGATCGAGCCGGTTGGTCACGAGCACGACGCCCTGCGCGCCCGATTCGGCCGCCGCGCACAGTTCGGCGACCTGCGCGTCGAGATCGTCGCTGATGTGGCCCGACGCGACGACCGGCACGCGCCCGGCCACGCGCTCGACCACGAAGCGCGCGAGCGCCGCGCGTTCGGCCAGGCTCAGGAACTGCATCTCGCTCGATTGCGCGACCGCGAACAACGCATCCGAACCGTGCGCCAGATACCATTCGATGAGCCGCTCGAGCCCGGCGTAGTCGATCGCGCCGGCGTCGTCGAACGGCGTCAGCATCACCGGCACGATCCCCTCGATGGTCACGTTCGATTGCTGCGGATGTTGCATCGGTTTCTCCTTCCTTCAGTGAATGCGAATGCAGGCTGCACGATCACGCCGGCAACGGTCCGGGCGCGGCGTTCGCGGCCTGTTCGGGAATCGGCTTGCGCACGAGCAGCAGATAGGCCATCGCGCCGGCGAACGCGATCGCCGCCGCGGTGAGCAGCGCGGGCACGAACGACCACTTCTGCGCAATGATGCCGGTCAGGATCGGCGCCAGCGCACCGCCGATGAAGCCGCCGAAATTCTGGATTGCGCCGAGCGACGCGATGCGGCTCGGCGGTGCGGCCGCCGTCGCGAGCGCCCACGAGCACGCCGACGCCGCGTTCGCGAGAAAGATCACGACCGAAATGCATGCGAGCGCAACCGTATTGCTCTGCACGAGCGCGGCCGGAATCGTGAACGCGACCATTCCGAGCATCGCGGCCACCACCGCGTTGCGCCGGCTCACGACCGGCGACCGGCTGCGGCGCGTGACGAAATCCGACAGCCAGCCGGCGACGAGCGAACCGACGAACCCGCACAGGAACGGCACCGATGCGGCGAATCCGGTACGAATCAGGCTCATGTGCCGCTCCATCGTCAGGTAGCCCGGCAGCCAGGTGAGGTACACCCAGTTCAGGTACACGGAACCGAAGAAGCCGATCAGCATCCCCCAGGTCGTGCCGTGCGAGAACAGGCTGCGCCATTCGACGAAGGTCAGTTTCGGCGCGGCGGCGACGCTTTGCGCATCGGCATCGAGATAATTGCGCTCGGCGGTAGATAGTTGTGCGCGCACCGGATCGCGATACAGCGCGAACCACACGACGGCGACGACGAGACCGAGCGCCCCGGTCACGACGAACGCCCAGCGCCAATGGAACGAGGCCACGAGAACCGACAGCAGCAGCGGCGCGAGCGCGGTACCGAGCGGCGACGCGGCATTGAAAATGCCGGTCGGCGTGCCGCGCGCCCGCAGCGGAAACCAGTTGCTCACCACGCGCGCGGCCGACGGGAATTGCGGCGCCTCGCCGATGCCGAGCACGATGCGCGCGACGATGAACCACCCGAACGTGGACACGAGGCCGCCCGACGCCTGCGCGAACGACCAGACGATCAGCCCGATGCCGAGCAGCCGGCGCGGGCCGATGCGGTCGACCAGCCCGCCGACCGGAAACTGGCACAGCGCATAGCTCCATGAGAAGGCCGACAGCAGCAGCCCCATCTGCGCGAGCGACAAGCCGAGATCGCCGCGGATCGCCGAACTTGCGACGGCCAGCGTGCCGCGATCGAGATAGTTGACGATCCCGCTCGCCATCAACAGCGCGAGCGCGATGCGTTGACCGCGCCGGATCCGGGGCGGCGCGTGCGGAACAGATGGGTTGTCGTTCATGTCGATTGTCTCCATGTCACTGATAGGGGCCGGGTTCGGCCGTTCCGTCGCATGCGGAATTCAGGTGTCCGACCGTATGACCTCGTCGCGCGTCGGGATCGACGTCTGCGCGCCGTGGCGCGTGACGCTGATCGCGGCCGCCCGCTGGCCGAAGCCGATTGCGTCGTCCATCGACGCGCCGCCGGCCCGCGCGGCTGCAAACCCGCCGACGAACGTGTCGCCGGCCGCGGTCGTATCCACGGCCGCCACCGCGATCGCGCGATGATGGCCGCTGCCTGCGCTGCCGCGCCAGCAGACGCCGCGCGCGCCGAGCGTGACCAGCACGTTGCCGGCGCCCTTCGCGCACAGCGCCTCGGCGGCGCGCGCGGCCGACGCGTCGTCCCCGACGGCGATGCCGGTCAGCGACTCGGCCTCGGTTTCATTGACGACGAGATAGTCGACCCGCGCCAGCAATGCATCGAAGAGCGGCTGCGCGGGCGCGGGATTGAGCAGCACCGGCGTGTGATGCGCGGCGGCGCAGGCAATCGCGCGCGCCACGGTGGCGACCGGCACTTCGAGCTGGCACACGAGCAGCGCGGCCTCGGCGATCGCGTCGCGCGCCGCGTCGATCCGGTCGGCATCGACGCACGCGTTCGCGCCCGGCACGACGACGATGCTGTTCGCGCCGCCGTCGTCGACCGTGATCGTCGCGACGCCGGTCGCCGTGCCGCCGATCCGGTGCAGGTGCGTCACGTCGATGCGCTCCGCCGCCAGCGCGGCGTGCAGGCGCCCGCCGAACGCGTCGTCGCCGACGCAGCCGATCATCGCGACCGACGCGCCGAGGCGCGCGGCCGCCACCGCCTGGTTCGCGCCCTTGCCGCCGTGAACGGTCTCGAACGTCGTGCCGAGCAGCGTCTCGCCCGGCACCGGCAGGCGCGGCGCGCGCGTGACGAGATCGATGTTGACGCTGCCGACGACGGCGATACGCGGTGACGGGATGCCGTTCATTGCTTGATGTAACCGCTTACATTTGCGATCGACAAAATGACCGAAAAGGCCGTCGTCTCGAAAAATTTCGCCATACGGATTGGAAAAGTGTCTGACATAATAGGGAATCAGCAGCAAGATAGCGCTTACATTCTGGCAGGCTCGATCGAGAATGCAAGCGGGCCATCATGAATCGAGGGTAAACAATGACGCCAATGACGCTTCTGACGGCACACGGCAGCGGCACGGTCGCCACGTGCGGAGGCAACCGATGAGCACGCCCCGCGCACGCCGCGGCAGCGGCCGCTCGGTGCTCGGCGACGTCGCGAAACTGGCCGGCGTGTCGACCGCGACCGTCTCGCGCGTGTACAACGATCCCGGCAAGGTGTCGGCCGACGTGCAGCAGCGCGTGCGCGACGCGGCGCTCGCACTGAACTGGATCCCGAATGCGGCCGGCCGCGCGCTCGCGTCCACGCGCACCCACATCACGGGCGCGATCATTCCGACCCTCGACGATCAGGTGTTTGCGTCGCAGGTCGCCGGCATGCAGACGGTCATGGCCGAGCACGGCATCACGCTGTTCCTCGGCTGCTCGAACTACGACCCCGCGCAGGCGCTCGCGCAGGTGCGCGCGATGCTGTCGCGCGGCGTCGAAGCGGTGTCGCTGGTCGGCGAAGCGTATCCGCCGGAACTGTTCGAACTCCTTGCGATGCATCGCGTGCCGTACGTCGTCACGTATGCGTACCGCGACGACAGCCCGCACTGCTGCATCGGCTTCGACAACCGCGCGGCGTTCGCGCGGCTCACCACGCACCTGCTCGATCTCGGTCATCGCGATTTCGCGATCATCATGCAGCCGTCGACAGACAACGACCGCGTGCAGGCCCGGCTGCGCGGCATTCACGACACGCTGGCCGCGCACGGGCTCGCGGTGCGCCCCGTGCATCAGCACGAAGGCGCGGCCACGATCGCGTTCGGGCGCGCGAGCCTGCGCGCGATCGCCAGCAGCGACGCGGCGACGCGGCCGACCGCCGTGATCTGCGGCAACGACGCGCTCGCGCTAGGCGCGCTGCTCGAAGCGCAGGCGCTCGGCATCGACGTGCCCGCGCAGTTGTCGATCACCGGGTTCGACGACATCGCGCTCGCGCGCGAGATCCAGCCGCCGCTGACGACGATGTGGGTCGACACCGACGCGATCGGGCGTCAAGCCGCGCATGCGTTGCTCGACGCGCTCGAAAACGGCGCCACGGGGTCCGGCCATGCGGTCCAGCCCGAGTTGCGCATACGGGAATCGGCGGCGCCGCCGGCGCGGACGCAGGCGCGCGCGGCGCGGAAGAACAAGACGTAGCGGGGCAGCGCCCTGTTTACTGCATCACGTCGATCGGCAGCGTCTTGTCGAGATTGTCGTGCCACGCGTTGATCGTCTTCGGCACCGTTTTCTTCCACGCGGGCACGTTCGAGTAGTAACGCATCCGGACGTTGTTCTTCGCATCGAACACGAGCAGCCCGATCCACAGATCGGTGCCGCGGCGCATCACGATCGCCGCGTTCGTCGTCGCGATGCCGCGCACCCAGTACAACGTCACGTGTGCGTTGAGGCCATCGAGGTCCTTCTCGTCGGCGCTGAGATTGACCACGTCGACGAGCGTCTGATAGTCGGCGCCGAGCAGTTTGTGCGCGGCCGCGTTCTGCTGTGCGTCCGCGACGACCTTGAGGCTCAGCAGGTCGGCCGGCGGCTTTGACTGCGACTGCGCGGCGGTCACGTAGTTGCCTGCGTACATGACGCCCATACCCGCGTCGCAATCGACATCGGCACCCTGCTGCGTGACGCGGATGCGTCCGCCCTTCCGGTCGAAGTCAAGCCGGCATTTGTCCCGGCGATAGGTTCCGCTGTCACCGTGCAGCACGATGTTGCCGTCGAGCCCGCCATCATGGGCGCCGTTGTTGGCGCTCAACTCGAAATGCAGGCGCGGCACCGTGCCGGTAAACGTCAGCACACCGCCGAACGATGGGTTGTCGCTGTCGAGATACCACGTCTGCTGCCAGCGATCGGCGGCCAGCGGCATGCCGTTCAGGCTCGCGAGCCGTTCGCGGTAGCGGTCGCCCAGGCACGACGCATCGCTGCCGCACTGGTCGCGTTGCTTGAGCCACTTCAATTGCGCGGCCTTCAGCGCGGCCGTATCGCCGCCCTTCGCGAGCGCCCGCTTCCACGCCGTCGACAAATCGCCGTCGAGCTTCGATAGTGTGGTGTCCGTACAGATCCTTTTCTCGGTCGGCGACGCGGCCTTCGCGCAGTCGAAGCCGGCCGCATGCGTGACGTGCGGCAGCAGCGTCAGCAACACGGCCGCCGCGACGGATAACAGGTACGTGCTCCGCTTGCCGCTTGCGCAACGTGCAGCGTGCGCGCGCGGATTCGATCGGTTGTGAATGGTCATCGGCTTGATCGTCGCTGGGTCGCGCATCCGTAGAAGCTACGTGCACGCGACATTCGAGGTAAAAACGCCCGGCCCGGCATGCGACGCACGGCGCCGCCCGGCGAAGCGTAACCCGAATGCGCGACGCCGATCAATCGACGTTCGATGTTGTCGCAACTATCTCGACGCCCGCGCCGCAGTGCACGATACCGTCGCGCAGCGCAGCTTTCGTCGCGCGATCGACGATCCCGATGAACACGATCGCGCGAGCGCCGTCACCCCTGATCGGCCCGCCGTCTTCCATCGACGAGAACCGGATGCGCCGCAACCTGCCACACACGTCTGGCAATCGCACCGGCTGCATCGGCCACGCACATGACGCCTTTCGCGCGCAGGACGAGACGAGCCGGCAATGACGTCAGCCGTCGAACGGCACCAGCTCATAACTCGTGCTCCGCCCGCCGGACGCCGAGCGCCGCAACATGCGCTGCTCGACGAGCGCCGTGATGTCGCGCAGCGCCGTGTCTTGCGAGCATTTCGCGAGAGCGGCCCACTTGGTGGTCGTCAGCTTCCCTTCGAAGCCGTCGAGCAGGCGATTCATGACCTTGACCTGGCGTTCGTTCAGCGCGACGCCCGCGCATCGCTGCCAGAAGCGCGCCTTGATCAGCACCGCATCGAGCGTCGTGTGCGCATGATCGATGGCTCGACCCAGCGTGTCCAGAAACCACGCGAGCCACTCGGTGACGTCGAGCGAGCCGCGCTGCGTGCGCTCCAGCACGTCGTAATACGCGTTGCGCTCGCGCTGGATCTGCGCGGACAGGCTGTAGAAACGCTGCGGGCTTCGATCCGCGCGCGCCAGCACCAGATCGCCGAGCGCGCGCGCGATACGACCGTTGCCGTCGTCGAACGGGTGGAGCGTGACGAACCACAGATGGGCGAGCCCGGCCCGGATCAGCAACGGCTCGGCCGGCGGCGCGTTGAGCCACGCGAGAAAGCGCTCGATCTCGTGCGTCAGGCGTACGGCCGGCGGCGCCTCGAAATGCACGCGCTGCCGGCCGATCGGCCCGGAGACCACCTGCATCGGCCCGCTCGCATCCGTGCGCCATTCGCCGACCGTGATCCGCGACAGCCCCGAATAGCCGGTCGGAAACAGCGCGGCATGCCACCCGAACAGCCGCGCTTCGGTGACCGGTGCGGCCGAATGGGTCGTCGCATCCAGCACCATGTCGACGACGCCTTCGACGTGGCGATCGACCGGCGCCAGCGCGCCGATGTCGACCCCGAGCCGGCGCGCGATCGACGACCGGACCGATGCGACATTCAGGTTCTCGCCCTCGATCGCGCTGGTCTTGACGACGTCCTCCGTCAGCGCGGCCAGGCTCGCCTCGTCGCGCAATGTCAGGCCGACATCCGCCAGTCGGCCGACCAGCATGCCTTGCGCACGGCTGACGTCGGCAAGCGGCGCGGCGAGGGCCGGAAGGTCGAAGCGCCATGCCGGCCAGTCGGCCGATTCCCAGATGAAGGTGTAATCTCCGCTCATGATGCGGAGATTATCCACCCATTCGCCGCAGCACTCAATAATCTCCGCAAATTCTGCAGAGATTACGCGCCCCATTCACTGCACGCGGCCGGCTACCGTACCCGGCCCGCCGCGCTCGCCTCCGCCCCGGCCGGCTCCCCGAGCCGTTCCGCGAGAAACCCGATGAACGTGCGCAGCGTGACGAACCCTTCCCGGTGCTGCGGAAACACCGCATTGAGCGTGATCGGCGGCGGCACGTACGCGTCGAGCACCGGTACGAGCGCGCCGCTGTCGAGCGCCGCGCCGACGATGAAGTGCGGCAGCAGCGCGATGCCGAGCCCCGCGATCGCGGCGTCGCGCACCACTTCGCCGTTGTTCGCGACGAGCGGCCCCTGCACGTCGAACGTGCGCGCCGCGCCGTCGACGCGGAACTCCCAGCCGACCCGCCGCTCGCGCCCGTACAGCACGCACGTGTGGCCGGCAAGATCGGCCGGCGTCTGCGGCGTGCCGTGCCGCTTCAGGTAAGCGAGGCTCGCGCACGCGATCATCCGCCACGCGCCGAGCGGACGCGCGATCAGCGTCGAATCCTCGAGCGAGCCGATCCGCAGCACGAGGTCGAAACCCTCGCCGATCAGGTCGACGCGCCGGTCGGTCAGGTCGAGGTTCAGCCGCACGGCCGGGTGCGCGGACAGGAATTCGGCAATCAGCGGCGACACGTGCGTGATCCCGAACGACAGCGGCGCGCTGATCTTCAGCGAACCATGCAGCTCGGTGCTGCGCACCGACATCGCCTGCTCGGCGTCGGCGATCTCCGCGAGGATCCGCTGCGCGCGCGCATAAAACTCCTGCCCCGATTCGGTCACCGCGAGATTGCGGGTATTGCGATGCAGCAGCCGCACGCCGAGCGACGCCTCCAGCGCCATCGTGCGCCGGCTGACGAACTGCTTGGACAGCATCAGCTGATCGGCCGCCGCCGTGAAACTGCCTGCGTCGACGGTCGCGACGAAGATCCTCAGGTCGTTGAGTTCCATATTGTCCACTCCAGAGCGACAGTCATTATCTCTGCAGCGATTTATTTGTCAAATCGATTGACCTAAGATTCATCTCAACGAACAGCCGAGCCCACTTCCGAGGTCCGGCGACTTCAAGGACAAAAAATCATGATCGATATCCGTGCAGCAAACCAACGTGGCCGTGCGGAGCATGGCTGGCTCAGCTCCCGTCATACGTTTTCGTTCGCGAATTACTACGATCCGAAGCAAGTCGGCTTCTCCGACTTGCTCGTGATCAACGACGACCGCGTCGCCCCGGGCCGCGGCTTCGGCACGCACCCGCACCGCGACATGGAAATCCTGTCGTACGTGCTCGACGGCGCGCTGGAACACAAGGACTCGATGGGCACCGGTTCGGTGATCGTGCCGGGCGACGTGCAACTGATGAGCGCCGGCACGGGCGTGCGCCACAGCGAGTTCAACCACTCGCCGGACACGCCGGTCCACTTCCTGCAGATCTGGGTCGGGCCGGCCGAAAAGGGCGCCGAGCCGCGCTATCAGCAGACGAATGTCGCGGCCGACGACAAGCGCGGCAAGCTCGCCCTCGTCGTGTCGCCGAACGGCGATGCCGGTTCGCTGAAGATCCGGCAGGACACCCGGATTTACGCGGGCCTGTTCGACGGCGACGAAAGCACTACGCTGGAACTTGATCCGAGCCGCTTTGCCTACGTGCACGTGGCGCGCGGCAGCGTGACGGTCAACGGCGTGACGCTCGGCGAAGGCGACGGCGCACGCATCCGCGGCGAACAGGCGCTGACGATCGCCGACGGCAAGGACGCCGAGGTGCTGGTGTTCGATCTGCGTCCGGTCGAAGTGACGGCCGAATGGGCGTGATGCCCGTTCGGGAAACCGGGCCCCGCTGACCGCGGGGCCCTTTTAATCGGAGATTCGCAACATGGCCAAGGTTCTCGTTCTGTACTACTCGTCCTACGGGCACGTCGAAACGATGGCGCAGCACATCGTCGAGGGTGCGAAATCGGTGCCCGGCGTCGAGGTCGCGCTCAAACGCGTGCCGGAAACGATCCCCGTCGATCAGGCCCGCGCGATCGGCGTGAAGGTCGACCAGGCCGCGCCGGTCGCCACGGTGGACGAACTCGCCGACTACGATGCGATCATCTTCGGCACGCCGACCCGCTTCGGCAACATGGCCGGCCAGATGCGCACGTTTCTCGACCAGACCGGCGGCTTATGGATGAAAGGCGCGCTCGTCGGCAAGATCGGCAGCGTGTTCGCGTCGACCGGCACGCAGCACGGCGGCCAGGAAACGACGATCACGTCGTTCCACACGACGCTGCTGCATCACGGGATGGTGATCGTGGGCGTGCCGTATGCGTGCAGCGGCCTCGTCAACATGAACGAAATCACCGGTGGCACGCCGTACGGCGCGACCACGCTCGCGGGCGCGGACGGCAGCCGCCAGCCGAGCGCGAACGAACTCGACATCGCGCGCTACCAGGGCAAGCACGTGGCGGAACTCGCGAGCAAGCTCGCGTCGTAACGCGGCGGGCTCGCGGGCCCGCCGTCCTGCTGTCCCGCCCTTCCGCAGATGAACGAACGGCGCCGGTTCGACCGGCGCCGTTCGTGCTGTGCCACGCGTTCGACCGTTACTGGCCCGAAGCCGGCGCGGCCGGCGCCGCGTTCGTCGCGGGCGCCTTCTGCACGGCATTCTGCGGATAGTTGCTCTGATCGCCGGTCAACCGGTAGCCGCTGCCGGTGCCGATCGCCTTCAGGTCCGACGCGTGCCGCGCGCGGGCCGCCTTGCGCGCCGCCTTCTTCTGCGCCTTGGCGAGCTGCTTCTGCGTCGGCGCGGACGCCGCCGCGTCCTGCGCGTATGCCGCCGGCGCGGCGGTCAACGACAGACCGAACGACGCCGCTACTGCTACTGCCACCGAAACCACGCGAGACTGCTTCATGGCCGATCTCCTTGTCGATTGTTGAGTGTGGGTCGGACACCGGCGTGCACGCGATGGCTTGCGACAACGGCGCCGATGCAACGTTAGCCGATCGGCGCGCAAATGTCCGTGTGCGTTCCTGAATTGTCCTGATAACGTCAACGATACATGCGCGCCGGGTGCGCCGCCCTTTCGGCGTGCCGTCCGCGCCATCGGGGAAACCGATACCCGGGGCGGGCGCGGGCCGACGCTCAGATCCAGCGCGACAGCACCGGCAGCAGGACCGGTACGACGAATGCCGTCAGCACGCCGTTCAGCCCCATTCCGAGCCCGGCGAACGCGCCGGCTTCCTCGCTGACCTGGAACGCGCGCGCGGTGCCGATCCCGTGCGACGCGACGCCGAGCGCGAAGCCGCGCACGGCCGGCTCGTCGATCCGCAGCAGATTGAGGATGCCGCGCGCGCACACCGCGCCGAAGATCCCGGTCGAGATCACGAGCACGGCGGTGAGCGACGGAATGCCGCCGATCTCGGCGGCGACGGCCATCGCGATCGGCGTCGTCGCCGATTTCGGCGCGAGCGACGCGATCGTCTGGTGCGACGCCCCGAACAGCGCGGCGATGCCGACCGTCGACACGATCGCCGTCAGCGAACCCGCGAGCAGGCCGACGAGCAGCGGCAGCGCGCTGCGCCGCAGCTTCGACCACTGGCGGTACAGCGGCAGCGCGAGCGCGACGGTCGCGGGGCCGAGCAGGAAATGGACGAACTGCGCACCTTCGAAATACGTCGGATACGGCGTATGCGTGAGCGTCAGCAGCACGACGATCATCGCGACCGCGATCAGCACCGGATTCGCGAGCGGATTGAAACGCGCCCGCGCATAGACGGCCTGCGCGAACAGATACGCGACCAGCGTGATGGTCAGGCCGAGCAGCGGGCTCGCGGCGAGATAGACCCAGATCGCGCCAAGCTTCGGGAACGCCGTCATTGCGCGCCCTCCGCGGTGCCGCCCGCGCGGCGCTGGCGCCGCAGCAACGCGCGCGTGACGAGCGCCGTCACCGCGATCGCGAGCGTGGTGCTGACGGCCAGCGCGACGACGACCGCGGCCGCGTCGCCGCGCACGCGGTCGGCCGACACCATGATGCCGACGCCGGCCGGCACGAACAGCAGCGACAGGTGACGCAACAGCTCGAGCGCGGTCGGCTCGATCGCATCGGCCGCCTGCGGGCGCAGCATCACGAAGCCGAACAGCAGCAGCATGCCGATCACGGGGCCCGGCACCGGCAAGCCGAACAGATAAGACACGCCTTCCCCGAGACACTGGAAGATCAGCAAGACCGCGAACGCCTGCAACATGAACCGCTTCTCCCGAACGTGGCCGCGCTGCCGTGCAAGCGCGGCCGATGAGCCGGCGGCTGGCGACGCCGGCGTGAACGATACGCGCGATCGTACCAACAATGCCGGCGGCCGGGCGCGATTGGGTGATCGACACGCTGCCGGGCATGAACGAAACGCCCGCACGCAAAAACGGCGGGCAACGTGCCCGCCGTCCTGTCGTTCAAGTTCGAATGACCGTCGACCGCGTTACTTCAGCCGCGTCGCGATTTCATTGGCCATCGCCTTCGTCGCGGCCTTCGTCGGCGCATCGTCGGCCAGCGCGTTCAGCAGGCCGAAATCATGGATCGTGCCGTCGTAGCGCGTGGTCGTCGCGTCCACGCCGGCCGCGTCGAGCTTGCGGCCGTACGCTTCGCCTTCGTCACGCAACACGTCGAACTGCGCGACCTGGATCAGCGCGGGCGGCAGCCCCTTCAACTGCGCGACGCTCGCGCGCAGCGGCGATGCGTAGATCTCGTTGCGTTGCGCTTCGTTCTTCGTATAGGCGTCCCAGAACCACTTCATCAGCGGCCGCGTCAGGAAGTGGCCTTGCTGATACGCGTTGTACGAACCCGTGTTGAAATTGTGGTCCGTGACCGGCCACATCAGCCCCTGGAAGCGGATCGCGGGGCCGCCCTTGTCCTTCGCCATCAGCGCGACGACGGCCGACATGTTCCCACCGACGCTGTTGCCGACCACCGCGAGGCGGCTGCCGTCGACGCCGATCTCCGCGCCGTGCGCGGCCACCCACTTCGTCGCCGCATACGCCTGGTTGATCGCGACCGGATAACGCGCTTCCGGCGACGGCGTGTAGTTCACGAATACCGCGACGGCGCCCGACTGCACGACGAGATCGCGCACGAGGCGCTCGTGCGTCGGGAAATCGCCGAGCACCCAGCCGCCGCCGTGGATGAACACGAATACCGGCAGCGTGCCCGTCACGCCTTGCGGGCGCACGATCGTGACCGGCACCGACAGGCCGTCCTGTTCGATCGTGCGGTTCGACACGTCGATGCCGGACAGATCGACCTTCACGCCGTTCTGCGCGTCGACCAGCACCTGGCGCGCCTTCGCGGGGCTCAACGTTTCGAGGCCCGGGCCCTTCTGGCCGTTCAGCGCGGCGAGGAACGCGCTCGTCTTCGCATCGGGACCGACGGCATCGGCGGCGAACGCGGCAGGCGCGGTGGACAGGGCGGCTGCAACGGCGGCGGCGATCAGCAGCGGCTTGACGATCTTCATGGTGCGACTCCTTGGTCGAATCTTCGAATGGCGATGAATGGTTGGCAGTGCGACTTATTGGACGAGCGTGAGCGTAACGTCGATGTTGCCGCGCGTCGCGTTCGAGTACGGGCAGACGACGTGCGCGCGATCGATCAGCGTTTGCGCGATGTCGCGATCGAGGCCCGGCAACGAGATCTTCAGCTCGACTTCGATGCCGAAGCCGTTCGGGATCGCGCCGATGCCGACGCTGCCTTCGATCGCCGCGTCCGCGGGGATCGCGATCTTGTCGCGCGCCGCGACGAACTTCATCGCGCCGATGAAGCACGCGCTGTAGCCGGCGGCGAACAGTTGTTCGGGGTTCGCGCCCGCACCGCCCGCGCCGCCGAGCTCGCGCGGCGTGGTCAGCTTCAGGTCGAGGCCGCTTTCGGGCACCGTCGCACGGCCGTCGCGGCCGCCGGTGGCTTTTGCATGGGCGCGGTACAGCACTTTTTCGATCGACATGACAGACTCCTTTTCAGCAAGTGAATGAAACACCCTTCGAACCGGGGACGGCGTGCCGGCGGATTCCGCATCGGCGTCGCATTTGTTTATCTACTCATAGATAGACAAACATCCCCAAAAAATGCAGCCGAATGATCCCGCCTGCGTCAGATTATCTATCTACTACATGATAGACAACGAGATTCAATAAAAAGGCGGCGAACCGCCTCCCTGCTTGCGCCGTCCGTCAGGACCGCGTTTTCCAGACGGACTCGACGTCCTCGAGACGCGCCCGCGTGTGAAACAACCGGCTGGCCAGCACGCTGCCCTGGAACGCCGCATACAACGTGCGCGCCGCGGTTTCCGGCTCGCCGCTGAACTGCAGCGTGCCTTCCTTCGCGCCTTGCGCGAGCAATTCCGCAAGCCAGCTTTCGTTGGCCTTGAAGAACGCCTGCACGGCCTGCCGCACGTTCTCCGGCAAGGTTTCGATGTCGGACGCGAGCATCCCGCACAGACAGATCAAATTGCCGTCGCCGAGCGTGCGGCCGAACATCTTCGTGTACAGGCTCAGCTTCACGTCGGCCGGCAACGCCGGATCGATCGCCCGCACGGCCGCGAGGACTTCGTCGCTGTAGGCCGCCACCGCTTCCAGCACGAGATCGTCTTTTGACGGGAAGTAGTAGTGGATGCTCGACGTCTTCACGCCCACCAGGTCGGACAGGTCTCGATAGCTGAAGCCGTTGTAACCGCGCTGCATCATCAACGTGATCGCGTGATCGAGAATCTGTTCGCGGACGGTCGGTTTCGTTTCCATGGATCGAACTTTATCTACTCGTAGATAGATAGTCAAGCGGTTTTTTCGGGACGCGTGCGATGAGCCTTCGCGCGAGCCCGATGCGCAGGTCCGGCGCCATTCTCGCGGCCGGCCCGGCTTACAACCGGCCTGCAGCACGATCGAATCGATGCGACACTTGAAACCGGGCCGGGCGTCGCTCCGCGACGTCCATCGCCCGGACGGATGGGCGGGCACACGACGGATGGGCCGGCACACGATGACCGCCTCGCATCCGGCCCGGTATCATCGGCCCGCCCGCCGCGTCGGGCCGTATAAGGAGAACAAGTCGATGTATTCGTGGTTTGAACGGCGCCTGCCGACTTTCCCGCTCGAAGATCCCGTCACGCCGCCGAAGGGATTCTTCTCGTTCGTCTGGGCGTGCACGAAAGGCGCGCGCGGCTGGATCCTGCTGATCGCATTGACGTCGGCCGCGCTGGCCGCGTACGAAGCCGCGTTGTTCGCGATGATGGGGCACGTGGTCGACTGGCTGTCGTCGTCGACGCCGGCCGGATTCGGCGGCCGCCACTTCGGCACGCTCGCCGGTTTCGCGGCGATTCTCGTCGGCAGCGCGCTGCTGATCGCACTGCATACGATGGTCAAGCACCAGGTGCTCGCGATCAACTTTCCGATGCGGCTGCGCTGGCTGTTTCACCGGCTGATGCTCGACCAGAGCCTGTCGTTCTACGCGAACGAGTTCGCGGGCCGCGTGACGACCAAGATCATGCAGACGGCGCTCGCGGTGCGCGACGCGCTGTTCATGTCGGTCGACGTCGTGATCGGCGTCACCGCGTACCTGATCGGCATCCTCGTGCTCGCCGCGAGCTTCGACTGGCGGCTGATGATTCCGCTCGCGCTGTGGGCGCTCGGCTACGGCGCCGCGTGCGCGTATTTCGTGCCGCGCCTCGGCGCGGTCGGCAGCCGGCAGGCCGACGCGCGCGCGCTGATGACGGGCCGCATCACCGACGCGTATTCGAACATCACGACCGTGAAGCTGTTCTCGCATACGCGGCGCGAAGCCGACCACGCGCGCCACGCGATGGAGGCGTTCAAGGCGACCGGCGACGCGCAGATGCGGCTCGTCAGCGCGTTCGAGATCGTCAACCACCTGCTGTCGACGCTGCTGCTGGTCGGCTCGGCCGGGCTCGCGCTGTCTCTGTGGATGCACGGCGAGGCGAGCGCGGGCGTCGTCGCGGCCGTGATCGCGATGGCGCTGCGCCTGTCGAGCTACTCGCACTGGATCATGTGGGAAATGACGGAACTGTTCGAGAACGTCGGCACGATCCAGGACGGCATCAACACGCTGACGAAGGTGCGCAGCGTGGTCGACGCACCCGATGCGAAGCCGCTTACGGTGCAGCGCGGCGAGATCGTGTTCGACAACGTGCAGTTCGCGCACGAGGACAACGATCGCGCGGTATTCGACGGGCTGAACCTGACGATCCGGCCGGGCGAGCGGATCGGCTTGATCGGCCGCTCGGGCGCCGGCAAATCGACGCTCGTGAACCTGCTGCTGCGCTTCTACGACGTGGGCGGCGGCGCGATCCGGATCGACGGACAGGACATCGCGCACGTGACGCAGGACAGCCTGCGCGCCGCGATCGGCATGGTCACGCAGGATACGTCGCTGCTGCACCGGACGATGCGCGAAAACCTGCTGTACGGCCGCCCCGACGCGACCGAGCGCGAGATGCAGGACGCGGCCGTGCGCGCGGAAGCGGCCGAGTTCATCGACCGGCTGCGCGACCGCCACGGCCGCAGCGGCTACGACGTCGAAGTCGGCGAGCGCGGCGTGAAGCTGTCGGGCGGCCAGCGCCAGCGCGTCGCGATCGCGCGCGTGATGCTCAAGGATGCGCCGATCCTCGTGCTCGACGAAGCGACCAGCGCGCTCGATTCCGAGGTCGAAGTCGCGATCCAGCGCAGCCTCGACAGCCTGATGAGCGGCAAGACGGTGATCGCGATCGCGCACCGGCTGTCGACGATCGCCGCGATGGACCGGCTGATCGTGCTCGACGAAGGGCGCATCGTCGAGGAAGGCACGCACCAGCAGCTGCTGCAGGCGGGCGGCATCTACGCGGCGCTGTGGGCGCACCAGAGCGGCGGGTTCCTCGGCGAAACGGCGGACGCGGAAAGCGTGGCGGAGTAGGGACTGCCTGTGACGATGCACGAGCGATCCGCATGCCGCGCGTCAATCCGTTGCGCGCGCATCCATCGCCGCGTCGCCTCATAACGATCCGACAATTTATTGGTTCCCTCGACGATACGCCGTCCGTATCGTTCACCGATTCGTCAGGCCAATCGACCAACGGGGGAATCCAACCATGAAACAGATCCGGTCATTCGCGCTGCTCGCCCTGCCGGCCACGCTCTTCGCCGCTGGCGCCCACGCACAAAGCAGCGTCACGCTGTATGGGATCGCCGACGCAGGCATCGCGTACGTCCACAACGCGCAAAACGCGAACGGCAGCAACGCGTCGAGCCTCGTGAAGTTCAGCAGCGGCAACCTGTCGGGCAGCCGCTGGGGGCTGCGCGGCATCGAGGATCTCGGCAGCGGCCTGTCCGCGCTGTTCCAGCTCGAGAACGGCTTCAACATCGGCACCGGCGCGCTCGGCCAGGGCCAGCGCGAATTCGGCCGCAAGGCCGTCGTCGGCCTCGCAAGCAGCACGTACGGCACCGTGACGCTCGGCCGCCAGTACGATCCGGTCGTCGATCTCGTGCAGGGCCTCACGCAGGACAACTACTTCGGCGGCGTGTTCGCGACGCCGGGCGATCTCGACAACTACGACAACAGCCTGCGCGTCAGCAACTCGGTGAAATACACGAGCCCGCTGATCTCCGGCTTCCAGTTCGCGGCGCTGTACGGCTTCGGCGGCGTCGCCGGCGCGACAGGCAGCGGCCGCACGTACAGCTTCGGCGCGAGCTACGCGAACGGCCCGCTGTCGCTCGGCGCCGGCTTCTTCTACGCGAACGGCGGCACGACGGTCGCGAACGGCGTGCGCACGTGGTCGAGCAGCTCGGACACGCTCTTCAACACCGTGATCAACCAGGGCTTCTCGAGCGCGAAGTCGATCCAGATCGTGCGCGTGGCCGGCCAGTACGTGGCCGGGCCGGCGACCTTCGGCCTCGCGTATTCGAACACGCAGTACGGCGCGGACACGCTGTCGGCATTCAGCCAGAACGCGAAGTTCAACAACGGCTCGGCGTTCTTCAACTGGCAGTTCTCGCCGGCGCTGCGCGCGGGCGTCGGCTACAACTACACGTCGCTGACGGGCCCGGCTTCCGCGCACTACAACCAGGTCAACCTCGGCGCGGATTACGCGCTGTCGAAGCGCACCGACCTGTATGCGCTGTTCGGCTATCAGAAAGCGAGCGGCAACACGCTCAACGCGAGCGGGGCGACCGTGAAAGCGGCCGCGTCGGTCGGCTCATACGGCGTGAACTCGGGCACCGATACGCAGGAACTCGCGATCGTCGGCATCCGCCACAAGTTCTGATCGTCCCGTTGCACGACGATCGCCGGCAGGCGCGCACCGCGGTGCGCGCCTGCCGCGTTTACACTGTCCATCTTCACGTTCGTCACGACAGAGGGAGCCCGGCATGCTGACGGTATGGGGACGACGCAACGCGTTCAATGTCCAAAAGGTGATGTGGCTCGTCGACGAGCTCGCGCTCGCCCACCGGCACGTGCCGGCCGGCGGCCAGTTCGGCGTGCTCGATACGCCGGAATTTCTCGCGATGAACCCGCACGGACGCATCCCGGTGATCGACGACGACGGTACCGTCGTATGGGAATCGCACAGCATCCTGCGCTACCTTGCCGCGCGCCACGGACGCCCCGGCTTCTGGCGCGACAATCCGGCCGAGCAATCGCGCGCCGACCGCTGGATGGACTGGGCGCAAACGACCCTGCAGCCGGCGTTCCTCAACGGCGTGTTCCGCGACTATTACCGCACGCCGCCCGAGCAGCGCGATACCGTACGCGTCGAGCAGAGCATCGCGCAATGCGCGCAGTATTTCCGGCTGCTCGATACCGTGCTGGCCGGGCAGCCGTTTCTTGCCGGCGATGCGATCACGCTTGCCGACATCGCGGCCGGCACGCACCTTTACCGGTATTTCGAACTCGATATCGCGCGGCCCGACGTGCCGCATGTCGTGGCGTGGTACGAACGATTGAAGGCCCGGCCCGCGTATCGCACGAATGTGATGATTCCGTTCGAGGATCTGCGTGGAAAGCTCGGCTGAGCGGATGTGAAGCCGGCCGCGGAGCGGCTTGTTGGATGGTTGTAAGCACAACGGCGTATCGTGCCGACCGGTACGCCCGCCGGATGCGTATGCGTCGTCGGGCGGGTCATGACGGACCCAACACGCAGGCAAGGCAATGAGCGCTCACGACGTTCCGGTCAACTTGGCGTTTCAGCAAGACGAGGCAGATGCCGTGCATCGAAACGCCGGCCTAGACGCATTACGGGCCTGCCTGACATTGCTGGTGGTCTTTCACCACTGCGCGATCACGTACGGCGCACTCGGCGGGTGGTATTACCACGAAGTGGCCGCGGGCCCGTCAGTGGAATCCGCGCTGCTGACGCTCTTCTGCGCGATCAACCAGGCATTTTTCATGGGCCTGTTCTTCTTCCTCGCGGGCTATTACACGCCGCCGTCCATCGATCGCAAGGGCGTCAGCCGCTTCCTCGCGGACCGGTTTCTCCGGCTTGGCCTGCCGTTGCTCATCTACGGCTTGTTGATCGGCCCCGCGACGATTGCGCTGGCTCAGTCGGGTGCGGACCATCCGTTTGCGCAAACGCTGGAACGTCTGTGGCGAAAAGGCACGTTTGAAAACGGACCGATGTGGTTCGCCGAGGCGTTGCTGATTTTCAGCACGGCGGCGGCACTCCTGCATATCGCCTTCCCGCGCACCGTGGCGCGCGGCACGAACCGCGTCGCGCGCGCCCCTTCCGACACGACGCTGGCCGCCGCGGCACTGCTCACCGGTATCGCGGCACTGGCGTTGCGGTCGCGATGGCCGGTAGGTATCAACGTATGGGGGCTGCAGCTCGGCTACTTCGCGAGCTACGTCGTGCTGTACGCAGCCGGTTGCCGGACAGCGCACGCGCACTGGATCGTGCATCTGCCGGCACCGCAGGTCCGGCTGTGGTCACGCATCGCGCTGCTGGCGCTGCCCGTCCTCCCGCTCGCCTACCTGATCGCGAAGCACGTTCCCGCGCTGCGCGGCCGTCCGCAGGACGTGATCTACGCATTCTGGGAGCCGTTGGTCGCATGGGGCACGATCCTGTTTCTCGTCGACCGTTTTCAGCAAAGCTTCGACAGATTGAAGGGCGCGTGGCGGCCGCTGTCGCGACGCGCGTACGCCATCTACATCATCCATCCGCCCGTGCTCGTCGCGGTCGCCCTCGCGTGGCGAAACGTGCCGGCGTCCCCGTTCCTGAAATTCGCCGTGACCGGTAGCATCGCCTGCGTCGCGTGCTATCTGATTGCCGGCCTTCTGCTTCGCGTGCCGAGGCTCGCGTCGATTCTGTAGACGCATCGGCTCTCGCCGCTCGTTCGTACAGGGTGTTAACGGTTAGTCGCGCCGGGCAACGTAGTACACCGCCGCTGCCGTGATCCCGAATACCAGATGAGCGACCAGCGTGATCGCACCGCGAACCGGGATGAACCACGGAAAGATCGCCGTGAACCCGTACAGGTTCACGCCGTACAGGAGCAGCCCGAACGCGCCGCCCGCGAACAGCGCGGCCACGCACGACAGACTGCGGACCAGCCGTGCCAGCACGGCCGCATAGACGAGCGAAAGCATCGCATGCACGAGCGTCGCCACGCCCATCACCAGCGGATCGAAGCCGCCGGACGGCCCGAGCACGCTTCGCCCCATCACGATCGCGGTCGTGAGGCGCGCGTCGCGGAACAGATTCTGGATGGCATCATCGCCGGCGATTGCCCAGAGCAGCAATTCGATGACGGTCGATCCGACCGCCGCGCCAAACGCTGCCCAGAGAATCGACACCACACGCGCTTGCTTCAATGCTCGTCCTCATGGCGGCCCGATCGATGCATCAAGCGAACCGCCGTGCAAACCGACGTACTACGCCCCTTCGCAGTCCGACCAGTACGCAAACGGGTCGCGATGTTTCGGATAGTGCTCGTCCAGCCATTTCAGCAGCGTCGCGCGGGCATTGTCCATGTCGGCCTTCAACGACGACGTCGTCAGTTCGTGCACTTCGACGGACTTTTCCCGATCGATCACGAAGCAGTTCCAGTCGGGGCCGTCGAGATCCGGATCGTCGGATGCCTTCGACGACTTGCTCCAGCCGAAACGCTTGCGCGCATCGATGTAGTAGCGCGGATGCACCTTCAGATACGACATCTCGCCGCCCTGCAGGCTGCTCTCGGCGCGCAGCACGTCGCGTTCGTCGACGATCTGCGTGACTTCCGGAAGCCGGCGCGAGCGCCATCCGGCCGGCAGCGTCGCCACCGCGCGGACGCTGTCGTACGCGCCCCACTCGAGGCCCCACGCTTCGGCCATGCGCTTCATGAACGCGTCGGCGCTCGGATAACCGCGCAGCTGGATGCGGGTCGACAGCGTGACTTCCACCCCGCCGCGACCGCCGGATGCGCTCGACACCTCGTCGTCCGTTGCGAACGGATTGCCCGGACGCGGCGATTCGCGCTTCGCGTCCGTGGGCGCCAGGCCGGAAAAAAGTTGATCCAGCGCCGCACGCGCTTTCGACGATTTGTCTGGTCTATTCATCGGTTCCCTTTTGTGCAAATTTGAACCCGTACTGTCATGGTTGGTGATTGCCCTGCCGTCGGGCAAAGGCTCGATTCCGCTTCACTGCGGCGATCTCGCCGTATTCCGCGGCTGCATTGTAACGATTCGGCGGCCGCGGCCGAGCGAACGTGACAGGCGGCCCGCCACACGCGTGACGTGCGTGCCGAAGCGGTCGCCTGCGCGAACCGCCGGGTGCGCGCTACCGCAGCGCCTTCACCATCCGCTCCATCAACGCGAGCACCTCCGGCCGACTCTCGCCCTTCGCATGCACGAAGTGATAGCTGAGCAGCGAATCGACCTCGTGGCGGCTCACGCGCACGAGCGCACTGCGCTGCAGATACGCATCCGCCAGCGGCGTTCGCGCAAGCGCCACGCCCAGCCCCGCTTCGGCCGCCGCGAGCACGAGGTTGTAATCCTCGAACCGGCGATCCTGCGCACGCGGCTTGAACGGAATGCCGAGCGCGTCGAACCACGTGCGCCAGCCGGTCACGTCGGAATCGTGCAGCAACGGCATGTCGAGCAGCGCGGCGTCGCCCGTTGCGCGGCGCATCCTGGCCAGTTGCGCGGCGAGCCGCGGATGGGCGACCGGATACAGCCGTTCCGGCATGAACGGCCGGGTGTCGAGCCGACGCCAGTTGCCGCGCCCGTACCGGATCGACAGATCCGCTTCACCGCCGGCGATATCCACGTTGCGCAGCTCGATACCGAGCTCGATGCGCAACACGGGCGCTTCACGCTCGAGCATCTGCTGCCGCTCCAGCAGCCACAGCTGCGCGAACGCGGGCACCACGCTCATCCGGACCAGCCGCGGCGTGCGCGGCGAGCGCCACTGATCGGCCGCGCTGTCGATGATCGCAAACGCCTGCTCGATCCGGCCGACGAAGCGCTGCCCGTCCGGCGTCAGGCGCACGCCGCGCGCATGCCGCTCGAACAGCGCCATCCCGAGCCAGTTTTCCACGGCGGCCACCCGTCGGCTGATCGCGCCGTGCGTGACGCCAGAGACGTCGGCGGCCGCGAGAAACGAACCTTCGCGCGCCACCGTGCAGACCGTCTCGAGGCTCGCGAGCGGCGGCCGCGGGGCCGGCATCGGCGCGGCGGCCACCGGGCGCACCGGCGCCGGACCGTCGGCCCGCCGCGCCCCCGAGCTGTGAGCCATATTCATATCCGGGTGTTGATCTGTGCGCTAGCTTAGCATCTCGCGACGCCGCACCATGGCTTCATGAATACACTTTCGTCACCGACGTCGCGCGGCGCGCGACAACCGCTCATCGCGGCAGCGGCGGTCGCGTTCACGATCGTCTCGTGGGCGTCCGCGTTCCCGTTCATCCGGATCGGCCTGCACGGCCTCGCGCCGCTGCAGCTCGCGGCCGCGCGCTTCGCGACCGCCGCGTTGCTCGTGATCGCGTGGCTCGCATGGCGACGGCCGCCGCTGCCGACGAAAGCCGACGCGAGGCGCTTTCTCGCGTGCGGCCTGCTCGGCATCGCACTCTACAACGCGCTGCTCAATACCGGCGAACAGACCGTGTCGGCCGGCGCGGCGAGCTTCATCGTGAACACGCTGCCGATCTTCACCGCGTTGCTGGCCGCCGTGTTTCTGCGCGAGCGCTTCAATCGCTGGGGCTGGCTCGGGTCGCTGATCAGCCTGGCCGGCATCGCGGTGATCGCACAAGGGCAGCCCGGCGGCCTCGTGCTCGGCTCGGGGAGCACGCTGATCCTCGGCGCGGCGCTGTGTTCGGCCAGCTATTTCGTGTTGCAGCGGCGGCTGATTCCCGTGTACGGCGCGCTGCCGTGCACCGCGTACACGCTGCTGGCCGGCGCGGTGCTGCTCGCGCCGTGGCTGCCCGGCGCGCTCGTGTCGCTCGGCGGCGGGTCGCGCGACACGGCGTGGGCCGTCGTCGTACTCGGCGTCTTTCCCGCCGCGCTCGGTTACGCGACCTGGACCTTCGCGCTCGGCTACTTCGGCGCGGCGCGCGCGGCCAGCTTTCTCTATTTGACGCCGGCGGTCGCGACGCTGCTGTCGGTGGTGCTGACGGGCGAGCGGCCCGGCATCGCGACGGCGTGCGGCGGCCTGCTGGCGATCGCGGGGGTGGTCGTCGTCGCGTTGCGCGGGCGGTCGTAGCGTGAGAGTGCAGCGAATTGCGTGACCGCCGCGACGATCCGAATGTAGAAGCGACGCCGGCCCCAAAAACGCCCCGGGCTTTGTCGATCCGGATGCGCGGTTCGGCCCGTGCAATCGGCACCCATTCGCGGGCGCCACCGAACTTGACCGTTAGTTGCATTACGGCGGCAATCACGCTGGACGAAGCGCGACCATGAAACCGGCTACGCGATGCGCAACCGACCAAACTGTGCAGACAAATCGACCGAACAGTTCCGGATTGACCGCCCATCAATGTCCATGGCTTCGCCGTGGCGACCGGTCGAATAATGGATGCAGCCGTAAGGCCCACGACAGCGAACCGCAATCCGCGGGCCGCCGTGGCGCGCCGCAGCACACGGAAGCGGGTTCCGATATATTCATACGAATTGCATGGCGTCAGGCGCTCGCTCCCTCGGCCGGGCGGCAAGTCACCCGGCCCGACGCCATGCAAGCGACGCCCATGACGGGTAGCGAAAACCGTCCGATCGCCCCGGCCCCCGGCCGGCCGGTCGAGACGTCAATAGAAAGACATTCAATTCGGAGATGGCAGATGGAACGAAGCACTGTCGGCATGCGCTGCAAACCCCTGATCACCGTTGCACTGGCTGCCGCCGCGTTCGCGGCCGCGTCGAGCGCGATGGCCGACCAGGTCGTGAAGATCGGCAGCGTCGAACCGACGACGGGTGGCATTTCGCACCTCGGCAAGGACAATGAAAACGGCGCGCGCCTCGCGGTCGAGGAAATCAATGCGAAGGGCCTGACGATCGGCGGCAAGAAGATCACGCTGCAGCTCGACGCGCAGGACGACGCGGCCGATCCGCGCCAGGCGACGCAGGTGGCGCAGAAGCTCGTCGACGACAAGGTCGTCGCCGTCATCGGCCACCTGAACTCGGGCACGTCGATTCCGGCGTCGAAGATCTACAGCGACGCGGGCATCGTGCAGATCTCGCCGTCGGCCACGAACCCGACCTACACGCAGCAGGGCTTCAAGACGACCTACCGCGTGGTCGCGACCGATGCGCAGCAGGGGCCGGCGCTCGCGAGCTATGCGCAGGCGAAGGGCGTGAAGAGCGTCGCGGTGATCGACGATTCGACCGCGTACGGCCAGGGCCTCGCGAACGAGTTCGAGAAGAAGGCGAAGGCGCTCGGCCTGAAGGTGCTGTCGCACGACGCGACCAACGACAAGGCGGTCGACTTCCGCGCGATCCTGACGAAGATCAAGGGCGAGAACCCCGACGCGATCATGTACGGCGGCATGGACGCGACCGGCGGCCCGCTCGCGAAGCAGGCGAAACAGCTCGGCCTGCGCGCGAAGATCCTGTCCGGCGACGGCGTGTGCACCGACTCGCTGGCCCAGCTGGCCGGCCCGGCGGCCGACAACGTGCTGTGCTCGCAGGCAGGCGCTGCGCTCGAGAAGATGCCGGGCGGCGCGGACTTCCTCGCGAAGTACCAGAAGCGTTTCAACCAGGGCATCAAGTTCGATGCGCCGTTCGCGTATGACGCGGTCTACATCGCGGTCGACGCGATGAAGCGCGCGAACTCCACCGACCCGGCGAAGATCCTCGCGGCGATGCCGGCGACGAAATACGACGGCGTGATCGGCACGACGACGTTCGACGCGAAGGGCGACCTGACGCACGGGATCATCTCGATCTACGGCTACAAGAGCGGCAAGAAGACCTTCCTCGACCAGGTGAAGATGTAACCCGACGCGGCGCCGGCACGACGGGAACGCCACTCGTCGGCGCCGCGCGGGCCGAATGCTGATTCACGGAGACGAAGCATCATGTGTGCAATGGCGTATGCGGAATTCCAACAGGAGTTGAAGAAGGCGCAGTTGACGGCGCGCGAGTTCGCCCGGCTGATCCGGATGAACGAAAGTTCGATCACCAACTATTCGAGCAAGGGCACCGTCCCTTCCCACCTCGCGGTCATCGCGAAACTGATCGGCACGCTGGCCGCGCACGAAATCGACTTCCGGCGCGTGATCCGGCAAATGCGGATCGAGCCGAAACGGCCGCGCGGCGTCGGCGTGTTTCCCGCGGCCGAAAAACCGCGGGCGCGGAAAGCGGCGAAAGCCGACGCCTGACCCGCGCCGGCGAAGGTCGACAGCGGCACGGGGACGGCCGCTCGACACGCGATCGACGCCCCGTTACCGGCCGTGCGTCCCGCACCGCCCCGTCGTCACCCCACCGCCCGCACGTGATCGAGCAGCGCCTGCAACGGATGGCGCAGTTGCTTCGACGACAGGCGCTTCACCTGGCTGCGACACGAATACCCGGTCGCCAGCGCCTCGCCTTCCTGCTCCATCCCGTCGACGTGCGCGGCCCACGACTGCGCATAGATCGTCTTCGACGTCGCGAGATTGCGCGCCTCGTGTCCGTACGTGCCCGACATCCCGCAGCACCCGGCCGCCTGAACCTGCAAGCGCAGCCCGCGACGCGCGAACACCTGCGTCCATTGCTTGCCGCTGTCCGGCGCATTGGTTTTCTCGGTGCAGTGCGGCAGCAACCGATATGAAACCGTCGGCCCGCCCGCACCGGCTTCGGGCAGCACATCCAGCAGCCATTCCTGCGGCAGCGCGACCTTCGGTACGTCGGCGAGCCCCGTCACCTTCAGGTATTCCTGCCGATACGTGAGCGTCATTGCCGGATCGAGGCCGACCAGCGCGACACCCGAGCGCGCCAGCGCCGCAAGTTGCGTCGCGTTGCGGATCGCGGCCTGTTCGAATGCGCGAAGAAAGCCCTGCACGTGCAGCGCCTTGCCGTTCGGCGCGAGCGGCGCGAGCCACACCTGAAAGCCCAGGCGCGCCGCCAGCTCGATCAGCGTCGCCAATTGGTCGGTATCGAAATAGCGCGTGAACGTGTCCTGCACGATGACGACGCTGCACGCGCGCTGCGCATCGCTCAGCGCGGCCAGCGCGTGCGGATCGGCCGGCTTCACGTTCCATGAGCGGATCACGGCTGCGAGATCGAAGCGGCTCAGCAGCGGGCTGTCGACCATGCCGACGTGGCGCTCGAGCAGCGTCCGCACCCAGCCGGCGCCCATCAGCCCGTTGTACAGCGTGGGCACGCGCGCCATCCACGGCATCGTGAATTCGAGCGAACCGATCAGGTAGTCGCGCAACGGCCGCAGATAACGCTGGTGATACAGCTCGAGAAAGCGCGAGCGGAACTCGGGCACGTTCACCTTGACCGGGCACTGCCCGGCGCACGACTTGCATGCGAGGCAGCCGGCCATCGCGTCGTACACCTCGTGCGAGAAATCGGCGTCGCCATGACGCGCGTGGCGGCTGTTGCGCCAGCGCTCGACCAGCCCGCGCAGCCACGGCTGACGTTTGCGCCCCGCCGCGACGACGTCGACGCCGGCCTGTCCTTGCAGACGCAACCATTCGCGCATCAGCGACGCGCGCCCCTTCGGCGACTGCACGCGTTCGCGCGTCGCCTTCCACGACGGGCACATCGCGTCGTCCGGATCGAAGTTGTAGCACGCGCCGTTGCCGTTGCAATGCATCGCGGTGCCGTAGCTCTGCCACACGCGCTCGTCGATCTGCCGGTCGTGGTCGCCGCGCGTCGGCACCTCGTCGATCTTCAGCAGCCGCAGCGTCGAGTCCGGCGGCGTCGCGATCTTGCCCGGGTTGAACTGGTTGTGCGGATCGAACGCGGCCTTCAGTTGCTGCAGCGACGGATACAGCTCGCCGAAAAACGCCGGCGCATATTCGGAACGCACGCCCTTGCCATGCTCGCCCCATAAAAGGCCACCATGGCGCTGCGTGAGTTCGGCCACCGCGTCCGACACCGGCCGCACCAGCGCGGCCTGCTTCGGGTCCTTCATGTCGAGCGCCGGACGCACGTGCAGCACGCCCGCATCGACGTGGCCGAACATCCCGTACTGCAACCCGTGGCCGTCGAGCAGCGCGCGGAATTCGGCGATGTACGCGGCGAGGTTCTCGGGCGGCACCGCGGTGTCCTCGACGAACGGCTGCGGACGCGCCTCGCCCTGCACGTTGCCGAGTAGCCCGACCGCACGCTTGCGCATCGCATACACGCGCTTGACTGCATCGTCGCCGGTCGCGAGCGTATGGCCGAGACGCTCGACGCTCGTATCGGTGCGCAAATGCTCGACGAACGCGCGCACGCGTGCATCGACGTCGTGTTCGTCGTCGCCGCTGAATTCGATCAGGTTGATGCCGAGCGTCGGACGCGCGTCGTCCTGCGGGAAATACTCGGCCACGCTGCTCCACACGAAGTCCTTCATCGCGAGCATCAGCACCTTCGAGTCGACCGTCTCGATCGACAGCGGCTTGAGTTCGAGCAGCGTGCGTGCGTCGCGCAGCGCGTCCATGAAGCCCGCGTAACGCACGTTGACCAGCACCGAGAACTTCGGGATCGGCAGCACGTTGAGCTTCGCCTCGACGACGAAGCCGAGCGAGCCTTCCGCGCCGCACAGCACGCTGTTCAGGTTGAAGCGGCCGTCCGCTTCGCGCAGGTGCGCGAGGTCATAGCCGGTCAGGCAGCGGTTGAGCTTCGGAAATTTCGCGTCGATCAGCGCGGCCTTGTCGTCGCTGATGCGCCGCGCGGTGCGATACACCTTGCCGACGCGGTCCTGCCGCGCGCAGCGGCGTTCCAGTTCCTCATCGTCGAGCGCGTCGCTGTGCAGCCGCTCGCCGCCCATCAGCACGACATCGAGTTCGAGCACGTGGTCGCGCGTCTTGCCGTACGTGCAGCTGCCCTGTCCGCTCGCGTCGGTGTTGATCATCCCGCCGACGGTCGCGCGGTTCGACGTCGACAGCTCCGGCGCGAAGAAGAGCCCGTGCGGCTTCAGCGCGGCATTCAACTGATCCTTGACGACACCGGCCTGCACGCGCACCCATCGCTCTTCGGCGTTGATTTCGAGGATCCGGTTCATGTTGCGCGACAGATCGACGACGATGCCGTCGGTCAACGACTGCCCGTTGGTGCCGGTGCCGCCGCCGCGCGCGGCCACCGCGACGTCACGATGCGCGGGCTCGGCCAGCAGCCGGGCCAGCAGTTGGACATCTTCCGCATGCGCGGGGCAGACCACTGCCTGCGGCAGGCGCTGGTAGATCGAGTTGTCGGTGGCCTGCACGGTCCGGCTCGCGTGGTCCGCATGGATTTCGCCGGCGAAGCCGGCCGCCTGCAGCGCGGCGAGAAAATCGCGGTAAACGTTCGCGGACGGGCTGACGGGACGGGGCAACGGGGCGATCGACATGGGGCAAAAGCGCAATGTAGGTGGAGCCAGCCGGTTCGCGCACGCCAAAACATGATTTTTTGGCAAGTTTCCGCACAACCGGGAATTCCAGTATCTTTGGATCTTCCGCCAGAAACAAACGAATTCTCGCCCTTCAAAACTTGCATAAAATTCATGAATTACCGTCGCCTCACCCCGTCGATGTCGCTGCTGCTCGTATTCGAGGCCGCCGCGCGGCATGAAAGCTACACGCGCGCGGCCGACGAGCTGTCGCTGAGCCAGAGCGCGATCAGCCGGCAAGTGCAGACGCTCGAGGATCAACTCGGCGTGCCGCTGTTCCGGCGCGAGGGCCGCTCGGTCAAGCTGACCGAAGTCGGCCGCCGCTACTTCGCCGAGCTGAGCGGCGCGCTCGGGCGCATTCGCGGCGCGACGCTGCAGGCGATGTCGCATCAGGCGGGCGCCGGCTCGCTGCGGCTGGCCACGCTGCCGACCTTCGGCTCGAAATGGCTGCTGCCGCACCTGCACGGCTTCTACGCCGCGCATCCGGGCGTGACCGTGCACCTGCATTCACGGATCGGCGCGATCGATTTCCTCAACGACGATCTCGATGCGGCGATCACCGTCGGCGCGGGCGACTGGCCGGGCCTGCACGCGCACCGGCTGTACAACGAGTTCCTGGTCGCGATCGCGCCGCCCGACACGGGCCGCGGCCGCCAGGCCGACGCGCGCACGCCGGCCTGGGCCGCGAAGCAGACGCTGCTGGGCGTGACGAGCAATCAGCAGGCCTGGGCCGAGTGGTTCTCGCACTATCGGCTCGATCATCGCCAGATGCGCGTCGGCCCGAGCTTCGAGCTGACGTCGCACCTGATCCAGGCCGTGCGCGCGGGAATGGGGATCGGGCTGGTGCCGAAGGTGCTCGTGGAGGACGAATTGAGCCGCGGCGAGCTCGTGTCGATCGGCGACGCGATTACCAGCCAGCGCAGCTATTACCTCGTCTACCCGCCGGGCAACGACACGCTGCCGTCGCTGGTCGCCTTCCGGGAATGGCTGCTGGCGTCGTGCTGACGCGCTGCCAGTAGGCGGACCTCAGGCGCGCCATTCACCGAGAATCTGCTCGGCGAGGTAGTCGCACGGCGGCCGCGCGGACTGCGCGCTGCGTGCAAGCACGACCTCGAGTTCGCCGAGCGACGGCAGCCCGTGGCTCTCCGACAGCTGCAACAGGTGATCGGGCACGCAGCAGCGCGCGAGCGGCGCGATCGCGAGGCCGGCCTCGACCATGCTGAGCAGCCCGAGAAAGCTCGGGCTTTCATACGACATCCGGAACGGAATCTTCCGCCGGTTCAGCGCCTTGATCGCATGATCGCGCGCCATGCTGCCGTGCGAGAACAGCGCGACCGGCAGCGGCCGCTCTTCCCATACGTTCCGTTTCGCCGATCCCGTCCAGACGATCGGCTCGAGCCGGATCAGCTCGCCGGACACGCCCTTGACGCGGGTCAGGCATGCGAGGTCGACCGTGTTGTCCTTCAGCATCGGCACGAGCGCGCTGCTCGGCTGGCCGATCACACGCACCTCCACGCGCGGATGCATCGCGGCGAACTTGCCGAGCACCTGCGGCAGCAGCGACGAGATGTAATCGTCGGGCACGCCGATCGTCACGCGGCCGCGGATCTCCGGACGCACGACCGACGCCCATGCCTCGTCGCGCATCGCGAGCATCCGGCGACCGTAGTCGGCCAGCATCCTGCCGTCGTCGGTCGCCGTCACGTTGCGCGTGTCGCGAATGAACAGCGGCTTGCCGAGCGCGTCCTCCAGCGTCTTGATCTGCATGCTCACCGCCGACGGCGACCGGTGCACGATCTGCGCGCCCTGCGCGAACGATCCGGATTCCGCAACGGCCACCACCATCGCGAGCACATCGAGGTCGAGCTTCTTCATGTCGATTCAGAAAAGCTGATCAATCGATTCAGTTTATCCCGTTTTACTGTTCGCCTCCAGCGCCGGACAATGAACTCCGTCAGCCCTCATTCGATGCAGGAAGCGGAAAACATGCACACGTCCGGATCGCTCTACGGGTTTCTCGTCATCGGCGGCATGCTCGCGGTCACGCCGGGGCCGAACATGGTCTACGTGATGTCGCGCTCGATCGCTCAAGGGCGGGCGGCCGGGCTGGTGTCGCTCGCCGGCGTGATGCTCGGTTACCTGTTCTACATGTTCGCCGCGGCGTTCGGCATCACGACGCTGTTCATGAGCGTGCCCTACGCGGGCAGCGTGCTGGGCGCGGTCGGCGCGACCTATCTGCTGTACCTTGCGTGGCAGGCGGTGCGGCCGGGCGGCCGCTCGCCGTTCGAAGTGAAGACGCTGCCGAACGAGCAGCCGCTGCGGCTGCTCGCGATGGGCGCGACGACCAGCGTGCTGAACCCGAAGCTCGCGATGCTGTTCGTGTCGCTGCTGCCGCAGTTCATCGACTACGGGCAAGGCAGCGTGTTCGGCCAGTCGCTGTTTCTCGGCTCGCTGCTGATCGCCGCGTTCGCGTCGGCCAATGGGATGGTCGCGATCTGCTCGGGCAGCCTCGCGAAGTTCCTGCATGGCCGCCCGACGCTGCTGCTCGCGCAGCGCTGGGCGATGGGCGCGGTGCTCGGCGGCCTCGGCGTGGAGATGATGATCGACGCGTCGAAGTTGGCGGGAATCGCGTAAGCGTCGTGCCGCCGCGCGCGTCCGCACGATCGCGGGCCACGCGCCGGCGGCGGGCGGCGTCACGCAGCGATGGCCTGCCGCTGTGCCTCGAGTTCGCGCACGAGCGGCAACACGCGCTTGCCGAAGTACTCGACTTCCTCGATGAAATGCAGGAACCCGGCCAGCACGAGATCGACGCCGATCGCCTTCAGCGCGACGATCCGCTCGGCGATCTGCTGCGGCGTGCCGATCAGGTTCGTGCGGAAGCCGTCGTTGTACTGCACGAGATCCTCGAACGTCGATTTCGCCCAGTTGCCCTCGCCTTCGGGCGACGCCTTGCCGGCCTGCTTCACCGCATCGCCGAACGCGTGCACGGCCTCGACGTGCGCGTGCCGGATGATGTCGTCGAGCACGGCCTTCGCCTCTTCCTCGGTGTCGCGCGCGATCACGAATGCATTGACGCCGATCCGCACGCGATGGTCGTTCGCGGCCGCCTTCGCGCGAATGTCGTCGATCTGCGCTTTCAGGTTCTCCGGCGTATTGCCGTTCGTGAAATACCAGTCCGACACGCTCGCCGCGTTGTCGCGCGCCGCGCGCGAGCTGCCACCCTGGAAGATTTCCGGATGCGGCTTCTGCACCGGCTTCGGGCTCAGCGTGTAATCGTTGAAGCGGTAGAAGTCGCCCTTGAACGTGAAATTGTCCTGCGTCCAGATGCCCTTCAGCGCCTGGATGAATTCCTTCGAACGTCGATAGCGTTCGTCGTGCTCGAGCCACGGCTCGCCGATCGCGGTGAATTCGCCCTTGAACCAGCCGCTCACGACGTTGATCGCGATGCGCCCGTTCGAGATGTGGTCGATCGTCGCGAGCTGCTTCGCGACCACGGCCGGATGCCACGGCCCCGGCAGGATCGCGGCGAGCACCTTGAGCTTCGTCGTCGCATGCAGCAGCGCCTGGCTGAACGACACCGACTCGTGCTGGTATTCGGCGCCGTAGCCGGCCGTGAAGCGGATCTGGCTCAGCGCGTAGTCGAAGCCGGCCGCCTCGGCCGTGCGTGCAAGCTTCTGGTTGTATTCGAGGCTCCAGTCGGTGCGCTGCTCGATCGTGCTGACGACGAGGCCGCCGCTGACGTTCGGCACCCAGTATGCGAATTTGACGCCGTCGGCGGAAGGGTCGGGAAGGCTCATGAAGGTGTCCTGGTCGAAGGGGGAACGAAAAAGCGGCTTACGCAGCCGCGGCGGAAAGCGCGTGCGGGCGCAGTTGCGGCGCCGCGCGCGCCACGGCGAGCGCGATGCGCTCGCGCAACGCCGGGTTCGCGATCTGGTACCGATCGAAATCGCTTTCGGACGCGTACACGCCGATCGGCAGCGTGCGCGCCTGGAAGAAGCTGAACAGCGGGCGCAGCTGATGGTCGATCACGAGCGCATGACGCTCGCTGCCGCCGGTGGCCGCGAGCAGCACGGGCACGTCGATGAGCGCGTCGTGGCGCACGAGGTCGAACAGGTGCTTGAAGAGGCCCGTGTACGACGCGCGATACACCGGGCTCGCGACGACGAGCGCGTCCGCCGTCTCGATCGCGCGGATCAGCGCATCGAGATCGGCCGGCACCTGCGCGCGCGTGAGCGCGCCGGCCAGCCGGCTGCCGATCTCGCCGAGTTCGATCAGCCGCGTCTCGATCGGCAGCGCGGCGCCGAGCGCCGCGACGATCGCGTCGGTCAGCGCCAAGGTGCGCGACGGCCGCTGCAGGCTGCCCGATATCGCGACGACGTTCAGGGTGTGGCTCATGCAATGCGTTCCCGTGGTGAAGCCGCGTGCCGTGCGGCGATACCGGTTCGGGTCAGCAAGGAGCGTGCCATCGGTTCGGGTGCGTGACGGAAAGGTCATCTGGATCCCGAAATTTTTCGCCATCGCCCAGCAGAAATGGCGCTCGGCCTCATGCGCGACAGTGACAAGCGTTCCCGTTCGTGCGTCACATCGATATTCCGTCACGCGATGAACACCATGCAGCGGGCCTGCTGATGCGCTGCTGATCAGGCAGCAGCGCATCGCACGCGATAGCACCGAATTCGACGACAAGGCGTCACGACACCGCCGCTCGTCCGCGCCATTGCGGGTTCCGCAGCAATCGCGCTTTGGTTATCAGAAATCGATGCTTTTCGCGCGCGGCGAAACGTTCAACACTCTGCTGACCACGCAGCAGCCGGCCCGCATTGCCCGGCCATCCAACGGTTCATCGCCATGACTTCCATTTCCGCATCGCCGCGCCCGCTCAATCTTCGTGTCGTCAACGCTTCCCGCGACCCGGCCGCGCTTCAGGCCGCGGCGCCCGTGCTCACGCAGCCCGAACGTTACGCGCCGTCACGCGCGCACGCGCAGGTGTTCGCCGATCCGCGCTCGCTCGCGCTGCTCGAACAGGTTCGCCGCGTCGCGCCGAGCGACGCGAACGTGCTGATCGTCGGCGAGACCGGCACCGGCAAGGAATTGATCGCACGCCGCGTGCACGATCTCGGCGCCCGGCGCGAGGGGCCGTTCGTCGCGGTGAACTGCGGCGCCTTCTCCGAAACGCTCGTCGACAGCGAGCTGTTCGGTCACGAGAAAGGCGCGTTTACCGGCGCATTCAGCGCGAAGCCCGGCTGGTTCGAAGCCGCGCACGGCGGCACGCTGTTCCTCGACGAAATCGGCGACCTGCCGCTCGCGATGCAGGTCAAGCTGCTGCGCGTGCTGCAGGAACGCGAGGTCGTGCGGCTCGGGTCACGCACGGGCATTCCGGTCGACGTGCGCGTGGTCGCGGCGACCAACGTCGACTTGCAGCAAGCGGTCGCGGCCGGGCAATTTCGTGGCGACCTGTTCTACCGGCTCAACGTCGTGCAGCTCGCGGTGCCGCCGCTGCGAGACCGGCCGGGCGACATCCTGCCGCTCGCGCGCCACTTCTTCGACATGTACCGTGATCGGCTCGGCGGCGGGCCGCGCCGCATCGATCCGCGTGCCGAGCGCCGGCTCGAGGCCCACGGCTGGCCCGGCAATATCCGCGAACTGGAAAACGTGATCCATCACGCGCTGCTCGTAAGCCGTCACGATGCGCTGCAGGACACCGACCTGCAGATCGCGACGCCGTGCCTGCCGGCCGTTGCCGCGCCTGTGGCCGAGTCGTCCGCCGATGCACAGGCGGCGCTCGAACACGCGCTGCGCGACCTGTTCGACGACGGGCACGGCAATCTCTTCGAACGCATCGAGGACACCGTGATGCGCGTCGCGTTCGAATTCAGCCATCGCAACCAGATCCGCGCCGCGCAGTTGCTCGGCATCAGTCGTAACGTGCTGCGTGCGCGGCTGATTCGCGCGAAGGCGATCGCCGCGCTGAAATAGCGGCATCCGGCGCGCGCCCCGACGCCGTGGCGCCATGACGCCATCGCGCCGCGATCCGTGTCGCAACATCCGAACCTGATGTATCGTGGCGCGAAGCGTACGCTTCGTTGCCCGCGCCGCATTCGGTCGCCGTTATGCGGCCGCCCGTGACCGGCAACAGGCCACGCACGATCCTCCGCAACACGAAAGCCGTCCGGCGCCCCGTGCGTGTCCGGCCGAGCCCCGTTCACCCGTCCGGAACCGTCGCCATGAAAAAGCTTGTGAACCGCCCGTCCGACGTCGTGCGAGAAATGCTGGAAGGCATCGCGCGGCAATCGCCGCATCTCGCGATCCTCGGCGACGAGCACGTGCTCGTGCGCCAGCCGCTGGCCGAGCCGTCGCAGCGGCCGGTCGCGATCCTGTCAGGCGGCGGCAGCGGCCACGAGCCCGCGCACGGCGGCTATGTCGGCGAAGGGATGCTGAGCGCGGCCGTGTGCGGCGAAGTGTTCACGTCGCCGTCGACCGACGCCGTGCTCGCCGCGATCCGCGCGAGCGCCGGCCCGAACGGCGCGCTGCTGATCGTGAAGAACTACACCGGCGACCGGCTCAATTTCGGGCTCGCCGCCGAGCTCGCGCGTGCGGAAGGCATTCCGGTCGAAACCGTCATCGTCGCCGACGACGTATCGCTGCGCGGCCGCGTCGAACGCGGCCAGCGACGCGGGATCGCCGGCACCGTGCTGATCCACAAGCTAGCGGGCGCCGCCGCCGCGCGCGGGCTGCCGCTTGCCCGCGTCGCGAGCATCGCGCGCGACGCGGCGGCCGAGCTCGGCACGATGGGCGTCGCGCTCGACGGCTGCACGATCCCGGGCGCCGACAAGTCGGGCTTCAGCCTCGCCGATCACGAAATCGAGCTGGGCCTCGGCATCCATGGCGAGAAAGGCGTCGAGCGTCGCGCGCCGTTACCGGCCGACGCGCTGGCCGACACGCTGCTGTCGAGCATCGTCGCCGATCTCGTGCTCGAGCGCGACGAGCGCGTCGCGCTGTTCGTCAACGGCCTCGGCGCGACGCCGGACATGGAACTCGCGATCGTGCTGCGCGCCGCATTCGACAACCTGACCCGGCGCGGCATCGTCGTCGCGCGCGCGTGGGCCGGCACGTTCCTGTCCGCGCTGAACATGCCGGGCTGCTCGATCTCGGTGCTGCGGCTGAACGACGAGCGCGCGGCGCTGCTCGACGCGCCGACGCAGGCGCGCGCATGGCCGGGCGGCGGCCTCGTGAACACGCAGATTCGCGTGGCCGCGGCCGCGTCGCAGGACGCGCCGCCGCCGCCGCTCGATGCGGCCGGCCGCGCATGGGCCGCGCGCCTGCAACCGGCGCTGCGCGCGGTCGCGCAAACGCTGATCGATCACGAGCAGACGTTGACGGATCTCGATGCGGCAGCGGGCGACGGCGATCTCGGCGCGAGCATGCGCCGCGCCGCGCAGGCGATCCTCGAACTGCCCGACACGGCGTACGGTACGCCGTCGGGTGCATTGGCAGCGCTCGGCGCCGCGTTGCGCCGCGCGATCGCCGGCAGCTCCGGGCCGTTCTATGCGACCGCGCTGCTGCGCGCGTCGCGCCGGCTGGCCGATATCGCCGAGCCGTCGCCGCGCGACTGGGCTGCGGCGTTCCGCGCGGCGGTGGATTCGATCGGCGAACTCGGCGGCGCGCAGGCCGGCGACCGGACGATGCTCGATGCGCTGGCGCCGGCCGTCGACGCATTCGGCCGCGCGCTCGACAGCGATCGCGATCCCGCGAGCGCATGGACGGCGGCCGTCGACGCGGCCGAGCGAGGCGCGGAGAAAACGACGCGCATGACGCCGCGCGCGGGACGGGCCAGCTATCTCGGCGAGCGTGCGATCGGCACGCCGGATGGCGGTGCGGTGGCCGTCGCGTACTGGCTGCGCGCGCTGCTGCCGCACGTGCGGTAACGGGCGCGCGCGGCCGCGTTCAGACGCCTTCGACCAGCACCGCGCGATAGCGCGCGCCGTTGAAGCGGTGCTGGACGACCGCCTGGTATTCGGGGCCGTGATACCACGCGTGCGCGGCCTCCTTCGACGGGAACTCGACGATCACGACGCCTTCCGGGCCTTCACCCTCGAGGATTTCCTGCGGCCCATAGGCGGCGAGCACCTTCACCGGATGGCCGGCAAGGGTCGCGCCGACCTGGCTCGAGTAGAGGTCGAGCTCCTGCTGGTCCTGCGTGCTTTCCCGTGTAAAGACGATGTAGGTCGCCACGATATACGCTCCTGATCAAGGGTGAAAAAAGGGACGCCACGCGCGGCACAGTCCGAGAAATCCCGCGTGGCAGCGCGCAGCTTACCGCCGTTCGCCGACCGGCGCCGCGCCGAGCCGGCCACGGCCTCCGCGGGCCGCCCGCCACGGCGCGGGAAAACCCCGATCTCCACATCGTCCTATGACATCGGGCAGCGCTAATTGGCGGGATTACTTTGATCCTCGTCGGCGCCCGCCCGGGCGCACGCTGATAGCGAGGACCCCCTCATGCGATACGTGCCATCGTGGACTTCCGTTTCCGCCGCCGCGTCCGTTCCGGACGAGACGGCTTCCCGCGGCGACGAGCCGCACAGCCTGCCGCGGGTCGCGATCACGGCCGCCGCGCTCGGTAACGCGACCGAATGGTTCGATTACGGCATTTACGCGTACGGCCTCGCGTATATTTCCGCCGCACTGTTTCCCGGCAACACGGCCAGCGCGACGCTGTTCGCGCTCGGCACGTTCGCGATCTCGTTCCTGATCCGCCCGCTCGGCGGCCTGTTCTGGGGCCCGCTCGGCGACCGGCTCGGCCGCAAGCGCGTGCTCGCGCTGACCGTCCTGACGATGTCGGGCGCCACCTTGCTCGTCGGCGTGCTGCCGAGCTATGCGACGGCCGGCTGGCTCGCGCCGGCCGCACTGATCGTGCTGCGCATGGTGCAGGGCTTCTCGACCGGCGGCGAATACGGCGGCGCAGCCACCTTCATCGCCGAATACGCACCCGATTCGCGGCGCGGCCTGTGCGGCAGCTTCCTCGAATTCGCGACGCTCGCCGGCTTCTCGCTCGGCGCGTTCCTGATGCTCGGCTTCGCGCTGCTGCTCGGCGATTCGGCGATGCATGCATGGGGCTGGCGCCTGCCGTTCCTGGTCGCCGCGCCGCTCGGCCTGATCGGCTTCTACCTGCGCTCGCGCCTCGAGGAAACGCCGGTGTTCCGCGAGCTCGAGGAACAGGCGCACCGCCGCGAGAAAAGCGTCGCCGCCGCGCTGCCGATCCGGCTGCTGCTGGTGCGCTATGCGAAGCCGCTGCTGCTGCTCGGCGCGCTCGTCGTCGCATTGAACGTCGTCAACTACGTGCTGCTCGCGTACATGCCGACCTACATGCACAAGGAACTCGGCGTCAGCGAGAACATGTCGCTGCTGATTCCGTTGATCGGCATGCTCGCGATGATGGTGCTGCTGCCGTTCGCCGGCTGGCTGTCGGATCGCGTCGGTCGCAAGACGATGTGGTGGTTCTCGCTGGTCGGGCTGTTCGTCGCGGCCGTGCCGATGTTCACGCTGATGACGCACGGTCCGCTCGGCGCGTTCATCGGCTTCGCGGTGCTCGGCGTGCTCTACGTGCCGCAGCTCGCCACCATTTCCGCGATGTTCCCGGCGATGTTCCCGACCCACGTCCGGTATGCGGGCATGGCGATCGCGTACAACGTGTCGACGTCGTTGTTCGGCGGCACCGCGCCGATCGTCAACGACTGGCTGATCGGCAAGACCGGCAACGCGCTGATTCCCGCGTACTACATGATGGCCGCCTGTGCGGTCGGGCTGATCGCGCTGCTGGCGGTGATCGAGACGCGCGGGTGTTCGCTGCGCGGCGACACCCTCCCCGGCCAGCCGGGCTGACCCGCGCCCCGGCGGCGCCCGGCTTCCCATAAACGGCATCCATTGCATCGCCCGCCGTCCGGCAACGGATGGCGGGCGATGTGCATTTCGGGCGGCTGAAGCCGCCGCCGGATTGTTGTCGTCCGGACAACACGATGTGCGCACCTGCGGCGCTGTCGGCATGTATCGGCCGTCACTACAATCGCTCACACGCTCACCCTCAACCGGAATCCGGGCGAACCGAAGCGCGATCTTCACGATCGCGCTCGCGAACCGCGCTGCGCCGCGCAGTGCGGATTACCTCACTCGACGAACAGGATTACTGAACATGAACGCACCCATCCGCAACGTCCAGCCGGTCATCGAACCCCTGGGCAACGAAGCTTCGGGCGAACTCGTTCCGTCCCGCTACGCCGTACGCATCGGCGATGTCGATGTCGTGCTGATCAGCGACGGCGTGCTGCCGCTGCCGACTTCCACCATGTCCACCAATGTGAGCGAAGCGGAGCGCAACGCATGGTTCGACGGCCGCTTCCTGCAACGCGACATGTTCGACTGGGCGCTCAACATCGCGCTCGTGCGCAGCGGCGATCGCCTGATCCTGATCGATTCGGGCGTGGGCGACGGCTTCGAATACTTCACGCGCGCCGGGCGCTCGGTGATGCGTCTGGAATCGGCCGGCATCGACCTGGCTGCGATCACCGACATCGTGATCACGCACATGCACATGGATCACGTCGGCGGGCTGAACGTCGACGGCGTCAAGGCGAAGCTGCGCCCCGACGTACGCATTCACGTATCGGCCGCGGAAGTGGCGTTCTGGAAAAATCCGGACTTCAGCAAGACGGTGATGCCGGAAACCGTTCCGCCCGCGCTGCGCAAGGCGGCCGCGACGTTCGTGGAACTCTATGGCGAAAACATCGTGCCGTTCGACCGGACCGTGGAAGTCGCGGCGGGCGTGTCGGCGCGGGTGACGGGCGGCCATACGCCGGGCCACTGCGTGGTCGACATCGCATCGAAAGGGGAGAAGCTGACGTTCGCGGGCGACGCGATTTTCGAAGTCAACTTCGACAATCCCGACTGGCAAAACGGCTTCGAACACGATCCGGACGCGGCGGTCGACGTGCGTCTCGCACTGTTCAACGAAGCCGCCGACACCGGCGCGCTGCTGGCCGCGGCCCATGTCGCGTTCCCGTCCATCGGGCACGTTGCGCGGCACGGCGACGGGTTCCGTTTCGTTCCGGTCGTGTGGGATTACTGAGTGACGACCGGTAGCCGACGCGCACCGCAGGCGATGCGCTGACGGGTTCCGCGAACCATACCGGCAAAAAAGACGCCGCCGCACTCGCATGCGGCGGCGTCACCTCACGCGCCGGGGCGCGCATCAGCACCGCTTGATAATCAAGCGACGGTCGAAAGATTCCGCTCCGCGACCTCGTCCACCGCATCCTTCACGATGCCGACGATCTCGTCGGCTTCAGCACGCGTCATCACGAGCGGCGGCGCAAACCCGAGAATGTCGCCATGCGGCATCGCCCGCGCGATCACGCCGCGCTGCAACGCGGCAGCCGACACCTGCGCACCGATCTTCAGCGCGGGATCGAACGGCGTGCGCGCGTCCTTGTCGGCCATGAACTCGAGCGCGGCCAGCATGCCGACGCTGCGCACCTCGCCGACGAGCGGATGCGCGCCGAATGCATCGCGCAGCTTCGCGCCGAAATACGCGCCCACTTCCGCAGCGTTGCCAACGAGGTTCTCGCGCTCCAGGATCGCAAGGTTCGCGAGCGCGGCGGCCGCGCACACCGGGTGCCCCGAATACGTCCAGCCGTGCCCCATCGGCCCGTGTTCCTGCGAGCCGCGCGCGATCACGTCCCACACCTTCTCGCCGACGATCACGCCCGACAGCGGCGCATACGCGCTCGTCAGCCCCTTCGCGACCGTGATCAGGTCGGGCGCGATCCCGAAGTGCTGCGCGCCCATCTTCGAGCCGAGACGCCCGAACCCGCACACGACTTCGTCCGAGATCAGCAGGATGTCGTGCTTGCGCAGCACGGCCTGGATCGCGGGCCAGTAGCCGGCCGGCGGTTCGATGATGCCACCCGTGCCCATCACCGGCTCCGCGATGAACGCGGCGACCGTGTCGGCGCCCTCGCGCGCGATCAGTTGCTCGAGTTCGTCGACGCAGTACGCGACGAACTGCGCTTCGTTCATGCCGGCCGGCGCCTTGCGATACCAGTGCGGACACACCGTATGCTTCACGCGGTCGATCGGCAGGTCGAAATGCTGATGGAAGCTCGGCAGGCCCGTGAGGCTGCCCGTCACGATGCCCGAGCCGTGATAGCCGCGCTCGCGCGAGATGATCTTCTTCTTGTTCGGGCGGCCGAGCACGTTGTTGTAGTACCAGACGATCTTGACCTGCGTTTCGTTCGCATCGGAACCCGACATCCCGTAATAGACCTTCTTCATCCCGGCCGGCGACCAGTCGATGATGCGCGACGACAGCTCGATGATCGCGTCCGACGCGTGGCCGACGTACGTGTGGTAGTACGCGAGCTGCTTCGCCTGCTCATGCATCGCGTCGGCCACTTCGGTGCGGCCGTAGCCGATGTTCACGCAGTAGAGGCCGGCGAACGCGTCGATATATTGCTTGCCCTGGTGATCCTCGATGCGGATGCCTTCGCCGCCGCGCACGATCTTGCCCGGCAGCGCGCCGGTCTCGTGGTCGTACGCGTGCGTCGACGGGTGCATGAAGTGGGCGCGGTCCTCGCGCAGCAGTGCGTCGATCGATTTTGTCATGATGTGCTCCTTTGAATGGGTCAGGCCGTCGCCGCGACAGGCAGGCCGAGATTGCCGAGGCAGAAGTACTTGGTTTCGGTGAACGGCTCGAAGCCTTCGGCGCCGCCTTCGCGCCCGAGTCCCGACGCCTTCATCCCGCCGAACGGGATCGGCGCGCCGGTGAATTTCACGCCGTTGACCGACACCATCGCGAAATCGAGCCGCCGCACGAGCTGGAAGATCGTGTCGATGCGCGTCGCGCATACGTACGCGGCGAGCCCGTACTCGGTGTCGTTGGCCGTTTCTACCGCTTCGTCGAGCGTGTCGAACGCGCAGACGGCCGAGATCGGCGCGAAGTTTTCCTCGTCGACCACGCGCATGCCCGGCGCGGCATCCGCGATCACGGTCGGCTCGTAGAACCAGCCGCCGAGCGCGTGCGGCCGGCCGCCCGCGACGATGCGCGCGCCGCGTGCCCGCGCATCGTCGACGCGCGCGACAGTCGCGTCGAACGCGGCCTGATGCATCAGCGGACCGACGTCGACGCCTTGCTCGAACGCAGGCCCCGTCCTCAGCGCGCGCACCGCGTGCGCATACCGTTCGACGAACGCGTCGTACAGCGGTCGCGCGACGAGAATCCGGTTCGCCGCGCAGCAGTCCTGGCCGGACGTCTGGAACTTCGCGCCGACGGCAATCCGCACCGCCTGGTCGAGATCCGCATCCTCGGTCACGATGAACGGCGCGTTGCCGCCCAGTTCGAGCGCGATCTTGCGGATGCCGGCCTTCGCGGCGGTCTCGGTCACGAGCCGCCCGACCCGCGTCGAGCCGGTGAAGCTGACCGCACGCACACGCGTATCGCCGACCAGCGTTTCCATCGCCATCTGCGGCTCGCCGAGCACCACGTTGAACACGCCGGCCGGGAAGCCGGCCTCGTCGGCGAGCTGCGCGAGCGCGAGCGCCGAGAACGGCGTTTCGTGCGCGGGCTTCACGACCACGGTACAACCGACCGCGATCGCGGCCGCCGCCTTGCGCGTGATCATCGCGGCCGGGAAATTCCACGGCGTGATCAGCGCCGCGACGCCGACCGGCTCCATCACGGTGCCGAGATGCGCGCCGTCGATATGCGTCGGAATCGTGCGGCCCGCGACACGTTTCGCCTCGTTCGCGAACCATTCGACGAAGCTGGCCGCATAGCGGATCTCGCCGCGCGCTTCGGCCAGCGGCTTGCCCTGTTCCAGCGACAGCAGCGCGGCCAGATCGTCGACGTGACGCAGGATCAGCGCATGCCAGCGCAGCAATGCCGCGCTGCGTGCGGCCTGCGGCGTCCAGCGCCACGTGTCGTACGCGCGCTGCGCGGCGTCGACGGCACCGACGATTTGCGCGCGTTCGAGCATCGGCACGTGGCCGATCACGGCCTGATCGGCGGGGTTCACGACGGCGACCGTCGCGGCACTGTCGCTGTGGATCCAGCGACCATCGACGTAGCAGGTCGACTTGAACAGAACGGGGTGTCCGGGCAGCATGCTGCGTCTCCTGGTTGGTGGGCACGAACTTCATTGTGTCGCGCCCGCGCATGCGGAAATTTCGGTTTGCACGGCGGGAAATGCCGGTTTTTTCCGTATTGCCGCGCGCCGGCGCGAACTTTTACAGCCAGTCCGGCGCGCCGCCGGAGCCGCACTTCACGACCTTCGTCACGATGTACGTGAAGTAGCGCTCGATGCCGAGGTCTTCCATCAGCAACGCATCGATGAAGCGCTGGTAATGGTCGATGTCGCGCGCGACCACGTGCAGCACGTAGTCGACGCCACCGCCCGTCGCATAGCACTGCGCGACTTCGGGCGCGGCGGCCACGCGATCCTCGAAGCGCCGCATGTCGGGCGCGGTGTGCCGCGACAGCGTCACTTCGACGACGATGCGGCTGCCGGAGAACGCGCCGATCCAGTCGACGTCCGCGCGATAGCCGCGGATCACGCCGCTTTCCTCGAGCTTGCGCACGCGCTCCCATGCGGGCGAAATCGACAGGTTCACGGCTTCCGCGAGCTTCGACTTCGTGATGCGCCCGTCGCGCTCGAGCAAGTGCAGGATCGCGAGGTCGTATCGGTCGAGCTTGATCACGTCGTGCGCGTCCTTATACGGCGACCGGGATGTTGCGCTCGACGATGTCGGCGACCACCGCGATCGTGTCGCCCGGTTGCACGATGCCCGGGAAGTGCCGGGCCGCGAGCAGCCCGCGCCGCCGTGCGACGTACTCGATGGGCGTGACGCCCGTGCGGTCGATGTCGTGCACGCGCGCGAGCACGTCGCCGGCCTTGACCTCGCTGCCGAGATCGCGGCACATCTCGAGCAGCCCGTGATGCTCGCTCGTCGTGTAGCAAGAGCCGTCCGGCATGTCGAGCAGCGTCGTCGTACGCGGCGCGTTGCCATCGATGACGTCCTTGGCGATCACGCCCGCATGCGCAAGCAATCCATACACGCCGCGCTCGGCGATCGCGACGCTCGTCGCCGTCGACGTGCCGCCGCCGCCCAGCTCGGTCGACACGAACACCTTGCCGGCTTCCTCGGCCGCGCTGTCGTACAGGCCGACGCTGTCGAGTTCCAGCATGCGCATCGAATACGGCGCGCCGAACGCACGCATCGCGCGCTCGCAGCGCGCTTCCTGGTCGCGATCCTGCAGCACGTGAATCGCCGCGAACGGCACGAAGTCGAGCGTGCGCCCGCCCGCGTGAATGTCGAGCACGTGCGTCGCGAGCGGCAGCAGGTGGCGCTGGAAGTAGTCGGCGATCTTCTCGGTCACCGTGCCGTCCGGTCGGCCCGGGAAGCTGCGATTGAGGTTGCCCGCATCGATCGGCGACGTGCGGCAACCGGCGCGGAACGCCGGGTAGTTCATGAACGGCACGACGATCACGCGGCCGGTCACGTCGGCCGCCTTCAGCGAGCCGGCGAGCTTCGACAGCGCGACCGGCCCTTCGTATTCGTCGCCGTGATTGCCGCCGGTCAGCAACACCGTCGGCCCGTCGCCGCGCTTCACGACGGTCACCGGAATCATGATCGCGCCCCACGCGGAATCGTCGCGCGAGTAAGGCAGCTTCAGGAAGCCGTGCTGTTCGCCGTCCGCGTCGAAATCGACGGTCGGCGTGATCGGGGAAGCACGCATCGCCCTACTCCTTTACGAACAGCTTGCGCGGTGCGTTGCAGAACGTCTCGACGCCGGTCTCGGTGATCAGGATGCTCTCCGTGATCTCCAGCCCCCAGTCGTCGAGCCACAGCCCGGGCATGAAATGGAACGTCATGCCGGGTTCCAGCACCGTCCGGTCGCCCGGGCGCAGGCTCATCGTGCGCTCGCCCCAGTCGGGCGGATAGCTCGCGCCGATCGGGTAGCCGCAGCGGCTGTCCTTGTCGATGCCCGCGCGGCGCAGCACCGCGAAGAACGCGTTCGCGATGTCCTCGCATACGTTGCCCGGCTTCGCGGCCGCGAGCCCGGCCTCGATCCCTTCGACCACCGCGCGCTCGCCTTCGATGAAGTGCGCGGGCGGCTTGCCGAGATAGACGGTGCGCGACAGCGGGCAGTGATAACGGCGGTAGCAACCGGCGATCTCGAAGAACGTGCCGGCGCCGCGCGCGAACGTCGAGTCGTCCCACGTCAGGTGCGGCGCGGCCGCGTCGGCGCCGGTCGGCAGCAGCGGCACGATCGCCGGGTAGTCGCCGCCGAAGCCTCCCGCACCGCCGATCCCGGTCGCATAGATCTGCGCGACCAGGTCGCTTTTCTTCATGCCCGGCTCGATCGTCTCGACGATGTGCGCATGCATCCGCTCGACGATGCGCGCGGCCACGCGCATGTACTCGATCTCGCGCGGCGACTTCACCGCGCGCTGCCAGTTGACGAGCGCGGTCGCATCGACCCAGCGCGCGGCCGGCAGATGCTTCTGCAACGACGCGTATGCCGCTGCGCTGAAGTAGTAGTTGTCGAGTTCGACGCCGATGCGCAGCGCGCTCCAGCCGCGCGCGGCGATGACTTCGGTGGACAGGTAGTCCATCGGGTGGCGCGCGGTCGACTGCACGTAATGATCGGGATAGCCGACGATGTTCTCGTGCGCCATGAACGCGGTGCGCTTCGCGCCGTTCGCGTCCTGGCCGCGGCCGAACCACACGGGTTCGCCGTCCAGCGCGAGCAGTACGCACTGGTGCACGTAGAACGACCAGCCGTCATAGCCGGTGAGCCAGCCCATGTTGGTCGGGTCGGTGACGATCAGCAGGTCGATGCCGGCCCGCTCCATCGCCGCGCGTGTCTTCGCGATGCGCGCGGCATATTCGCTGCGCGCGAACGCGAGCCGCGGCGCGGCTGTCTGGGTTTCGATGACTGCGGACATCTGTCTCCTCTCAAGTCGTGAGGTCGTTGTGAAAAATCGTGCCCACTTCCGCCGCGCGGGCGCGTTGCAGCGCGAGCACGGCAATCGCGGTGTCCTGCGCGCCGGTGCCGGTCAGGTCGCAGATCGTGATGTCGTCGCGATGCGTGCGGCCGTCTCGGCGGCCGGCGATCACTTCGCCAAGTTCGGGAAACACCGCGTCGGCTGCAACGGCGCCGGCCGCGATCGCATGCGCGAGCTCGCCGGCCACGCGGGTCTGCCGCAGCCGGTCGCAGAAGTAGCGCGCGGCGCCGAAGACCGACGGCGCGAGTTCGGTCTTGTAATCCGCATCCGAACCCATCGCCGTCACGTGCAGCCCGGGGTGCAGATCTTCCGCGTGCACGAGCGGCGCACGGCTCGGCGTGGTCGTCACCGCGATGTCCGCGTCGGCGAGCGCCGCGTGCACCGAGCGCGCGACGACCGCGTCGATCCCGTGCGCGGCACGCACGTCGGCCGCGAATCGCGCGGCACGTTCGGCATCGCGCGCCCACACCGTCACGTGCGTGATGTCGCGCACGAGCATCAGCGCGGCAAGCTGCAACCGCGCCTGTTCGCCCGCGCCGACGATCGCCGCGCGGCGCGCATCGGCGCGCGCGAGCCGGCGCGCGGCCACGGCGCCGGCGGCCGCGGTGCGCACGGCTGTCAAGTAACCGTTGTCGAGCAGCACGGCCTCGGTCAGGCCGGTGCGCGCGGACAGCACGAGCATCAGCCCGTTCAGGCTCGGCAGCCCGAGCGACGGGTTGTCGAAGAAACCGGGGCTGACCTTGATCGCGAAGCTGTCGAAGCGCGGCAGGTACGCCGTCTTCACGTCCACTTCGGCGTGGCGCTCGGGCAGCGCAAGATTCAGGATCGGCGGCATCACGACGGCGTCGGTCGCGAGCGACGCGAACGCGGCCTCGACCTGGTCGATCGCGGCGAGATCGAGTGGCACCAGCGCACGCAGTTGCGCGTGGCCAAGCAACGTGACGGGATGGGCCATGTCAGTTCTCCGAAACGAGCCTGCGATGCACGGCCATGTCGATGTTCGCACCGCTCACGACGACCACGATCGGGCCGCTGCGATCGCGGCGTGCGATCCGTTCATCCAGCAGGGCGGCGAGGCCGACCGCGCCGGCGCCTTCGACGACGAGCCGCTCTTCCCGATACGCATGCGCGATGCCGCGCGCGATCGACGGCTCGTCGAGCAGCACGACGTCGTCGGCCAGCGCGCGCGTCATGTCGAACGTGTAGCGGTTGTCGAGGCCGATGCCGCCGCCGAGCGAATCGGCCAGCGTCGGCTGTTCGTCGACGTCGACCGGGCGACCGGCCGCGAGGCTCGCGTGCATCGCGGCGCCGCGCGTCATCGATACGCCGATCATCTCGATCGGCGGCCGGATCGCCTTCGCGGCAAACGCGACGCCGCTGAACAGGCCGCCGCCCGACAGCGGCACGACCAGCGTCGCCGTATCGGGCAGCGCTTCGAGTATCTCGACGCCGATCGTCGCCTGGCCCGCGATGATGCGCGGATCGTCGAACGGCGGCACGTATGCATAACCTTCGTCGCGCACCAGCCGCCGCGCTTCCACCTGCGCGTCGTCCTGGCTGTCGCCGACGATCACCACGCGCGCGCCGAGCGCCGCGACCGCCTCGACCTTGTTGTCCGGCACGAGCGACGACATGCAGACGGCCGCATCGATGCCGAGCGCGCGTGCCGCATGCGCGACCGCGCGGCCATGATTCCCGGTCGATGCGGTGACCACGCGCGTCACGCGCTGCGCCGCAAGTTCCGCTAGCGCGTTGGTCGCGCCGCGCAGCTTGAAGCTGCCGGTCGGCTGCAGCGTTTCGAGCTTCAGGTAGACCGGGGCGCCGACACGCGCGGACAGCGCGGCGGACGCGACGAGTGGCGTACCGTCGGCGCGCCCGGCGAGACGGCGGCGCGCGCGGTAGACGTCGGACAGCGACAGGGAAGACATGGAATGCGCGCCTCGCGACGAATGTGATGCGATCCAGTCTAATGTTCCAAATCGCGCTTTCGAATGTCCTGATACATTGCGCGCGATGTCGCGGCAGCGCCGCCGGTTCAGTGGAAGTCGTTCAGGTGCGGATACTGTTCGAACACACCCGCGATCGTCTCGAGCGCTGCATTGCACGCCGCATCGGAGGTTTCGGCGCCGATGCACACGCGCACCGCGTTCGGTCGCTCCGTGCCGCCGACGAGAAACGGATCGGGTGACGTCACCGCGATCTTGCGCGTGCGCAGTTCACGCACGATCCGCTCGGCTTGCCAGTAGTCGGGCACGCGCAGCCATGCCGACAGCGCGTTGGGATGCGCACCGAGCACATACGGCCCCAGTGCGGCCCGCACCATCTGCTGACGCACGGCGAGCCGCTGGCGCTGCAGTTCGACGAGCCGCCGCGCGGTGTCGTCGACGATCCAGCGCGTCGCGATTTCGGCGATCGGCGACGTCGCCATCCAGCTGCTCACGCGCAGCACGCTCTCGACGCGCAACGCGAGCCGTCGCGGCATCGCGAGATAGCCGGTGCGCAACCCCGTCAGTACCGATTTCGTCATGCTCGTGCAGTAGAAGCCGAGCTCCGGAATCAGGCTGGCGATCGGCGTGCCCGTCTTCTCGAGCAGCGGACCGTACACGTCGTCCTCGATCACGTATACGCCGTAGCGCGTCGCGATGCGCGCGATCGAGCGGCGCCGCGAATCGGTCATCAGCGACACGGTCGGGTTATTGAGGGTCGGCGTGCAGACGAGCGCGCTGATCCGCTCGCCATCGCACATCTCCTCGAAATGTTCGGGACGGATGCCGTGCTCGTCCATCTCGAGCCCTTTCAGCGTAAACCCGAGCACGTTCGCGGAGCCGATCACGCCGTGATCGGTCAGGCTCTCGCACAACACGGTGTCGCCCGGCCCGACGATCGACGCGAGCGCGAGAAAGATCCCGTGCGCCGCGCCGTTCGTCACCAGCAGCGATTCGCGGTGCACCGGCATGTTCAGCGACGCGAGCCAAGCCGCGCCGGCGTCGCGATGCGCATCGAGGCCGGCGATCGGCCGGAACGAACGGATCCACGGCTGATCGTCGGTGCCGGCCAGCGCCGTGCACACGCTGCGCCATGCCGCGTCGTGCTCCGGCGTGTGCACGATGCGGGCGATCGAGAAGTCGACGAGTTCGCGCTCGGTCGTATCGAGGATGTAGTTCGACATCGATTCGGTCACGCGCGCGGCCACGAAGCTGCCGCGGCCAACCTCGCAGCGGATCAGCCCCTGACGCTCCAGCTCCTTGTACGCGTTGGTGACGGTCTGCACGCTGACACCGAGGCTCGACGCGACGTCGCGCTGCGGCGCGAGCCGCGCGCCCGGCGCGAGCGCGCCGTTCTCGATGTCGCTGGCGATCGCCTTCACGAGCCGCTTGTATTTCGACTCGATCCCGTGCACCGCGCCGAGCGCGTCGCGCCAGCCTGCCGATACCTCGGTCCGTCCCATCTCGATGTCTCCGTCGTGGCTTCCACATGGTCGCTCAGAAAGACACCCTGAAAATATTGTCCTAGTGCAATCGCGCGCGAAAGCAGGACGTCGTGGGCGAATCGCGCGGCGCAATCGGCGTGCCCGAGCGACCGCGGCCCGCACATTTTCCGGTCGGTCGAAAGTCGCGGGCTACCTACCCGCGCAGCGGGCGGCGCGCGGGCGTGGAATTTGCTTCACATGCACGGCCGTGCTCGTGTGGTCGAACAGTGGTCGTCTGACAATTCAATATCGTCGCCGCGCCCCATGCGACGTGTCATCCCGGCGACGAAAACGATAGTTTGCTATCGAATATTTTTGCCCCTATCATCTCGCCCATGACCAATCTGCACGACCTCCGCCTCGCCGTCAGCAGCCTGCTCGTGCTCACCGCGCGCAAGTGGCGCCGCACCAGCGACGGCGTGCTGACCGCGTACAACGTATCCGAGGCCTGCGCGACGCCGCTCTTGATCGCCGGGCGTCTCGGCGAAGGCGTGCGGCAAGGCACGCTCGCCGAGCACGTGGGCATCGAAGGGCCGTCGCTGGTGCGCCTGCTCGACCAGCTGTGCGCGGCCGGCCTCGCACGCCGCGACGAGGATCCGCACGATCGCCGCGCGAAAACGATCTCGCTGACGGCCGCCGGCCGCGCGGTCACCGCGAAGATGGAGGAAGACCTGCGCGCGCTGCGCGCCCAGGTGCTCAAGGGCGTGTCGCGCGCCGATCTCGAAGCGACGCTGCGCGTGCTGAACGCGTTCAACGCCGCCGACGCGCATCCTCCGGCGTCGCACGCGTCCCACCCCGCCGATTCCGCGTCATGACCTATCCGAGCCTTCGCGACTGGCTGTTCTCGGGCAAGACGTTCGCCGCGTCGATGCTCGCGCTGTACCTCGGCCTGTATTTCCAGTTGCCGCGCCCGTACTGGGCGATGGCGAGCGTCTACATCGTGTCGAACCCGTTCGTCGGCGCGACGCGCTCGAAGGCGCTGTACCGCGCGCTCGGCACCGCGCTCGGCGCGGCCGCCGCGATCTTCTTCGTGCCGCCGTTCGTCGAGACGCCGCTCCTGTTCAGCATCATCGTCGCGACCTGGTGCGGCACGCTGCTGTACCTCGCGATCTCGGATCGCACCGCGCGCAGCTACGTGTTCATGCTAGCCGGCTATACGATGCCGCTGGTCGCGCTGCCGACCGTCACCGATCCGTCCACGATATTCGACGTTGCGATCGCGCGCACCGAGGAAATCGTGCTCGGCATCGTGTGCGCGAGCGTGGTCGGCAGCGCCGTGTTCCCGAACCGGCTCGCGCCGACGCTGATCGAGCGCACCGACGCGTGGTTCAAGGACGCCGCGTTCTACGGCCGCGAAACGCTGTCCGGGCACCTGGCCGGCAAGGCGCTGTCCGCATGCAGGCAGCGGCTCGCCGCGACGATCACCGGCCTCGAATTCCTGCTGAGCCAGCTGGGCTACGACCATGCGCATCCGCGCGTGCTTGCGCGCGCGCAGGCGCTCGCGGGCCGGATGCAGCTGTTCCTGCCGCTGATGTCGTCGCTCGCCGACCCGCTGATCGCGCTGATGCGCGACCTGCACGTGCGCCCGCCCGCGCTCGACGCGCTGCTGGCCGACGCCGCGAAATGGTTCGACGCGCCGCTGCCGGCCGTGAAGACCGGTTCCGACGGCGATATGGCGCACGATCCGGTCGCGGACGACCTGCGCGCGCGCATCGCCGCGCTGCAGCCGCCCGACAGCGCGCTGGCGAGCTGGGACGGCGCGTTGCTGTCGAATGCGCTGTGGCGGCTGCGCCAGGTCATCGACATCTGGCAGGACTGCCGCTCGCTGCGCGCGCTGATCGCGAACGAGTCGGGCGTATGGCAGCCGCGCTACCGGCACTGGCGGCTCGGCGGCACCGAGCGCTTCTTCGATCGCGGGATGATGCTGTTCTCGACGCTGACCGTCGTGTTCGCGATCGTGTTCGCGTGCTGGCTGTGGATCTCGTCCGGCTGGCACGACGGCGCGGCCGCCGTCACGCTCGTGGCCGTGTCGTGCAGCTTCTTCGCCGCGCTCGACGAGCCCGCGCCGCTGGTGTTCAAGTTCTTCCTGTCGACCGCCGCGAGCGTCGTGTTCGCGGGCCTGTATCTGTTCGTCGTGCTGCCGCACGTGCACGATTTCGCGATGCTCGTGCTGATGTTCGCGGGGCCGTTCATCCTGATCGGCACGCTGCTGCCGCGCCCGCAGTTCAACATGGTGACGATGCTCGTCGCGGTCAACACGGCCACCTTCATCAGCATCCAGAGCGCGTACGAGGCCGATTTCTTCGTGTTCCTGAACAGTAATCTCGCGGGCGTCGCCGGGCTGCTGTTCGCGTACGTGTGGACGCGCGCGACGCGGCCGTTCGGCGCGGAACTCGCGGTACGGCGCCTGCTACGCTCGGGCTGGGAGGACGTCGCGCGCTCCGCGTCGACGCAACCGCTCGACGATCAGCGCAACCACGCATCGCGGATGCTCGATCGCGTCACGCAACTGCTGCCGCGCCTCGGCGCGTCCGACGACCACCGCCACCCGTCGATCGAAAGCTTCCGCGACCTGCGCATCGCGCTGAACGCGCTCGACCTGCGCCGCTCGCGGCGCCGGCTGTCGGGCGACGTGCCCGACGCGATCGATCGCGTGCTGGCCGGCGTCACCGATCACTACGCGCGCTGCGCGGCCGCGAACGCGCGCCAGCCCGCGCCGCCCGCCCTGCTCGCGACGATCGACGACGCGCTGCGGCGCGTGGCCAGCCGCAACCTGCCGGGCGCCGCGCCGGCCGACGGCACCGCCGCGCCCGCGGCGCCGGTCACGCACCGCCGGCTGCGCGACACGCTGCATGCGCTTGTCGGCCTGCGCCTGTCGCTGTATCCGGCCGCGGCCGCGCAAGCGCCACAGACGCCGGACGGAGCACGCGCATGAGCCGGCTTTCCACCTTGTCCTTCCGACCGCGACCATGATCGGCGAAATCGATATCTTCGGCGTGTTCGTGCCGGCCCCGCTCGTACTGATGTTGATCGCGTACCTGATCAACATCGTCGTGCGCGCGGTGCTCGAGCGCGTCGGCTTCTACCGCCTCGTCTGGCACCGTTCGATCTTCGACCTCGGCATCTACGTGTTCGTGCTGGCCGCCGTCGTGATCGTGTCCCACCAACTCGTGGCTACCTAACGTGAAAAAAACCTGGCTCTCGGCAGGGCAAGTCCTGCTCACCCTGATCGTCGTCGTCGTGGCCGGCCTCGTGCTGTGGCGCATCGTCAACTACTACATGTTCTCGCCGTGGACGCGCGACGGGCACGTGCGGGCCGACGTGATCCAGGTCGCGCCGGACGTGTCGGGCCTCATCACGTCGGTGCAGGTCGCCGACAACCAGGAGGTCAAGCGTGGCCAGGTGCTGTTCGTGATCGACCAGGCGCGCTACGCGCTCGCGGAACGGCTCGCCGAAGCGACGCTCGCGCAGCGCCGCGCGACGCTGGCGCAGGCGAAGCGCGAATACGCGCGCAACCTGCAGCTCGGCAACCTGGTCGCGAGCGAACAGGTCGAGGAAAGCCGCACGCGCGTCGAGCAAGGCGAAGCCAGCGTCGCCGATGCGCAGGTGTCGCTCGACACCGCGAAGCTGAACCTGCAGCGCACGACGATCGTCAGTCCCGTGGACGGCTACCTGAACGACCGCGCCCCGCGGGTCGGCGAATACGTGCCGACCGGCCGCGCGGTGCTGTCGGTCGTCGACCGCAACTCGTTCCGCGTCGACGGCTACTTCGAGGAAACCAAGCTGCGCGGCATCCATATCGGCCAGCCGGTCGACATCATCGTGATGGGCGAGCCGCATGCGCTGCGCGGCCACGTGCAGAGCATCGTCGCCGCGATCGAGGATCGCGACCGCACGCAGGGCGCGAACCTGCTGCCGAACGTGAACCCGGCGTTCAGCTGGGTGCGGCTCGCGCAGCGCGTGCCGGTGCGCGTCGTGCTCGACGAGGTGCCCGACGATTTCCGGATGATCGCAGGCCGTACCGCGACCGTATCGATGCGCGGCGCCGACACGCACCGCAACGACGACGCGAAGCCGGTGGGCACCGGCGCCGCATCGGCGGCCGCGCCGGTTTCGGCTACGTCAGGTACGGCCGCCAGCGCCGCGGGAGCCTCGCAATGAAGCGGCATGGTCTGCGCGTCGCGGCGACGCTCGCCCCGCTTGCGCTCGCACTCGGTGCGTGCAAGTCGGTCGGCCCCGACTACACGCTGCCGCAACAGGCGTACGTCAACGCGCCGCTCGCGAACCATGCGCTCGACGACGCGAACGGCACGCTGGTGTCGCGCGACGCGGTGCCCGGCAACTGGTGGCAACTGTACGACGACCCGGTACTCAATGGGCTCGTGCGCGATGCGCTGAAGTCGAACACCGACCTGCGCGTCGCCGCGGCGAACCTCGCCCGCTCGCGCGCGGCGCTGGTGGTCGCGAACGAACAGGGCGGCTTCTCCGGCAAAGCCGAAGCGGCCGTGCAGCGCGCGCAGGAATCGGCCGAGCAATACCTGCTCGAAAACAAGCTGCCGGTCGTCAACGAAGGCACGGTCGGCATCAACGTGTCGTACGAGCTCGACCTGTTCGGCAAGCTGCGGCGCGGCGTCGAAGCCGCGCGCGCGGACAGCGAGGCCGTCAAGGCGGCCGGCGACCTCGCGCGCATCACGGTCGTGGCCGACGTCGTACGCGCGTATGTCGAAGCGTGCTCGGCCGGCGACGAACTGGCGATCGCGAAGCAGTCGCTCGCGCTGCAGCAACAGCGCGTCGCGCTGTCGCAGCGGCTGCGCGACGCGGGGCGCGGCAACCAGACCGACGTGACGCGCGGCGTGACGCAGGTGCGCACGCTGTCCGCCGACATTCCGCGCTTCGAAGGCCGCCGCAAGATCGCGCAGTACCAGCTCGCCGCGCTGCTCGCGCGCGCGCCGGCCGACCTGCCGAAAGCCGCCGCCGAATGCGAACGCCTGCCGAAACTGCGTCGGCCGATTCCGATCGGCGACGGCGCCGCGCTGCTGCGCCGCCGCCCCGACGTGCGCGAAGCCGAGCGTCAGCTCGCCGCCGCGACCGCGCGGATCGGCGTGGCAACCGCCGCGCTGTACCCGTCGGTCAGCATCGGCGCATCGGCCGGCTCGGTCGGCGTCGCCGCCGACCTGTTCTCGTCCACCACGAATCGCTGGTCGTTCGGACCGCTGATCAGCTGGTCGTTCCCCGTGAACGGCCAGCGTGCGCGCGTGCGCGAAGCCGAAGCCGCGACGGGCGGCGCACTCGCGCACTTCGACGGGGTCGTGCTGAACGCGCTGCGCGAAACGCAGTCGAGCCTCGCGACCTATGCAGCCGACGTGCAGCGCACGGATGCGCTGCGCACCGCGTACGAATCGGCCCGCAGTTCCGCCGCCGAAACGCATCGTCTCTATGCGGCCGGCCGCGAATCGTTCATCGCCGATCTCGACGCGACGCGCACGTTGACGAGCGTGCGGGCGCAGGTCGCGGCGGCCGAAGGGCAGGTCGCGGCCGACCAGGTGCGGCTCTTCCTCGCGCTCGGCGGCGGTTGGGACGGCGACGGTGCGGCAGCCGCCGCGAACGCCGGCTCCGCGGCCACCGCACCTGCGGCCGGCCCGTCGGCGCCGTAGCGACATCGGCTATATCGCATGCGTGACGACACGCCCCGCGGCAACGGGTTGGACTGATTCGCGCGATGGCACTCGCAGGGCCGGCGTTGACGGTACACTGGCCGATGCATTTCCAATCACCTTTTGCCGCAGCCGGCTCTGCCGCGGCAACCACCCGGAGAGTCATCATGCGAACGAGCGCCCGCAACCAATTCGCCGGCGAGATCAGCGCCGTCAAGCCCGGTGCCGTCAACGACGAAATCACGCTGCGCACGCAGGACGGCCTCGAGATCGTCGCCGTGATCACCCATGGCAGCGCGGCGTCGCTGGGCCTCGCGGCCGGCACGAACGCGTTCGCGCTCGTCAAGGCGTCGTCGGTCATCGTGATGGTCGACGTCGACAGCAGCAAGGTGTCGGCTCGCAACTGCGTCGCGGGCACCGTCGCGTCGGTCGCGAAGGGCGCGGTCAATTCGGAGGTCGTGATCAAGGCGGCGAGCGGTGCGGAAATCGTCGCGATCGTCACCAACGACAGCGTCGATCGTCTCGGGCTCGCGAGCGGCGCCGCCGCATCCGCGGTCTTCAAGGCATCGAGCGTGATCGTCGGCGTCGAGTGATCGCGTGACGATCGCACGCAATGTGCGGGCAACCAGCATTCCGGAACCAACGATCGGCTGTTAGCGTTCCCATAAACGGCCACCTTGCAATGCGCAGCGCCCGTCGCTCACGACGCGGTCAGTGTCGATGCCGGTGATGAATATCCGGAAAATGCGCGTGACTGTGCGTGATCGGCAGATGCACGTGCGGATGCGTGTGCGGTTCATCGCCGTCATACGGGAAGTCGTGCGCGTGCTGGTGATGGTCGTCGTGCCGATGCCGATGCGTATGCTCGAGCCGCTCGTGCGCATGCGTGTGTTCGTGCCGTTCGCGCACGTGCAGCCAGATGCCGAGCGCCATCAGCGCGGCCGCGATCCAGAACGTCGCGGGCGGCAACGCGGGCCAGATCAGCAGCGACAGCACGACTCCGAACAGCGGGGCAATCGAAAAGTACGCGCCGGTGCGCGCGCTGCCCAGATGACGCAGCGCGACGACGAACAACACGAGGCTGATCCCGTAGCCGCCGAGCCCCGTCAGCATCGCCTCGGCCATGACCGGTATCGCAGGTAGCGTCGCGCCGGTCGCCAGCGCGATGCCGATGTTCACCGGCCCCGCGATCAGCCCTTTCACGCCCGCGATCACCATCGCATCGTTCGCGGCCACCTTGCGGGTCAGGTTGTTGTCGATCGCCCAGCACAGGCATGCGCCGACGATCAGCAGCGCGCCGACCGGCACGCCGGCCCGGCCCGGCGTCCACGACAACAGCGTGCCGCCGGCGACGATCGCCACCATGCCGAGAAATATCTGCGTATCCACGTTCTCGCGAAACACGACCCACGCAATCACGGCCGTCAGCACGCCCTCGAGATTGAGCAGCAGCGCGCTCGTCGCCGCCGGCGTGCTCGATAGGCCGAGCATCAACAGAGCGGGGCCAGCCACGCCGCCCGCCGCGATCGCCCCGGCCAGCCACGGCAGATCGGCGCGCTGCAACGGCGCGGCGTCCGCGGCCGGTGCGTGACGGCCGTGCCAGCCGCGCAGCAGCATCCCGATGCCGAGTCCGACGCCACTGCCGAGATAGAAGAGGCCAGCAACCATGAACGGCGACATCGCGCCGATCAGCGCCTTGGCGAGCGGTGTCGCGGCGCCGAACAGCGCGGCAGCGGCGAGCGCGACGAAAATCGCGGAACGTCTCGGGTTCATGGTCCGGGTTGAGTTGGCGTTAACGGCGCTGGGCGTGGCTTTGGGTCGAGCCAGGCCTGCCTTATTTTTCGAATGACGGTTGTATCGCGGCAATCGGCTTGCCCGCGGGCTGATGATCCAGTCGTGATTATCGCGCGCAATTTTTATCGCGACGAGCAGGCGGGATCGCTCACGCGTCGATCGACGCGTTTCGCTTCATCATTTCGTAACGCGAATTATGCGGTAGGCTCGCCAATTACTCAGAGATACGAATTATCTGAACGTAAGCGGAACAATCAAGCTCTCGCGCGTGTCGAGCCCGATCGACGAATGTGAGTCGTCCGGTCGCGTTGTCTGTTCGACGGGGAGGAGATGGACCGGCAGGTTCAGTGCCGGTAGAGGCAGTCCCGACCTGCGTCTGTCGACGCCGGTCGGTCTGTCGTGTCATGCGCCGCCGCGGCTTGCAGCGGGTACGCGGCGCGCGATGTGGATTACTCGTTGCCGGCCGCTTGCTGTTCGACCGGCGGTGCGGCGCCGGTCTGCACCTTCGCTTCGGCTTCGGCTTGCGCCGGTTGCAGTGCAGCAGCGACCTCGGCCTGCTGCTCGGCCTTCGGCTGCTGCGGCGCACCCTTGGCCGATTGTGCCGCGCCCTTGCCGCCGGGGCGACGAGCCTTCAGACGGCGCGCACGCGCCGCGTCGTCGTGCGTCACGCGCCCGGCTTCGTTACCCTGCAGGTCGACGCGCACCGCGTCTTCGACGAGGCAGGACCAGTAGCGGTTGCCGCGGCACCACGTCGACATTGCCTCGCGCAGTTCCGCTTCGCTGAGGCCCACGGCCTGCGCTTCGCGGGCGAGATCGTCCCAGATGCCAACCTTGAGCGGCACTTTAGGGGCCGGATTCTTCGGGAACGCGCGCGGAAACTTCCGCTGCAGTTTGCCGATCGCGACGATGACCGGATCGACCGGCGCCGACGGCTTCGTCGGAGCAGGCTTCGCTCGCTGCTGCGCCTTCGCGCCGGCGCCCGGCTTGGCGCCGCGGGACGGCTGGTCGCCGGACTTCGGCTTCGCGCCGGCGTCCGTCGGCGCCGCCGGCCGCTTCGCGTTGCGCTCCTGCTTGGCCTTCGCTGCGAGCTGCGCCCGCAATTCGGCAAGTTGTTCAAAACCCATAAATTCAATCCACCAGGAATATAAGGTGTGGTTCGTGCGGCCATGCCGCGCGGCGCAAAAGCATCGCCGCCATGCGTGCGGCCGGCCTGCCGCCGGTGCGGAACACTACGGGGCCGCATCGCGCACGCCACTCTGTTTTCAGGCACCCGGCCTCGATGCCGGACAAGGCAGGAGTGGAAGTATACCGGTACGCGGGACGGTCGGTTGACTCGCCGGTCCGCATTTGCCCGAGCCGCGGCGCCGAAAATGCGTCCGCGTGGTCGTGTTGCGCATTATATGGATACGTTTCCGGATGTCACGCCATTCGCGGCCCGGCCGGAAATCGGGCCGGGCGGACAATCGACTGAATATGCGATCTTCCGCGCGACAGCCGTCGAACAGCGTCGTTCCGCGTCCGCAAAGCGTTGCATTGCATGGCCCCCGACGTCGCCCGACACGCCCGCCCGACCCTCGCTTGCGCCGGCATCGGCGGCCGATTGGTTGCGTCCGCATCGAACGCGTCGCGGACGAAAATATCGGAAAGTGCGTAGTATGGCCGAATCGACTTCGTTGGCAGCACGTCCCGCCGGCTTTTCACCGTACGCCCGATCGGCCGTGCGCGATCCCGTTGCCTGCGAAAAGACCCGGTTTCAAGAGACGGAGCGGATGCATGGTTTCCCAAGACGACACCCCGCACGACGGCATCACGCGCGACGAGATCCACCATCGGCAGATCGACATGCGCGGCTATCGGCGCAGCGACGGCCTGTTCGAAGTAACGGCCTGCCTCGCGGACCGCAAGACCAGCGATTTCACGCCGCCCGGCGGTGCGCGGACGGTCGCGGCGCTGACGCCGCTCCACGAGCTTGGCGTGACGCTCGTCTTCGACGTCGACATGGTCGTGCGCGCCGTATCCACGTTCATCCGTTCGCATCCGTATGCGCAATGTCCGGGCGGCGGCGACTCGCTGCAGGCGCTCGTCGGATTGACCATCGGCGCGGGCTGGAACAGCGAGGTGCGCAAGCGCCTGCCGTCTTGCGATACGTGCACGCACCTGAAGGAATTGCTCGGCCCGATCGCGACGACGGCCTATCAGACGATGGTCGGCATGCGGCGATCGTCGCTCGATTACCGCGACAGCGAAGGCAAGCCGCTCAAGATCGACAGTTGCTACGCGTACGGCGCATCGCGCGATCTCGTCAAACGTCTTTGGCCCGAACATCACCGGCCTTCGGGCACTGCGAAGGGCGGCTGAAGCCCCGGCACGCGGCGGTCCGGCGTTGTTTGCGAAACCGGTATTGCGCGAACGACTGCAGATCCCGCCTGTGTCGATTCGGCAGATCGGCGCTGCCGTATCCGTCCTCAGAACACGCCCAGTGCCAGCCCCGCGGCAAGCCCCGCACCCAGTTCGGCACAGCGCGCGAGCGCGTCTTCGTCGATCGTCTTCGTCGCGAGAATACGCTCCGGCGTCTGCGCATGTGTGCAGACGATCAGCCCGGGTGCGACGTTCTTCAGCCGCCATCCGGTCGCAATCCGGTCGATCTGCCGCAATGCGTTCTGTCCGTCGCTGCCCGCGCAGATCATCGCCGCATACGGACGACCGTTCACGCGATCGAGCGCCGCGTAGTAGCAGCGATCGAAGAAATCCTTCATCAGCCCGGACATCGCCGCTAAATTCTCCGGCGTCGCGAACAGGTACGCGTCGGCTGCCAGCACGTCGTCGGCGCTCGTCGCGTCCGCGCGCTGCAGCCTGACGTCGACGCCGGGCTGCTCGCGAGCCGCACCGGCAGCCGCTTCGGCCATCTGCTGCGTGCCTCCGGTCATCGTGTGATAGACGATCAACAGCGTTTTCATGGGTCGTTGCTCGCAGTCGGTTTCGGGTGCGCGGACGTATCGCCGGGTTTGGGCCGGAGGGTCGGTCGGCACGGGGTCGGTGCGATCGTGCGTTCGTTTTCTCCGGATCGGCCAGTTTCGCGCATCGCAGCGATTTCGACCGGCCCGCGCTTCCAGATGCTTGCGGATACGCGTTCAGCCCTGCGTGCGATGCGATGCGGCGCCGTCGTCGTGTCGCGCGTAGTACGCGAGGAACATGTCGGCGGCCGATTCCGCCACTTTCTGCTGCTCCTGCGCCGTCAGCGGCGGCTGGCCCATCGTGATCTGCGGCCAGAACGCGAATGCCTTCATCGCGCCATGCAACTGATGCGCGGCGAACACCGGATCGGTGACCGCCAGCCGGCCGGCCGCCGCGGCCGCACGCACCCAGACCGTGACGTCTTCCTCACGCTCGCCGAGACGTTCGACCATGTCGCGCGCGCGTTCCGGCGAATGGATGGCCGCGCCGATCGCGACGCGCGCCAGCGCGAGAAACGCTTCGTCGTTCATCAACCGCAATTTGCGCTCGAGCAGCGCGAGCAGTTGCTCGCGCAGCGGCACGTCGGCGCGATAGGTCGGCAAGTTGCCGGCCCGGGTCGCATCCCACAGCTTGTTCAGGATCGCGGCGAATAGCGTCTCCTTGCTCGGAAAGTGGTTATAGACCGTGCGTTTCGACACATCGGCGCGCGCGGCGATACGATCCATGCTCGTCGCATCGTAGCCGGCCGCGAGAAATTCCTCGATCGCCGCATCGACGATGGCTGCGCGCTTTCGGTCGGTCAGGCGCTGAGGGGAAGTGCTGGTATCCATACAGAAATTTTACACCGGGCAGTTTACTTATCTCAAAAATAAACTACACTGTTTAGTGTACTTTATTCTTCGGACGAACCGGACATGGCATCGCCTCTCGTTTTGATTCACCGCATTCTGGGCTTTGCGGCGGCCCGCCGCGGCCGGACGCTGTCCGGCGGTTCGCCGCAGCACAACGGCGAGCGCTTTGCCAATGTCGCGCCGCGGCCCGCCGAAGGATTGGGCAAGACGCTGGGCATCGCATGGAACATGCTGGTCAACAAGCCGCGTCATACCGTGCCGGCCGGCGCCCTCCCCGTCGATTCGCTGACCCGCGCGGAACTCGACGCGGCGCCCGATCGCAGCCTGTACCGGCTCGGCCATTCGACGCTGTTGCTGAAGCTGCGCGGCGAATTCTGGCTGACCGATCCGGTGTTCGCCGAGCGCGCGTCGCCGTTTCGGCGCATCGGCCCCAAGCGCTTTCATGCGCCGCCGATCGCGTTGGAAGATCTTCCGCCGCTGCGCGGCGTGATCCTGTCGCACGATCATTACGATCACCTCGATCGCGACACGGTGCTCGCGCTTGCCGCCACCACCGGCATGTTCGTGACGACGCTGGGTGTCGGCGATCGGTTGATCGAATGGGGCGTCGACGCGGACAAGGTTCGCCAGCTCGACTGGTGGCAAAGCGCGGACGTGGCCGGGCTGACGCTGACGGCTACGCCCGCCCAGCATTTCTCCGGGCGTAGCCTGTTCGACGGTAACAGTACGCTGTGGGCGTCGTGGGTGATCGTCGACGACGACCTCCGCGTATTCTTCAGCGGCGATACGGGTTATTTCGATGGCTTCCGGGAGATCGGCGAGCGCCTCGGGCCGTTCGACGTCACGCTGATCGAAACAGGCGCCTATGATGCGCAATGGCCGTACGTGCACATGCAGCCGGAAGAAACCGTGCAGGCGCACATCGATTTGCGCGGACGCTGGCTAGTCCCGATCCACAACGGCACGTTCGACCTCGCCATGCATCGCTGGCAGGAGCCGTTCGAGCGTGTCACGGCGTTGGCGCTCGTACGCGGCATCGAACTGTCAACACCGAGAATGGGCGAACACCTCGATCTCGACGCGCCGCATCGTGGCGCGCGCTGGTGGCGCGCGGTCGACGAGCGCGCGGCAGCGCCGGCGGCGAAATCGCGACGCTGGCAGCTTTGCGCATCGCAGGCGACGAAGTAGTCCGCCAGTCGCTGCGCGTGCCTGCCGGGAAGATGACCGTGCCGCGATTCCGGGTGGTGAATGCGTTGCCCGCCTCCCCTGCACGTCGACGGCTGCCTGTCGACCCGATTACCTGAGTAGAGAAGTCATGCATCCGGTACCCGTCCGATACATGCCCGGCCAACGAGACGATGATGTCGCCATCACGGCATTCGACCAGGCAGGCCACCGTTCGACCCGCCGCAGCCGCGAGAACGAATTGCGGCAGGCGCTCGCAGAGCGCGTCGCGAGATGGACCGAAGGTGTCGATCACCTCAACACGGCCATTCCCAATCTGAGCTTTCATCGAAGGGAAGCGCCGACGCTGCCGATGGAATGCATGGTCGAGCCGAGCTTCGGCCTCGTCGTTCAGGGCGCGAAGCGGGTCATACAGAGCGGGGATGCGTATATCTATGACGCCGACCGCTTTCTGATCACGTCGCTCGATCTGCCCGGTTCGACGCAAATCATCGAGGCCAGTCCCGACAAACCGTTTCTCGGGCTCGGCCTCAAGCTCGATTTCCGCGTCATGGCCGAACTGATGATGCAAGTCGCGCCGGATCACGACGATGCGCCGGCTGGCCGCGGACTCGTCGTCGGCGACATGACCGAACCGCTGTACGACGCGCTGAACCGGCTACTCGCGCTGCTGGACGACCCGAACGCGATTGCCGTTCTCGCACCGTATATCGAGCGGGAAATCTACTATCGGCTGCTGACGAGCGACCAGGGCGCGCGCCTGCGCCAGATTGCGTCCACCGGCAGTCAGTGCAACCGCGTGTCGCGCGCGATCCGGTGGTTGCGCGCTCACTACGACGAATCGTTGCGCGTCGATGATCTCGCGGCGCAAGTTCAGATGAGCAGTTCGACCTTCCATCATCACTTCCGTCAGCTCACCGGCATGAGTCCGTTGCAGTATCAGAAATGGATACGACTCAACGAGGCGCGTCGGCTGATGCTGGCGGAGCGGCTCGATGCAGCGTCGGCGGCGTTCAGGGTCGGGTATGCGAGCCCAACGCAGTTCAATCGGGAATATAGTCGGCTGTTCGGTAATTCTCCGCGACGGGATATCGATAGCCTGCGAGGTGGCGCGGACGTCGCTCTGTCGATCGTGGCGAGTTATTGATCGCGAGCGCGGACGGTAGCGATGTACGGGCTTCGATGGGATTCGCAAAGTACGGGGCTGGATTTGTCGCATGCAGTTTAAGGGGACGCGCGCCACTCTGTAAGATCATGTTGTACCGGCGGCGCTCCAGAGTCCTGCTCGACGACTCCCCGGCCTCAGCTTCTCCGTTCCATATTTCGCGATTTCACGAATCTGGGGCTCGGCACATGCGTTGTCACGTGACAACCGGCGCTAAATACCAAGCCCACTTGATGCCGAATTGGCGGCTCGATGCCACGCAGTGGTGGAGTGATCCTCCGACACGTCGACAACCTCTAGCTGCGCCCCGCCACAAAACGTCTCATAAACTACAAATCACGTATCGATCAAGACGAATCTACCTGCGATTGGGCCGTTCCCCAACGCCGTCGCACTGAAATAGCATACGCCCCCATTTCCAAGCTTTTTCGCGCTCATTTCGCGTGAAACAGGATGAAGAATGTGGCGCAAGCCATTGCCACACAAGGATTTCCGGCGAGCATCGATTTTCGGCGAATGTTTCACGACCCGATCCGTTTGGGTTGGCACATGTCCCTGGCACATGGATTCATCACCCATTGCGGCCGGTATACGCGGCGATCTCGCGCACGTCGAACCTCTCCAGGGCACGGTGAATTGATACTTGCCACGAGACAGCCTCCCCTGTTAGCCGACACGAGCAGCAACACTAATTTCGCTCCACCGCGTAAATGGGGACACATCATAGTCGCCACGATATCGTCGTGGGGGCGCACCTCAGCAGTTGTTCTGACGCATAGCTTCGACACGTGAGCGTCCATGCGACGATAGCGGAATAACGGCCCGATGATGTCCCGACCACGCTACCGAGACGCTCGTTTGCAACCCTCGCGCGGGACTCTTCCCTTCATATACAGCCCGCCTGCCGCACGAGTCTTCCAGACACCGGCTCCTGTTGTCACGTGACAACTCGCTAGCGATTCAGTGACGAGCCGAGACCGAAAACTGTCGACGATGCCGTTCCTCCTTAGCAATAAGCCCTGTACGCCACGAGCACACGCCAACCACGACGACTCCCTGATGATCGCGGAGTGCCCGTTAGGAGATGCGTCGGAATTCATTTGTCACGTGACAACTCACCTCGTTACCGACGAGAGGTATATGGTCACGCGCCGCGCGCATCGACAATTGAAGTAAGGAACTTTCTGACGTTCCTGCGGAATCCGAGACGCCGCGTATGGAACAGTTCCTCACGACGTACGGCCCAAGAGAAATCGGAGATCCAGCGACTTGTCACGTGACAACCATTTGTTTCCCCGTGACCAACATCATCACCGACATGGATTCGTATCGAATTTCGAATGAGATCTACGCACGCCAAAACGCCAAGTCTCTCCACAAGATCTCGTTATGGACCCCAAAGACCGTCGGCTTCCCTCACATTTGTCGTTCGTTCTTTTGCAACCGAGATCGATGGTTTTTTATCGAATCGCTACTCTCGAATAACGCTTAGCTATTCGGCCTACTTGTCACGTAACAACCACAACGACCAATAAAACATCCATAGCATTGAACACTTTTGTAGACAACCTATGAATAACTGCCTATATTACGTAAAACTCCTAGGAGGAATTCAATGGCTTTCAAGATCGCCGTCAGTAATCAAAAAGGTGGAACTGGAAAGACAACCATCTCCGTCAACATCGCGGCGGCATTCGAAGCCGGCGGCAATAAGGTCGCGCTGATCGATGCCGACCCTCAAGGCACTTCCGTCCGGTGGGTCACAAGTGGCGAGAACACGCTCCCGATGACGGTCCTGTCGCTGGCGCCTGCCGGCCGCGGCATCGGCGGCGAAATCAAGAAACAGGACGCGAACTTCGACGTGATCGTCGTCGACTGCCCCGGCAACCTCGAAGATCCACGTATTGCATCCGTCCTCGAAGTGGCGGACTTCTGCCTGGTGCCGCTTTCGCCGTCGCCGGCCGATCTGTACAGCACGGTTGCAATGATCCGCATGATCGAGTCGATGCGCGCCGTTCGAAATCCTCAACTTTCTTCCGCATTAATGCTGAATAGCGTCAATGGAAAAACTAAAATGCGTGAAGAAATTTTAAAAATTTTACGAGCTGAAGAAATAGGGGAGCATCTGCTCGACAGCCAGATCGCGCAACGCGAGGTCTATCGTCAGACGTTCGCGCTCGGCACCACGATCCATCACCATAATCGATACCTGAAGGGCCTGAAGGAAGCCCGCGCGGAAATCGAAAAACTGGTCACGGAAATGGCCCAATACATCGCGTCGACGCGCGCTACCGGAGCCGCCCATGGCTAAGGACACCTCGAAAGACAAGAAGCCGACCGGCAACCTGCATCTGGCAGCCGGCCTGTTGCGCGGACTCGCGCAGGAAAACGCGGCACTCGAAACGCGGCTGCCCGAGCCGGCGGCCGCACCGGCTGCCGTCGTCGAAGCGGCGCCCACCAGTGCGCCGGCCGCAACCGCGCCCGCCGGTGCGCCCGATCTGGGCGCGCCGCAGAAAGTACTGGTCAAGGACTGCATTCCGAACCCGTTCAACCCGCGCGTGTTCTACTCGGAGTCGAGCCTGCACGAACTCGCACTGACGTTGAAACGGGAAGGGCAGATCGAGCCGATCAAGGTCACGCGGCTCCCCGAATTTCCCGGCAAGCTCGTCGTGATCGACGGGCAACGCCGGCTGCGTGCGACGAGCATCAACGGCGACGAGACGATCAATGCGACGTTCCGCACCGATCACACGCCCGAGCAGCTCTATACGATCGCGTACCGCGCGAACCACGATCACGAACGCCAGACGATCTTCGACGATGCGGTCGCGTGGAAACGTCTGCTCGACGAGAAGGTCTTTGCCGACCAGAACACGCTGGCGGAGAAAATCGGCAAGGACAAGGCATCGATCAGCAAGACGCTGTCGCTGAACGCGCTGCCGAACACGCTGCTGGAGCGGATGGCGAGTGCGAACGACGTGGTCGGTCTGCAGGCCGCGTACTTTCTGAAGCTGATCTTCGAACGCCTGGGCGAGCCGACGGCCGACCGGCTGCTGACGGCCGTGATCGACCGGAAAAAATCCGTCCGCGATCTCGAGAATTTCCTGCGTGCGCAAAGCGACGGCGCCAAGAAGCCCGGACGGACGCGCTATAGCGTCCGTCATGACTTCGCACTCGAATCGCGCGCAATCGGTCAGTTGAAGACTTATCCGGACGGACGTCTGGATCTGCAGCTCAAGGGCGTCGACGCATCCCACCAGGAAGCGCTTGCCGACAAGCTCAAGACCGTCATCGACGCGTACGTCGCCGATCTGGCGGCGGCAACGCCAAAGTAACGCGCCACCGGCAAAAGGCCTCGCCTTCGCGCTGCGCCGCGCAGCCGGACCACAACAGGGTCCGGCGCACGGCGCGCACGACGGCGAGGCCTCTTTCAGTTGCCCGCGAGACTGCTTTTCAGCAGGAATTCCAGCAGGTCATCCGAGGTCGGCTCGCCCCACGTATCGAGCGCCAGCCAGCGGAAGAAGCTGGTCTGCGCGAGCTTGCTCGCCTTCTTCTTCGGCGACAGCGTCAGGTCCTTCGAACCCGCCACCGTCTCGTTGTAACGCTCGATCAGCCTGGTCTGGTCGTCGATCTCCAGCTCGCGGAAATACGCGCCGGCTTCCTCGACCTTCGCCGCCAGATACTTGTCGCGAATCTGTTCCTGCTTGCTCTGCGCGGATTCCTTCGCCGGTGCGGCCGCTTCGGTTCCCTGCCCGTCGGCCAGCGTGTAACCGTGCGTCAGCGCCTTGCGGAAATACGCGGCGACGTTGTCGACCGGCGCCGCATTTTTCTTCGTGGTCCGATTGAGCGTATAGGCGATCGCCGCCTTGATGCGCTGCACGCCGTATTGCGTGATCAGCCGGCGCGCCTCCGAACGCGGAATGCCGAACTTCGCGACCTCCTCGACCAGCGCTTCGTTCTTGACGTCGCCGTCTTCGACCGTATCGGTGCTCTGCTTGCGTGTCACCTTGAACTGCACGGCTTCCACGCTGCGGCCGGATTTGTGTTCGATCAGCTCGAGCGTGTGATCCGATACTTCGTTCACCTCCTGAATGCACGGCACCAGGACCTTGCTCTTGAACAGCTTGTATTCCTTGTACGACTGCGACGCCTTGTCCTGGCCGAGAATGAGGTCACGGAATTTCGGCAGCGGAATCTTCGCGGTGATGCCGATCCCTTCGTAGCGCACCGTGTTTTCCCACAGCGCGAGCGAGTGCGATCGCCGGAACTCGCGAGCGATCCGCATATCGATCAGCGCGTAGATCTCGGGATTGAGCAGTTCGCTGCGAATCTGGTCGGAGAAGCTGTACTTCAGCACCGATTGCTCGAGCTCCGCGCCGGCGAGCAGGCCCGATGCTTTCCAGACCGTCGAACGGTCCGCGGCCAGGTAGTCCCAGTTGACGACGGTACTGATCAGCGAGTTGACCGTATCCTTCACGTACTTCGTGTTGTTGCTGTTCAGCCCGCTCTCGTGCGACAGCGACGCGATCGAGATCGAGAAGCTCGTCCGGCCCGGTTCGAACGCCTCCTGCCGAAGTGCGTTCTTGATCAACGAGCTGAACATCTTGCGCTGCTGCAGACCGATCTTTCCCGACTTCGGTGCGATATGAATCGCCTGGACCGCCTTGCGCAGCAAGTCGGGCGGCTCGGGTGTCTGAAACAGCGAAACCTGTTTGTCTGAGCCTTTGCTTGCGGGCTTGCGCGGCATCGTGGTGTCCGGGTAAGGTTGCCTTATTGAGAGCGGACTTTATACCTTTTCGCGCCACGGAGCAACGCCCTTGCTCAAGCATCACTTTCACTATATGAGCTAACTATCTGACACGTAATGAGAAATCCGTGTTTCACGATTTGTTCAGAGCCCCATATCCGTCTACCTTTTGATCAAAATACCTCCCAAAAGCCGCTACCTTTCCTGGCTCGACAGGGCAACCCGGCACAAGAATTGCCATACGAAGGTACCCATCCATGGGGGCAAACGGACGGAATCGAGATCGCCGGGAAGATTCGTGGTGCCCCGCAACACAGCCGCCTTTTTCTCCCATAACGGGCTACCTTTGTCGTTTCCCATAGGAGGCTACCTGTCACCGGGGTCGACGCAGCTGCTTTCCGGATTGAAGGTGGAAATCGCTCCCATAAACGGCAACCATTCGTTTTCCCCATAGACGGTAACCTGTCCGTGGCCTTAGCCCTGTCTATGGGAAAGCTTCACGGCGTCCCCGAGCAAAGGGCAGCAAATTGACTGAGACCGACTCCCATAAATAGGTACCTTTCAGATTTCCCATAACCGGCTACCCGAAGAAAATCACTGTGCACGCATCGGACTACCAACCGAGAAAAGCCCCCCATAAAAGGCTACCTTCCTGTGTTCCCATAGACGACTACCGAGCGCGATTGACGGTCGATTTCCCATAACCGGATACGTTCGCCCCATATCCACAACCCGGATTCCCCACAACACGGTACCCCAACCCCCAAATCCACAGACCTGAAACCCCAAACCCTTCCACCTGTGCTCCCATAAATGGGTACCGAACACCCCTCAAACCCTTGCCAGACAAGGCTGTGAGCCGTCTAAAAGTAGTTAAAGAAGTAAACGTGGTTTACCAAAGATGTAAACACACGTGTGCTTGCACAGAAAGACGAACCCCATAAACCGCTACCAATGGGAGTCGTCTGTGGGACGCAAGGCGTTCAGATCCTGCGATCCAGGCCGACTCGGCTCTGTTTGACACACCGTTCCAGGAAGGCTCCAGGCCTGACAAGGCCTCCCGAAGAGGTGAGTACCCACTCACAAACGCCGAAACGTAGAAACTTATGGGAGGAAATGCGTAGTTTCGGCGTAGAGGTTCCCGTTTATGGGACCCAAAAATGTGCCCCATGGCACCCTCGGCACCATGACTGACGAGCGCAGCGAATCGCGTCGCTTCGTCCACAGCAGTTCGAAATCATCCTGGACTGCCCGTGAATGGTTTTTTGTACTCGCGCTGCCCCGTCTATGGACAAGTTTTTGTCGATCGCCTGTGATGCCGCTCGCCAAATTTAGCCTGTGGACTGTGCCCGACGGAATCCGATCCCGGCTGTTTCCATCCCACGTCCGGTCAGTTTTTCTACCTTTGGAGTGCCGCCCGGCAAGCCATGCTGTGTCCGTCGACATCGTTGCGAACCAACGTGAAGGTGCTGTCGGTGCCGGAGCTCACCGCAATCGAATTCCCGATGCTCCCGAATATGCTCACCTTCCGAAAAAGCAGAGTCCCGTAAAAGCTCACCGATAGGCGGCGGCACAGGTATAAGCAAGCTGTGTAGATCCCAGCCCTCATCCACATAAGGAACCGTCGATGGGAGCAAACGGGAAACGATCGGCATCCTTGTGTGGCGCTTCAGCGTCGGCAAGCACGGTTGCACAGACGGATAGGCTTCACGGCCATGGGCATATCCATCCGACGAGCGCTGCTCGCTCATGATCAGTTTCAGCGCATTCGTGCAGTCCATCGGGCCGACGTCTTCACCGCTTGCGCTGCCCCGCCTTTTTTGTCAGACCTACGGATCGACAACCCGCTTTGCCTCCACACACAGACAACCTTCTGCATCACAGTGCGGCAAGCGGTACCGAACAGATCACGGCACGCCGCAACGACGCAACGTAACCCTCCTGACCGCCGAAGAAACGAATCGTGGTCGTTTATGGGAGGAACCGTCGCTCGAGCCGCATCGAACGATAACGTGACGCATGGATCGACTGCTGCTGCGGTGATCGTGCAAGCACGACGATCCTCACGTCGCGCATGAGCGCATGAGCGTATCGATATCGCCACCAGTGAAACACGCGTCGGCGCCTCGCACCGCGTCGAGTACCGCGGCGGCCGACCTCGAGCGCACCAACCGCGTTGTCTCCCATACGTGTATCCCCAATTCCGTCAGCACGTTGACGCCACAATTTTTGCGACACGGTTATGATGCTCAAGTCCTGACCGCGACATGACGACTGGTCAGGGCAGGGGCGGTATCTCGATGGTTTTTCAAACCGTGATGGTCATCAAAAAAGAGAGTTCAGCGATGCGAATCCAGATCAGAAAACTCACGCTGGCTGCTACCGCAGCCGCTTTCCTGTTCGGCTCGGCCGTTCCGGCCTTTGCACAGGAAACCGCAAGCGCGCCGGCTGCACAGGACGCCAAGGCCGCGAAGAGCGAAGCGCGCAAGGCGGCCAGGGCCAAACGCAAAGCCGAGCGCAAGGCTGCGCGTGCGAAGAACACCGCCGAGCTGAAGAAACTCGAAGACGCCGGTTACAAGCCGGCGGCCAATGATCCGAACTATCCGCAGAACCTGCAGAACGCGGAAAAGAAGGCCGGCGCCGCAAGCCAGTAAGCGTCGTCCGGCGGCAAGCCACGGGGCCGATCCGCGGCTTGCCGCGTGTGTCGCGATCGCGCGATGCACGAAAGCAAACATGCTCCATACGTTTATTCAATTCGATTCGGAATCCTGCATGTCGTGAAGATGCACGACACACAGGCGCGGGCGCTCAGCGCCGCTCGCCCGACGCAGTCGCGCTTCCCGTTGCCTTTAGCCAGTCCTTGAACGCGCGTACGGCGTCGTCGTCCGCTCGCGCGGACGCCACATATGTAAAGTAGCGCCACGGCGGCAGCGCCGGTTCGCTGAACGGCTGCACGAGCCGGCCTTCGGCGATGTCGTCGGCGACCAGCGCGATCGGGCCCATCGCGACGCCGAGCCCGTCGAGCGCGCCTTGCAGCGTCAGGTAGAAATGCTCGAGCGTGAGCGAGTGCCGCGGGACGAGGTTCGGGTGCCCGGCCGCCGCGAGCCATTCCGGCCACATGCCCGGATAGGTTGCCGCGTGCAGCAGCGTGAAGCCGGCGAGATCGGCAGGCGTCTCGAGCGACCGGCCCTCCAGCAACTTCGGCGCACACACCGGCAGCCGGACTTCGGACAGGAATTCCTCCGCAACGTACCCGTCGATGGCCTGCGGGCCGCCGCGAACGATCAGGTCGACCTTGTCGCGCAGCTTGTCGATCGGCTCGTTCGACGTCGACAGCCGCACCTCGATGGCCGGATGCCCGACCTGGAACGACGACAGCTTCGGGACGAGCCAGCGCAGCGAGAACGTCGCGGGCGCGCTGACGCGCAGCACGCGCTGCTGCGCGTGGCCGAAATGCTGCGCGGTGGCAAGTGCGATCCGGTCGAACGAAGCGCCGACCTCGGCGAGGTACGCGCGGCCTGCCGCGGTCAGTTCGACGCGCCGGTTGTGGCGTTCGAACAGCGGCCGCCCGAGCCACGCTTCCAGTTGTTGCACGTGCCGGCTGATCGCGCCGTGCGTGACGCACAGCTCGTCGGCGGCCAGCGTGAAGCTGCCGAGCCGCGCGGCGGCTTCGAACGCGCGCAGCGAATTCAACGGAGGGAGTCGTCGGGCCATTGCATCGTTTCGCGTGAAATTTACTCACACGATGGTTCAGGTTTAATCGTTTGATCGGGTGATTCGGCTCCGCCAATATGGCACACAAACGGCCAACCGGGCCGACCGAGTGTCTGAATTTCTCACATGGAGTACGGAGCATGCCGAACGTGGTGGTGGTGGGCGCCCAATGGGGCGACGAGGGCAAGGGGCGCGTCGTGGACTGGCTGGCGGCGCAGGCCGATGTCGTCGCACGCTACAACGGCGGCCACAACGCGGGCCACACGCTGGTCGTCGGCGGCAACACGTACAAGCTGGCGCTGCTGCCGAGCGGCATCGTGCGCGGCAAGCGCGGCGTGATCGGCAACGGCGTGGCGCTCGATCCGGAAGCGCTGCTCGCGGAAATCGGGCGGATGGCCGAACTCGGGCTGTCGGTGACGCCGGACAACCTGTCGATCGCCGAGAACGCGACGCTGGTGCTGCCGATTCACCGCGCGATCGACGAGGCGCAGGAGCGTTTGCGCCGCGAACCCATCGGCACCACGCTGCGCGGAATCGGGCCGGCCTATGAGGACAAGGTCGGGCGTCGCGGGCTGCGCGTCGGCGATCTCGCCGAACCGGGCGGGCTCGCCGCCAAACTCGACGTGCTCGTCGACCATCACAACGCGTGGTTCCGCGGCCTGGGGTTCGACGAGTACGATCGCGACGCGATGCTGGCGACGCTGGTTGCGCTTGCGCCGAAGATCCTGCCGTTCGTGCGTCCGGTCTGGGCCGACCTCAACGACGCGACCGATCGCGGCGAGCGCATCCTGTTCGAGGGCTCTCAGGCCGTGATGCTGGACATCGACTGGGGCACCTATCCGTTCGTGACGTCGTCGGGCACCGTGGCATCGGCCGCGGCGGCCGGCACCGGGCTCGGGGCAGCGAAGCTCGGCCACGTGCTGGGCGTGACGAAGGCGTATGCGACGCGGGTCGGCGGCGGCCCGTTCCTCACCGAGCTGACTGACGCGACCGGCGAAACGCTGCGTGCGCGCGGACAGGAGTTCGGCGTCAACACGGGCCGGCCGCGACGCTGCGGATGGCTCGATGCCGCGCAACTGCGTCAGGCCGTCAGGATCTCGGGCATCGAGTCGCTGGCGCTGACCAAGCTCGACGTGCTCGATGGTTTCGAGTCGATCGCGCTGTGCATCGGTTACGAATTCGACGGCGTGCGCGTCGATCATTTGCCCGCGAGCCTCGATGCGCAGTCGCGCGCGAAGCCGCTCTACGAACGGTTCGAAGGCTGGCAAGGCTCCGTGCAGGGCGTGCGCGAGCGTGCGGCGCTGCCGCGGGCCGCGCAGGCTTTCATCGCGCGCATCGAAGCCGTGGCGGGCGCGCCGGTGTCGATGATCACGACGGGCGCGGAGCGCGACGACACGATCGTGTTGCGCAATCCGTTCGATGCGGTGGCCGCCGCGTAATGCGCGGGATGCACAGGGTGTCGATCGAGAGCGCGATCGTGGTCGGCGGGTAGCTTTTTCCGATCGCTGCGGTTGGCCTGTCGGTCCCTCCATACGCATGTCCGCCCGGCCCGGATGCCGCTCGGTGAGCGGCTTCGCAGCACGATTCGGCATCCGGATCGTGCCGCCTACGGCGAACTGGACACGCCTGCACCGCTGCTGTACTGTTCCGCACAATTCGCGCCAGACCGGCGTGTGCCGGCGCTGCCGGCACTCTGGCCGCACGACGGCGCGACGTGACAATCGCGGGGACAGGTCGATGGACACGTTACAGATGATGCGCATTTTCGTCCGGGTCGCGGAAGAGGGCAGCTTCACGAGCGCGGCCCAGCGCCTGGACATCACGACGGCCTACGCGTCGCGTTCGGTCGCGCAACTCGAAACGCATCTGCGCACGCGCCTGCTGAACCGCAGCACGCGCCGCATCGCACTGACCGACGCCGGGCAGCGCTATCTCGACCGCTGCCAGCGCATCCTCGGCTATATCGACGAAGCGGAAGCCGAGGCGGCCGATGCACAGGTGAAGCCGTCCGGACGGCTGCACGTCCACGCGACGACGAGTTTCGGCCAGTCCTACGTGGTGCCCGCGGTCGTGCGCTACCGCGAACGCTATCCGTCGGTCGCGGTCGAGCTGACGCTGTCGCAGCACGTGCCTGACATCATCGACGAAGGCTACGACGTGTCGCTGCAGTTGAGCACGACGGAGCTGCCCGATTCCGGGCTGGTATCGCAGCGGCTCGGCGACGTGGGCAGCGTGCTGTGCGCGTCGCCTGCCTACCTGAAGGCGCGCGGCACGCCGCGCGCGGTGAGCGATCTCGCCGGGCATGCGTGCCTGCGGCTCGTCACGTCGCTGTTTCCGCGCGACCGCTGGCATCTCGACGGCCCGAACGGCCGCGAAACGTTCGAACTGTCGGTGCCCGATTTCCAGGTGAATATCGCCGATGCGCTCGGCGCCGCGCTGCGCGCGGGGCTCGGGATCGGCCCGCTGCCGATGTCGGCTGCGCTGCCCGCGCTCGCGAGCGGCGCGCTGGTGCGCGTGCTGCCCGATTACCGGTTGCAGAAGCTGACGGTCTATACGCTGTATGCGTCGCGTCAGTATCTCGATGCGAAGATCCGCACGTTCGTCGATTTCCTGCGGGAATGCGTGCCCGAGATGCTGGCCGCGGACGAGGCAGCATTGAACGCTTGCTGTGCGTCCCGTCATGCCTGATTCACGCATGATCGATACGTGAGTACCGCGCACTGTCTTTCGGGTCAACTGAAATAATTCGCAGTCCTGCGTTAAAGGCAGGCGACGCATGCATGTGCGCGGACCGGTTGGACAATGATGCCCGTGTCCCCGGCACGTCCTTATGAAAGCGTTTTCTTGCGATACGCGTTCATGGTGCGACGCGCGACAGCGGCACCGCTTCGCCGCGCAGTCGCGCGACGTCGCGGCCCGGTGCGTCGCCGAACAGCCGCGCGTATTCGCGGCTGAACTGCGACGCGCTCACGTAGCCGACGCTGCGGCACGCCTGCCGCGCATCCATCGCCGACAGGCACATCAGGCGGCGCGCCTCCTGCAGCCGCAGCACCTTCTGGCATTGCAACGGACTCATCGACGTGACCGCACGGAAATGATGGTGGAAGGTCGACGGGCTCATCTCCACCTGTCGCGCGAGCGCGTCGACCGCCATCGGATCGAGATAGTGATCGCGAATCCATGCGACGGCGCGCGAGATGCGCTGGGTCGTCGAACCGGCGTCGCCGATCTGCGCGATGCGCGCGCCCGACGGGCCGCGCAGCAGCCGGATGAGGATTTCGTCGACGATCAGCGGTGCGAGGAGGTCGAGGTCGTCCGGTTGTGCGATCAGTTGCATCAGCCGCGCGACGGCGTCGACGATTTCGGGCGTCGCGTCGAGCGTGTCGAGCGCGCGGTAGTCGACGGCTTTCGGCAGCCCGCGCGGAAAGACGACGGGCGTGAGCGCCGCGATGCGGTGCGGATCGAGTGCGAGTTGCGCGTAAAGGAACGGCTCGGCGGGGTTCGCGCGCGTCACGCGTCCGGTCACGGGGAGGTCGGCGGTGGCGACCAGCATCCGCGATTCGTCGATCGTGTAGGTATCGTCGCCGACCCGCATCGACTTCGCGCCTTGCCCGACGATGCTCAGGCACGCGTGGTGCACGCCGTGGTTCCACTGCGGCGGCAGCGCGGACGCGCGCGCGACACGCATGCCGCGCAGCGGAAGGTCGAACATGCCGTCGTGCGGCGCGTACACGGCGATCAGCGCCGCCAGCCGGGCAGCGGGCGATCGGGCTGGCGACCGGGCATCGTGATCCGGTGGATGGCGCGGTTGGGTCGGCGTTCGGGCGTCGATTTCCATGTTGCGTGAGCGGTTGGCGGAGCGGGCGATGCCGTGCGTGCGCTGCGATTCGCTGCCGGCGTGCAGGCATGGCGGTCACATCGTACGGCCAGTTGCGTGCGCGGGATTGCCTAAAACTGTCCGAAATTAGCCCGATCATCCGGACCTGCATGATCGGCGGCCGCGTCGCCTGTCGTGGCAGGGTGTGCGACGCACAAATTCGGAAATTAAGGCAAAACAATCGCAGGATCGGGCAAGCCATTTTCCGGCGGTTTCCCTACCATTGCACCTGCTGAAGGAAATGCGATTCAGCGTGCCCGGACGATACGGGCAACACCGTCCGCGTGATGCGCGGACGCCGCCGGCCTTGCCGCGCGCGTTGCCGCCGCGAATCGCCGGGAAAGACTCAGGACTGCTATTGAACGATCGTGCATCGGGCTTGCCGAGGCCGGCTTGCGTCCGTTGCAAGCCGACGCGTGCTCGTCGCGAGCGTGTCGACCGACCCGGCGGAGCCGGTGTCGGGGCCGCCGCATTGGCCGGGCCGATGCGGGCCGGCTGTGGCGCGGCGTCGGGTGCAGATGGACGGGCAGTCGTCCGCGCAGGGAAATCCGGACAAATGGACCAACTTCAATCGATTCGGGCATTCGTGACGGTGGCAAGGGAAGGCGGGTTTCGCCGGGCGGCGACGCGGTTGCGCGTGTCGACGGCGATGGCCAGCCGACTGGTCGATGCGCTCGAGACGCGCCTCGGCGCGCGCCTGCTTCAACGCAGCACGAGCCACCAGTCGCTGACGGAAATCGGCGAGCTGTATCTCGCGCGCGTCGAGCGGATTCTCGGTGCGATCGACGAGATCGACGGCCGTTTCGTCGCGATGGGCAGCAAGCCGGAAGGCGTATTGCGCGTGGCCGCGCCGGTCGCGTTCGGGCTCAGCCAGCTGAGCGCGCTGCTCGATCGTTTCGTGCACCGGTTTCCGGACGTGCGGCCGACCGTGACGCTGACCGATGCCCACGTCGACCTGACTACCGAAGACATCGACGTCGCGTTCCTGACCGACGGGATGCCAGTGTCCGGCGCGCACGCATTGCATACGCTGGCCGCGTACGAATCCGTGCGCGTCGCGGCGCCCGATTATGTCGCCGCGCACGGCGGCGCGGCTGCGTCCGGCGACTGGCCGGACATCGCGACCGTGCGGCTCGAGTTGCCGGCGGCCGACGACGACCACGCGGCCGGGATTCGATCCGGCGTCGCGCCCGGCAATACGGGCGTCGGCCATCTCGAGATGGCACGGCGGCTGGCCGTGGCCGGCATGGGCGCGGCGGTGCTGCCCGCGTATCTCGTCGACGCCGATCTGGCGGCCGGCACGCTGGTGCGCGTGGCCCCGCTCCATCTGCTCGCGCCCGTCACGTTGAAGCTTGCGCATGCGCGTGCCGCACGTCTGCCGGCCGCCGCGCGCGCGTTCATCGAATTCGCCGGCGCTGCATTCCGACCCGCGCGCTAGCAGTCTGGCAGAACCCATGGCAACGCGATCCCGCCGAGGCAGCGGGCTCGCCGTTCTTTTTCGGAAGCAGTTCGGCGAACGAACGCTCCGCCGGGTGCAACGCACACCCGCAACACGTGTCCGCATCCGCGGCGGACAGGACCCTTCAGGTTCGCCGCGCGTCAGGGCCATGAGGAGATCTGGTGATTCCCATTGAAGGTCGTCTAATTGTGAGAGGTCGCTCCATGCGCGTCGAACGGGTTCCATACCGCTTAATCACTGCCGCAACGGCTGCCGTTTTCCTGGCCGCGTGCGGGAAAAAAGAATCGGCGCCGCCGCCGCCAACGCCGGAAGTCGGCGTCGTCACCGTCCAGCCGCAAGCCGTGCCCGCGGTGACCGAGCTGCCGGGCCGCACCAGTGCATTCCTCGTCGCGCAGGTCCGCGCGCGGGTCGACGGCATCGTGCTGCGCCGCGAATTCACCGAAGGCACCGACGTCAAGGCCGGTCAGCGTCTCTACAAGATCGATCCGGCGCCGTACATCGCCGCGCTGAACAGCGCGAAGGCGACGCTCGCGAAGGCGCAGGCGAACCTCGTCACGCAGAACGCGCTGGTCGCGCGCTACAAGGTGCTGGTCGCCGCGAACGCGGTCAGCAAGCAGGACTACGACAACGCGGTCGCCACGCAAGGCCAGGCCGCGGCGGACGTCGCGGCCGGCAAGGCGGCGGTCGACACCGCGCAGATCAATCTCGGCTATACGGATGTCGTGTCGCCGATCAGCGGCCGCGTCGGCATCTCGCAGGTGACGCCGGGCGCATACGTGCAGGCGAGCCAGGCGACGCTGATGTCGACCGTGCAGCAGCTCGATCCGGTGTACGTCGACCTCACGCAGTCGAGCCTCGAAGGGCTGAAGCTGCGTCAGGACGTGCAGAGCGGCCGCCTGAAGACGAGCGGCCCGGGCGCGGCGAAGGTGTCGCTGATCCTCGAAGACGGCAAGACCTATTCGGAAGCCGGCAAGCTGCAGTTCTCGGACGTGACGGTCGACCAGACCACCGGCTCGGTGACGATCCGCGCGGTGTTCCCGAACCCCGGCCGCGTGCTGCTGCCGGGGATGTTCGTGCGCGCACGGATCGAGGAAGGCGTGAACGAGAACGCGTTCCTGGTGCCGCAGATCGGCGTCACGCACGACCAGAAGGGGCAGGCGATCGCACTGGTCGTGACCGCGGCCAACAAGGTCGAGATGCGTCCGTTGACGACGACCGGCACGTACGGCCAGAACTGGGTCGTCGAAGGCGGTCTGCAGGCAGGAGATCACGTGATCGTGCAAGGCGTCGACAAGGTGCGCCCGGGCGCGACGGTGAAGACCGTCGCCGCGCAGCTCGCCCCGGCGCCGGATGCCGCATCCGCCACCTCGGCAAGCGCCGCGCCGGCGACTACCGCGGCAACTACCGCGGCCAGTGCCGCAGCGAGTTCGGCCGCCGCGTCGAGCGCGCAATAACAGGGAGTCCGTTTCATGGCCAAGTTCTTTATCGATCGCCCGATCTTCGCGTGGGTGATCGCGATCGTGCTGATGCTGGCCGGCGTCGCATCGATCTTCAAGATGCCGATCGCGCAGTATCCGACGATCGCACCGCCGACGATCCAGATCCAGGCGAACTACCCGGGCGCTTCCGCGAAGACGGTGGAAGACACGGTGACGCAGGTGATCGAGCAGCAGATGAGCGGGCTCGACAACTTCCTTTACATGTCGTCGACGAGCGATGACTCGGGCAACGCGACGATCACGCTGACCTTCTCGCCGGGCACGAATCCGGACGTCGCGCAGGTGCAGGTGCAGAACAAGCTGTCGCTCGCGACGCCGAACCTGCCGCAGGTCGTGCAGCAGCTCGGCATGCAGGTCACGAAGTCGAGCAGCAACTGGCTGATGTGGTTCGCGTTCAACTCCGAGGACGGCCGGATGTCGAAGGAGGACCTGACGAACTACGTGGCCTCGCACGTGCTCGATCCGCTGAGCCGCGTGAACGGCGTCGGCCAGACGCTGCTGCTCGGTTCGCAGTTCTCGATGCGGATCTGGCTCGACCCCGTCAAGCTGACCAACTACAGCCTCACGCCGACCGACGTGACGGCCGCGATCACGCAGCAGAACGTGCAGATCGCGGGCGGCCAGATCGGCGGCACGCCGGCGAAGCCAGGCACCGTGCTGCAGGCGACGATCACCGAATCGACGCTGCTGCGCACGCCCGAGCAGTTCGGCAACATCCTGCTGAAGGTCAACCAGGACGGCTCGCAGGTTCGCTTGAAGGACGTCGGCCGCGCGGCGCTCGGTTCGGAGAACTACACGTTCGACACGAAGTACATGGGGCAACCGACGGCCGGCCTCGGCATCCAGCTCGCGACCGGCGCGAACGCGCTGGCGACCGCGAACGCGCTGCGGGCCAAGATCGACGAGCTGTCGAAGTACTTCCCGCATGGCCTCGTCGTGCACTACCCGTACGACACGACGCCGTTCGTGCGCCTGTCGATCGAGGAAGTGGTCAAGACGCTGATCGAGGGCATCGTGCTCGTGTTCCTCGTGATGTACCTGTTCCTGCAGAACCTGCGGGCGACGATCATCCCGACGATCGCGGTGCCGGTCGTGCTGCTCGGCACGTTCGCGATCATGGGTCTCGCCGGCTTCTCGATCAACACGTTGTCGATGTTCGGGCTCGTGCTCGCGATCGGCCTGCTGGTCGACGATGCGATCGTGGTGGTCGAGAACGTCGAGCGCGTGATGGCCGAAGAAGGGCTGTCGCCGAAGGAGGCGACCCGCAAGGCGATGAGCCAGATCACCGGCGCACTCGTCGGCGTCGCGCTCGTGCTGTCGGCGGTGTTCGTGCCGGTGGCGTTCTCGGGCGGCTCGGTCGGCGCGATCTATCGTCAGTTCTCGCTGACGATCGTGTCGGCGATGGTGTTGTCGGTGCTCGTCGCGTTGATCCTGACGCCGGCACTGTGCGCGACGATCCTGAAGCCGATCGAGAAGGGGCATCACGAAGAGAAGAAGGGCTTCTTCGGGTGGTTTAACCGGACGTTCGATCGCAGCCGCGATCGCTATACGAGCGGCGTGAACCATGTGATCAAGCGCTCCGGCCGCTGGCTCGTGATCTACCTGGCCGTGTTCCTCGCGGTCGGCGTGATGTTCGCGCGGCTGCCGAAGTCGTTCCTGCCCGATGAAGACCAGGGCTACATGTTCATGATCGTGCAGACGCCGTCCGGCTCCACGCAGGAAACGACCGGCAAGACGCTCGACAACATCAACACGTACCTGACCACCGCCGAGAAGGAGGTGGTCGACTCGGTGTTCACGGTCAACGGCTTCAGCTTCGCGGGCCGCGGCCAGAATGCGGGCCTCGTGTTCGTGAAGCTGAAACCGTACGAGCAGCGCCAGCGTTCGGACCAGAAGGTGCAGGCGCTGATCGGCCGGACCTTCGCGCACTATTCGACGTATAAGGACGGGATGGTGATTCCGTTCAACCCGCCGTCGATTCCCGAACTCGGTACCGCTGCGGGCTTCGACTTCGAGCTGACGGACAACGCCGGCCTCGGTCACGAAGCGCTGATGGCCGCGCGCGGCCAGTTGCTCGGGATGGCAGCGAAGGATCCGGCGCTGGCGCTCGTGCGTCCGAACGGCCTGAACGATACGCCGCAGTACAAGGTCGACATCGATCGCGAGAAGGCGAACGCGCTCGGCGTGACGGCCGCGGCGATCGACCAGACGTTTTCGATCGCGTGGGCGTCGCAGTACGTGAACAACTTCCTCGATACCGACGGCCGGATCAAGAAGGTGTACGTACAGTCGGACGCGCCGTTCCGGATGACGCCCGAAGACATGAACATCTGGTACGTGCGCAACAGCGCGGGCGGGATGGTGCCGTTCAGCGCGTTCTCGACCGGCCACTGGATCTACGGGTCGCCGAAGCTCGAGCGTTACAACGGCGTGTCGTCGATCGAGATCCAGGGGCAGGCCGCGGAAGGCAAGTCGACGGGGCAGGCGATGGCCGCGATGGAAGCGCTCGCGAGCAGGCTGCCGGAAGGCATCGGCTATTCGTGGACGGGGCTGTCGTTCCAGGAAATCCAGTCCGGCTCGCAGGCGCCGATCCTGTACGCGATCTCGATTCTCGTCGTGTTCCTGTGTCTCGCGGCGCTGTATGAAAGCTGGTCGATCCCGTTCTCGGTGATCATGGTCGTGCCGCTCGGCGTGGTCGGCGCACTGCTCGCGACGATGCTGCGCGGCCTCGAGAACGACGTGTTCTTCCAGGTCGGCCTGCTGACGACCGTCGGTTTGTCCGCGAAGAACGCGATCCTGATCGTCGAGTTCGCACGCGAACTGCAGGCGGGCGGGAACATGGGGCCGGTGCGCGCGGCGATCGAGGCGGCGCGCCTGCGGCTGCGTCCGATCCTGATGACGTCGCTCGCGTTCATGCTCGGCGTGCTGCCGCTCGCGATCAGCAACGGCGCGGGCTCGGCGAGCCAGCACGCGATCGGCACGGGCGTGATCGGCGGGATGGTCACCGCGACGTTCCTCGCCATTTTCATGATCCCGATGTTCTTCGTGCGGGTTCGTGCGATCTTCAGCGGCGAAACGGAAAACGTCGACGACGCATGGCGTCTCGTGCAGGGCGACCTGCAGCGCGGTCGCGACGACGCACACGATTCGAAGGGGCAGTAACGATGCAAAAACATGTTTTGACTGCCACCGCGGCCGCACTGGCTGCCGCGCTGTTTGCCGCGGGCTGCACGATGGCGCCGCATTACACGCGGCCCGACGCGCCCGTCGCGCAGGCGTACCCAGCCGGCGGCGTCTACGCGACGCAGCCGGGCGCGGCCGGCGCGCGCAGCGCGAACGGCCAGGCGGCGACTGCCATCGGCTGGCGCGAATTCTTCGTCGATCCACGCCTGCAGCGGCTGATCGAGATCGCGCTGAAAAACAACCGCGACCTGCGCGTGTCGGTGCTCAATATCGAGGCCGCGCGTGCGCAGTACCAGATCACGCGTGCGGGCTTGTTCCCGACGCTCGACGGTACGGGCACGGGCAGCATCCAGCGTTTCCCGGCAGGTGTATCGCAGACGGGCCAGCCGCTGATTTCGCGCACCTACAACGTCGGCCTGTCGGCGTCGTGGGAGCTCGACCTGTTCGGTCGCGTGCAGAGCCTGAAGGACCAGGCGCTCGCGCAGTACCTGTCGACGTCGTACGCACGGCAGGCGTCGGAGATCTCGCTGGTGTCGCAGGTGGCGGATCAGTACCTGACGCTGCTGTCGACCGATGACCTGCTGAAGGTCACGGAGGACACGCTGAAGACTGCTCAGGCGTCGTACGACCTGACCAAGCTGCAATTCGACAACGGCACGGGCTCCGAGCTCGAGCTGCGTCAGGCGCAGACGGTAGTCGAGACGGCGCTCGCGAACCAGCAGGCGCAGGCGCGTGCGCGCGCACAGGCGCTGAACGCGCTGGTGCTGCTGATCGGCGAGCCGCTGCCGGACGATCTGCCGGCGGGCATGCCGCTCGACGCGCAGAACCTGCTGACGGACGTGCCGGCCGGGTTGCCGTCGGATCTGCTGACGCGTCGTCCTGACGTGATGCAGGCCGAGCAGACGCTGCTGGCCGCGAACGCGAACATCGGCGCGGCGCGCGCGGCGTTCTTCCCGAAGATCTCGCTGACGGGCGCGTTCGGCACCGGCAGCCCGACGCTGGGCGGCCTGTTCAAGGCCGGCACGGCGGCGTGGTCGTTCGCGCCGCAGATCACGATGCCGATCTTCGAAGGCGGTCAGAACATCGCGAACCTGAATCTCGCGCATGTGCAGAAGCGCATCGAGATCGCGAACTACGAGAAGGCGATCCAGTCGGCGTTCCGCGAAGTGTCGGACGGGCTTGCCGCACGCGGCACGTACGATCAGCAGATCGCGGCATTGGAGCGCAACGAGCACGCGCAGCAGCGTCGCTTCGATCTGTCGGACCTGCGTTACAAGAACGGTGTGGACAGCTATCTGTCGGTGCTGACCGCGCAGACGGATCTGTACTCCGCGCAGCAGTCGCTGATCAGCGCGCGCCTGGCGCGCTGGACGAACCTGGTCGATCTGTACCGCGCACTCGGCGGCGGGTGGATCCAGCGCGCCGGCGAAGCGCCGCGCGCGCCGGATGCGCCGGTCGACGATCAGACGGCAACGACCGGGTAAGCATGGCACATGGCAGGAGCGGAAAGCCGCGCCTGTCCACCGAACCGAAGGAGTGTGAAAACGAAAACGCCACGGACGCAAATCCGTGGCGTTTTCCTTTGTACCGTCGCCGCGCGGGAAGCGGCATTACGTTACGCGTGCTTCGTCCAGAGCGTTCGGCCAAAGAACGTGAGCGTGCGGTCCCACGCCGTTTCCGACCACACCGGATCGAACTGCGTGCCGGCGATGCGGCCGGGGCCGACGGCCGTTTCGTTCGCGAACGCATGGTGCGCGAGATAGCGATGGAATTCGAAGCCGACGTTCGCATCGGTCAGCTTCTTTTCCAGTGCGTCGACCTGGTCGATCGTGAAGAACGCATCCTGCGTCGCCCAATGACCCATCAGCGGTACCTTGAGCTTGGCCGGATCGATGTAATCGAGCGGCGGGAGGCCGTACCACATGACGCCGGCATCTGCGTCGGCGTACTGCAGCGACAGCAGCGTGAGGGCGCCACCCATGCAGTAGCCCGTCACCGCGACCCGCGGCGACAGCGTCTTCAGGTATGCGACCGCGCCGGGAATGTCCTGCGACGCGGCGTCGCCGAAATCGAGGCCGGTCATCAGGTGGTGCGCTTCCTCCTCCTCGACCGTCGACTTGCCGCGATACAGGTCGGGCACGAGCGCGAAGTAACCGCAGCGCGCGAGGCGATCCGCGACGCCGCGGATCTGGTCGTTCAGCCCCCACCATTCCTGGATGACGACGACCGCGGGCGCGCCTTCGGTGCGTGCCGGCGTGGCGAGATAGCCTTGCAGTTCCTGGCCGTCCGGGCGGCGAAACGTGATCGTGGAACCGGATGTTTGAGACATGAAACCGCTCCTTTTCGAAAAATGCGCCGAGTGCGACATCGGGCCGGCCAGCGGGTGTCGTGATACCGCCCGCGTTCGTGCTGGCCGACGCCGACCACGCGGCCATTCTATGCGCAAACACCGGACGCTTGCGTGAACGGCGCCGCACGGCACGCGAGCCGCGAAGGGAGCGGACGACCGGAAAACGAACACCCCGCCCCGATGAACGGGAGCGGGGTGTCGCGTGTACGGCGGGGCGTATCCGGAATACGCCGGCAATACGCCGGCGGGTATCCGGCTTACTGACCGAAGTAGATCGAGTTGCGGCCTTCCTGCTTGACTGCGATCGTGCGGCCTGCACGCGCACCGGCGGCCGCTTGCGCACCGTAGCCGGCTACGTCGGCGTTCGTCACGCGGGCCTGCGCGGCCTGCAGCGCACGCGGGTAATACTGATCGGAGACTTCGGGCTTGTAGCCGGCCTGTTCGAGCTGGACGAGTTCCGCACGCACCTGGGCACGCGTGAGCTGACCCGACGGGTTCGATTGCGCGAATGCGCCGTACGACGCGGACAACGCGGTTGCGGCGACGACAGCGGTGATGAACGACTTCATGGTGACCTCCGGTTCTGTTGATTTCGCGCTTCGCTCGTTGCGTTCAGCGGTTGATTGCATCGTAACGAGCGCGTTCCCGGTCGGAAATACGCGTTGGAGCGAATCATTATTGCAACTGGGTAAACGATTCGTGCGGTACGCAATTTCATCTGAAGATTGCCGGGGAGCTGGAGCGTGGGTAAGGAGCGGCGGGTCGATCGGCGCGGAAGAAGCGGGTCAAACCATTGAATCGCATTCCGAAGTATTTTCGCGAGGCCGCCGGCGTCATTCATTCGGCGCCGCTCGTTCCGCCTCACGCAGCCAGGATCACCTGCCGTTTCCGATATTCGGCCGGCGTGACGCCGACATGCCGGGTGAACGCTCGCCTGAGCGTATCGACGTTTGCGAAGCCGCATTTCGCGGCGACCTGCTTCGGCGTGTCATGGCCGTTCTCGAGCAACTGGCGGGCGGCAGAGATGCGGGTCGCCTCGACCCATGCGGCCGGCGTCATGCCGACTTCCGCGCGGAACAGCCGCGCGAAATGGCGCGGGCTCATGCCTGCATGTTTGGCCATCTCGGCCACCGAATGTTCGAGATCCGGATGGGCCGCGACCCAGCGCTGCACTTCCTGCAGCACCGAACGTCCGGCGGGGCGGGCTTCGCCCTTGCGGCTGAACTGGAGCTGTCCGCCCGGGCGCTTGAAAAACATCACCAGTTGCGCGGCGACGCGCCGTGCGATCTCGCGGCCGAGATCTTCTTCGACCAGCGCGAGCGCGAGATCGAGCCCGGCCGTGACGCCGGCGCCGGTGCGCAGCTTGCCGTCGCGCACGTACAGCGCGTCGGCGTCGACGACGAGCGACGGATAGGCTTCGCCGAGTGCATCGGCGGCGGCCCAGTGCGTGGTCAGGTGACGTCCTTTCAGCAGCCCGGTGGCGGCGAGGATGAATGCCCCGGTGCAGATCGACCCGTAGCGTCTGCTGTGCACGGCCGCCGCGCGCAACCAAGCGAGGACGTCGGTGCGCAGCGCGATCTGGCCGGCGTTCGGCGCGCCGGCGACCAGCAGCGTGTCGATGCGCTCGGGGATGTCGGGGGCGATCCAGTCGGGCAGCAACCGTGCGCCGGACGAGCTGCGGATCGCACCGGCCCCGCTCGCGATGATCCGCGACACATAGAACGGCTTCCCGCATTCGACGTTCGCTTGCGCGAACACGTCGAGCGGCGCGGAGACGTCGAGCAGTTGAACGCCCGGAACGGCAAAAATACCCACGACCTTCGGCATGATCGGTTGCGTGTCGTATCGAACGTGATGCGCAGCAGTATAGGGGCGCTTCTTTCACCATGCAGGCACCGTGTCCGTTCGTCGCGCGAAATGGCAGGATTCGTCGTAACAAGCCTATTTCGGACACCTGTCGGGCTGCGGAGAATCGAGCGTGTCTTCCATGGAGGTCGATCATGACTGTGAACGTTGCCGGCATCACCCTTCCCGATACTCGACTGACGCGCGAGATCACCGAACTCGTGCGCGATACCGAATCCGAACTGCTGTTCCATCACTCGAGCCGCGTGTTCTATTTCGCGGCGCTGGCGGGCCGGCGCCGCGGGCTCGAGTACGACCCCGAGCTGCTCTATTGCGGCTGCATGTTCCACGATATGGGACTGACGCACCGGTACAGCAGCGCATGCGAGCGCTTCGAAGTGGACGGCGCCAATGCCGCCCGCGATTTTCTGAAGGCAAAGGGAATCTCGCAGCAGGACATCGATGTCGTGTGGACCTCGATCGCACTGCATACCACGCCCGGTATTCCGCAGCACATGCATCCGGTCGTCGCGCTGGTCACGGCGGGCGTCGAGATGGACGTACTGGGCCTCGCTTACCCGGAATACAGTGACATCGAGCGGGAAGCGGTCGTGCGCGCGCATCCGCGCACGCCGCATTTCAAGGAAGACATCATTCAGGCGTTCTATGACGGCATCAAGCACAAGCCCGGCACGACGTTCGGCAACGTGAAGGCCGACGTGCTCGCGGACAAGGAGCCGCATTTCCATGCGGGCAATTTCTGCAGCGTGATCCGGTCGTCCGCATGGGCCGGTTGACCTTGGACGGTCGGTTGCGCATCAGCCGACGGTGATCGTCCGCCGGCGTGTACACAGGGAAAGCGGGGATTCCCGCAACTCGCGTATTACCGTTCGAAATTGTTACGTGACAACTTCAGATCATCGCGAACAGGAACTTTATATACTGAATTTCCGTGCCACGTCCCCGAGGCGAATCTCCGATTCGCGTACCCCGAATACCGGTCTGCCAGCCCAACGAGGTAAAGCCTGCCGCTCCACCACCCGCAAGTATTCGGCAAAACGCCTATAATGATTGGGCAAATTGCCGGAGAGAGGTCATGAGCACCATCGCTTTTCATCCTTCGGGCGTCGCGCATCCGCGTCAGGCCGAATTCACGATTCTCGAGCAGCTGCTGGCGATCCGCGTCCGGTCGGGCGCCGATCTGGCCGAGCTGGCGAGCGCGCGCGTCGACGTGTCGGTGATCGACCGGTTGTCGGAGCGCGGGCTGAAATCGGACGAGCTGGCGTTCATCATTCCGCGCCGCACGCTGAGTCATCGTCGGCAGGCGCACGAGCGCCTGTCGCCGGAAGAGTCGGACAAGGCGATCCGTCTCGCGCGCATCGTCGCGCAGGCGGCGGCCACGTTCGGCGACCAGGACAAGGCGATGGCGTGGCTGCGCAACGGGCTCCAGCGCTTCGGCGGCCGCACGTCGCTCGATATGGCGAGCACCGAGCATGGCGCGCGGCTCGTCGAAGAGGCCCTCACGCAGATCGACGAGGGGTACTTCGCTTGACGACGCTGTGGCGGATCAGCAATTACGCCGATCTGAAAGGCATCGGCGGGTTGCGGGCCGGCGGGCGCTGGCATTTCGCCGGGCAGCCCGTCGTGTATCTCGCCGAACATCCGGCGCTTGCGTTGCTCGAGACGCTGGTTCATTTCGAAATCGCCACCGTCGCGCAATTGCCGAGCGGATATCAGTTGCTGCGTATCGAGGTGCCCGATTCGGTGGACGTCGCCGAAATCGCGGAAGGCGATGCGCCGGACGACTGGCGCACGAACGTCGACTGGACCCGCAGCGCGGGCACCGAGTGGCTGGACACGCAGCCGAGCGCGCTGCTGCGCGTGCCAAGCGTCGTCGTGCCGCACGCCCATAACTTCCTGTTGAACCCGCTGCATCCGGCCGCCTCCGACATCCGCATCGCGGAAGTGATGCAGTCGCCGTACGACACGCGGATTCTGCGGCTGGTCCAGCCGAAGCCGGGCGAATAGCGCAGCGGGGGAACGCGGTTCGCGCCGGCGGCGCGCGATCACCGCTCGTGGGCAGCGCGATCCGCGGCCGCATCGGGCGGCAGCGTTTGCCGAATGCGCGTGACCGTTCGCGGGCTAGCGAGACCGAGCATCGCCGTGACATCGGCATGCGCATGGCCGGCGAGCAACTGGCGGCGCGCATATGTATTGCGCAGCACGCGCGGGCTCATGTCCGCTGCGTGAAAGCCGATCACGTTCAGCGCATCGCGCACGACGAGCAGCAGGAACATGTCGTTCATTGCGCCCCCGCGCGGCGCGGGAAACAGCCGCGCCGACGGCGGCACGTCCGAGCGCGTACGCCAGGCGGCGAGCGGCGCCAGCGCGAATGCGGCGAGCGCGATCCGGCGCGCCGGCCGCGCGCGATCGCGCGGCACCGACAACGCCGCTGGCCGCGCGTCGAGATCGAGTGCGTCGCCTGTCGCCGCGCGAATCTCGGCCGACGTGATGCCGCTCGCGAGCAGCAGCGCGACGATCGCGCGATTCCGGCAGTCGGCGGGCGTGTCGTCCGCCCGAGGCTGCACATGGCGCTGCAGCGCCGCGTCGGCGTCGGGCGGCAGGTAGCACGGCTCGGGCTCGCCGTCCGGCCATGCGAGATGGTGCGTCGATCGGCCGGCCGGATGAATCGTCCGCACACCGGCATCGACCAGATGCCGGCCGAGCCGGTCGATCAGCTTCGCATAGCGCACGCGTGTCGACGTGCCGGGCGCGCAGGTGCGGTCGAGTTCCGCGAGGAAGGACGCGACGTGGTCGGGCCCGAACGTCACGAGCGACACGTGCCGTGCGCTCAGGTGACGCAGGAATCGCTCGAACATCGCGACATGCTGGACGATCGAACGCGGCGCGAACGGCCGTCGGCCGGCGCCGGTCGCGGCGGTTTCCTGCCAGGCGCGAAACGCGCCGACGGGGTCGTGAATCCAGCGATTCGTGTCCATCCCCGCTTTATAGCCGGACGCGGCGACGCCGGCAATCGTCCCGATGGCCGGTCGCCGGCGCGCGACGAAGCCGGCGCGTCAGGCCGCGGCCCGGGTGTCGTCTATGCATGGCTGTCCAGGAAGAGACAAATAATCATCACGGATTCCGAAATGAATGGGCGGGCGAAATGCGGCGTCGAGAAGACGCACGCGCCGGCTGGATCGAGTGCCCGCGCAGGAGGGGGCGGCGATTGTCGATCGAACCGCAGGCGTCATCAAGCGGCGCGCCGCTGCCGTCATGCGTCGCGCGCTCGTTCAGTTGCATCTACCAGCGGGCGGACACGAGCGCGACGGTCGCGATGACGATGTGTCTCGCATTCTTTTCCGAGGCGATCGGCGCGATGGAGCACGGGGCCGGCACGCGTCGCCGGGGGAAAAGGTACCGACGTTACGATACGCCCATGCGCTGCAATGCAGCAGATGAAACCGCATGCCGGTTCGGTGACGTTGCGCACACAACGTCCGGTTGCATGACGTCATTTCCCGATTGCGAAAAAAATTCTGTTCATGGGACTATCGGACGCATCGCCTGCGCACCGAGGGGGTCGCTGGCGACGGGATGTCCATCGCAACGACCAGCACATCGGCAGACAATGAACAGAACAGCGATTTTTCCGTATGCGTCCGCGTTGCTCGCGGCTGCGTTGTTGACCGCATGCGGCGGCGACGTCGAGAACGACGCGGGCCGCACGACCGCACCTTCCACCGATACGAGTTGTCTCGCGGTCGACAACAGCGGCGCGACGGTCGTGGTGGGTTCGAACCAGCCGGGCGACCCGTCGCTGCCGGAAGCGTCGTCGGGCTATCGCACCGGGATGAAGCCCGTCTATGCGAAAACGTACCTGGTGGCCACGTCGAACGCGTACGCGAGCGCGGCCGGGTGCGCGGTGCTGAAGAAGGGCGGCACGGCCGCCGACGCGGCGGTCGCCGTGCAAGCCGTGCTCGGCCTGACGGTGCCGGAGGCCACGGGCCTCGGGTCGGGCGGCGTGCTGCTCTACTACGATGCGCGCGGCAAGACGCTGCAGGCGTACGACGGCCGCGAAACCGCGCCGGCCGCCGCGACGGAGAACTATCTGCGCTATGTCGATGACGCCACCGACCATTCGTTGCCGCTGCCGAACGCGCGTGCGAGCGGCCGCTCGATCGGCACGATCGGCGTGCCGCGGCTCATCGAGGCGCTGCAACAGGATCATGGCCGCTTGCCGTGGCAGAGCCTGTTTGGCGACGCGATCACGCTCGCGACCAACGGTTTCCCGATCGGCGGCCGGCTGGCCGACGCGATCGCGGCGAACGCCGCGAACCTGAAGCGCGACCCCGAAGCCGCCGCGTATTTCCTGAACGCCGACGGTTCGCCGAAGCCGCTCGGCACCGTACTGAAGAATCCGGCCTACGCGCGCACGCTGTCGCTGATGGCGCGGTCGGGCGCGAATGCGCTGTACACGGGGCAGATCGCGCAGGACATCGTCGCGAAGATCGCGGTGACGAAGGGCGCGGACGGCTCGACGCTCACGCCGGGCAAGACGACCGTCGCCGATCTGGCCGCGTATCAGGCGAAGCGCCGCGAACCGGTGTGCACGACTTATCGCAGCTACTGGGTCTGCGGGATGCCGCCGCCGTCGTCGGGCGGCATCGCGGTCGCATCCGCGCTCGGCATTCTCGAGAATTACGACTTGAAATCGTTGAAGCCGACGGCGATCGATCTCGAAGGCGGCAAGCCGACCGTCGCGGGCGTCCACCTCATCACCGAAGCCGAACGGCTCGCGTATGCCGACCGCGACAAGTACGTGGCCGACACCGACTTCGTGCCGCTGCCGGGCGGCACGTGGGACACGCTGCTGAACAAGCCGTACCTGAAATCGCGCGCGGCGCTGATCGACACGACCAAAAGCATGGGCACCGCGCAGCCCGGCAATCTCGGTGCGGTGCCGCTCGGCGTCGACACGACGCTGATCGAGCACGGCACGAACCAGTTCACGATCGTGGACGGCGACGGCAACGTGCTCAGCGCGACGACGACGGTCGAGTCGAGCATGGGCTCGTTCCACATGACCAACGGTTTCCTGCTGAACAACCAGTTGACCGACTTTTCCGCGAACCCGCTCGACGCGTCCGGCAATCCGGTGGCGAACCGCCTGCAGCCAGGCAAGCGGCCGCGCAGCTCGATGGCGCCGACGATCGTGTTCGGGCGGGCCGCCGACGGCTCGCGCGGCGACTTCGTGATGGCGACCGGTTCGCCGGGCGGCGGCACGATTCCGCAATACGTGGTCAAGACCCTGGTCGGCGCGCTCGACTGGGGGCTCGACGCGCAGCAGTCGGCGGGGCTCGTCGACTTCGGCGCGAGCAACAGCCCGACGACCACGATCGGCGGCGAGCATCCGAACGTCAACGCGGCGAACAACGGTGCGAACGATCCACTGATCACGGGGCTGCTCGCGCTGGGGCACAAGGTGTCGACGTCCGCGCAGGCGAGCGGCGTCAATACGGTGATGCGCGTGACGGTCGGCCAGTCGCCGGCGTTGCAGGGCGGCACCGATCCGCGTCGCGAAGGCGTCGTGCTGGGCGATACGTTCCGGCCGTAACCGCGCAGCGTGCGCACGGCCCCGGTTCGCTTGCTGGCGGCCGGGGCCGTGCATCATGACGAGGTCGCATCGACGGCCGCGCAATCCCCAATAATTCGGAATGCAGATGAAGGCGTCTGAATGAAGCACGTCTGCCGGCCCGGGCCGCGGCCGTCCGTCGTCAAATGCAGCGGCCACCCCGCCACAAACCTCCGATTGTCAAACAGTGTGAGTCAATCGTCAGCATTTGCAACGGAAGTAACAGTCCCCGCAATTCAGTCGTTTTGCTCGCCGGCGCCGCTACATTGGCTCCACCTGCCGCATGTCGCGGCAAGGCATGCGACCAGCCGCACGAACGCGGCCCGCAGCAACAACGTCTTTGGGGAGAATGACCATGAACAAGATTCGTACGATTCTGCTGGGTGCCGCTCTGACGGCGATGGCGACGTCGGCTGCATTTGCACAGACGGCCCAGACCGGCGCCCAGGGTTCCGCAGGCGTCGGCGCGCAGGTCCAGACGCCGCTGCTCGGCGGCGGCGTCGGTGTGCAGGCTGGCGCCGGTGCGAATGCGGCAGGCTCGGGTTCGGGCGCGGGCAATGTCGTCGGCGGCGCGCTGAACGGCGTCGGCCAGACGGTCGGCGGCGTGGGCTCGGCAGCCGGGACGGCGGTGGGCGGCGCGACGCAGGCGGTCGGTTCGGCGGCCGGCGCGACGAAGGATGCGGCGGCATCGGCCGTGCACACGACGAAGTCGCACGTGAAGCACGTCGCCGCCTCGGCGAAGAGCCATGCCCAAGGCGCGGTGTCGACCGCAGGCGACGTCGCGGGCGGCGCGAAGGCGAAGGCCGGCGAAGCGCTCGAAGGCGCGACGAATTCGGTGCAGGGCGGCGCGTCGGTCGGCGTGAAGGGCTCGGCGTCGGCGCAAGGCGGCGCGCTGTAACAAGCAGCACGCATCCCGTCACGGCCCGGCCCGGCCCGCTTCGTTGCGGGCCGGGTTTTTCTATTGAGGAACGCGATACGTCGCGCACGGAGCCTCATGTCGAAACGCGGGGAAACGATGCATCGATATTGATTTGGATTGCGAAGAATAATAAGCGGCTGGTCGACTGAACTGGCACGCAATGCGGCCCGCAAGCGGTTCCCCAAACCGCCTACCGCGGAAAGCCCGGCACCGTAACGACATATCTCCCCCGAACGTTTCGGCAGCCCCCGATGCAGGGCATTTTTTCTCCCTCAACAAACCGATTTTGCTTTTCTATACCGCCATCGAGCGGCTAGCGGCCTCAATTTCACTTTCATGATTCAATGACGGCCGCCGTAAATGCATTCGCAATAATGAAATAAAGTATTTGCAAGGAAAGTGGAAGCTAGTTTATAAATACGAGCGATTTGTATTTTCTCTACCGCTCGCAACCATCGACGGTGACGGAACGCCCAGATGGTCGTGACACGGTTCGCTGCGCCTCATCATGTGCGCGCGTTGTCGCGACATGAATGCGCCTGCCAGGCAGCTATGCCGACGTGAGGGAATCCCGTCGAAATTGCTGAACTCGTCAGCCCGCGCCTGGTGAATATCAGGCGGCACACGGCATTTTCGTTATCGAAATGCTGATTATCTGATCGACGTCAATCGCGAGCCATATTGTGGTTCTCGATGATATTAATGTGGCTTTTTTAATCAATTTGATTCGGATTGCATAATGATGGAATTGTATGTAATGAAAAACGAAATGATTGCCGATCCAATATTTTGCTCCGTGATCTGCATTTCGGAAGGAAAGATTCCATGATCAATACGCTGCAGGCATGAAGCACCCGCAGTAATTGAACGTGCCGCCAGCCTCCCGGCGCATCCGCCCTCATGTCGAGCGCGCGATTCGCAGCGGCAACGCAGCCGAACAAGCATGTGCGATCTGGCGCGTCGGTGCCGGTCGCGGCACGTCAATCTTCAAGTCAACCTGCACGACGTGCGCGGCAGGCCCGTTCGATACGTGAAATCCGGTGAGACACAAGTGAATACGATGATATCCACGATGGCTGATGGCGCTGAACCCGACGCGGACGTTCGACCGCGGCTCGCAACGCAACCCTCGAGACTCCTTGTGCTTGGCAAGCGCACGATCGACGAGCTCGACTACGACCCGTCGATGGTGCTCGATGCCGTCGAACGGGCATACCTTGGCCTCGGTACCGGCGAATCCGACAATCCGCGCAAGCTGATGAGCCAGCCCGCGGACAAGCATTCTGTCGCGTACTCGATGCTGGGTCGAGACGGTGGACGCAGAACGGTCGGTTTCAAGACGTCGTATAAGTTCGATCCGGAACACAACCGCGAACTGCAGAAGTACTACACGACGTTGTTGCTGTTCGACGACGAAACCGGCATGCCTGTCGCATTGATGGACGGCAGCCTTGTCGGATCGCTGCGCACGCCGGCGGTGTCCGCCCTGATCGCGCGTGCGGCCGCGCCGCGGGCTCGAACGGCGCTCGTCGTCGGCACGGGGACGCAGGGGCGGATGGCGGCGCCGTTCCTGCTGACCGCATTGCCGGACATCGAGCGCGTGATCGTACACGGCCACTATGAGTCGGGAATCGATGCTGTCCGCAAGACGTTGAAGCGCTTTCATCCGGGCCGTGACATCGAAGTATCGAAGGATCTCGCCGCCTCCGCGAACGCAGCGGACATCGTGCTCGGGGTGGCCGGCGTCGGCGTATCGGAGAGCGTGCGGCACGCGGCGTTGAAGCCGGGTGCGCTCGCGCTTCTGGTCGGATACGGCATTCACGCCGACGCGCTGCATGGCGCCGATTACCGCATCGCGACGAGCGAGGCCCAAATGCAGGTGACCGGTGCCGATCTCGCGGACGAAGCCGGAAAACTGCCTGCCGTCGATGCGGAGCTTCCGGACATACTGCTTGGCCGCAAGCCTGCGCGGCGCAACGATGCCGATATCGTTTACGCGTTCAACAGCGGCATGATCGTGACCGACATCGCGCTGGGGCGCGTGCTGGCCGACGCCGCGCTGACGAAAGGGCTCGGCCGGGAAGTCGAGCTATGGTGACGGATATTCCGCGACTGCCGGCGTTGTGGGATCCGCTACTGCGGGATTTCGTGGACGAGCATCAGGCGATGATCCACGATCTTGTCCATGGCTTCGACGCGCCCGTTCATTTCCTGTTTCCCGAACGTTTCGCGCACAATGTCGCCGAATTTCGGCGCGTACTGGACGATCGCCAGGTGTCCGGGCGCATTTACTACGCGAAGAAGGCGAACAAGGCGCGATGCTTTGCGCATGCGGCGGCAGCATCCGGGATCGGCGTCGACGTCGCAAGCACGGGCGAGTTCTCGGAAGCGTTGGCTGCGGGGGTGTGCGGAGCCGATATCGGTGTATCCGGCCCGTCGAAGTCGCGTGCGCTGCTGCGGCTCGCGGTTTTGCACGATGCGTTGATCGCCATCGACAGCGACGAAGAACTGAATCGGCTGATCGCGATCTCGGAACAGGCGAAGCGGGTTGCACGCATTCTGTTGCGGATGGCGCCGGCGGCACGCAACGATAGCCGATTCGGTTTGAGTGCCGACGCACTTCGCGTTGCGCTATCGACCTGTGCCGCGACGCGGGCGTCGCTCGTCCTTGAAGGGTTCTCGTTCCATCTGTCCGGTTACAGCGCGACGGAGCGCTGCAATCAGGCCGCGATCGCGATGCGTGCGTGCTTGGCTGCGCGCGAACTCGGTCTTGCGCCGCACACGATCAACATCGGTGGCGGCTTCGCGATGTCGTACGCGAGCGAGCGCGACTGGCACGCATTCCAGCGTGCGCACCGGGCGGACGATTACCACGCCAACAAGGTATTCGACGGATTCTATCCATATCACTCGGCCTGCAGCGGCGCGCAGATGCTCGATGCGATCCTGGCTGGTACGCCTGGTGGGGAATCCGCATCGCTCGCCGAACTGCTTCGCGAGCACGGCCTGACGATCATGCTGGAGCCGGGGCGGGCGCTGCTGGATCAGGCAGGGTTCACGGCGTTTGCCGTGCAAGGCGTGAAGGACTGCGGCGACTATGGCATCGCGACCGTCAACGGCACGAGCTTCAGCGTGTCGGAGCAATGGTTTGCCAGCGAATTCCTGCCCGATCCGGAACTGCTAAGCGTCGTGCGCGAGCCTTCGCGATCGCCGCGCACGGGCATGCCTTATCGCGCCTGTGTCGGCGGGGCGAGCTGCCTCGATTCGGACATGCTGACCTGGCGCAAGATCGCATTCGGGCAGCGCCCGGAACCCGGCGATCTGCTGATCTACCCGAACACGGCCGGCTATCAGATGGATTCGAACGAATCTTCATTTCACGAGCTGCCGCTTCCCCCCAAGCTTGTCTTGACACTTGACGGCGCGCGGCCACGCTGGCGCGTCGATCGCCTCTTCCAGCTTCCGGGAGCCTGACCAATGAATGTGCGTTTTATGGGTGAGCAAGCCACGATCACCGTCCCTGCGATCGTGTCGAAGGTATCGGATCTTGTCGGCCGCACGCCGTTGTTCGAATTGATTCGCGGCGCCAACGGCGCGCGCATCCTGCTTAAACTCGAATCGACGAATCCGACCGGCAGCGCCAAGATCCGGATGGCGAGGCAGATGCTCGACGAAGCGGAACAGGACGGCAGTCTGCGGCCGGCCGGACACGTGATCGAATCGACGTCCGGCAATACGGGCATGGGGCTGGCGCTGTTGTCGGCCGAGCGCGGCTATCGGTTTACCGCGATCGTGGACAGTCACGCGTCGAAAGACAAGCTGCGCGCGATGCAAGCATTCGGCGCAAAGCTCGTTTGCGTGAGCGACGGCGACACGATCGCGACGGCGGACCGCGACGCGCTTGCCAAGCGCATGGCAGCCGACGATCCGGACAGCATCTGGACGGAGCAGCACAACAATCCCGCGAACGGTAACGGTTACCGCGGGCTGGCACATGAACTGCGCGACGTCCTCGGCGACCGAATCGACTTTCTGGTCGGGTCGGTTGGCACCGGAGGCTCGCTGTTCGGCACTGCACGAGAACTGCTCGCGACGGGCCCGGCGCCGCGCGTCATTGGTGTCGAGCCCGTCGGGTCGATCGTGTTCGGCGGCGAAGGCGGATCGTATTATCAGTCCGGCACCGGGACGCCGCCCGGCGCCGAGATCGGCGCGTTGGTCGACTATGCGTTGCTCGACGAAGGCCACAAAGTGACGGACGCGGCCGCCTTCAATACGGCACGCTATATCGCACGCAAGAAGTCGCTGCTCGTCGGCGGCTCGGCGGGCAGCGTCATCTGGCACGCGTTGAAGATGTTCGATTCGCTGCCGGCGGGTGCTACGCTCGTGGCCCTGGTCTGTGACGGCGGCGAAAAATACCTCGACACGGTGTTCGACGACGACTGGATGCGAGCGCGAAATCTGCTCGACGAGTCGATTGATCAGGAACTCGAATCGATATTTTCCCGCGCCGCATGAAAGTTCATCGACAAGTCTGGCTCGATGCCGCGCAAATCGGCGTGCTGGCCGCTCCTCTGATCCTTACGCAGCTCGCCCAGGTGGCGCTGACGACCACCGACATCGTCATGATGGGGATGCTTGGCCCGCGCGAGATCGCCGCTGGGGGGCTCGCGCTGACGATCTTCAACCAGTTCCGGACGATGGGAACCGGACTGGTGACGGGAACCGGCAACCTCGTCGCGTTCGCGAACGGTCAACACGCGCATGCCGACATCATGCGGCTGGTGCGCTCCGGCTTTGCGCTGTCGACGCTCGCGGCACTGGCGTTTGCATTGATGATGCTGTGTATCGAAATGCCGCTTGTCTGGCTCGGGCAGGATCCGGACGTTGCGCGGCAAGCCTCGTTCTATCTTGCGGCGGCCGCACCGGGCATATTGCCGTGTCTGTGGTTTCAGGTGCTTCGACAATATACCGTCGGACTGCGCAAGCCCGGGCCGCTATTGGCGATCACGATCGTATCGATCGTCGTCAATGCGGCGCTCGACTACGCGTTGATGTTCGGCCGGTTCGGCTTTCCGAAGCTCGGCCTGATCGGTATTGCGTGCGCAACCAGCAGCGTGTACCTGCTTTCCTTCATCGCGTTTCTGACGATCGCCAGGCGCCGGCCGGAACTGTCCGAACACTTGTCGCTTGCCGTCTGGCGCGCCGATGCCGATACGTTGGCGCGGACGTGGCGGATGGGTTTGCCGATTGCGGCAACCTATGGATCGGAAGCTGCGTTCTTCACCGTCCTCACGCTCGTGATCGGGACGCTCGGCGCCGATGCGCTGGCTGCCCAGACGATCGTGAATCAGGTGATCTACATCGTGTTCATGATTTCGGTCGGTTTGTCTCACGCTTCGTCGATCAGCATCAGCCATGCGTGTGCGCGGCACGACTATCGCGGTGCGCGTCGACTCGGCTATACGGGGCTCGCGCTGGGCGTCGTGACCATGTTGATCGTTGCGCTGCCGTATCTCGTTGTGCCCACCCGCGTGCTCGCGCCATTTCTCGATAACGGCGTGGCCGCGAGTGCCGAAGTCCTGCGCCTCGCCGGTGGGCTGCTGACGATCGCGGCGCTGCTGCAGATCTTCGATTGCAGCCAGAACATCGGCGTCGGCATTTTGCGGGGCCTCGGTGACGTAACGAGTTCGTTTCGGATATCGATCGTCGGATACTGGTTGATTGGTCTGCCGATCGCCTGGGCGGCCGGTGTGATGCTGGGATACGGCATCTACGGCATCTGGAGCGGACTCGCCATCGGGCTTGCGGCCACGGCATCGATGCTGCTGCACAAGTTCGAGGGCCGCCTTCGCGCGATGACGAAGCGGACGCAAGACGGACGTTCGTGAACGCGACGAAGCTTCCAATGCGCACACCGGTGCACATCGGGCACCGGAATTTCCTGAAATACCGGCCGGCATTGCATCGAACGCGCCACGTCCGCTCGTCTCGCCAGCGGCGGAATGCCGGCCGAATCCCCGACTGCCCGCAGGTGTTGTCGTTGATGGACGTCGACGTATCTTTGTCCGCAACCGTACCCGGTGCGCGGCATGGTCGTCGTAACCGGCCTCATACGGCGTATTCCGCTTTGGGGACGCACAAGCGGTGACGGTCACTGCTCATGATTGCGCTAATCGTATGCCGACGAGATGCGTCGGTGGAAAGTTTGCGTAGTCTGCCAATTTTTCTAATTCGGCCGATCGATGGCCGCAAGAGCGCGACAAATATAACGGCATTTGAAAGACATGATTTGATCGGCCGGATTTCTTGAATTATCGAAACGGTAATTGATTGCGGTGGATTCGGGGGATGTGAATAATGCCTCGCATTATACGAGGGGGTGAAATTGATGTCGGCTGATTTGTAAAGTTTTCTGGCGTCCTCGGGTCGGAATTGTGACAAAATGCCGCACTTCGCCGGATTGTTGAAATATTATGCGATATAAAATCGTTTTTATGCAATAAAACCGCCATTTTTTCGCGTAATACAAAAGAAAGGTTCATTACATATTTTTTTCGGAAAGTAATGTTTCTGTCTTCTGTCCTCCGATATACTTGCGCAGCTTCAAGTTTAGAGCGCGGAATCTAGACAGGTGGCCCGTACAGTGAACTGTTTCAGCCATTGGCAAAGTAAATAATTCAGATGTTAATGGTCTTGCGTAATTGGTTTGTATTCCTCGTGAGTACTGGTTATCAAAACATGGTTCGCGAACGATGGCGGCCTAGACGTTGCCATCGGATACTGTCGCAGTGCTGGCGCGTAGAAAGCAAGCGGCGTTGGATTGCCCGTCCGGTACGGCCTTGAAGCCTTGGCAGATATTCGGCTGCCGGAGCATGTCAACGAATACGAATCTTGTCTTTTCAATAAGGGCCCAGAAAATTGGAGACCTTTTCTCGCATCATTGGCGAGATTCTTCGTCCCAACGGTTTGACCGAGGGGATCGATCAACTCGCGGAAAAAATCGGACGCGTGATTCCGTTCGACAAGTGTTTGATTTTGCACGGCGGAAGCGGCGATACGGCTTCTCACGGGCTGATATATCGCTATGGGGCCGCGAGCGACGCCGGAACCCGGCGAGGCGTGACTTTGTTTGGTCCCGGGATCGATATCGATCGATATCTGAGTTGCTTCGCGTTGTCCGATCGTCAGGATCATACGTTTCGCTGGCGCGATCTCGACGGGGAAGCGCCGCAACGCGATGCGCAGGTCAACGATGTCGCGTCATACATGCGCGGGCGGGGTGTGGTCGCTTGCATCGGCGCTCCACCCGGTGATTCGACGGCCATTCGGACCGTTTTGCAGCTGAAGTGCGAAGACACGACGTTGCATTCGGCGTTGCTCGTCAGTCTCATCGCCATGCATTTGCACGCAGCGTTGACCCAGAAGATTGCGAGGCAGAACCGGGAAGGCGCGCAACCGTGTGCAGCGGGTCTCGAGCCGGATGCTTGCGAAAGCGCGAACAGGATTCAGTTCACGAGAAAGGAATCCGATGTAATCAAATGGGTCGTCGAAGGCAAGACTGCGTGGGAAATCGGCCGGATCCTTTCGATGTCTGAAAGAACGGTCAAGTTTCATCTGACGAACGTCTATGAGAAGCTGCGTGTGTCGAATAGAGCGCAAGCGGTGGCGAAGGTTAGCCGTCTGGGATTGATCTAGGAGAGTTCGGGAATGTCTTTCAAGGAAAAGGTCAAGGCATTTGTCGCGCGTCACGGGTTGACGTACAAAGCCTATATTTTGTCGATTCTCTTTCTGCCGCCGGCAGCACTTTATATCGCATGGAAGCGACCGGGCTTGCCGATCCCGGGCCGTGTCTTGCTGTGCGTGACCGGCGTGCTTGCGCCTCCGTTGGTCGGTATCGCCACGGCGATGATGCTGAAAGGCGCATTCGATTTGATCCGGACCGTCATTTCCGTTTAGTTTCCCTGCTGATTGCCGAATACGATTCCGCTTTTCCGAGCGTGGTTCTCGATCGCTTCATCATTCATTTCATAGACGCCAATGAATGCCCGACTGCCAACCGTACAATTGCTGGAGCGTATTCGGGCAATAGCAGGATTGCATGAACCGTCGCGCAATATTCCGTATAACTACACGTCGTTTTCCGATCGCGAGATCGTGATCCGCCTGCTCGGCGAGGACGCGTGGGCGGTGCTCGACGAACTGCGCGCCGAGCGCCGCACGGGCCGCTCGGCACGGATGCTCTGCGAAGTGCTCGGCGACCTCTGGATCGTGCGCCGCAACCCGTACCTGCAGGACGACCTGCTCGATAACCGAAGGCGTCGCCGGTTCCTGATCGCCACGATGCATGATCGGCTGTCCGAAATTGCAAGGCGCCGTCGGGTGAGTGTGAGCGGATGGTACGACGACGCCGGCCGCGAACGCGCGTCGCGCGTCGAGATGCTCGAAACCGCCGCGCAGCGCGCGGTCGACGAATTCGCCGACGAATTCGACAAGATGGCCGAGCTGCGCCGCCGCGCGACCAAGGCGCTCGGCCGCTGCACGCAGAAGGACAACATCCGCTTCGACGGGCTGTCGCGCGTGTCGCACGTGACGGACGCGACCGACTGGCGCGTCGAATACCCGTTCGTCGTGCTGACGCCGGACACCGAAGCCGAGATCGCCGCGCTGATCAAGGCGTGCTTCGAGCTCGGCCTGACCGTGATCCCGCGCGGCGGCGGCACCGGCTACACGGGCGGCGCGGTGCCGCTCACGCCGTTCTCCGCGGTGATCAACACCGAGAAGCTCGAACAGCTCGGCGCGGTCGAACTGACCGAGCTGCCGGGCGTCGCGCACAAGGTGCCGACGATCTTCTCCGGCGCGGGCGTCGTCACGCGCCGCGTGACCGAGGCGGCCGAAGCGGCCGGCTACGTGTTCGCGGTCGATCCGACCTCGCTCGACGCGTCGTGCATCGGCGGCAACGTCGCGATGAACGCGGGCGGCAAGAAGGCCGTGCTGTGGGGCACCGCGCTGGACAACCTCGCGTGGTGGCGAATGGTCGACCCGGACGGCAACTGGCTCGAAGTCACGCGCCACGAGCACAACCAGGGCAAGATCCACGACATCGCGGTCGCGCGCTTCGAGCTGAAGTGGTTCGACGGCGCATACGCGCCCGGCGAGAAGCTGCTCAAGACCGAGATGCTCGAGATCGAGGGNCGCAAGGAAGGGCTCGGCAAGGACGTGACCGACAAGTTCCTCGCCGGCCTGCCGGGCGTGCAGAAGGAAGGCTGCGACGGGCTCATCACGTCCGCGCGCTGGGTGCTGCACAAGATGCCCGCGCATACGCGCACCGTCTGCCTCGAATTCTTCGGCCAGGCGCGCGAGGCGATCCCGAGCATCGTCGAGATCAAGGACTACCTGTTCGAGACGTCGAAGCAGGGCGGCGCGATCCTCGCGGGCCTCGAGCACCTCGACGAGCGCTACCTGCGCGCGGTCGGCTACGCGACCAAGAGCAAGCGCAACGCGTTCCCGAAGATGGTGCTGATCGGCGACATCGTCGGCGACGACGCCGATGCGGTCGCGCAGGCGACGTCCGAAGTGATCCGGATGGCGAACGGCAAGAGCGGCGAAGGCTTCGTCGCGGTCAGCGCGGAGGCGCGCAAGCGCTTCTGGCTCGACCGCAGCCGCACGGCCGCGATCGCGAAGCACACGAACGCGTTCAAGATCAACGAGGACGTCGTGATCCCGCTGAACCGGATGGGCGAGTACACCGACGGCATCGAGCGGATCAACATCGAGCTGTCGCTGAAGAACAAGCTGCAGCTGGTCGACGCGCTCGAGGCGTTCTTCAAGGGCGGCAACCTGCCGCTCGGCAAGACCGACGACGCGAACGAGATCCCGAGCGCCGAGCTGCTGGAAGACCGCGTGCAGCAGGCGCTGGAGCTGCTCAAGCGCGTGCG